>JBBDSL010000076.1:0-32127 GCA_040904965.1 Wenzhouxiangellaceae bacterium
CGATGGAAGAAGGTCTGCGATTCGCGATTCGCGAAGGCGGCCGTACCGTCGGTGCCGGCGTCGTGGCCAAGATTCACGAGTAAAGGATCCGTAGGAGCGGTCTCCAGGCCGCGAACATACAAGATCGCGGCCCGGAGACCGCTCCTACGGTTGATTTTTTTATAGGCGAGTAGCTCAACTGGCAGAGCAGCGGTCTCCAAAACCGCAGGTTGGGGGTTCGAGTCCCTCCTCGCCTGCCACACATTTTTAAAGAGTCTTCAATGGCAGCCGAAAAAAGTTCTTCAAGCGACATCGTTCTGTGGATTCTTGCCGCGCTGGTACTGGGTGCAGGTATTTACGGCTTTGTCTACTTCGAAGGTCAGGCAATGACGCTGATTCGCGTCCTTGGCCTGGTTGCCGCTGCCGGCCTTGCGCTGGCGATTGCGTCACGCACGGCCAAGGGGCGCGAGTCGTTCGCCTACGTGCGTGAAGTCGATGTCGAGCGCCGCAAGGTTGTCTGGCCGACGCGCCAGGAGACCTTGCAGACGACCCTGATCGTACTGGCCGTAACCGTCGTGGTCGCGATCATCCTGTTTATCATGGACACCATTTTCGGTGGCCTGGTGCGCTGGCTGATCGGGATGGGCGGAGACCTGTAATGGCAAAGCGGTGGTATGTCGTGCATGCCTACTCGGGTTTCGAGAAGCAGGTACAACGTTCGCTGAAAGAGCGCATTGAGCGATCCGGAATGGAGGATCAGTTCGGCGAAATTCTGGTTCCGACCGAAGAAGTGGTCGAAATGAAGAAGGGCGTCAAGCGCAGAAGCGAGCGCAAGTTCTTTCCCGGCTACGTGCTGGTGGAAATGGACATGAACGAGGACACCTGGCATCTGGTCAAGGATGTGCCCAAGGTCATGGGCTTCATCGGCGGCAAACAGGACAAGCCTGCGCCGATCAGTCAGAAGGAAGCAGACATGATCCTCAACCGCGTTGCCGAGGGCGTGGACAAGCCGCGGCCGAAGGTGTTGTTCGAGCCTGGCGAGATGGTTCGGGTCATTGACGGGCCGTTCAACGATTTCAACGGCACTGTCGAGGAAATCAATTACGAAAAGAGCCGGCTGCGCGTGGCGGTCTCGATCTTCGGCAGATCGACCCCGGTGGAGCTGGATTTCCAGCAAGTGGAAAAACTCTGACGAACTCCGAGTTTTTCCATCCCGGACGCGCACAGCGCGATCCGGGATCTCGTTCGGCGTATCGAGCGCTTGAACGGGTGCAAGTCCGGACGCGCGTAGCGCCGGAACGAAGGCAGGACGGGACGCGCAGGACGCGACCCGAGCATCGACAACCGGCTGCAGAGTGCAAAACGCTGCGGGGTTGAACCTGAAAAGCTGAATACGGGGAGCCGCGGCACATAATGGCCCGGCGTTCGAACCCGAAGGAGAAAGAAGATGGCTAAGAAAATCAATGCTTACATCAAGCTGCAGGTGCCGGCTGGCCAGGCCAACCCGAGCCCGCCGGTGGGCCCGGCGCTGGGTCAGCACGGCGTCAATATCATGGAATTCTGCAAGGCGTTCAACGCGGCCACCCAGTCGATCGAACCGGGACTGCCGACGCCTGTGGTCATTACCGTGTATTCCGACCGCAGTTTCACCTTCATCACCAAGACGCCGCCTGCCGCCGTGCTGTTGCGCAAGGCCGCCAAGATCGCCAAGGGCAGCGGCGAGCCGAACACCAAAAAGGTGGGTTCGGTAACCCGGGCCCAGCTCGAGGAGATCGTCAAGATGAAGGAACCTGACCTTACCGCAGCCGACATGGACGCCGCCGTGCGAACCATTGCCGGCAGCGCCCGCAGCATGGGTCTGACTGTCGAGGGAGCTGAATAATGGTTGCGCAGACGAAAAGAAATCGTGCGATCCGGGAAAAGATCGAACCCGGCAAGCAGTACGCGCTGGATGAAGCGCTGGGCCTGCTCAAGGATCTGAGCAAGGTCAAGTTCACCGAAAGCGTCGATGTGGCTGTACGGCTGGGCGTGGACCCACGCAAGTCCGACCAGGTCGTGCGCGGTTCCACCGTGCTTCCGCACGGCACCGGCAAAGATGTGCGCGTCGCGGTATTCGCCCAGGGCGAAAATGCCGAGAAGGCGCTGGCCGCCGGTGCGGATGTCGTCGGTTTCGATGATCTTGCCGAAACCATCAAGGGTGGCACGATCGATTTCGACGTGTGCATCGCCACGCCGGATGCCATGCGCGTGGTCGGCAAGCTCGGCCAGGTACTGGGTCCGCGCGGCCTGATGCCGAACCCGAAAGTCGGCACCGTGACCACCGATGTCGAGCAGGCGGTCAAGAACGCCAAGGCCGGCCAGGTGCAGTTCCGCACCGACAAAGGCGGCATTGTGCATACGACCATCGGCAAGGCTGATTTCGAGGTCGAAGCACTGAAAGGCAATCTGCAGGCGCTGGTGCAAGAGCTGGTCAAGGCCAAGCCGGCCGCGGCCAAGGGCCAGTACCTGCGCAAGATCGCGATTTCCACGACGATGGGCCCGGGGCTCACCGTCGACAACGCCACGCTGGGCTTGTAAGGATCGTGTTGTAGAGATTTGCCGGGCTCTGCCCGGCGATGTACGGGCGTTTCGCGGAGGTTTTTCGTTCCGCGCCCGTCCAAGACCGCAGGTCCGGGGCGCGCTTCGCGTACCGGATAAAGGGTGAAAGCCCGCCTGCGTAGATGGTGTCGCCCGATTACCCGATTTCGGGGAAACGGCCACCTGACTGGTGCCGGGTTGCAGCTTGACCCGGTTTGGATGGAGGGCTGGAGAATTCTCCGGCCATCCGACTTGACGGAGGTAGCAAATGGCGCTCACTCTTGAGCAAAAGAAGGCGGTCGTTGCGGAGGTTTCCGAAGTGGCAAAGTCCGCGCACTCAGCCGTAGCTGCCGAATATCGCGGCATCACCGTTGAGAAGATGACCGAGATGCGTGCCAAGGCGCGCAGTGAAGGTGTCTATCTCAAGGTGGCCAAGAACACGCTGGTCAAGCGTGCCGTCGAGGGCACCGAATTTGAATGCATGGCCGAAGAACTGACCGGTCCGCTGCTGTTCGCGTTTTCGATCGAGGATCCGGGCGCGGCGGCAAGACTGATCAAGGACTTCTCGAAGGGCGACAACAAGCTTGTTGTCCGGCTGGTTGCCATGGGCGCAACGCTGTATCAGGCCTCGGAACTCGAGCGCCTGGCGAGCCTGCCGACCCGCGACCAGGCGATTGCCATGCTGATGGGCGTGATGAAGGCGCCGGTCGAAAAATTCGTTCGTACCCTTGCCGAGCCGCATACCAAGCTTGTTCGTACCATCGCCGCGGTGCGCGACAGCAAGCAGGCTGCCTGATAAATCATTTGATCAATACATTTTGGAGTAACTGAAAATGGCCGTTTCGAAAGAAGATATTCTGGAAACAATTTCCAACATGACCGTTGTCGAGGTTGTTGACCTGATCGAGGCAATGGAAGAGAAATTCGGCGTATCCGCTGCCGCTCCGGTTGCAGCTGCCGCGGCGCCGGCTGCCGGTGGTGAAGCCGCTGCCGCGGAAGAACAGACCGAATTCGACGTCGTGCTTTCCGGTTTTGGCGAAAAGAAGGTCCAGGTGATCAAGGCCATTCGTGGCATCACCGGTTTGGGTCTGAAGGAAGCCAAGGAGCTGGTCGAGGGTGCACCCTCGCCGGTCAAGGAAGGCGTTAACAAGGACGAAGCAGCAGAGATCAAGAAGCAATTGGAAGAAGCAGGCGCAACGGTCGAGGTCAAGTAATTACCTCACCTTTGCAGTGAAGACCGGGCTGGGCTGGGTGTCGCATGACGCCCGGCCCATTCCCGTTTTCTGCATTAAGCGGTTGTCGCGGCCCGTTCCGGGTGTCACGACAAGACCGATCGTAACAAAGTCCCGGATCAGTTGCACCAGCGTGCGGGTGAGATTTCGATGAGTTATTCGTTTACCGAAAAGAAGCGTATCCGGAAGGATTTTGGAAAGCATGTGCAGGTTATCGATGCACCTTTCCTGTTGTCAACCCAGGTCGATTCCTACAGGCAGTTCCTGCAGGACGATCTGGCCGAAAGCGACCGTGAGCTGAAGGGTCTGCATGGAGCGCTTTCGTCCGTGTTCCCGATTGCAAGCTACTCCGGTAATGCGGCGCTGGAATACGTAACCTACCAGCTCGGCAAGCCCGAGTTCGATGTTACCGAATGCAAGCTGCGCGGCATGACCTATGCTGCACCCCTGCGGGTGACCGTCCGCCTGGTCATTTACGACAAGGACAGTCCGGCAAAGAACAAGAAGGTCAAGGAAGTCAAGGAACAGGACGTCTACATGGGCGACCTTCCGCTGATGACCGAAACCGGCACGTTCGTGATCAACGGTACCGAGCGGGTCATCGTCAATCAGATGCACCGCTCTCCCGGGGTGTTCTTCGACCACGACCGGGGCAAGACGCACTCTTCCGGGAAGCTGCTGTACAAGGCGCGCGTGATCCCGTATCGGGGCAGCTGGCTGGATTTCGAGTTCGATCCCAAGGATGCTGTATTCACGCGCATCGATCGGCGGCGCAAGCTGCCGGTGACCATCCTGCTGCGCGCGCTTGGCATGGAAGACGAGGAAATCCTTGGCACTTTCTTCGAAAAGTCGAAGATCACGCTGCGCAAGTCCGACGCCAAGCTCGATCTGGTGCCGTCGCGCCTGCGCGGTGAAATCGCGCTGACCGATATCGCCGACAAGAAAGGTAATGTCATTGTCGGCAAGGACCGGCGTATCACCGCGCGCCACGTCAAGCAGATCGAGGAAGCCGGTGTCAAGGCGCTGGACGTCAGCGACGAGTACCTGATCGGGCGCATCCTGGCCCACAACATCGTTGATACTGAAAGCGGCGAGTTGCTGGCTTCGTGCAATGACGAGATCACCGGCGAGCTGCTGGAAACGCTACGCGAGAGCAAGGTCAAGTCGTTCGAAATCCTGTACGTCAATGACCTCGATCAGGGTCCGTACATTTCCAATACGCTGCGCATCGATCCGACCTCCAGCGAGCTCGAAGCGCTGTGGGAAATCTACAAGATGATGCGCCCGGGCGAACCGCCGACCAAGGATGCAGCCCAGAACCTGTTCAAGAATCTGTTCTTTGCCGAAGAACGCTACGATCTCTCGGCGGTCGGGCGGATGAAGTTCAACCGCCGTGTCAGGCGTGAAGAGCTGGAAGGCTCAGGCACGCTGGACCGCGACGATATTCTGGATGTGCTGAAGGTGTTGATCGATATCCGCAACGGCAATGGAACCGTCGACGATATCGACCATCTCGGCAACCGCCGGGTACGCTCGGTGGGTGAAATGGCCGAGAACCAGTTCCGCATCGGCCTGGTGCGCGTCGAGCGCGCCGTGCGCGAGCGTCTGAGCATGGCCGAAAGCGAAGGTCTGGGTCCGCAGGATCTGATCAATGCCAAGCCGGTGGCTGCAGCAGTCAAGGAGTTCTTCGGTTCCTCCCAGCTTTCGCAGTTCATGGACCAGAACAACCCGCTTTCGGAAGTCACCCACAAGCGCCGCGTCTCGGCGCTTGGCCCGGGTGGCCTGACCCGTGAGCGTGCCGGCTTCGAAGTGCGCGACGTGCACCCGACTCATTACGGCCGGTTGTGCCCGATCGAAACGCCGGAAGGCCCGAATATCGGCCTGATCAACTCGCTGGCAGTGTATTCGCGCACCAACAGCTACGGCTTCCTGGAGACGCCGTACTGCAAGGTTGTCAACGGCAAGGTCACCGACGACGTGTCCTACCTGTCGGCGATCGAGGAAGGCGATTACGTCATCGCCCAGGCCAACGCCGAACTGGACAACAAGCGCAAGTTCACCGCCGAGCTGGTCCCGTGCCGGCACCTGGGTGAATTCACGCTGACCAAGCCGGACGATATCGATTTCATCGACGTCTCGCCGCGCCAGATCGTTTCCGTGGCCGCGGCCATGGTGCCGTTTCTGGAACATGACGACGCCAACCGTGCGTTGATGGGTTCGAACATGCAGCGCCAGGCTGTACCGACGCTCAGAGTCGACAAACCGCTGGTCGGCACCGGCATGGAGCGCCTGGTGGCCACCGATTCAGGCGTCACCACCGTGGCCCAGCGCGGCGGCGTGGTCGATCAGGTCGATGCCGGCCGGATTGTAGTACGCGCCAACGAAGACGAAGTGGGCGAGGACGATCCGGGTGTAGATATCTACAACCTGGTCAAATACCAGCGTTCCAACCAGAACACCTGCATGAACCAGCGTCCTCTGGTCAAGGTGGGCGATGTTGTCCGGACCAAGGACGTGCTCGCGGACGGACCGTCCACGGATCTTGGCGAGCTTGCACTGGGTCAGAACATGCGCGTTGCGTTCATGCCCTGGAACGGTTACAACTTCGAGGATTCCATCCTGATCTCGGAGCGCGTGGTGCAGGAAGACCGGTTCACCTCGATTCACATCGAGGAACTGACCTGTGTGGCGCGCGATACCAAGCTGGGTTCGGAGGAAATCACCAGTGATATCCCGAACGTCGGCGAATATACGCTGAGCAAGCTCGACGAATCCGGCATCGTCTACGTCGGCGCCGAAGTACGCGCCGGCGACATCCTGGTCGGCAAGGTTACGCCCAAGGGCGAAACCCAGCTGACGCCGGAAGAAAAGCTGCTGCGCGCGATCTTCGGCGAGAAGGCCTCGGATGTGAAGGACACCTCGCAGCGCGTGCCCAGCGGCATGGACGGTACCGTGATCGATGTCCAGGTCTTCACCCGAGAGGGCGTGGACAAGGACGCGCGCGCTCTCTCGATCGAGAAGGACCACATTCGCCAGGTGCGCACCGACCTCGACGATCAGCTCCGGATCATGGAAGATGCAATCTTCAATCGTCTGGAGGCCGTGCTGGTCGGCAAGGTGGTCGACAAGGGCCCGGAACTCAAGAAGGGCGCCAAGCTGACCGCCGAGTATCTGGGCAATCTCAAGCGCGACGACTGGTTCAAGCTGCGCATGCGCAACGACGAGGCGCAGGAACTGCTCGAACGCGCCCAGCGCCAGATCGAGAAGCAGCGCAAGCTGGCCGACGACAAATTCGAGGAAAAGAAGGAAAAGATCACCCGCGGCGACGATCTGGCGCCGGGCGTGCTCAAGATGGTCAAGGTCTATCTGGCCGTCAAGCGCCGCATGCAGCCTGGCGACAAGATGGCAGGCAGGCACGGCAACAAGGGCGTGATCTCGACCATTGTTCCGGTCGAGGACATGCCGTTCGACGAAGGCGGCCGGCCGGTGGATATCGTGCTCAACCCGCTGGGCGTGCCTTCGCGCATGAACATCGGGCAGGTGCTCGAAACCCACCTGGGTCTGGCCGCCCGTGGCCTGGGCGAGAAGATCGAGGCGATGCTGGCCGCGCAGGAGAAACCGGCCAAGGTGCGCAAGTTCCTTGAGGAGATTTACAACTCCGACCGCCCCGGTCGTGTCAGCCTCAAGGAGTTCAGCGACGGCGAAGTCCTGGAGCTTGCAGGTAATCTGACCGGCGGCGTGCCCATGGCGACCCCGGTGTTCGACGGTGCCGACGAGAGCGAGATCAAGAAGCTGCTGAAGATGGCGGATCTTCCCGAGTCGGGCCAGATGACGCTGTACGACGGCCGCACCGGCGACTCTTTCGATCGTCCGGTCACCGTGGGTTACATGTACATGCTCAAGCTCAACCACCTGGTCGACGACAAGATGCACGCCCGGTCGACCGGTCCGTACAGTCTGGTCACCCAGCAGCCGCTGGGCGGCAAGGCCCAGTTCGGCGGCCAGCGCTTCGGCGAGATGGAAGTCTGGGCGCTGGAGGCCTATGGTGCGGCGTTCACGCTGCAGGAAATGCTCACCGTCAAGTCCGACGATGTGCAGGGCCGTAATCAGATGTACAAAGCTATTGTCGATGGCAACCACCGCATGGTTGCCGGCATGCCCGAATCCTTCAACGTATTGGTGAAGGAAATCCGGTCGCTCGGCATCAACATTGAACTCGAAGAGTCCTGATCGAGGAGGATCTGAACGTGCGAGATTTGCTGAATTTCTACAAGCGCCAGCATCAAATCACTGATTTTGATGCCATTCGCATTGGTCTGGCCCAGCCGGACATGATCCGCTCCTGGTCTTTTGGCGAGGTCAAGAAGCCGGAAACGATCAATTACCGAACCTTCAAGCCCGAGCGTGAAGGCCTGTTCTGTGCCGCGATCTTCGGACCGGTCAAGGACTACGAGTGCCTCTGCGGCAAGTACAAGCGCATGAAGCACCGGGGTGTGAAGTGCGAGAAGTGCGGTACCGAAGTCACGCTGACCAAGGTCCGCCGCGAACGCATGGGCCATATCGACCTGGCCAGCCCGGTGGCGCATATCTGGTTCCTCAAGTCGCTGCCCTCGCGTATCGGCCTGATGCTGGACATGACGCTGCGCGACATCGAGCGCATCCTGTATTTCGAGTCCTACCTGGTGCTCGATCCGGGAATGACGCCGCTGGAGCGCGGCCAGTTGCTGACCGATGAGCAGTATCTCGAAGCCATGGAAACCTATGGCGATGAGTTCGATGCCAAGATGGGCGCCGAGGCGGTCTACGACCTGCTCAAGAACGTCGATCTGTCATCCGAGCTTACGCAGCTGCGCGAGGACATCGGTGCGACCAACTCCGAGACCAAGATCAAGCGCCTGACCAAGCGGATCAAGCTGGTCGAGGCGTTCCTGGAATCGGGCAATCGTCCCGAGTACATGATTCTGACCGTGCTTCCGGTGCTGCCGCCGGACCTGCGCCCGCTGGTACCGCTGGACGGAGGGCGGTTCGCGACTTCGGATCTCAACGACCTGTACCGGCGCGTGATCAATCGCAACAACCGCCTGCGTCGCCTGCTGGAACTCAACGCGCCCGACATCATCGTGCGCAACGAGAAGCGGATGCTGCAGGAGGCGGTCGATGCGCTGCTCGACAACGGTCGTCGCGGTCGCGCAATCACCGGCACGAACAAGAGACCTTTGAAGTCACTGGCCGACATGATCAAGGGCAAACAGGGCCGCTTCCGGCAGAACCTGCTGGGCAAGCGCGTCGACTACTCCGGCCGCTCGGTCATCGTGGTCGGCCCGACCCTCAAGCTGCACGAGTGCGGCCTGCCGAAGAAGATGGCGCTGGAACTGTTCAAGCCGTTCATCTTTTCGAAACTGCAGCGCCGCGGCATGGCGCCGACCATCAAGGCGGCCAAGAAGCTGGTCGAGAAGGAAGATGCCGAAGTCTGGGATATTCTCGAGGAGGTCATTCGCGAGCATCCGGTACTGCTCAACCGCGCCCCGACACTCCACAGGCTTGGCATCCAGGCGTTCGAGCCGGTGCTGATCGAGGGCAAGGCCATTCAGCTCCACCCGCTGGTCTGTACCGCGTTCAACGCCGACTTCGACGGCGACCAGATGGCCGTGCACGTCCCGTTGAGCCTGGAGGCTCAGCTGGAAGCGCGCGCGTTGATGATGTCGACCAACAACATCCTGTCGCCGGCCAATGGCGAGCCGATCATCGTGCCGACCCAGGACGTGGTGCTGGGCCTGTACTACATGACCCGCGAACTCGCCGGTGCCAAGGGCGAGGGCATGAACTTCTCCAGCACCGCCGAGGTGCACCGGGCCTATGCCAACAAGCAGGTCGAACTGCAGGCTTCGGTCAACGTGCGGGTCACCGAATACGTGCATGACGACAACGGCAAGCCGCAGCCGGTCATTCAGCGTTACGATACCACCGTCGGTCGCGCACTGCTTTTCGAGATTGCGCCCAAGGGCATGCGTTTTGATCTGTTCAACCAGACGCTGAAGAAGAAGCAGATCTCGCGCCTGATCGACGAAAGCTATCGCTCGCTGGGCCTCAAGCACACCGTGGTGTTCGCCGATCAGCTGATGTACACCGGTTTCGCAAACTCCACGCGCGCCGGCGTTTCGATCGGTCTTGACGATCTGCAGGTGCCGCCGGAGAAGAAGGCCATTCTGGAACGTGCCGAATCCGAAGTGCTCGAGATTCAGGAGCAGTACTCGTCGGGTGTCGTGACATCGGGCGAGCGCTACAACAAGGTGGTCGATATCTGGTCGCGCACAAACGAAGCCGTGGCCAAGGCGATGATGAACCGGATCGGAAAGGAGATCCGGGTCGACATCGATGGCAACGAGGTCGAACAGGATTCGATGAACTCGATCTTCATCATGGCCGATTCCGGCGCGCGTGGCTCGGCCGCGCAGATTCGCCAGCTGGCCGGCATGCGAGGCCTGATGGCCAAGCCGGACGGCTCGATCATCGAAACGCCGATTACCGCCAACTTCCGTGAAGGCCTAAACGTACTGCAGTACTTCATCTCTACCCATGGCGCGCGCAAGGGCCTGGCCGATACGGCGCTGAAAACCGCCAACTCCGGCTACCTGACGCGCCGGCTGGTGGATGTGGCTCAGGACCTGGTGGTCATCGAGAACGACTGCGGTACCGACAACGGTCTTGAGATGCTGCCCATCGTCGAGGGCGGTGACGTTGTCGAGCCGCTGGGCGAGCGGATCCTCGGTCGTGTTCTGGCCGAGGATGTGTACCCGGCCGACAGCAACGACGTGCTGTGCGAGCGCGGTACGCTGCTCGACGAGCAGTGGGTTGCCACGCTCGAAGAGCATGCAATTGACCGGGTGCTGGTGCGTTCTCCGATTACCTGCGAGACGCGCTACGGCATCTGTGGCCAGTGCTACGGGCGCGATCTTGCCCGCGGTTCGTCGGTCAACGCCGGTGAAGCCGTAGGCGTCATCGCCGCACAGTCGATCGGCGAGCCCGGCACCCAGCTGACCATGCGTACCTTCCATATCGGTGGTGCCGCATCGCGTGCGGTTGCGGTCGACCAGATCCAGGTCAAATCCGCCGGTACCGTGCGACTGTTCAACCTGAAGTCGGTGGAGAACTCCGAAGGCAAGCTGGTTGCGGTTTCGCGTTCCGGCGAGCTCTCGTTGATCGACAGCCATGGCCGCGAGCGCGAGCGCTACAAGATCCCCTACGGTGCCGTGCTGAGCATCCGCGAAGGCGACAGCGTCACGTCGGGGCAGGTTGTGGCCAACTGGGATCCACACACCCATCCGGTGGTCGCGGAAGTAGCCGGCAAGACCTCGTTTCAGGACTTCATCGAGGGCGTGACCGTTGCCGAGCAGACCGACGAAGTCACCGGTCTTACCAGCTCGGTGGTCATCGATCCGAAAAAGCGTGGTTCGGAGGGCAAGGACCTGCGTCCGACGATTCGCCTGATCGACGAGAAGGGCAAGCCGCTGACATTGCCCGGCACCGCGCAGCCAGCGCAGAACTTCCTGCCGGCCGGGGCCGTGATCAATTGCCGCGACGGTCAGGATGTACAGGTCGGCGACGTACTGGCGCGTATTCCGCAGGAATCGTCCAAGACCCGCGATATCACCGGCGGTCTGCCGCGCGTGGCCGACTTGTTCGAAGCGCGTCGGCCCAAGGAAGCGGCGATTCTTGCCGAGGCCTCGGGTACGGTCAGTTACGGCAAAGAGACCAAGGGTAAACAACGCCTGGTCATCACCGACGAACACGGCGATACCCACGAGGATCTGATTCCGAAGTGGCGCCAGATTCAGGTGTTTGAGGGCGAGCACGTGGAGAAGGGCGAAACCGTCGTCGACGGTGAGCTCGATCCGCACGACATCCTGCGACTGCTCGGCGTGGAGCCGCTGGCCAACTACCTGGTGCAGGAAATCCAGGACGTCTACCGCCTGCAGGGCGTGAAGATCAACGACAAGCATATTGAGGTCATCATCCGGCAGATGCTGCGCAAGGTCGAGATTCTCGGCTCCGGCGACAGCAAGTTCCTGCAGGGCGAGCAGCTCGATGCGGTCAACGTGATCGAGGAAAATCGCAAGCTCGAGAGCGACGGCTTGCGTCCTTCGGTGTTCCAGCGCGTGTTGCTGGGCATCACCAAGGCATCGCTGGCGACCGAGTCGTTCATCTCTGCCGCCTCGTTCCAGGAGACCACCCGGGTGCTGACCGACGCTGCCGTGCGCGGCACCGTCGATCACCTGCGCGGACTCAAGGAGAACGTCATCGTGGGTCGCCTGATCCCGGCCGGAACCGGACGGGTTGCGCGTGCACGCAAACACGAGGAAACCGAAGTCGTGGGCGATTCCGAAGCCGAACTGGCCGCGCTGCTGCGTGCCAACGAGCCTTCCGCGCCGACCGAGACCGTTCCGACCGGTGGTCTGGACGAATCGGGCGACGAATCGGGCGAGGACTCCGGCGAGTGATTGCCCGCCGCGAATGGAACTTGGGCCGGCCGTTGCCGGTCCGGGCTTCCCAAAGCGGTCTTTTGCGGGTAAAATCCCCCGGTTAACATATTGCAATCTGCCGGCATGCGCCGGCATGAAAAGTCAGGAGTTTTTAATGGTCAAGATCAGACTGGCACGCGGTGGCGCCAAGAAGCAGCCGTTCTACCACATTGTGGTAACCGACAGCCGCAACCGACGTGATGGCAGGAATATCGAGCGTCTGGGTTTCTTCAACCCGGTCGCGCGCGGCAATGACGAACGCCTGCGCGTGGATCGCGAGCGTATCGAGCATTGGGTCGAGCAGGGCGCGCAGATTTCCGAGCGCGTCAGTCATCTTATTGTCGAAGCCGCCCAGGCCAAGCCAACGGCCGAAGCCTGAAGCCGGCCCGGTCGGCCATGAGTGAAGCCGAAGACCAGGTCGAGCTCGGTCGACTCAACGGTGCCTGGGGCACCGCCGGCTGGGTCAAGGTTTTCTCGCTGACCGAGCCGCCGGAGAACATCTTCGAATACCAGCCCTGGCGAACCAAGGGTTCGCCGGGGCTTTTACGTGTTCGGCAGTGGCGTCGGCAGGGTCCGAGGCTGGTCGCGCAACTCGAAGAGGTCGACAGCCGCGAGCAGGCCGAAGCACTGCACGGCACGCCGTTGTTCTTCGATCGTGACAAACTCCCGTCCGCCGGGACCGGGGCCTGGTACTGGCACGACCTGATCGGGTTGGACGTCTTCAACCGCGAAGGCGAGCATCTGGGCAGAATCATTGGATTGCTCGATGCGGGTGCGCATGACGTGCTGGAAATCAGGCGCAGCGGTGGCGGCAGCGATCTGCTGGTGCCTTTCGTGACCGGGCAGTTCGTCGACCGGGTCGACCTGGCCGCTCGGCGGGTCGTTGTCGACTGGCAGCTTGCGTGGACCGATGCTGACTGAAATCCATATTGTCACGCTGTTCCCCGAGTGGTTCGAGCACCTCAAGGCCATGGGCCTGACGGGGCGTGCGCTGGCCGACGGACGGGTACGCATGCGCTGCTTCAATCCGCGCGAGCATGCCGAGGGCGCGCACAAGAGTGTGGACGACCGGCCCTACGGCGGCGGGCCGGGCATGGTCATGCGGCCGGAACCGCTGGCCCGTGCGATCGAACAGGCGCGATCCGGCTCCAGCGCCGCGGTATCGGGGCTCAGCCCGCAGGGCAGGCCGATGACCCAGCGCACGGTCGAGGAACTGGCCGCGCGCGACCGTCTGATTCTTGTCTGCGGCCGCTACGAAGGCATCGACGAACGCGTCAGCGAAGCGTTGATCGACGAGGAATGGTCCATGGGCGACTTCGTGCTTTCCGGGGGCGAATACGCCGCTGCGGCCCTGATGGACGCCGTGATCCGGCTGCAGCCCGGCGTGCTGGGCCACGAGCAATCCGCCGCGCAGGACTCCTTCAGCCAGGGCCTGCTGGACTGCCCGCACTACACCCGGCCTGAAGTCTGGCGCGAACGGCAGGTGCCGGGCGTATTGCTAGGCGGAGACCATGCAGCCATTGCGCGCTGGCGCCGCGAGCAGGCGCTGCTGAGAACAGCCCGCCGGCGTCCCGACCTGCTCGAATCGGCCGAACTGGACGAGGCCGACCGCGAGTGGCTGGCGAAACAGCTCGGAAAAACCGACGACGAATAAGGGAACCTGTGGCTTTTCGGCCGGGCCTGTTGCCGGAATGCAAAATTATCCGTTATACTTGCACGCTTGACTTTTCGGGCCTTGCTTTTTCGGGCCGCTACACCTCGAACAACGAATACGGATCACGATCATGAGCACGATTATCGACCAGATCAACGCGGAACAGTCGCAGCGCGATGTTCCGGATTTCGCTCCGGGAGACACGGTTGTCGTCAATCTTTGGGTGCGCGAAGGCGATCGCCAGCGCCTGCAGGCGTTCGAAGGCGTTGTGATTGCACGCCGCAATCGTGGTCTGCACTCGGCCTTCACGGTGCGCAAGGTTTCGCACGGCACCGGCGTCGAACGTGTATTCCAGACCTACAGCCCGCTGATCGACTCGATCGACATCAAACGCCGCGGCCGCGTGCGCCGGGCGAAACTGTTCTATCTGCGCAACCTGGAAGGCAAGGCAGCGCGTATCCGCGAAAAACTCAGCGGACGCGCCAACTCCTGACCGGTTCTGTTCGCCCCGGCAAACAGAGAGATCCGTAAGATACGCCCCGGCGGGGTTGCCCCGCCCCGGCTATTCGGTGGCCGTGGCGCGCCTACCAGATGAAACCAGGTCGACTGAGACTGCTCATGAACCTCTGGCCGCCATATCTGGCCGCCGGTGTTCGCGTGCGCGAGATTTCACCAGACTGGCAGCGTGTGCGCGTGGAAATGAATTTGCACTGGTGGAACCGCAACTACGTTGGTGCGCACTTCGGTGGCAGCCTGTTTGCAATGACCGATCCGTTCTATATGCTGATGTACATCAACCTGCTGGGTCGCGAATATGTAGTATGGGATTATGCTGCCCGGATTCAATTCATGAGGCCTGGAAAGGGCACCGTTGGTGCAAATTTCGAGCTAAGCCGGGCCGACCTCGATCGGGTGATCAAGGGCACGGAGAGCGGCGAGCCATTCCTGCGCGACCACCAAGTGCGTGTCCATGACGCCGCTGGCAAGGAGATCGCACGGGTGGAGCGAACGCTGTATTTCAAGCTCAGGAAGCCCCGCAGCGCCACTGCCACTATTGCCGAATCAGGCGGTTGACGCGGAGCGTTCCTTGTCGCCGGTATCAGGTTGTTCGGATGCCGCGGCTTTTTTCGGTGTGATGCTGGAAGGCTTCAGCCCATTTCCCGAATTGGTTTTGTGGGCCTGGGGCGTCTCGGCGGCGAGAATCTCGCTTGATCCGTTGAAACGGCCGCCGGGTTCGATCACCAGGTCGACGATATGCACATCGCCCTCCACCCGGCCGCCGGCGATGATTTCCAGGCGGTCGGCCGAAATGGAGCCGTCCACGCGACCGCTGACCACCACGGTGCCAGCCTTGACCTGGCCCTTCAGGTAGCCTTCGCTGCCGATCACGACATTGGACTCCGACTGCACATCGCCGTCGATGCGGCCATCGACGTGCAGCGTGTCGCTCAGGGTGAGATTGCCGACAAACTGGGTGCCTGCGGCGATGATGGTTGATCCATTACCCGTACCTGGCTGCGCACGGTCCTTGCCAAAGATTGCCATTGGACCCGTTCCTCCTGCTCGAAAACGGTTTGGTAGCGTTCGAAAGACCAGTCCATGAAAGAACCGGGGTTGAGTCTGCGTTCGAGATAGCGTACCTCGTAATGCAGATGCGGTGCTTCGGACAGCCCGCTGTTGCCGGAACGGCCGATGGGCTCGCCCTGGGCAACGTATTGGCCGACCTTTACGTCTATTTCGCTCAAGTGAGCGAAGATCGTCGAGAAGCCGTAATTGTGCACGATCTTAATCATCTTGCCCATGCCGCTGCCGACATTGTTTCCGGCGTACTCGACCACGCCGTCGGCGGTTGCAGTGACCTCGGTGCCGATGCTCGCCCGCAGGTCGACCCCCCCGTGCAACCGGGTACCCTCGACCACCGGATGCTCGCGCATGCCGAAACTGCTGGTGACGGTGGCCTGTTCCAGCGGGTAGCCGCTCGGGATGGACGACAGCATCAGACGCTTCTCGAACGCGGTATGGCTGGCGACCGAGATCCGCTCGGCAACCGGCAGTGAAGACGGTGGATTGATGCCGATGATGGTCTCGAGCTGTTCCAGTTCGTCGCTCAGCTGGATCAGTTCGGAGGCACGGGCCTCGACCTGTGCGGTGAGCCGGGTCTGGTGGACCAACAGCTGGTGGTTTTTTGCCTCGATGGACGCGTTGCGCTGGTTCAGGTCGGCCAGGTTGGCGTCCAGCTTCTCGACGTGCCCGGATAGTGCGTAAATCACCAGCAGACAGCCGAGAAACACCGCACCGATCAAGCCGCCGGCTGCCAGCGCCGCCCGGCGCATCAGCTCGGTCAGCGTGTAATGCCTTGCGCGGTTACAGTCTGCGATCGTAATCAGATAGTGATTTCGCATAGATTCTCATTGTAATTCTGTGATGAGCAGCACAAAGAAACGGGGCGATCCCGCTGATGAGCCTGGGCATTATTACCAAGCTGTCGCCAGGATGCAACTCGGGCGTGCCGCAAACGCAAATTTACCTCGGGCAGAGCGCTGGCGGAGGCCGTCGAGAAACGGCGCAAACTTGAAAACCGGGCACGTCAGGCCCATTAGTGAACGCGGTTACATAAAGAGTATTGCATCCCGATGAACGACACCACCAAATCGACCGCCGAAACGCGCGCCTTTGACACCGAAGTCGACCAGCTGCTCAAGCTGATGATCAACGCGCTGTACTCGAATCGCGAGATCTTTCTGCGCGAGCTTGTTTCCAATGCCTCCGACGCGCTGGACAAGCTACGCTTCCAGGCCTTGACCGACAGCAGCCTGCAGGGCCTCGACCAGGATCCGGCCATCATCTCCATCGAAATCGATGCCGACGCCCACACGCTGGTCGTGACCGACAACGGCATCGGCATGACCCGCCAGGACGTGATCGACAACCTGGGCACGATCGCGCGCTCGGGAACGGCGCGCTTTCTCGAATCGCTGAGCGGCGACCAGAAGACCGATGCCAGGCTGATCGGACAATTCGGCGTCGGGTTCTATTCGGCGTTCATCGTCGCCGACCGCGTCACGGTGGAAACCCGCCATGCCGGCGCGGCGTCCGATGAGGCGGTGCGCTGGTTTTCCGACGGCAAGGGCGAATACACGCTGGAGGCCACTGCAATGGATGCGCCGGGCACGCGCGTGGAGCTTCAGCTTGGCGAGCAACACCGTGACCTGCTCGACGCAGACCGAATCAAGCGCATCGTGCGCCATTACTCCAACCACATTTCATTCCCGATCCGGGTCGTGGAAGCCGGATCGGAATCCGAACAGGAGCCGGAAGTCGTCAACGACACTCAGGCGCTGTGGACCCGGCCGAAGGTCGAGATCGGCGACGAAGAATACGCGGAGTTCTACCAGGGGCTTTCCGGCGACCTTCAGCCTCCGGCCAAGTGGGCCCACCATCACGTGGAAGGCACTCAGAGTTATTCGATGCTGTTGTTCCTGCCGGGCCAGGCGCCGTTCGATCTGGCCTGGAATCGCGACGACCGCAGGGGCGTCAAACTCTATATCCAGCGCGTGTTCATCATGGATGCCGCGGAGCAGTTGCTGCCGCGCTACCTGCGTTTCATTCGCGGCGTGGTCGACTCGGACGATCTGCCGCTGAACATCTCGCGCGAGATTCTTCAGGACAGCCCGCTGCTGGGCAAGATCCGCGCCGCGGTCGTGCGCCGGTCGCTGGACATGATCGAAAAGCTGGCCGACGAAGGCGGCGAGGCCTGGGCGACGTTCCAGCGCGAGTTCGGCAACGTGCTCAAGGAAGGCATCATCGAGGATCTGGACAACCGTGAGCGGATCGCCAAACTGCTGCGTTTCGCCAGCACCGTTGACCGGGCGCCGCATTCGGTGTCGCTGACCGCCTATCTGGAGCGCGCCGGCGAGCAGCCGGACGCAATCTGGTACTTGACCGGCGACAGCATGGACCAGGTGCTTGCAAGTCCCCACCTGGAAGCGTTCAGCAAGGCCGGGGTGGAAGTGCTTTTGCTGACCGACCCGATCGACGTGTGGCTGGTCAACCACCTGTTCGAGTTCGACGGCAAGCCGCTCAAGTCGGCGGCCAGCGGCGAATTCGAGGCCCCGGCCGATGACGATGAAGCGCCCACCGAGGAACAGCAGCAGGAGCGCGACGCGCTTTGCGGCACGATCAAGAAGCTGCTGGGCGACCGCGTCGGCAACGTGCGGCCCAGCAAGCGGTTGACCGAATCGGCCAGCTGCATCGCCGAGGATGCCAGCGGCATGACGCTGCAGATGCGCAGAATGCTGAAACAGGCCGGGCAGGATGTTCCCGACTTCAAGCCGGATCTCGAAATCAACGCCGAGCACGCGCTGGTCAACCGCCTGGCCGAGACCCGGGACGAGAGCCGGCGCGCGGAGCTCGCGCACCTGCTGCTGGACCAGGCGCTGCTGATCGATGGCGGCGAACTCGCCGATCCGGCCGGATTCGTCAAGCGGGTCAACAAATTGTTGGCCGAATAGACCGGTACAGTGAAAATCGGGGCGAATCGAGCTTGCCCGGAACCGAAAGTTTTGTTAATATAGCCAGCTCGATTGCGGGGTGGAGCAGTCTGGCAGCTCGTCGGGCTCATAACCCGAAGGTCGCAGGTTCGAATCCTGCCCCCGCTACCAGGTCATCGGTGCAAGAAAGCCCCTGGTCTTCAGGGGCTTTTTTGTTTTCCGGGCCCGGATTTTTTGCAGTGTCGAACGGCCGCCGGTTGTGTCGGGCAGGCCAGGAGTCAGGACATGTCGGTGCAGGACGATTTAAGCCGGCTCATCAGGCCGGCGATCGAGGCAATGGGTTTCGAGTTTGTCGGGCTGGAGTACCTGTCGAATCCGAAGAACAGGCTGGTGCGCATCTACATCGACCGCGAGCCCGAAGGCATCAGCGTCGATGATTGCGCCGAGGTCAGCCATGAGGTCTCGGCGGTTCTGGACGTGGAAGATCCGGTATCCGGGCATTACAGCCTGGAGGTCTCGTCGCCGGGTGTGGAGCGGCCGCTGTTCGAGCCGGCGCACTACCGGAAGTTCGTCGGCGATCGTGCCACGGTGCATCTTTACGCACCGATGAACGATGGTCATGGCAATGGTCACGGCAATGGTCATGGCGCTGGTCAAAACAAGCGCCGCAAGCTGACCGGCCGGATCGTTGCAGCCGACGACGACCAGGTCGTCGTCGAGGTCGACGGTGAGAATATCGCGGTTTCATTCGACGATATCCGCCGCGCCAATCTCAAGCCCGACATGGATGCACTCCTGGCGGGAAGATGAAAATCAGGATCTGAGTAGGTCGAAAATGAGTGAATTGAAGAAGGGCAAGGAAATCCTGCAGGTCGCCGAAGCCGTCTCCAACGAGAAGGGGCTTTCGCACGACATCATCTTTGAAGCGATCGAGGCCGCGCTGGCCTCGGCGGCGCGCCGTCGCCATCCGCAAGATATCGATACCCGCGTGGCGATCGACCGCAAGACGGGTGATTACAAGGCGTTCCGCCGCTGGGAAGTGATTTCCGACGACCCCGAAGAGGCCGAGCTGGAGTCCGAGGACCGCCAGATTCGCTTCAGCGAGGCACGCAAGAACCATCCGGATCTGGAAGTGGGCGATTTCATCGAAGAGCCCATGGAGCCGCCGGAGTTCGGCCGCATTGCCGCCCAGGCGGCCAAGCAGGTCATCGTCCAGCGGGTGCGCCAGGCAGAGCGCGCGCAGGTGGTCGAGGCCTACATCGACCGCGTGGGCGAACTGGTCAGCGGCGCCGTCAAGCGTCTGGAGCGCGGCGGAATCTACCTGGATCTGGGCGAGAATGCCGAGGCCTTCATCCCGTCGCGACACACGGTGCCCGGCGAGAACGTTCGCGTCAACGACCGCGTCCGCGGCTATCTCTACGAGGTGCGCGAGGAGCAGCGCGGCCCGCAGCTGTTCGTCAGCCGGACCATGCCGGAACTGCTGATCGAGCTGTTCAAGCTCGAGGTTCCGGAAATCGGACAGGAACTGATCGAGCTCAAGGGTGCCGCGCGAGATCCCGGTCGCAGGGCCAAGATCGCGGTGCATGCACTGGATTCGCGCACCGACCCGATCGGCGCCTGCGTCGGCATGCGCGGTTCGCGCGTGCAGGCGGTGTCCAACGAGCTGGCCGGAGAGCGCATCGACATCATCCTGTGGAACGAGAACCCGGCGCAGTTCGTCATCAACGCCATGGCGCCGGCCGAGGTCAATTCGATTATTGTCGACGAGGATTCGAAATCCATGGACGTGGCGGTCGAAGAGGCCAACCTGTCGCAGGCCATCGGCCGCGGCGGCCAGAACGTGCGCCTGGCTTCGGAACTGACCGGCTGGGAACTCAACGTGATGACCATCGAGGACGCCGAGGCCAAGGGCGAGGAAGAATCGCGCGGTATCCTGCAGATGTTCATCGAGAAGCTCGACGTGGACCAGGAACTGGCCGGCATTCTGGTGCAGGAAGGCTTCACCAATGTCGAGGAAGTGGCCTACGTGCCCGAGTCGGAATTGCTGGCGATCGAGGAATTCGACGAAAATATCGTCGCCGAACTGCGCAAGCGTGCGCGCGATGCGCTGCTGACGCAGATGATTGTCTCGGAAGAGCAGCTTGAGGAAAACCGGCCGGCAGAGGATCTGCTTGCGCTGGAAGGCATCACCGAGACGATCGCGTTCCGCCTGGCGGAGAAAGGAATTCGCACCCGTGACGACCTGGCTGAGTGCGCGGTCGACGAGCTTGAGGAGGTCAAGGATCTCGATCCCGACGCCGCGGCGAAGCTGATCATGGAAGCGCGTGCGCACTGGTTCACTGAAGAGGGCTGATCCCTATTGCCGCGGAATCGGAAGCCAACAGAAGTTATCGAGGAGTTTTAATGTCGCAGGTCACAGTTACACAATTGGCGGAAGTGCTCGGGGTTACACCTGATCGTTTGCTGGCGCAGTTCAAGGAAGCCGGTATTTCGATCGGGAAAGCCGATGCACCGGTGACCAATGACGACAAGAAGAAGCTGCTGGCGTATCTGCGCAGTTCGCACGGCAAGGCCGAGGAACGCGACGAGTCGGATTCGCCGCGCAAGGTCACCCTCAAGCGCAAGACGCTGAGCGAACTCAAAGTGCCGTCGGGCGGTGCGGGTCGCAGTCGCACCCGCGGCCCGGCGCCTTCGCGCACCGTGAATGTCGAAGTGCGCAAGCGGCGCACCTACGTCAAGCGCGGTGAAATCCAGGAAGCCAGCGAGTCCGACGCCGAGCGCGAAGCCGCGCAGCAGGCGCTGGAAGAGTCGCGCCGCCAGCGCGAGGACGCCGAGGCCGCCGAACGCGAGCGCGAGGAAAAGCGCCGCGCCGAACTCGAGGCCGAGGAGAAAAAGGTCGAAGAGCAAGCGCGCGAGATCGAAAAGGCCGAAGCCGAGCGACGCCAGGCCGAAGAAGAAAAGATGCGCGAGGACGAGCAGAAGGCCCGCGAGGAAGCCGAAACGCGCGCGCGTGCCGAGGCTGTTGCGGCCAAGGCCGAAGTCGAGCGCGAAGCCCGACGCAAGCGCGATGAGGAAGCCAAGCGCGGCAAATCCGACAAGCCCGGCAAGACGCGTTACGGCCGCGAGGAACTGCACGTGGCGGCCAAGAGCAAGCGGCGCAAGCCCAAGCGCCGCGGCAAGAGCACCAGTGCCGGTGGCGAGCACGGTTTCCAGATGCCGACCGAGCCGGTCAGGCGCGAGATCGAGATTCCCGAATCGATTACGGTCGGCGAACTGGCCAAGCTCATGGCAGTCAAGGCCGGCGAGTTGATCAAGGCGTTGATGAACATGGGTTCCATGGTCACCATCAACCAGCCGCTGGACCAGGAAACCGCAATGCTGGTGGCCGAGGAAATGGGCCACGAGGCGAAACCGGCCGAACAGCAGGATATCGAGCGCGAACTGGTCTCCGAGGATCAGAGTGCTGGGGACGAAGTGGCGCGTCCGCCGGTGGTGACCGTAATGGGTCACGTCGATCACGGCAAGACTTCACTGCTTGATTTCATCCGTCGCACCAAGGTTACCGAGGGCGAAAGCGGGGGGATCACGCAGCATATCGGTGCCTATCACGTCGAGACCGAAAACGGCGTGGTCACGTTCCTGGATACCCCCGGTCATGCTGCGTTTACGTCGATGCGCGCACGCGGCGCCCAGGCCACCGACATTGTGATCCTGGTCGTGGCCGCCGACGACGGCGTGATGCCGCAGACCAAGGAAGCCATCCAGCATGCACGTGCCGCCGGCGTGCCGCTGATCGTCGCGGTCAACAAGATTGACAAACCCGAATCCGACCTTGATCGGGTCAAGAACGAGCTTTCGGCCGAGGAAGTGGTGCCCGAGGAATGGGGCGGCCAGGAGATCTTCGTGCCGGTCTCGGCGATTACCGGTGAAGGGGTCGACAGCCTGCTCGAAGCCGTGTTGCTGCAGTCCGAAGTGCTGGAGCTCAGGGCCGTGCCCGAGCGCCGTGCCAAAGGTGTGGTGGTGGAATCTTCGCTGGACAAGGGCCGCGGGCCCGTGGCCACCATCCTGGTCCAGGATGGCACGCTCAAGAAGGGTGACATGGTGCTGGCCGGGGAACAGTTCGGCCGCGTCCGAGCGATGTTCGACGAAACCGGCAAGCCCATCGAATCCGCCGGACCGTCGATTCCGGCCGAGGTGCTGGGTCTTTCCGGTGTGCCCAATGCCGGCGACGAAGTACTGGTCGTCGCCGACGAGCGCAAGGCGCGCGAGGCCGCCGAACAGCGCAAATCCTCGGCTCGCGAAGGCCGGCTGGCAGAGCGTCAGGCCGCCAAGTTGCAGAACCTGTTCGATCAGATGGGCGAGGAGGGGAGCACCGGCGAACAGCAAAGCGTCAACCTGGTGATCAAGGCCGACGTGCAGGGTTCGGCCGAGGCGCTCAAGGATTCGCTGACCAAGCTGTCCAACGAAGAGGTCAAGGTCAACGTGATTTCCTCCGGCGTCGGCGGCATTACCGAATCCGACGCGGCGCTGGCACAGGCCTCGAATGCAATCATCATCGGCTTCAACGTTCGTGCCGATGTCTCGGCGCGCAAAGTCATCAGCGAAAACGACCTGGACCTGAACTACTACAGCATCATTTACGAGGCCATCGACGACGTCAAGAAGGCCATTTCGGGCCTGCTGGGCACCGAAGTCAAGGAAGAGATTATTGGTCTTGCCGAGGTCAAAGACGTGTTCCGCTCGTCCAAGCTGGGTGCGATTGCCGGCTGCCTGGTGATCGAGGGTTCGGTCAAACGGGCCAACCCGATCCGTGTGCTGCGAGACAACGTTGTGGTGTTCCAGGGCGAACTGGAATCGCTGCGCCGGTTCAAGGACGACGTCAAGGAAGTCCAGGCCGGTACCGAATGCGGTATCGGCGTGAAGCAGTACAACGACGTCAAGCCGGGCGACCAGATCGAGTGCTTCGAGCGCTATGAAGTCGCTCGAACGCTGGACTCGTGAGCGGCAGGGCCGAACGCGTAGGCGGCCTGCTCCGGCGTGAGTTGGCCGACATTCTCCGGGCCGAAATCGAGCCGGAGCTGCCGTCGCTGATCAGTCTGACCGACGTGGAGGTCGCGCGCGACCTTTCGCATGCCCAGGTTTATATCTCGGTGCTGGAAATCGACAAGGCGCCGGAAGTCATGCGCATGCTCAGCGACGCCACCGGCCAGATCCGCCATCAACTGGCCGGGCGCGTGCGCCTGCGAATCGTCCCGACCTTGAAATTCATCCACGACACCGCCAGCGAATCCGGCCAGCGCATCGAACAACTGCTCGCCGCGGCGAAAAAGCGAAAACCGTGAAGCCGCCGATTTCGCAGATTCACGCAGATTCTTGATGTTTTGCGGGTCAGCTTCAGCCGTTTCTTTAATCTGCGTCCATCTGCGTAATCTGCGGTTACGTTTCTGAAGTTTTTGCATGCAATCCGGCATCCTGTTACTCGATAAACCCCTCGGGCTGACGTCCAACGCGGCGCTGTCGCGCGTCAAGCGCATTCTGGGCATTCGCAAGGCCGGGCATACCGGGGCGCTGGATCCGCTGGCCACCGGCCTGTTGCCGCTGTGTTTCGGTCAGGCGACCAAGGTTTCGGCATTTCTGCTCGACGCAGACAAGGAATATCTTGCCGAAGTCCGGCTGGGCGAGACTACGGCCTCCGGCGACGCCGAGGGCGAGGTGCTGGAGCGGCGTGAGGTTGCGGCGCTGACCCGGGCGGATGCGGAGGACGTGCTGGAGCGGTTTCGCGGGCCTATCGAGCAGGTGCCGCCGATGTATTCGGCGCTCAAGCATAAGGGCCGGCGCTTGCACGAGTTGGCACGAGCGGGCATCGAAGTCGAGCGCAAGCCACGGCCGGTCACGATCTATCGGCTGGATCTGCTTGAACTCGATCCGCCACTGATCTCGTTGCGGGTGCGCTGCAGCAAGGGCACCTATATCCGTTCGCTGGCGACGGATATTGGGGAGGCACTCGGATGCGGCGCCCACTTGAGCGCGCTGAGGCGGACCGCCAGCGGACCCTTCTCGCTGGAAGATGCGGTCACGCTGGAGGCGCTGGAAGAAATGGACGTCGACCGGGCGCGCGGTCTGTTGCTGCCGTCCGATGCGGCATTGCCGCAATTGCCGGCGGTGGAACTGGATGATGTCGCTGCCGTGGATATCGGCCACGGCAAGCCCGTGGCCACCGGCCATCCCGCGGCCGAACTGGTTCGGATCTACGCCGCCGGAGGTTTTCTGGGGCTGGGGCAGGTGGACGAGAAAGGGCTGTTGCAGGTTCGCAGGCTGTTTGTGCCCGAGGGCGGTTGAGCCCGGCGGACCCGCACTGAACCGACTCAGGAAGATTCGTCGTCGACGTGCGGCGCGCAGAACTGCTCGTAGAGCTCGGCGATGATTGCGCGTACGCCCTCGTTGGCCAGCGAATAGTAAATGGTCTGCTGCTCGCGCCGGGTCTGGACCATGCCGCTGTTGCGTAGCACGGCCAAGTGTTGCGATAGCGCCGACTGCGACAGCGCCAGGTGCTCATTGATGCTGGAAACCGACATTTCAGTGTCCAGCAAGTGGCACAGCACCATCAACCGGTGTGGGTTGGCCATCAACTTCAGGAATTGGGCCGCATCCTCGGCATGCCGCGCCATCTCGCTCAGCGGCATTGTCTCCAGGCCGGGTTGTTCGTGTCCGGCAGTTTTGGTCGGGCTCCTTTGCATATCGCATATTATGGCGTCAAATGAGAATTGATTCCAGCATCAACCGGTGCCGGTACTTCTGATTTTCAAGAAGTTATGAGCAGTTCATCACAATTCATGTGTCTTGATGTCTTCTGCACGAAGGCGGCGCGGTTTTGCGCTTTCGGAACGCGCCATCTACCAAACCGCCCATCGCCGTGTGACGAAGGCGTAATGTAGATCACCACCCTGCCTGCGGCACGATGGTGAAAAAGAGGGGTTAAAATGATTGACTGTTCAGAAAACTCAACCGGATTCCTTCGATGAGCCAGACCGCCGAGCAATTGTCCAGCCAGATGCAGAATGCCGATCAGCCGTTGCGTTTCGTAACCGCCGCCAGTCTGTTCGACGGGCACGACGCGGCGATCAACATCATGCGCCGGCTGATCCAGGGCGAGGGCTGCGAGGTCGTACACCTGGGGCATAACCGATCGGTCCAGGATATTGTTGATGCCGCGATCCAGGAAGACGCAGACGGCATTGCGGTCAGTTCCTACCAGGGCGGACACAACGAGTTCTTCCGTTACATGGTCGACATGCTGGCCGAGCGCGGTGCTTCGCATATCCGCGTATTCGGCGGCGGCGGCGGCACCATCACGCCCGAGGAGATCGGCGCGCTGCACGAGGCGGGCGTCGAGCGCATCTACCATCCCGACGATGGGATGAAGATGGGGTTGGTCGAAATGATCCAGGACCTGGTCGAGCGGACCCGCCGGGCGCGTGCGGCGCGTGAGGATCGGGACGCGGAACAGTCGCGGGACTCGGGACTCGGTACTCGGGACTCGAAGGCGGAGCCCGACTTCGGAGTCATCGCCCGAAATCTTTCGGCGATCGAGAATGGAAGCCTGTCGGAGCACGAACTTGCCAGGCTGCAGAAACTCGCCGGGCCTTCGAGTCCCGAGTCCCGAGTCCCGAGTCCCGACGCATCAGCACCCGTCGTCGGCCTGACCGGCACCGGTGGTGCCGGCAAGTCGTCGGTAACCGACGAGCTGGTCAATCGCTTCCTGCAATATTTCCCGGAAATGAAAATCGCGATTCTGGCCGTGGACCCGACCCGCAGACGCACCGGAGGCGCGCTGCTGGGCGACCGGATCCGGATGAATTCGCTCCGGTCCGATCGGGTTTATATGCGTTCAATGGCCACCCGCCGCGAGCACCTGGCTACCAGCAAGGTGCTGCAGCAGTGCATCGGCTTCCTGCGCTCCTCCGGCTTCGGTCTGGTGCTGGTCGAGACCGCCGGCATCGGTCAGGCCGACACCGAGATTGTCGATCTGGTCGATTTTCCGGTCTATGTGATGACCTCGGACTACGGCGCGGCCAGTCAGCTGGAAAAGATCGACATGCTCGACTACGCCGAGATGGTCATCCTGAACAAATACGAAAAGCGAGGCGCCGAAGACGCCTTGCGCGACATCCGCAAGCAGTGGAAGCGCAACCGCCTGAAGTTCGACCTGGACGACGAGCAGGTGCCGGTCTTCCCGACCATTGCCAGCCAGTTCAACGACCCGGGGGTGACGTGGATGTTTGTCAATCTGTGCCGATTGCTGCGCGAGAAGCTGGAGCTCAGTGATGACGCCTGGACACCGGATCTGGAAACGAAACTGCGCGAGCCGCGCGCCACGGCACTGATCCCGGGCAACCGCCAGCGCTACCTGGCCGAAATCGCCGAGCAGGGCCGGGCCGTCAACCAGCGTGTCGAAACCCAGGCCGAAATTGCCAGCAGCGCGCAAAGCCTGTACAACGCGTTGGCCGAACTCGAAGACCCGGCGCTGCCCGACGAACTGACGCGCTTTGACGACTCCGAAAACACCGACGGTCTGCCGGACGCCATGGGCGCGGCGGTCGTGCAGCTTCGTCGCGCTTACAACGAAAAACTGGATTCGCTGGATGCCGAAAGCCTCGAATTGCTCAGGGGCTGGCCGGAGAAGCTCGAAGGGATTACTTCCGAGACCTACAGTTATACCGTCCGTGGCCGTGAAATCACCGGTGACAACTATCGCGAATCGCTTTCCGGCAATGCAATCCCCAAGATTGCCGCGGCGCAGTATCGTGACTGGGGCGACCGGCTGAAATACCTGGGCAAGGAAAACCTGCCCGGCGAATACCCGTATACCGGCGGCGTGTATCCGTATCGCCGCGCCGGCGAGGACCCGACCCGGATGTTCGCCGGCGAGGGCACGCCGGAGCGAACCAACCGGCGTTTCCATTACCTGTCGCGCGGCCAGGACGTGGCGCGGTTGTCGACCGCGTTCGATTCGGTCACGCTGTACGGTGAGGACCCGGACGAACGGCCCGACATCTACGGCAAGGTCGGCAACTCAGGCGTTTCCATCGCCACGCTGGACGACATGAAGAAGCTGTATTCGGGCTTCGACCTGTGCGCCCCCACGACTTCGGTATCCATGACCATCAACGGTCCGGCGCCGATGATCCTGGCGATGTTCATCAACACCGCCATCGACCAACAGGTCGAGAAATACCTGGCCGAGCACGACCGTCTCGACGAGATCGACAAGCTCAAGGCCGAGCGTTTTTCGGACGATGGTCATGACAATCGACCGCCGAAGTACGAAGGCGAACTGCCCGAGGGCAATGCCGGGCTGGGCCTGAAGATGCTGGGCATTACCGGCGACGAAGTGCTGGATGGCGAGACCTACGACAAGATCAAGGCCGAGACGCTCAACGTCGTCCGGGGAACGGTGCAGGCCGATATCCTCAAGGAAGACCAGGCGCAGAACACCTGCATCTTCTCGACCGAGTTCGCGCTGCACATGATGGGCGACATCCAGCAGTACTTCACCGACCACAACGTGCGCAATTTCTACTCGGTGTCGATTTCCGGCTATCACATCGCCGAGGCCGGGGCCAACCCGATCAGCCAGCTTGCGTTCACGCTGGCGAATGGTTTTACGATCGTCGAGTACTACTTGGCGCGCGGCATGGATATCGACAAGTTCGCGCCCAACCTGTCGTTTTTCTTCTCCAACGGCATGGATCCCGAATACGCGGTCATCGGCCGGGTGGCGCGGCGCATCTGGGCGCGCGCCATGCGTGAGCGCTACGGCGCCAACAAGCGTTCGCAGATGCTCAAATACCACATCCAGACCTCGGGCCGGTCGCTACACGCCCAGGAAATCCAGTTCAACGACATCCGCACCACGTTGCAGGCGCTTTACGCGCTATTCGACAACTGCAACAGCCTGCACACCAATGCCTACGATGAGGCCATCACCACCCCCACCGAGGAATCGGTGCGCCGCGCCGTGGCCATCCAGCTGATCATCGCGCGCGAGCTGGGCCTGAACATGTGCGAGAACCCGTGGACCGGCAGCTTCATCATCGAGTATCTCACCGACATGGTCGAGGAAGCGGTTTACCAGGAATTCGAGGCGCTGTCCGAGCGCGGTGGCGTGCTGGGCGCGATGGACTCGATGTATCAGCGCGGCAAGATTCAGGAAGAGTCGATGTACTACGAAAGCAAAAAGCACGACGGCAGTCTGCCGATCATCGGCGTCAACACCTACAAGCCGAACAAGGGCGAAGAAGAAGACCTGCCGGAAATCGAACTGATTCGCTCCAGCGAGGCGGAAAAGAACGACCAGATCAAGCACTTGCGCCGCTTCCAGGCCGCGCGCAACCGGCTGGGCCCGGAAGTGCTGGGCGGGTTGCAGGACCGCGCCCGTGAGCGCGCCAACACCTTCGAGGCACTGATCGAGGCGGTCAAGTACCACTCGCTGGGCCAGATCAGCCACGCGCTTTATGAGGTCGGTGGTGAATACCGGAGAAATATGTAATTCAAGGTTTCCGGTTTCGGGGTTCCGGTTTCCGGAAAATCGAAAGACGGCTCTCGCCAAGCCGCGAAGACGCGAAGAAAATCGAAATGCTTGTTTTTCGCAGAGCCGCAGAGAAAACCAATTCTATATGAGAAGTGCTCTTCTCTGCGACAGCGCGCTTCTGACCCGATTTCCCCTCGCTGCCTGGCGGCTTTTCGAGAGCTGCTACAAGACTTTGCCTTTGACTTTCTCTGCGGCTCTGCGTCTTTGCGAGAAATCAGCAGTTGCTTTTCCTGTTTCCTGACGGCTTTACGAACCGGGGCCAGGCAATGATTCTGAGCGCCAGCCGTTATTTACCTGTCACCGAGTCGGCTGCGTCGCGCCAGGCGTCCCGGTCGATGTCGAGGTCCGGGAAGTCGTCGGGGTTGAATACCGGCGTTTTGCCGGCGCGCCGCTGCTTCTCGTAATCGCGCATCACGCGAATGCCCACCGGAACGAGTATCACCAGTGCGGTGATATTGGCCAGCGCCACCAGCGCCATGGTCAGGTCGGCAAACGCGAATACTGTGGTCAGGTCCTGCATCGAGCCCCACAGGGTCAGCGCCAGGATCACCACCCGAAAGCCGTTGAACAGGGTGCGATTTTCCTCGCTGAAGTAGTTCAGGCTGTTCTCGCCGAGGTAGTAGTTGTAGAGAATCGAGCTGAACGCAAACAGCATCAGCGCCACCGATACAAACCCGCGGCCCCAGGTGCCGACGTGATCCTGCAGCGCGGCCTGGGTCATCACCACACCGTCGACAGAGTTCGCACCGTCGACGATGTAGACATCCGACATGATGATGATGAAGGCGGTCGACGAGCAGATGATCGCGGTATCGATAAACACGCTGAGCATCTGGACGATGCCCTGGTTGACCGGGTGAGGCACCCAGGCCACGGCGGCAACATTCGGACCGCTGCCCAGACCCGCCTCATTGGAGAACAGGCCGCGCCGCGCGCCCATCATGATGGCCGCGCCGATGCCGCCGCCAATCGCCTCGTCCAGTCCGAACGCACCCTTGAAGATGATTGCCAGCGCATCGGGAACGCGATCGAGATTGAGCAATACCACCACGACCGCAACGACGATATACGACACCGCCATCAGCGGGACGACCACCTCGGTGATGCTGGCAATGCGCTTGACCCCGCCGAAAATGACCGCGCCGGTGACCGCAGTCAGCGCAATCCCGGTCCAGGCCACCGGAATTCCGAAGGCGTCTTCGAGCGAAGATGAGGCGGTGAAAGACTGCAGCGCCACGAACGCCATGCCGAAGGTCAGCAGCAACAGTACCGAGTAGACCGTGGCCAGCCAGCGCTTGCGCGCGCCCCGGACCATGTAATAGGCCGGACCGCCGCGATACGTGCCGTCCGGTTCGTTGTTCTTGTAAACCTGGGCCAGCGTGCATTCGAAAAAGCTGGTCGACATGCCAATCAGACCGATCACCCACATCCAGAAGATGGCGCCGGGCCCGCCCAGCGTGATGGCAACGGCAACGCCGGCGATATTGCCGGCCCCGACCCGACCGGCAACGCTGAGTGCGAGCGCCTGGAACGAGCTGACGTGGCCGGGTTGGTGATGGAACGCCTGCCTGAGTACCCGGAACATCTCGCCGAAATGGCGAATCTGTACAAAGCGCGAGCCGAAGGTGAATACCAGGCCGATGCCGATCAGGACGACGACCAGCACGTACGACCAGAGAAAGTCGGTTACTGCCTGCAGCATTCCAGTACTCCCGAATCCGAATGCACGACATGATACGCCAGCGCGGGCGTGGATTTGCGTCGGGAGTTTATGCAATAGTCGGGTGTGTCAATCTCAACCGGACCTTTCCATGCAGCAGATCGAAATACTGGCCGTCCTGACGGTTACCATTGCCGCGGCGCACTGGTTGGGCAACAAGCCGGGCGGCCGCATGGTCGGCGGGGCGTTGCTGGTCATCATCCTGGTTGCCGTTCTGGCCAATCTGGGCGTGGTGCCGCTGGCCAGCGAAGACGTGCCGGTATACAACCAGCTGCTGGCCACCGCGGCCCCGGTGTCGATTTTCCTGTTGTTGCTCAACGCGCGCCTGGCTTCGCTGTTGCGCGCGGGCGGGCCGATGCTGGCGATGTTCGGGTTTGCCGCGCTGGGCACCATCGCCGGGGTGCTGGTGGCCGGCTGGCTGCTGGGGGCTTCGGATTGGATGGGCGAATGGTACGGGCCGCTGTCGGGCATGTTCGCCGCGACCTACATCGGCGGCGGCGCGAACTTCAACGCGCTGGCGCTGCACTACGACTTCATGCAAAGCGGCAACCTGTATGCAGCCGCGGCGGTGGCCGACCACGTGTTGACGGTGATCTGGATCGCGGTGTTGCTGGTGTTCCCGCGGCTGTTCGCCGTTGTATTGCCAAAGCGGGACGTGGTTGCGGACTCCGAAGATGCTTCGCAGCACGCCGGTCGGGACGACAAACGGCCGGCGCTGGGTGATCTGGTCATGCTGCTGGCGCTGGGCCTGGCCGCTTTCGCGATCTCCGAACAACTGGCCGTCTGGCTTGGTGCGCTTGCCGATGTTGATGTGCCTTCCATCCTGATCCTGACGACGCTGGCGCTGCTGCTGGCGCAAACCGGGCCGGTCGCGCGTCTCCAGGGGGCCGAAGTGCTGGGTATGTACGGCGCCTACCTTTTCCTGGCCGCGCTCGCGGCCTACTGCGAGGTCGCCGCCCTGCGCGAAACCGGCGCCGTCGGTCTGCTGCTGATGGCGTTCGTGATCATCCTGATTGCGGTACATGGCAGCGTGGTGGTCATTGCCGGCAAGCTGATACGCCAATCGCCCGAAGTGGTCGCCGTGGCCTCGGCCACGACCGTGGGCGGGTCGACGGTGGTACTGCCGCTGGTCGAGCGTTTCGGGCGCAAGGACCTGCTGCTGCCGGGCATCGTGCTCGGGTCGCTGGGCAATCTGCTGGGTACTTATATCGGATTCACGCTGGTCTACCTGCTGCAGGGTTGAGTCCGGTCCGGAGCCCTGAATGTGGCAATACTTCTGGTTGCATTAGTAAAGCCGCCCCGGGGTCCGGGGCGGCTGTCTTCATCAATGCACTAGTGGTCCTTCAACTTGATAATTGCGGGTTC
>JBBDSL010000077.1:0-31967 GCA_040904965.1 Wenzhouxiangellaceae bacterium
CATTCACTGCGAGCCGCGCCTTGCCCTGAACGCTGACAGACCAACTGAATCCTAACTTATCAGGTTGACGGACCACTAGTGGACCAAGCGCGATTTTCGCACGACAGTGGGGATTCTGCGCGAGCACGATATTTTTCCAATTTCTGAAAAAAAGGCGTATAGTACGCCTAGCTGCAGAACACAGCAGTGGTTGATTTTGACCGTAATCCGAAAAGACTACCCTTCAATCTCCTCCATTTTCCTAGTTCAGGCTCCGTCAAAAAGAGCAACAGCAGCACATCGGGCAGCGCCGTTTTGGCAACCCGGTTTTTTCATCAATTAAAGAGTAAAGATGCAATGTCTAATACCACTGGTACAGTGAAATGGTTCAACGATGCGAAGGGTTTCGGCTTTATCTCGCAGGATGACGGCGGCAAGGATGTATTCGTACATTTCAGCGCCCTGACCGGTTCGGGCTTCAAGAGCCTGGCCGAAGGCCAGAAGGTCCAGTTCGACGTGACCGACGGCGCCAAGGGCCCGCAGGCTTCTAACGTCGTCACGATCTGATCGCGGCCACGTAGCAAGCTGATCGAAAAACCCCGCCATGTGCGGGGTTTTTCTTTTCCTGAATTCGCTATGCTGTGCGACCAGTCAACGAATTGCCGGACCATGCAAGACACACAGCAAATCGCCGCGCAGGCCCTGGGCCTGATGGACCTGACCCGGCTCGAAGACGACACCGACGACACCCGGGTTCGCGCAATGTGCAAACGTACCGCTACAGCATTCGGGCATCCGGCGGCCGTCTGCGTCTATCCCCGGTTCATCCAGGCCGCGCGCGAAGCGCTGGCCGAAATCGGTCTGGCCGACCAGGTTGCAGTGGCCACCGTCGCGAACTTCCCGGCTGGAAAACCCGATCCCGAAGTCGCAGCGCGCGAGATCGGGCAGGCGATCACCCTGGGCGCCGACGAAGTCGACGTGGTATTCCCGTGGCGTGCATTGCTCGAAGGCGACGAGAATTCCGGACGCGTGCTGGTTCGAAAGTGCAGATTGGCCTGCGCCAGTCACCCGTTGAAGGTAATCCTCGAATCCGGAATGCTCGACAAACCCGACGACGTGCGTCGCGCGGCCAAGATTGCCATTGCAGAAGGCGCCGATTTCATCAAAACCTCGACCGGCAAGGCCGAGACCGGCGCCACGGCGCAAGCGGCGCGCGTGATGCTGGAGACGATTCGCGCCAGCGGCCGCGAAGTCGGCTTCAAAGTCTCCGGCGGCGTTCGTACGCTGGACGACGCGTGCCGATACATGCAGCTTGCCGAAGAGATCATGGGGCCGGGCTGGGTCTCACCACAGAATTTCAGAATCGGCGCCTCTGGCTTGCTGGATGCGCTGCTGGCGGAACTTGAGCAGGATCGGCCCTGATGCTGGCGCAGGAAATCATTCGCATCAAGCGCGACGGCGGCACGCTGGACGCGGCCACCATCGACGAATTCGTCGCCGGCATCACCGACGGTGCCGTGGCCGACGAGCAGCTCGGTGCGTTCGCGATGGCGGTATTCCTCAACGGAATGAAGCGCACCGAATGCGTGGCGCTTACCCTGGCAATGCGCGATTCGGGGCGGGTCATGGACTGGTCCGGCTTCGACCTGCCCGGACCGGTGCTGGACAAGCACTCCACCGGCGGGGTCGGCGACGCGGTATCGCTGATCCTCGGACCGTGGGTGGCCGCCTGCGGCGGCTTTGTCCCGATGATCTCGGGTCGCGGCCTGGGCCATACCGGCGGGACGCTCGACAAATTCCTCAGCATCCCCGGCTACGACCCGTTTCCCGATCCGGCCAGACTGGGTCGGGTGGTCAAAGAGACGGGCGTGGCGATCATCGGCCAGACCGACGACCTGGCACCGGCCGACCGGCGTTTCTATGCGGTGCGCGACGTGACTGCGACGGTCGAATGCACGCCGCTGATCGTCGCCTCCATCCTGTCGAAAAAACTCGCCGCCGGCCTGGATGCGCTGGTCATGGACATCAAGACCGGCAGCGGCTCGGTGATGGGGGCCGAATCGCGCTGCGTCGAGCTGGCCAAGGCAATCTGCGACGTGGCCACAGGTGCCGGCACCCCCACCACGGCCCTTGTGACCGACATGGACCAGGTGCTGGCGCGCAACGCCGGCAACGCGCTGGAAGTCGCCGAAGCCATCGACATACTGCGTGGCGAGCGCACCGGGGGCCGGCTGCTGGCAGTCACGCGCGAACTGGCCGCCGAGATGCTGCTGGCCGGCAGGTTGTTCGACGACCGCGCCGGCGCCCTGGCCGAGCTTGACCGACGCCTGCAGGCCGGACACGCCGCGGAGCGTTTCCAGGCCATGGTCGCGGCCCTTGGCGGCCCGGGCGATCTGCTTGAACGATCGGGCGAAATTCTTCCTCGCGCCCGGGAAATCGTGGACGTGTTCCCGCCCGAATCCGGGTACATCGCCGCCATTGATGTCTACCAGGTCGGCATGGCCGTGGTCGACCTCGGTGGCGGCCGCTCGCGCGCCGACCAGCGGATCGATCCCGCGGTCGGCCTGGAAGCGGTGGCCGGCATCGGCGAGCGCGTCGATCGCGATCGTCCGATTGCCCGCATCCATGCGCGCAGCCGGGCCGAGGCCGATCGAGCTGCGGCCCGAATCCTGGCCGCGGTAACGCTTGCCGAAGAATCAGTCGAAGCACCGCCGCTGATCCACCGCACCATAGGTGCCGGCGCGACCACATCGAAGATCACCAAAGAATCCTCGTCATGAGCAATACCGCCAATATCCCGCCCGCAATCCTCGAAGCATTGTTGCGCGCGCGCAAGTCCGCTTATGCCCCGTACTCGAATTTCCACGTCGCCGCGGTCGCCGTATCGGCCGACGGTCGGGCATTTCCCGGCTGCAATGTCGAGACCGCCCACTACAAGAGCATCTGCGCCGAGGCTTCGGCCATCTCGGCAATGGTCGGTGCCGGACAGCGCGAACTCGCATGCATGTACATCCTCGGCCCTGGCACAAGGACCTGCCCACCGTGCGGCGATTGCCGTCAGCGGATTCACGAATTTGCCGGCGCCGGCACTCGTGTGGTGCTGGTCGACGACGATGGTTGCGAACTCGAGCAATTTAGCGTCGACGCGCTTCTGCCACGCGCATTCGGGCCCGACAGCCTTGCCTGATCGGGCACCGCATTTCCGCCTCAGGAGACCACCACTGATGATCAAGAAATTCAGCCCGCCGGCGACCGCGACGATCTTGATGGTCCTGCTGCCGCTGGCCCTCGCCGGCACGCCGCACGCCATTGCCGCCGCACCGGAGCCCGACACCATGAACTCCGACAATATGAACTTTCAGACCGCCGAACGATTTGCCCGGCTGGCGCTCGACTGCGTCGAGCTGGAATACCCGAATCTGATTCACCACGTCATGACCGGCGACGACGACGTGGCGCCGCCGCGCGAACTCACGCCGGCATTCTATGGTTGTTACGACTGGCACTCGGCCGTGCATGGCCACTGGCTGCTGGCCCGCCTGGCCCGGCATTATCCGGAAAGCGAGTTCGGCCAGGCGGCCATCGAGGCGCTGGGCCGCAACCTGACCCGCGACAAGCTGCTGGCCGAGGCCGCCTATGTGGCCAACCCCACGCGCACCGGCTTCGAACGGCCGTACGGGCTGGCCTGGCTGCTGCAGCTCGTCGCGGAGCTTGACGAATGGGCCGAGCTCGACGCATCGGATGCAGTGCCCGTCGACCAATGGCGCGACTGGCTGCGGCCGCTGGAGTCGCTCGCGGTGGAACGGATGTCGCAATGGATCCCGAAACTGGCCTACCCGATCCGGATCGGCGAGCACGACCAGACCGCGTTTGCGTTCGGTCTGGCCTGGGACTACGCCGAGCAGGTTGGCGATGCGGACTTCAGACGGCTCCTGTCCGGGGCCGGCCAGCGTTTTTATATCAACGACCGCGACTGCCCGCTGCACTACGAGCCTTCCGGCCACGACTTCCTTTCCCCGTGTCTGGCCGAAGCCGACTTCATGCGCCGCATCCTGCCCGCCGACCGGTTCGGCGAATGGCTGAAGGAATTTCTCCCCGACATCGGTGCAGAAGGCTGGCTACCCGTCGCCCGGGTCACCGACCGCAGCGACGGCAAGCTGGCGCATCTCGACGGGCTGAATCTGAGCCGCGCCTGGATGCTCGAAGGCATTGCCGCCGCGCTGTCGGGCGACGATTCAAGACGCAAAGCACTGCTCAACGCTGCGGAAAAGCATGCCGAGGCCGGTTTGGCCGGCGTCAGCGATGCGCACTACGAAGGCGGCCACTGGCTGGCCAGTTTCGCCGTATACCTGGAAACCCGGCGCGGTTTCAGCCCGTAGGAAATGGCAGGCCGAATGCGGCAGAACTGAAGTCGCAGGCAGTGGCGCGCAACGAGTGCGCCGGAATGTCCATGTTTGATGGCGGCTTGCGTAGACAGGGGCCGAGCCATCCATCCAACAGACATCCCAAGAGGCCAGTCCCATGACCCGGCAAAGATTGCGCAAACCCGGATTCGGCGAGCGGCTGCGCCAGCTCGGATTTCTCTTCAAGCACACCTTCACCCTGGTCGGGCGTCATCCCGGCATCGTGCGCCCGCTGGTGCGCATGTGCATCTACGGCATCGTGATGGCCAGCGTGCTGTTCGGCGCGGTACTGGCGTTCGGATTGAACGCCGATGGTATCGGCGTTGCCTTGCTGCTGAGCGCAATCGCGCTGTTCATCTACAAGTTCTTCTACTACAACCGCCAGGAACTGCGCCAGAGCTGGCTGGCCGCCGAAACCCTGCAGGGGCGCAAGCGCACCCCGACCGAGGCCGGCGCGCGAGTCCGGGAACTGGCCTGGACGGCGCGCAAGCTCGCGCTGGTCGATATGCTCGTTGCCCGCTTGGCGCAGTTGGCGCGCGGCGACAAGGCCGGCTTTCTGGTGCGCATGGTGGCCGGCGCGCTGGTCGAGGTCTGGGACCTGGTCAATCACTACCTGCTGCCGGCGGCGGCGGTCGACGGCCTGGGTATTCGCCAAGGCGTGTCATGCATGTACAAACTGCGCGACAACGTGCCGGAAACGCTGGCCGGGGTTTTCGGAATCGATATCGCCGCGCGCGCCGTCGGCGCCATCATGGGGCCGGTCTACCTGCTTCTGGTGCTGGGCTCCGGCGCGCTGGGGCTGTGGATCGGCAACGACCTGCCCGCTTTCCACGTCGGCGGGGCCGCCGAGCTGCTCGGAAAGGTCGGCATGGACGTGGATCCCGAGACCCTCTACTTCGCATGGCTGCCGACCCTGGTCGCGCTGTGGATAGGCAAGCTGGGCAGCGTCGTCCTCGAACGCGCGACCACCACCGTCAAGGTGATCTACTTCACCATCTTCTACATGCGCATCACCCACGGCGACGCGATCATCGAGGAAATTCGCGGCGAACTCGACAGCTACCTTCGGATGGAGGCGGGTGACGTGGCGCCGGTAACGTCGCCGGCCTGACCGGCCTTTAGGGCCGCTCGGCTGGCGGCGCCTTCCGCCGCCAGACCCAGCCGTTGCGGCGGTCCTCGCCGACCAGCAGGTATTCCAGGATTCGGTCGTTTTCCAGCGCCGCGCGTACCCTTCGCGCAACGTCATTGCGGCCGGCCAGCAGGATACGATCGCCCAGCTCCAGCGCAATGTCGTCTCCGGGGCAGAGAATATCCTCGTCGTCGCGACGCAGCAGGACCACTTCCAGCGGAAGTCGCGCATCACGCTGTCGGGGATTGCGCAGCAGGGTCGATACCGGCACTCTGACGCCGACTTCCAGCGCGCGGGCGATCGCCGGCGCGCGCCTGGCGCTAATACGGCCGCCCGAGAACTCCGGCGAATCTTCGGACTGATACTTCAGCAGCCTGGCCAGCAGGTCACGGGCAAACTTGTTGTCGCGCTCCAGCAGGGCAGACAGAAACGGTTCGACCAGCGAGGAACTGACCCGGCACAGCATGAAACCTGCGATGACCCGGCTCGGCTGGCCGACGAAATCCGGCTCGGCGGCGCGAAACAGCGCGTGGGTCGAATAATCGTTTTCCAGCGTGGCCAGAAACAGCTCCGGGTTGATCTCCCTGGCGGTGATCAGGATCGAAAGGTTGTCGGCGTCGTCGCTGGTCGCGGCCACGATGCCGGCCGCCGATTCGACGCCGGCCTCGCTCAGGGTCTCGGCCTCGGTTCCGCGCCCGGCCACCGTGCCATCCGGCCGGCCGGGGCCTTCGGGATTGGGATCGACCACTGTGACCGACATGCCCTGCTGCTCGAGCAGCCCGGCCACGGCCCGTCCGACCTGGGTGAACCCGCAAACGATCCAGGTGCCGGCAGGCACCTCGCGCAGCGGCACAAGCCGCGCCCCCGGGCCGGACGAAATCCAGTGATAAAGCCGAAACAGGTCGGGCCGGGTGATCGCAAGCTCCATTCGACGGATGTATTCCTCGACCGGATTGACCACGTAGTCGGTCTCGAACGAACGCATGTTCCCGGTGGCCGAATCCGAATGCGCGCGGGCGTGCACCACCACACTGTGATTGAGCAGCTTGGCGCTGATCGCGATCTTCAGGTTGGTCTTGTCGCTGCCGGTCACTGCGATCACGCCGGCGCACCAGCGATTGCGAAGACCGGCCTCGACCAGGTTGTCGGGCTTTTGCGCATCCATGCCGAACGACGTGACCGTCGCCCCGAGGTCCTCGACTTCCAGGGTCTCGATCTTCTCGCGATTCTTGTCGACAACCACGACCGAGTGGCCGCGCGAGGTCAGCGCGCTGACCATGATCCGCCCGGTATCGCCGTAGCCGCAGACCAGGTAAAAGGGCCGATTCATTGCCCGCACGCCGCGCGACTGGCGCGCCCGGCGCAGCGCGCTGCGGTAAATGGGATCCTGCATCAGCGAGATGATCGACCCGATCGAAAACAGCCAGGCGATCACGGTCAGGTAGATACTGACCATGGTCCACATCCGCTGAGCCGGCGTGAAGTCGTAGGGCACTTCGCCGAATCCGATCGTGCTGCCGGTGTAGCTGACCACGTAGAACGCCTCGAACAGGCTCATGCGCCACGGGTTCCCCTCGTCGTCCATCCCCGGCACCAGCGTGAAACCGACGGTCGCGATGGCATAAGCCGAGATCAGCACGACCAGCGGCATTCGCATGCGCCGGAAGAACAGAAACAGCAGCGACTCGGTTTTCACGCCAGGCAGCCGGGGGCGATCAGCGACTCAGCCCCGCCGTCTCCAGCGTGAGCAGCACGACCGAAAGCAGGTTGGCCAGCAGCGCCCCGCCTGAAAGCGACACGATGCTTGCCATCACCATGGGTGTGAGTCCGACTTCGGTCATGTGCACGGCGACCGCCCAGACGATGGCGGCGGCAATCAGCTGAAGATCCACGACCAGGCTGGAAGCGAGCAGCACGGCACCCATGTGGGATCGCTCACCGAATTTCAGCACCGTTGCAATCAATCCCACCACGAGCGCGGCGAAAAGTTCATACACGTTGTGATGGTCGGGATTGTCGATATCGCCAAGAAAAAAACCGAAATTCAGCGTCAGCGCCAGAAGAACGAAAAAACCGAATATCACCTTGCCCATGTTCATGACGAGAAACCCCAAAAGTTGTTTGAAACATTATGCCTCAAGCAACCCGGTGCCGAAATCCAGTACCGAAACCGCCTCGCCGTGCGACCACGGCGCCCCCGGTTCATGAGCACCGCGATCAGTTACCATCGATTCACAAAGATCGGCTCCAGCGTCGATCCCCCTACCGATCAGCGGAGGCAGGTCATGAGCGGCAAGAAACGCAATTTCGTGGTCATCGGCCTCGGCATGTTCGGCCGCACCATCGCCACCCAGCTGGTGAGCTTCGGCAATCATGTACTGGGCATAGACAGTAACGAGGCGCGCGTCAACGACGTGATCGACGAACTCTCCGAGGCCGTCATTGCCGATGTCCGCGACGACGAGTCGCTGCGCGAAGCCGGGGTGGACCAGTACGACGTGGCAGTGATCGCGATCGGCGACGACCTGGAATCGAACGTGCTGTGCACCATGAACGTCAAGCTGTTGGGCGTGGAAACGATCTGGGCCAAGGCGATGAACCCCACCCACCACCGGATCCTGGATCGTCTCGGCGCCGACCGGGTCATCCATCCGGAAGAGGAAATCGGCCAGCACGTCGCCCAAATGCTGCACAACCCGCTGGTGCGCGACTACCTGAGCCTGGGCGAAGGCAACTACCTGGTCGATCTTTCGATACCGGACGATTTCGAGGGCAAACGTCTGGCGGAACTCAAACTCGCCGATCACGAGGACATCCGGGTCGTCGGCATCATGCGCGGCAACGAGTACCTGGCCGGACAAGACGACGATACCGTCCTGGAAACCAACGACAAGCTCCTGCTGCTCGGCCAGCGGGATCCGTTGCGGGATTTCAGCGACAGCCTGTAATCGATCCATGAGCCCCGGGCTGCTATCCGTGTTCGACCGTCGCGCCGTCAACCTTCCGCCGTCGGGTGTGCTGGTGCTCACCTACCTGATGCTTGTTGCCGTCGGCACGCTGCTGCTGATGCTGCCGGCCGCGACCCACACCGGCATCAGTTGGTCGGATGCGGTGTTCACCGCTACCTCGGCCGTGACGGTAACCGGTCTCGTGGTCGTGGAAACCGGCGGCGATTTCACGCTGCTGGGCCAGGCCCTGATCCTGCTGCTGATCCAACTCGGCGGCCTGGGCATCGTGACCTTCGCCGTACTGATTCTCTCCATGCTCGGCCTGCCCGTGGGGCTCTCGCAGCGCATCTACCTGCGCAACGAACTGAACCAGACCTCGATGTCCGATCTGCTTCGCATGGCGCTCGTAATCCTGCGCGTCGTGGTGCTGTTCGAACTGGCCGGCATGGCCGCGTTGGCCTTCGTGTTCGTTCCGGAATTCGGCTGGCTCGAGGGTCTCTGGCAGTCGCTTTTCCATGCGGTTTCGGCATTCAACAATGCCGGATTCGGGCTGTTCCCGGACAGCTTCGTGCGCTGGGCCGCTCATCCGATGATCAATATCGTCGTGCCGCTGCTGATCGTGGTCGGCGGCATCGGTTTCAGCGTGCTCACCGATCTCTACTATCATTACAGCTGGCGTAAATTCTCGCTGCATACCCGCCTGATGCTTGCCGGCACCGCCGCCCTGGCCGCCTGGTCGATCGCGACATTTGCCTTGCTCGAATGGAACAACCCGGGCACGCTGGGCCAGTTCACGGACGCCGGCGACAAGCTCATGGCCAGCGTGTTCCAGGCCGTGACCACCCGCACCGCCGGTTTCCATACGGTCGACATGGCCGATCTGGAGGACAGTTCGACGCTGATGTTCATCCTGCTGATGTTCATCGGTGGCGGTAGCGCCTCGACCGCCGGCGGCATCAAGGTCACCACGTTCCTGGTGATGTTGCTGGCCACGGCGGCATTCCTGCGGCGCCGGTCCGACCCGGTGGCGTTTCACCGCAGCCTGGGCCACGCCGAGATCATGAAAGTCCTGGCACTGGTCTCGCTATCGATGATCGCCGTGACCGCCGCGACCTTCGTGCTGTCGTTGACCAACGACCTGGATTTTCTCGACCTGCTGTTCGAGGCGGCCTCGGCCTTCGGCACGGTGGGCCTGTCGCGCGGCATCACCGATGAACTGGACCAGGCCGGGCGCGCGGTCATCGTGATACTGATGTTCATCGGGCGCGTCGGCCCGCTGGCGCTGGGCCTGTTCATGGCAACCCGGGTTCCGCCCAGCGTCCGCTACCCTGCCGGCCGGATATTCCTCGGCTGACCCGGCCCGAGATGGTTCAGCGGCGAGACCGCGCTTGTGCCTGGGCACGCTCCGGTCCGCTGCAAGGCGCGCGATTCGCGGCGGGGCACACTACCGCCAACTGGCTTCCAGGCCAAGGTGGAAGGTCGTCCCCGGCGCCGGCTCGAAGAACCGACCGCCGAAGGCGTTGACACGGACGTTGTCGATGTAACGCTCGTCGAACAGGTTGCCAATGCCGGCAGACAGGTCGAGCTCCAGTCGGCCGACGGTGAAACTCCGGCCGCCGTGGATGTCAACCACCACATAGTCCGGGCTGGCTGCGGTATTGGCGTTATCGGCAATCACCTCGCCGGCCGCGCGCAGATCGGCGCCGGCGTAATAGCCTGTCGGGCCGGTCCAATCCAGCGCGCCGAAGCCGCGGTGGCGCGGCACGCCCGGCAGCCGGTTGCCGCTGAAGTCGCCGTCGGGCGTTTCGAAGCGGTCGAATTCGAAATCCGACCAGGTGTACCCGGCGCGAACCCGCCAGCGCTCGCCCAGCGGCACGAATGCAGCCAGTTCCAGGCCGTTGCGCGTCGAACGACCGGCGTTGCGGAAAAAATCGCGCCCGCTGCCGGAGAAGTCCGGCACCTCGAAACTGGTAATGGCGTCAGCGATGCGCGCCCTGAATACGCTGGCCTCGTAGCGAAAACCGGCCGCGGTCACACCGCGCAGGCCCAGTTCGTAGTTGCGTGTGGTCTGTGGCTGAAGCGCGCGGTTGAAACCGCCGCCGGCGCCCGGGTCGTCGGGGTTGGCCAGCTCGGTGGTCGTGGGGGTCTGGAAGGCCGTGCCGATGTTGGCGTAGACGCTGAGCGAATCCAGCGCACGCCACACCAGACCGGCGCCGGGGCTGGTTTCGTTCCACGTTCGACTGCCCGAATCGTCGCCATCTTCCAGCCGCCGGTCGTCGACATCCAGGCGCACCTCGTCGAAGCGCAGGCCGGTTCGCAGCGTCCAGTCCGGCGCCAAGCGCAGGCGGTGCTGGAGGTACAGCCCGATCGCCTCGACCTGCTCGTTCTGGTCCAGCACCCGGTCGCCGGGAACGCCGTCCAGATTGTCGAAGCGCACCCGGTCGTCGTCCTGGTTGCGGTAGTCGAAGCCGGCCGTCAGCCGCTGCGAAGACCCGCCCCATTCGGTGTCGATTTCGTACTGGCCGTCGACGCCGCTGAAGGCGCGCTCGAACGCGACCTGGCCGCCGCTTTCGAACGGCAGCCGATTCTCGAAGTCGCGCAGGAAGCCGAATCCCGACAGCCGCACACGCTGGTTTCCGCCGGCGCCGAATTCGTGCTCGACGCCTGCGCCGAAGCGCCACTGTTCCAGCGACTCCCCAGCATCGAAGACCACGTTGGCTTCGCGCGCCGCGCGCGGCGAGGTCCGGGCCTGCTCGGCGGTGACCGCACCCGGGTCCTGCTCCTCGGGCGCGTCGAAATACCCGGCCACTGCAGTCACGCGTGTGGCCGCCGACGGCGTCCAGGCCAGGTTGACATTGGCGCGATACTGCTCGACCTCCGAGTGGCGCCGGAAACCGTTCTGCTCGAACCGGCTCGCAACAAAACGGACGCCCAGGCTGTCGCTGCCGCCGCTGAATGTGGCCCTGCTGTCGACCAGCCCATAGCGGCCGACCGTCTGGCCGGCGCGGGCCGAAGCCCGGCCATCGGGTTGTCGGGTAGTGATCAGGATCACCCCGCCGGCGGCGTTGCCGTACAGCGCCGAGGCCGGCCCGCGCAGGACTTCGATGCGCTCGACAGCGTCAAGGTCGATGCTGTCGACCTGCGACTGGCCGTCGGGCAGCGTCTGCGGAATGCCGTCGACCACGATCGCCACGCCGCGAATGCCGAAGGCAGAACGCGCACCGAAGCCGCGCAGCGCCAGGCGCGCGTCCTGGGCAAAATTGCCTGCGTTCTGGACGAACAGGCCCGGCACCTGGGCCAGCAGTTGTGCCAGGCTGGTCAGCGGCCGGCCGCGCTTGAGATCCTCGCCATCCAGCACGGTAACGGCCGCCGAGACCTCGGGCAGGGTCAGAGAGGTGCGGGTGGCGGTCACTTCCACGGGCTCAAGTTCGGTGGTCTGGGCCTGTGCGGTCAGGCCGGCCAGCAGCGCCAGCAGACATGGCGGAAGACGGGTCGTGTTGTGCATGGGATGGACAGTGCCGATTGCGGAAAGACAGATCGTGAGTTTACCTCCGCGCGAACGCATACAATGGGAGCTCACCTGGCAGACCCGACCCACGCATGGCCCTGTTGCTTTTCTACCTGTTTCTCGCCATCGGCGTTTCATTCCTGTGTTCAATTCTCGAAGCCGTGCTTTTGTCGGTCACGCCGGCGCATATTGCGGTGATGAACGAACGCGGGGCGAAATCGGGCAAGCTGCTGCGCAAGCTCAAGCGCGATATCGACCGGCCGCTTTCGGCAATCCTGAGTCTCAACACCATTGCGCATACGTTCGGGGCGGCCGGCGTCGGCGCGCAGGCGCTGGTCGTGTTCGGCAGCGCCTGGGTGACGGTGAGTTCGGCGCTGGTCACCCTGGCGATCCTGATCTTTTCCGAGATTATTCCCAAGACCCTGGGGGCCACCTACTGGAAGCGGCTTTCGGCGTTCACGGCCCACACCTGCCGGGTGCTCATCATCCTGATGTGGCCGCTGGTGACAATGTCCAAGCAGATCACCCGATTGCTCTCGAGAGGCCGGCGCGCGCCCAGCGTCAGTCGCGAGGAGTTCCGTGCCCTGGCCCAGATCGGTACGCGCGAGGGCGTGTTCGAGGAAGAGGAATCCAACATTTTTCTGAACCTGATCCGGTTCAGCGCCATCCGGGTTCAAGACATCATGACCCCGCGGGTGGTGGTCAAGAAGTTCCAGCACGACACCACCCTGGGTGAGCTGATGGAAAAGTCCGACGAACTGGTGTTCTCGCGCTATCCCGTGTACGGCGAAAGCGATGAGGACATCAGCGGCTATGTGCTGAAAGCCGACATCATGCTTAATCTGGCGCGCGGAAAGCCGGAAATGCTGCTGGCCGAGCTCGAGCGCGAAGTGCTGTTCGTACCGGAATTCATATCTCTACGGGTGCTGTTCAGCCAGCTGCTTGCCGAGCAGGAGCATTTTGCGGTCGTGGTCGACGAATACGGAGGATTGTCCGGCGTCGTCACCATGGAGGACGTGCTGGAGACCCTGCTGGGCATCGAGATTGTCGACGAGAGCGACACGATCGAGGACCTGCGCAAGGCCGCGCGCGACAAGTGGACCCAACGGGCGAAGAAGCTCGGGCTGGAACTGCCGGAGCTTGCACACAGCGAGCCGGACGGGCACAATCGCGATTCATGACGCCGCGCACATCAGGACGTTGGCAGGCGCGCGCAGTCGTTCAGTAGTTTCCGGAACACCATTCCATGCGGGAATTCACCATGAAAAATGCACGCAACACGAGTTATATCGCACTAATCGCGCTGTTGTGCAGCGCATGTACCGACAACTCCGGCGACGAGTCCGATGGGCACCTGCTGGAAACGCAGCAACAGGCCGTGGAGCGCGCCAGGGACGTCGAGCAGGACATGGCTGATGCGGCACGACGGCAGGCGGAACAGATCGAAAATTCCGAAGATGGCGGCTAAACCTGTCCTACTCCGGCCTTGATTCACGTATTCTATTGCGTAGATTCACGCGGGCCACCGGACAGCCGGTTGGGCGTGGTGGCCGGCAAAAGCTGGCACGATCCCAATCGCATGACCGTTCCCGGTAGCAATCCTCTACACCCATTCCCCTGTTAAGGAGCATCAAATGAAGTTCTACCACGCTTTGACCATTCTCGCAGCCTCGGCAGTCAGTAACGCCGCCGTCGCAGAAGATCCCAACATCAACCCCGGCATGTGGGAAACCACAAGTACCGTGACCATTGATTCGGAGCAATTTCCGATTCCGCCACGCACCGATACATCCAGCGAATGCGTGACCGCCGAAAAGATTGCTGACGGCCAGGCCTTCCTCGAAGACAACGACGAGTGCGAGTTCAAGAACAAGGACATGCGCGCCGACGGCATGGATTACACCATGACCTGCGCCAGCCCCGAGGGCGGCGAGGTCACCATGAAGGCCAGCATGAAGTTCGACGGTGATTCCATGACCGGCACCATCGACGGCGACATCGAATCGCCGATGGGCGTCATGAAGATGAACGTCGAGATGTCCGGCACGCGAACCGGCGACTGCTGAGTACGCGTTCGAACCCGGGCCCGGTCGCCTTTCGCACAGCGTTTCGCGACCCGCCCGGTTTCCTCGAATTCCGATCAGTAACGAGACGTGTCCGCTGCGTCGATCACCTGGTTTCTTCCTGCGCGCTTGGCCCGGTAAAGCGCGTGATCGGCGCGTGCGCGCAGGCGCTCAAGCCGGGTCTCCTTGCGAGATTCCGTCAACCCGAAGCTCAGCGTGACTTCGATCGAATGGCCCTCGAATTCGATCGGCCGGATTCGATCCCTGAATTCGCTAATCCGTCGATACGCCTGCAGTCGGTTGTGATCGGGCAGGAAAATCGCGAACTCTTCTCCACCGATACGCCCGACGATGCTCGGGGCGGGAAACTGTTCGAGCAGCAGCGCACTCAGTCTGCGCAACACCTGATCGCCCGCCTGGTGACCGTAGCGGTCGTTGATCTGCTTGAACAGGTCAACATCGGCCGCAACCAGCGCACAAGGCTTGCCGCGCTCGCGGGTTTCGGCCAGCGCATCTTCGACCGCATGATGAAACCTGCGGTGATTGAATAATCCGGTCAGACCGTCGATTTCGGATAGTCTCCGGAAACGGCGCCGGTCGAGCCGAAAGCGCAGCAGCAGACCGATCAGCAGCACGACGATCACCACCAGCATCGCGGTGCCAATGGACCGCGCCAGGCGTTGCGCGTCACCGGCATCCTCGCGTAGCGCCAGCAAGCGGTTCTCCTGGCGCAGCAGTTGCAGTTCCTGATTGCGACGCTGGTTCTCGAATTCTGCCTGCAGATAAGCCAGACGCTGCATGCGGCGGCTCTCCTGGTCACGGTCGCTGGTGCGGCGCGCCAGTTCCAGATGCTCCAGGGCCCTGGCGTAGTCCTCGCGCCCGGCCAGCGCATCGGCAATTGCAGCATGCATCTCGGCCTTCTTGCGATAAGTGAGCATATCCGCTGATTCGGCGCTTTCCATCAGCATCTCCAGGCCGGCATCGATCTGGCCGGCCTCAACCAGTGCAATACCCAGATCAACCCGCACTTCCTGGGCCTCGGACGCGAACTGTGCCGCATCGTGCATGTTGATCGCGCGGCGCAGCCAGCCCAGTGCCGCATCGTGATCGCCAAAGCGCAGGTGCAGACGACCGATCAGGCCGAGCGAGGATGCAATCAGGACCGGGTCTCCGGACTGCTGGCAAATCGCCCAGAGATCGTCGCTGCCGCGCAACGCAAAGTCCAGCAATCCGGCCGATTCCTGCATTCTGACAAGGGTCCACCATGCACCACAGAGCACTCGGACGCTGTCGTCCTTTCGAGCCAGCTCCAGGCTTTCCGCGGCGTACTTCAGCGCCATTGCCGGCTCGCCGGCGCCATCGTGCATTCTGGCAGCCAGCGCCAGCAGATTGGCTCGATAGCCCGGATCATCAATCTTCACCATGAGATCCAGCGCAGCGCTGAGCATTTCGAATGCTCGTGCGTAATTCTGCAGAATTATGCTGGCGTGGGCGGAAAGCTCCAGTGCCCGCGCCCGATTCTTCAGACTGACCGGCTGCACGAGAATGGATTCCAGAACATCCAGCGCCTGCTCCGGTTCTCCGGCAAGTGTCAGGTTGCGCGCTTCCATCAGGTCCACCCGCGCACGCTGCTCCACACCGGCATTCTTGAGGGCCGGACGCAAATCGTCGATCATGCCTTGAGACACCGGCCACGGCGCTCGGGTGTGCACGGTTTCGATGTGATCGATCCGCGCGGAAAGCGAATCGGCCGTGTCGCTGTCGGCATCGACTGGCGCCGGGCCACCGAACACGAGACACGCCAGAATTGCGAAACCGCCCGATCTCAAATCGTCCATCTGCGTAATCTGCGGTTGCGGTTTTGAAAGATGAGTTTCACACCGATTCAGAATACCTTAAACTGGTGCCTTGACACATACGCCGGAACTCCAATGCGCCTTTTGACCTGTCTTTTGTATTCCATGCTTTGCCTGTGGGCGACCGCCACCGTGGTTCAGGCCAAGACTCCTTCCGACGAAGCGTCGATTGCCATCGCGATTCACGCCGGAGCCGGAACCATCCCGCGCGACAACATGAACGAAGCGCGGGAACATGCCATTCGCACGACCCTTGAGGAGGCCGTCCGAGCCGGTCATGCCGTGCTCGAGGGCGGCGGCAGCGCAATCGACGCGGTAACCGCAGCCATAACCATCATGGAAGACGCGCCCGAATTCAACGCCGGTCGCGGCGCGGTGCTGACAAGCGAAGAACGCGTCGAGATGGATTCTTCGATCATGACCGGCCACGATCTGGGCGCCGGCTCAGTCGCGAGTGTTCGCGGCATTCGTCACCCAATTCTGGCCGCGCGAGCCGTGCTCGAGCATTCCGTCCACGTCATGCTGTCAGGTCGGGGCGCCGAAGCATTCGCCCGCGACAGGCAACTGGAATTCATGCCCGAGGAGTGGTTTCACACCGAATTCCGCCGCGAGCAGTTACGCGAGATTCAGGGCGAGGAGAACGCACAGGCGGCAACGGACCCGGGGTACGAGGAAAACTGGTTCTCGACGGTCGGCACCGTCGCCCTGGACCGGAAAGGCAACCTGGCTGCGGGAACCTCGACCGGCGGCATGACCAACAAGCGTTTCGGCCGGGTGGGAGACTCGCCGATTATCGGCGCCGGGACCTACGCCGACAATAACAGCTGCGCCGTTTCAGCCACCGGCCACGGCGAGTACTTCATCCGACACGTGGTGGCCTACAACATATGCGCACGCATGATGCACCTGGATGAAACTCTTCAACAAAGTGCCGATCACGTGGTCAACAAGCTGCTGGTCGAAGACGGCGGCACCGGCGGAGTGATCGCGTTGGACGCCGAGGGCAACATCGCAACCCCGTTCAATACCGCAGGAATGTATCGCGCAACAATAGACCGCGACGGCAACGTCAGCGTGAAGATCTACAAAGACGAGTAGCGGTATCGGAGCATGCGACTATGCTGACTGACGCGCTGGAGTTCGCCTGCCCCTGGTGCGGAGAAATCAACCAGGTGGAATCCGAACCCGGAGATGCGGGCCAGTGGGTGGTCCAGGACTGTCAGGTATGTTGCAGCCCGATCGAAATCCGGCTGCCCGGCCCGGGCCAGGACGAATTCATGGTGCGGCGCGAGGGAAACTGACGCATCCGCGCAATCAGGCCGCGCGTGAGCCGTCGGCCTGATTGCCTTCATTGCCTTCGCCCAGGCCGAGATTGCTGCACAGCTTGAGCGTTGCCTGGGCGCGATTGAGCGTATAGAAGTGAATGCCGGGCGCGCCCATATCGAGCAGTTTTCGGCACAGGTCGGTAATCACATCTTCGCCGAACTGGCGAATCGATTTGAAGTCTTCGGCCTCTTCCCAGGCCTGGACTCGCTTGAAGATCCACATCGGCATGTCGGCGCCGCACATCTTGGAAAAGCGCGCCAGTCTTGAGTAGTTGGTAATCGGCATGATGCCGGGCACGATCGGTATCTGCACGTTCAGCCGTGCACAATCCTCCAGGAACTGCTCGTAGGCATCGGCGTTGAAGAAATACTGCGTGATCGCGCTGTCGGCGCCGGCGTCGACCTTGTCCTTGAAATGCTGCAGGTCGGCATCGGGCGACTTGGCCTCAGGATGATATTCCGGGTAGCACCCGACCTCGATCTTGAACTGATCGCCGTAGCCTTTCCGGATATGGCGGACGAGGTCGGTGGCGTAGTCGAAGATACCGCTGCCACCGCCTGAAGGCTTGTCGCCGCGCAACACCACCAGACGCTCGATTCCATTCTCGCGATAGGAATTCAACAAGTCGTTGATGCTGTCGATATCTTCCGACATGCAAGAAATGTGCGGCGCGGCCTGAATACCCGTTTCACGCTGGATATTGAACACGGTTTCGCGCGTTCTTGACCGCGTCGAACCACCGGCACCAAAGGTCACCGACATGTACTCGGGCTTCAATGCCGCCAGACGATCGCGGGTTCGCTTGAACAGCTCGACCTGTTCGTCGTTCTTGGGTGGAAAGAATTCGAAGGAAAGTTGGGGACTATGAGACATGGTATACAACTTTGTTAAGGTGAGTTTGTTGTGTCACGCTTTTCTGACTTCATCGACGTTACAAAGCGTAAATGGTGAATAGACTGTTGCCAAACATCGAGCCGGTAGTGCGCCGGTTCGGTCTGGCGTGAAGTCTGCGTCTGGTGACCGCCATTTACCATTCACTATTTACCATTTACGCCTTTCGAACAACATTCTGGGGAACCCGGGAGGGAAGTCCCTCCCGAATCCGGCCGGAAGCCGCCGTATTAGTAGCGGTAGTGATCCGGCTTGTACGGCCCGTCGACAGTGACGCCGATGTAATCGGCCTGCGTATCGGTCATCTTGGTCAGGCGGGCGCCGACGCGCTCGAGATGCAGTCGCGCAACCTTTTCGTCCAGGTGCTTGGGCAGCACGAACACTTCGTTCTTGTACCGCTCGGGATACTTGAACAGCTCGATCTGCGCCAGCGTCTGGTTGGTGAACGAATTCGACATCACGAAGCTCGGGTGGCCGGTGGCGCAACCCAGGTTGACCAGGCGGCCTTCGGCCAGCAGCGTGATGCGCTTGCCGTCGGGGAAGGTGATCTGGTCGACCTGCGGCTTGATGTTGTCCCACTCGTACTGGCGCAGGCTGGAGACATCGATTTCGTTGTCGAAGTGACCGATGTTGCAGATGATCGCCTGGTCCTTCATGCGCTGCATGTGGTCGTGACGCATCACGTTGTAGTTGCCGGTGGCGGTCACGATGATATCGGCCTGCTCGACGACACCTTCGTCTTCGATATTGACCACGCGGTAACCTTCCATCGCGGCCTGCAGGGCACAGATCGGATCGATCTCGGTCACCCAGACGTTGGCCGAGAGGGCGCGCAGCGACTGGGCCGAGCCCTTGCCGACGTCGCCGTAGCCGCACACGATGGCCTTCTTGCCGGCGATCATCACGTCGGTGGCGCGCTTGATGGCGTCGACCAGCGATTCACGACAGCCGTAGAGGTTGTCGAACTTGCTCTTGGTGACCGAATCGTTGACGTTGATCGCGGGAAACTTCAGCGTGCCTTCCTTCTGCATGCGGTACAGACGGTTGACACCGGTGGTGGTTTCCTCGGTCACGCCGCGGATATTCTTCAGCGCGGCCGTGTACCAGCCCGGATTGGATTTCAGGCGCTTCTTGATCGCCTCGAACAGCGCCGTTTCCTCTTCGCTTCCCGGGTTGTCCAGGATCGAGGGGTCTTCCTCGGCCTGCGCGCCCAGATCCAGCAGCAACGTGGCGTCGCCGCCGTCGTCGAGAATCATGTTGGCGGTGCCGCCGTCGGGCCACTGGAAGATGCGATGGGTGAATTCCCAGTACTCGGTCAGGCTCTCGCCCTTGAATGCGAACACCGGAATGCCGCGCTCGACCATGGCCGCGGCGGCATGGTCCTGGGTCGAGTAGATGTTGCACGACGCCCAGCGCACGTCGGCGCCGAGTTCGATCAGGGTTTCCATCAGCACGGCGGTCTGGATGGTCATGTGCAGCGAGCCGGCGATGCGCGCGCCCTTGAGCGGCTTGTCGGCCGCGTACTCTTCACGCGTCTGGATCAGACCCGGCATTTCGGTTTCGGCAATCGTGATTTCCTTGCGGCCGTATGCGGCCTGCGAAGGATCGGCGATCAGGAAATCGTTCTCGGTAGAAGCAATGCTGGAGTCGAACAGCACGCTCTTGTTTACGTCTTCTGGTTTGGCACTCATTTGGTACACCTCAAGATTTGGGTTTTAAAATTTTTCTTCGTGGATCGTTAGTTGCAAATGGAGAAATCGACTTCCCGGGAAACGGGGAATGCTTTTTCCATTCACGATTCACGATTCACGATTTACGAAAACTTCGGAAAGGAGCCAGGATCCAGGAGCCGCGCACGACCCTGCATCCTCTCTCCTGTCATGCATTACAGCCCAGCCGCTTTTTTCAGCGCCTCGGCACGATCGGTTTTTTCCCAGCTGAACGTCGTGAAGTGCTCTTCGACCTGCTTGCCGTTGCGCACCACCTTGGCCGAGGTCTGTTCCGGATTGCGTCCGAAATGGCCGTTGGTGGCTGTCTGGCGGTACATCGGGTGCAGCAGATCGAGCATCTTCAGGATGCCGAACGGGCGCAGATCAAAGTGCTCGCGCACCAGCTTCTCGATCTGCTCTTCGGGAATCTTGCCGGTACCAAAGGTGGTCACCGAAATCGAGGTCGGCTGGGCCACGCCGATGGCGTAACTGACCTGGATCTCGCACTTGTCGGCAAGACCGGCGGCGACCACATTCTTGGCCACGTAGCGACCGGCGTAGGTGGCCGAACGGTCAACCTTGGACGGGTCCTTGCCGGAAAACGCGCCGCCGCCATGACGGGCCATGCCGCCGTAGGTATCGACGATGATCTTGCGCCCGGTCAGGCCGGCATCGCCAACCGGTCCGCCAATGACGAATTTGCCGGTCGGGTTGATGTGATACAGCGTGTCGTTGTGCAGCCATTCTTCCGGCAGCACCGGCTTGATGATGTGCTCGCGCACACCTTCACGAATCTCGTCGAGCTCCACACCCTCATCGTGCTGGGTCGACAGCACCACCGCATCGATCGCGACCGGCTTGCCGTCCTTGTAGCGCAGCGTGACCTGGCTCTTGGCGTCCGGACGCAGCCACGGCAACGGGTTGTCGGTGTGCTTGCGAAGGCGCGTGTGGCGCTCGACCAGGCGGTGGGCATAGAAAATCGGCGCCGGCATCAGCGCATCGGTTTCGTTCGACGCGTAGCCGAACATCAGGCCCTGGTCGCCCGCGCCCTGGTCTTCCGGCGCCTGGCGGTCCACACCCTGCGCAATATCCGGCGACTGCTTGCCGATCATGTTGATGACCGAGCAGGTCTGGCCGTCGAAGCCCACGCGCGAGGAGTTGTAGCCGATGTCGGTGACGACCTGACGGATCAGATCCTCGAGCTCGACGTAGGCCGTGGTCGAGATTTCACCGCCTACGATGACGGCGCCGGTCTTGAGAAACGTCTCGCACGCCACGCGCGCGTTCGGGTCCTGGCTCAGGATTTCATCCAGGATGGCGTCTGAAATCTGGTCGGCCATCTTGTCCGGGTGGCCTTCCGAGACCGATTCCGAAGTGAACAGGTATTCGCTCATTGGTTTATTTATCTCTTGATGCGGATAGAAAGATATGATTGTAACGCATAGGAAGCGGGAATGCATCCCCAATTCCGATTCGGGGTCCGGTTGGCGCGCCATGACTCCGGTTTCCCCGCTTTGCGAGCTATCATGCCGATCAACCCCGGCGCCGCATGCTTTCCGATGTCCGATCCGCAAACCCTGCTCGACGCCAGCCTGATCGCCGCGCTGTTTCATCTCGTCATTTCGCCGATCGCCGCACTCCACGCACTGATGTACAAGCGCGATTCGCGCGCGGCGCTGGGCTGGATCGCCCTGTGCCTGCTGCTGCCGGTCGCCGGGCCGCTGCTCTACACCGTGCTGGGCATCAACCGGATCCAGCGGCGCGCGCGACGCCTGGAACTCCCGGGCTTGCGGGTGGGATTCGAGCGTGGACGCGCACGCTCGCACCACGAATCCGAGCCCCCGGAACTGCCTCCGGCGCTGCGCGCGCTGGAACGAATCGGCGCGCGCCTGAGTGATCATCCGGTCGCCGGCGGAAATGCCGTCGATCCGCTGATCAACGGCGACCAGGCTTTTCCGGCGATGCTCGAGGCGATTGATCAGGCGAGCAGGTCGGTTTTCCTGTCCAGCTACATTTTCGATAGCGACGAGACCGGCCGCGAATTCATCGAACGGCTCGCCGCCGCGCGCCGCCGCGGCGTCGACGTGCGCGTGCTCGTCGACGGCGTCGGCCAGTTCTACAGCTGGCCGCGTGCGCCCGGCCGGTTGCGCCGGGCCGGCGTCGAAACCGCCGTTTTCCTGCCGCCGCGCCTGTTCCCGCCCCGTCTTTCGATCAACCTGCGCAATCACCACAAGATCCTGGTCGTCGATGGGCATACGGCGTTCACCGGCGGACTCAATATCGGCCGGCACCATGTGCTCGGTGAGCATCCCGGCAGGCATGCCGTTGCCGATATCCATTTCCGGGTCTCGGGCCCGGCCGCGCTGCAGCTGGAAGATGAATTCCTGCGGTCTTGGGAATTCGTCACCGGCGAGTGTCAACTTCCACCACTGATATCGGCATGCCCGCGAGGCGAAATTTCCTGCCGTGCGTTTTCCGACGGTCCGGACGAGAATCTGGACCAGATCATTCTCCTGCTCAACGCAACGATTGCCGAGGCCCGCGAGTCGATCCTGATCATGACCCCCTATTTCCTGCCGCCGCGCGAACTCGTCGGCGCGCTGCAGGCGGCCAGCCTGCGCGGCGTCAAGGTCGTGCTGGTGCTGCCGGCGGTAAATAATCTGCCGTTCGTGCACTGGGCCACCCGCAACGTCCTGTGGGAGCTGCTCTACCAGAACATCGAAGTTTATTACCAGCCACCGCCGTTCGCGCATTCCAAGCTGTTTGTGGTCGACGACTGCTACACCCTGGTCGGCTCCTCGAACTGGGATGCGCGCTCGTTGCGGCTGAACTTCGAACTCCAGGCAGAAGTCTTCAGTGCGGATTTCGCCCGCCGCATGGGCGAGCGGATACGCAGGTCGGCGCACGCGGGCCGGCGCGTTACACTTGCCGAAGTCGACGGTCGCAGCCTGCCGGTTCGACTGCGGGATTCGTTCTGCTGGCTGTTTTCACCGTATCTTTAAGGAATCTTTCGAGGAATTGGAAATGTTGCAATTAATTGTGGGTCTGGTGTTGTTTCTGGGCATTCACTCGCTGTCCATCTTGGCGCTGCCGGCGCGCGAAGCCCTGATCTCGCGCATGGGCGAGTGGCCGTTCAAGGGCCTGTACGCGGTCATCGCGATCATCGGGTTGGTCCTGATCGTGCACGGCTATGGCCAGGCCCGGCTGGATCCCACCGTGTTGTACACGCTGCCGGGGTGGACCCGCCATATCGCAATGCTTGTGATGCTTCCGGTGTTCCCGGCGCTGCTGGCCGCCTACCTGCCCGGGCGCATCAGTCAGGCGCTGGGCCATCCGATGCTGGTTGCGGTCAAAGCCTGGGCACTGGCCCACCTGTTGGTCAACGGGACGCTGGCCGACGTGCTGTTGTTCGGCGGTTTCCTGGCGTGGGCCGTAGCCGACCGGATTTCGCTCAAGCGCCGGCCGCAGCGCGATATCCCGCGCGCACCACGATCCGGATTCAACGACCTGATCGCGATCGTGGCCGGGCTGGGCATCTACCTGGTTTTTGTGTTCTGGCTGCACGCCGCGTGGATCGGCGTGCCCGTAATGGGCTGATCCGGGCGCAATAGCGTCGGTCTGGTAATCAGCGGCGCCCGAACAGCCTTTTCCAGAATCCCCGGTCGTCCGGAGCGGACCGGGGATCAGGCTGTGCTTCGGGTGCGTCGTCCTCACCCTGGATGCACGAGACCACCAGGTCGTCAATGAGGGCGGGCGTGAACTGGTAGGGATCGAATCGCTTCATTCCATGTCGCCCGAGCACATCGCCGACGATGCGCTCTATGGCGACGAACTTCATCGACCAGTTCTCGAAGCGCCGGCTGCGAATCGGGCGGCGCGTCAGTCGCTGGACATCGTGATGACGCGGATCGCGACAGATCCGGGCGTACAGGCAATCGACGCCATCGGCCGGGCCTTCGAGGTACTGAAAAAAGTAACCGTCGCCGAAATGGAGCACGCCGCCAATGCCGCGCGCCTTGTTGTTGCGCCGGGAGTGGACCAGAATCCTGTTGACTTCCGGGTCCACGCCAAATCCGCGCGGGGCGTTGTCGAACGACGCTGTGGAGCAATAAGACAGGCAGATCAGATCGGTGGAAGTATCCATGACGGCTCGCAAGTTTCGATGCGCGGAGCATAGACCAGACCGGTGGCGGTTTCGTCAACGGCCGCAGCCGCGCTCCGACAGCTCGGTATGCACCCGGTGCAAACCCCCTTTTGGTAGTATTCGCTCATCATGCGATACCTGATCTCCCTGGCCGTTGTGCTGTCGCTGCTCTGGCTCGGCATCTCCGGCGTCTACAAGCCGCTGCTGTTCATGCTGGGTGCGGCATCGGTCGCGTTCGTCGTCTGGATGTCCAGGCGCATGGACGTGGTCGGCGTGGAGCACAACCCGGTGCTGTATTCGTGGCGGCTGCCGGTCTACTGGCTGTGGCTGCTGTGGGAAATCACCAAGTCCAATATCGAGGTCGCGCGCGCCGCGCTTGCTCCGCGCGGCCGGGTGCATCCGACGATCGTCAAGGTGGCGCTGAATCTGGGTTCGGCGGTCGGCAAGGTCACCTATGCCAATTCGGTCACGCTGACGCCCGGCACGGTCACGCTGCTGCTCGAGGACGACTACCTGGAGGCGCATGCCCTGCTGGAAAGCTCGGCGGCCAGCCTGCGATCGGGCGCAATGGAACGCAAGATCGCGTGGCTGGAGCAGCACAAGTGAATACCGTTCTCGTGCTCACCGCGCTGGCGATCTTCGCGACCATGGCGCTGGCCCTCATACGCGCCCTCAAGGGCCCATCGGTGTTCGACCGGATCGTGGCCGTCAACGTATTCGGCACCAAGACCGTGCTCATCGTCGCGCTGATTACCGCGATCAGCGGCAACGACGACCTGATCGACGTGGCGCTGGTCTACGCCCTGATCAACTTCATCGCAATTGTCGCGGTGCTCAAGCTCTCGCGCATGCGCGATCTGGCCGCCTCGGGCGAGGGAGACATCACCGATGGCTGAGACCGTGTTCGCGGTGATTTCCGGTATTTGCCTGCTGACCGGCGGCCTGTTCGGCATTCTCGGCGGCATCGGCCTGCTCCGGTTCCCCGATTTCTACAGCCGGCTGCATGCCGCCGGCATCACCGACACCCTGTGCGCATTCCTGATCATCATCGGCCTGGTCATACAGGCCGGCCTGGCGCTGATCAGCATCAAACTGTTGCTGATCCTGGTGTTTCTGGTGTTTACCGCGCCGACGGCCAGCCATGCGCTGGCCCGCGCCGGACTCGCCGCCGGGGTTGAGCCGGATACGATCGAGCGCAGGCGCAAGCGGGCCGAATCGTCCGAAGACACGGGAGCGCCGGCATCGAATTCCTGATCGACATCGCCCTGCTGACGTTTCTCATCGCGGTCGCGGTTGCCGTGGTGCAGGTGCGCGACCTGTTCTCGGCGGCCATGCTGTTCGCGATTTATTCGCTGCTCTCGGCGGCGCTGTTCGTAGTGCTGGACGCCGGAGACGTCGCGTTGACCGAAGCCGCGGTCGGCGCCGGCATCTCGACCATCCTGATCCTGGCCGTATTGACCCTGACCCCGCGTTACGAGAAACGCCGCACGCGGGTCGACTGGCCGGCAATCGGCGTTGTGGTGGTCACCGGCGTGTGCCTGGTCTGGGCGGTTTCGGACCTGCCCACCTTCGGCCAGGCCGATAATCCGGTGCACACCCACGTCGCGCCGTACTACATCGAACACGCCTACAAGGATCTGGGTGTACCCAACATGGTGGCCGCGGTGCTGGCCAGCTATCGATCCATCGATACCTTCGGTGAAGTCATCGTGATCTTCACCGCCGGACTGGCGGTATTTTCGCTGCTTTCGGTACGCCCGATTCGCAGCAAGCCGGCGAAGCCGGAGAAGCCGGAATGAGAGAGAACGGCATTCTCCGGATCATCGCGCGCTTCCTGATCCCACTGATCATGCTGTTTGCGCTGTACATCCAGTTCCACGGCGATTATTCGCCCGGCGGCGGCTTTCAGGCCGGCGTGATGTTCGCCGCCGCCTGGATCCTGTTTGTGTTGATTTACGGACTGAATGCGGGCCTGGCGGTGATTCCCGAACGCGCCATGTTCGTGCTTTCGGCCGCCGGCGCGCTGCTGTATGCGCTGATCGGTCTGCTGGGGGTTGTTCTCGGCGGCCGCTTTCTGGATTTCTACCCGTTGCTGGAAAGCCCGCAGGCGGCCCAGCAGGCCGGCATCATCCTGGTCGAGTTCGGGGTGGGCGTGACCGTGGCCTGCGTGGTGATGCTGATCTTCACGATGTTTGCCCGGCGGCGCGGCGATCTGGGCAAGGCCTGGCAACCGGAGGATGACGACTGATGGATTTGCTCGGCCATTACAACTACTACGTGGTCGTGATACTGATGATGATCGGTTTTTATTCAGTGATCGCGCGCGGCAACATGGTCAAGAAGATCGTGGGCCTGAACCTGTTCCAGACCTCGGTGTTCATCATGTTCATCTCCGCCGGCAAGGTCTTCGGCGGTTCGACGCCCATCTACATCAAGGGCGTGGAAACCTATTCCAACCCCCTGCCGCACGTGCTGATCCTGACCGCCATCGTGGTCGGCGTGGCCACCACCGCGGTCGGGCTGGCGTTGACCGTGCGCATCCGCGAGGAATACGGCAGCATCGAGGATGATTTGCTGATTGAGGACGACGGCGAAGACCAGGGCCGGATCGAAGATGGAATTGGGGACGGAACCGGGGGCGGAGCCGGGCAATGAACATACTGGAATGGATGCCTTTCAGCGTGCTTGCGCCGCTGATCGCCGCTCCGCTTTGCGCGCTGCTTCCGGGCCGGCTGCTTCCGTGGATGCTGACACTGCTGGCGGTAACGGTCTCGGCCGTGATTTCGGCGCTGGTACTGCCCGCTGCCATCGACGAACCGTTGCGCTATGCGTTCGGCAACTGGCCGCCGCCGTTCGGCATCGAGTACTACGTCGATGCCGTCAACGCGTTCCTGGCACTTTTGATTTCGGCCATGGCGCTGGTCATCCTGCCCTGGGCCCGGGTCAGCGTCAACCACGAAGTGCCCGAGCGCCAGGGTCCGTTCTACGCGCTGTTCCTGTTGGCCATGTCCGGCCTGATGGGCATCACCCTGACCGGCGATGCTTTCAATGTGTTCGTGTTCCTGGAGATTTCCTCGCTTTCGACCTACGCGCTGATCGCCCACGGCCGGCGCCGCGCCGCCCTGCTGGCCTCGTTTCGCTACCTGATCATGGGCACGCTGGGCGCGACCTTCTACCTGATCGGCATCGGCCTGCTCTACATCGCCACCGGCACGCTCAACATGGCCGACCTGGCCGAGCGGATTCCCGAGGTGTCCGACACCCGGGCGGTGCGCGCGGCGTTCGGCTTCATCGTCATAGGCATCGGTCTGAAGCTGGCGCTGTTCCCGCTGCATCGCTGGCTGCCCGGCGCCTACGCCAATGCACCCTCGGCAATCACCGTGTTCGTGGCCGCAACCGCAACCAAGGTTGCCGTCTACGTGCTGCTGCGGCTTGTATTCAGCGTATTCGGCGTCGAATTTGCGCTCGACATGCCCTATCGCGAAGTGTTTTTCACGCTGGGCATCATCGGCATCCTGTTCGCCTCGATTTCGGCCATAGACCAGCCCACGGCCAAGCGCATGCTGGCCTACTCCAGCGTGGCCCAGATCGGCTACATCGCGCTGGCCATCAGCCTGGTGACCGTCGGCGGCCTGGCTGCCGGTCTGGTGCATATCTTCAACCACGCGCTGATGAAAGGCGCCCTGTTCATGGCCGTGGGCGCGGTGATCTATCGCCTGGGCAGCAACCGGATCCGGGATTTCGACGGTCTGGCCAAGTCCATGCCCTGGACCATGCTGGCGTTCGTGCTGGCCGGCCTGAGCATCATCGGGGTGCCGCTGACCGCAGGCTTCATCAGCAAATGGGCACTGATCCAGGCCGCAATCACTGAAGGCAATTGGGTTGCGGTGATTGTCGTGCTGGCCGGCTCACTGCTTGCCGTCATCTACATCGGCCGGATCGTCGAGGCGGCCTACCTGAGACCGGCGCCGGAAGATCGCGCACCGGTCAGGGAAGTCGGCCCGTGGATGATGCTGCCGCTGTGGCTGTTGATCGCGGCCAATTTCTGGTTCGGCATTGACACCTCGCTGACCCTGGACACCGCAACTCGCGGCGCCGAAGTGCTGATGGGAGTCGAGCGATGAGTCCCGAGACCCTGATTGTCGCGCTGATCGCCGTGCCCCTGATCGGCGCCGCGTTGATCAGCCAGGCCGGACGCTGGCCAAATCTGCGCGAGGCCATCACGCTGGTGACCGCGGCAACGCTGTTCGGCCTGGCGACCCAGCTGATCGACCCGGTGGTCAACGGTGCCGGCGCGCATCTGAGCGTGGCCGAGCCCATCCCGGGCCTGGAGATCGCGTTCGACGTCGAGCCGCTGGGCCTGATCTTCACGCTGCTGGCGAGTCTTTTATGGCTGGTTACCTCAGTGTATTCCATCGGCTATATGCGCGGCGGCAACGAACCGCGCCAGACCTCGTTCTACGCGTTCTTCGCGATTGCAATATCGGGCGCCATGGGTGTGGCCACGGCCGGCAACCTGCTGACGCTGTTCATCTTCTACGAGGTACTCACGCTTTCGACCTGGCCGCTGGTCACGCACAAGCAGACCGAGGCCGCGCGCGCCGGCGGGCGCACCTACATCGGTGTGCTGATGGCGACCTCAATCGGGCTGCTCCTGCCGGCCATCATCTGGACCTGGGTTGTGGCCGGCACCACCGATTTCACGCCCGGCGGCATCCTGATCGACCGCATCGGCCCGACCGCCGCGGCGATCCTGCTGGCGATGTTCGTGCTCGGCATCGGCAAGGCCGCCGTAATGCCCATGCATCGCTGGCTACCGGCCGCGATGGTCGCACCCACGCCGGTCTCGGCGCTGCTGCACGCGGTCGCGGTGGTCAAGGCCGGGGTGTTCACCATCACCAAGGTCGTGGTCTACATCTTCGGCCTGGATTTCCTGGCCACCGTGCCGCTGGAGCAATACCTGATCTATCTGGCCGGCTTTACCGTGGTTGCCGCGTCCATCGTGGCGCTCAAGCAGGTCGAGATCAAGCGCATGCTGGCCTATTCGACGATCAGCCAGTTAAGTTACATCGTGCTGGCCGCGCTGGTGCTGGCGCCCTTCGCAGAGATCGGTGCGGCCGTGCATATCGTCGCCCACGCATTCGGCAAGATCACGTTGTTCTTCTGCGCCGGCGCGATCTACATCGCTTCGAAGAAGACCCGGGTGGACCAGTTGCGCGGCATCGGGCTGCGCATGCCCTGGACCATGGTCGCCTTCGCGATCGGCGCGCTTTCGATGATCGGCGTGCCGCCCACGGCCGGATTCGTATCCAAGTGGTACATCATCGCCGGCGCCTTCCAGGTCGACAACTTCTTCGTATTGGCCGTGTTCATGGTCTCTACCGGCCTGAACGCCGCGTATTTCCTGCCCATCGTATTCCGCGCGTTCTTCCGCCCGGAAGACCAAAAGCCGGCCAGTGACCACGGCGACGCGCCCTGGCCGATGATCGCGGCGCTGACCTTCACGGCAGCCGGCACCATCCTGTTTTTCGTGTTCAACGGCCCTATTGTCGATATTGAAGCGCGCATGCTCGAGGTTGCCCGATGACAGATCCGAGCCACAACAACGGTCACGACACGCGTCGCGAGACGCCCGATTGTGATCACGATGGCGATCACTGGCTGGTGCGCCCGGGCACCATCCGCAAGCTGTGGTGGTTCTTCGGCGCCATCCTGGCCACGACCGTTGTCGCGCAGTTCTTCATCCACGTCCACGGTTACTTCGCGGCGGACGAATGGCCGGGCTTCAACGCGCTGTACGGTTTTCTGACCTGCGTGGGCATGGTGGTGTTCGCCAAGCTACTCGGCTTCGTGCTCAAGCGCCCGGACGACTACTACGACATCGAGCCGCGGCTTTCGCCGGACATCGACGAGCGTGGCGAGAGCGACGCCGACGACCGGGAGAACCGGGATGCTTGAGTTCGTCCTGCCGCCGGCATTCATCATGATCTTCGGCGCCCTGCTGATCGGGGTCGCGCGCCCCGCGCTGCGGCCGCTGCTGGCGCTGGCCACCCCGCTGGTAACGCTGTACTTCATCTGGCAGGTGGACGACGGCATCCAGCAGACAGCGACCTTCCTGGGCTACCAGATCCAGCTGGTCGAGGGCAGCGCGCTCAGGCGCCTGTTCGCTACGGTATTTGCACTGATGGCGTTCGGCGGCGTGCTGTTCGCATTTCGCCAGTCGAAATGGTGGGAGCTGAGCGCAGCACTGCTCTATGCCTCAGGCGCAATCGGCGTCAGCTTCGCCGGCGACCTGCTGGTGATGTTCCTGTTCTGGGAGCTGATGGCGCTGTTCTCCACCGTGGTGGTCTGGTGCGGCGGCACCGAATCGGCGCGCGCCGCCGGCATCCGCTACGCCATCATCCACCTGCTCGGCGGCATCATCCTCAAGATCGGTATCGAGGGCCTGCTGATCCAGACCGGTACGGTCGAGATCCGCGCGCTGTCGCTCGACAGCTTCGCGACCTGGATGGTCTTCATCGGCGTTTTGATCAACGCCGCCGCGCCGCCGATCAGCGCCTGGCTGGCCGACGCCTATCCCGAATCCAGCCCCATGGGCGGGGTGTTTCTGTCGGCGTTCACCACCAAGACCGCGGTGCTGTCGCTGATATTGCTGTTTCCGGGTCAGCCGTTGCTGATCTGGATCGGGCTGTTCATGATCTTCTACGGCATCATCTACGCGCTGCTGGAAAACGACATGCGGCGCATCCTGAGCTATTCCATCGTCAACCAGGTCGGATTCATGGTCTGCGGCATCGGCATCGGCACCGAGCTGGCGCTCAACGGCGCCGCCGCCCACGCATTCGCCCACATCATCTACAAGGCGCTTTTGTTCATGAGCGCCGGTGCCGTGCTCTACCAGACCGGCGAGCGCAAGTGCTCCAACCTGGGCGGGCTATTCCGCACCATGCCGGTCACAACCATCTGCGGCACCATAGGCGCGCTGGCCATTTCAGCATTCCCGCTGACCTCGGGGTTCATCTCGAAGTCCATGATCAATTCCTCTGCCGCCGCCGAACACATGGCGTTCGTCTGGTTCGCGCTGGTCGCGGCATCGGCCGGCGTATTCCTGCACGCCGGCATCAAGTTCCCGTGGTTCGTGTTCTTCCAGAAGGATTCCGGCCTGCGACCGCCGGATCCGCCGTGGAACATGCAGGCTGCGATGGTGCTGTTTTCAGTGCTGTGCGTGGGCTTAGGGATGTTCCCCGGCCTGCTGTACGCGCTGCTGCCCTACCCGGTCGAATATGTGCCCTACACCGCCGACCACATCGTGACCCAACTGCAACTGCTGCTGTTCGCCGGGCTGGCGTTCTTCGTGATGCTGCCGATGATGCGGCGCACGCTGACCATCAGCCTGGATGTCGACTGGATCTACCGCAGGGCGCTGCCGAAAGTCGTGGAATTGCTGGACCGGGCGCTGGGCAGAACCCGCGATGCGATCGTCCGGACCGCCCTGCAGATCGGCGCCAACACGGTGCAGCTAATCCGAGAAAAGCCCTACGGCTACTTCTCCAGCCGCAGTCCGATGGGGCGCACCGCAATCTGGATGGCGGTGCTGCTTGCAGTAGTGGTGCTGCTGGCGATTGTCTGACCGAACCTGAGGCCAACAGGCCTTTTCCCGATTCCCCGCGTATTTCAGCGTTGATTCGGACGGAAAACATGAAACCGCAGATTACGCAGATGTACGCAGATTAATTTACCGAACCCGGTCGGGATTTTGTGCTTGCGTTTCAAGTGTTCGATCACCCTGCGCTTATCAGTTCTTCGCAAGCCCTGGCGACAGCCCCCAGGCTTTGACTGCCAGCAGCCAAGCCGGAACAGATGCGCAGATCAACAACAATCTGCGTGAATCTGCGAAATCTGCGGTTCCCGGGTTTTTCCTGCCTCGGTGTGGCTGGGTCAACCAGGGAACCTCATTTACTAATGCAATCAGAAGTATTGCCTCATTCAGCTTGTCTCTCGGCGCGTGTGG
>JBBDSL010000078.1:0-31270 GCA_040904965.1 Wenzhouxiangellaceae bacterium
ACCAGCCAACCAGCCAACCAGCCAACCAGCCAACCAGCCAACCAGCCAACCAGCCGGGCCGCGGCGCGCGATTCAGCCGCCTTCAGAGTGACGTAAAATACCGGCCATGACTTTTCGATATTTCGGCACCGACGGCATTCGCGGCCGTGTAGGGCAGGGCGCGATTACCGCCGAATTCACGCTGCGTCTGGGCTGGGCCGCAGGACGGGTGCTTTCCGAACATCATGGCTCGCGCGCCAGCGTCGTGATCGGCAAGGACACCCGCATTTCCGGCTACCTGTTCGAATCGGCACTGGAGGCGGGCCTGTCGGCCGCCGGCGTGGATGTACTTTTGCTCGGACCCATGCCAACGCCGGCGATCGCCCACATGACCCGTTCCATGGGCGCGGCTGCCGGCATCGTGATTTCGGCCTCGCACAATCCGTTCGAGGACAACGGGATCAAGTTCTTCGCAGGTTCCGGTCAGAAACTTCCCGATGTGCTGCAGCACCGGATCGAGGCGCGACTGGACGAGGTAATGACCCATGTGGCCCCGCATGAACTTGGCAAGGCCAGGCGCATCGACGACGCCACAGGGCGCTACGTCGAATACTGCAAGGGCACGGTCACCTATGGCACTCGTCTCCATGGGTTGAAAATGGTGGTCGACTGTGCCAACGGGGCGACCTACCGGATCGCGCCGGAGGTGTTTCGCGAGTTGGGCGCCACAGTCGTCATGCTGAACCACGAGCCCGACGGCCTGAACATCAACGCCGAGTGCGGCTCCACCTACCCCGAGCCGCTATGCCGTGCGGTGGTTGAACACGGCGCCGACCTGGGCGTGGCCTTCGACGGTGACGGCGACCGGGTGGTGATGGTTGACCACGAGGGCAGGCTGGTCGACGGCGACCAGATCCTGTTCATCCTGGCCTGCGCCCGGGCCGGGCGCGGCGACCTCAAGGGCGGCGTGGTCGGTACGGTGATGAGCAATTTCGGCCTGGAGGAGGCACTCGCCCGGCGCGACATTGAATTCGCGCGCGCGAAAGTCGGTGACCGATATGTGCACGAGCAGCTGGTGGCCAACAACTGGGTGCTTGGCGGCGAGGCCTCGGGACATATCCTGTGCCTGGACCGGGCGACCACCGGCTGCGGCATCGTCAGCGCGTTGCAGGTGTTGGAAGTACTGGTCGATAGCGATCGTACGCTGGCGTCTCTTGCGGCCGACATGTTCAAATATCCGCAGGTCATCATCAATGTGCCCGTCGATGGCGCGTCGCGCGGCGGCCTGGAGCAGGATCCGGAGATCTCCAGGGCCATCCGGAAAGTCGAACATCGGCTGGAGGGCAAGGGTCGTGTGGTCCTTCGACCCTCCGGCACCGAGCCGGTGGTGCGGGTCATGGTCGAAGGCCGCGACAGGGACACGGTTCAGGCGCTGGCCGAGCAGTTAGCCGGCGTCGTAGAGAATGGAGCAAGCGTTGAATACTGACGACACGATTCGGAAATACGGAATCCCGGTGCTCGACCTGGGCGAGTTCACGGGCAGGCGCGATGAATTCACCGCCGCGCTGGGCGCTGCCTATCGCGAGTACGGTTTTGTCGGCATCACCGGGCACGGCCTGGACGATGACATGGTCGATCGGGCCTACGCGCGCTTCCGCGAATTCTTCGCCCTGCCCGAGGAGGTCAAGCAACGCTATCACCAGCCTGGCGGCGGAGGCAAGCGTGGCTATACGGGATTCGGCGTGGAGCAGGCCAAGGATAATGACGTGCCCGATCTCAAGGAATTCTGGCACGTCGGCCGCCAGGTCGAAGGCGACAACCCGCACCCCGACATTCTTCTGCCCAACGTCTGGCCGGACGAGGTTTCCGGTTTCCGCCAGGCATCCCTGGCGCTGTACGAGAAGCTTGATAATCTCGGGCAGCGTATGCTCTCGGCGATGGCGCTGGATCTCGGGCTGCAGGCCGACTGGTTCGCCCGAAGCGTCGACCGCGGCAATTCAATCCTGCGGCCGATACACTACCCGCCGATCGGCGATGCAACGCCGGGCCAGATACGGGCCGCCCGCCACGAGGACATCAACCTGATCACGCTGTTGATCGGCTCGAAAGAGCAGGGACTGGAAATTCTCAACAAGCGCGACGAGTGGGTGCCGGTCACGACCCTGCCCGGCACCATCATCGTCAATGTCGGTGACATGCTGCAGCGGCTGACCAACCACGTCTACACCTCTACGACCCACCGGGTCGTCAATCCCCCGGGTGAGGCGGCGTTGCGGTCGCGCTACTCGATCCCGTTCTTCCTGCACCCGAACCCGGATTTCGTCATCGAGACCCTGCCGCAGTGCATCACGCCGGACAACCCGAATCGCTATCCGGAACCGATCTCGTCGGATGATTACCTGCAGCAGCGCATCCGCGAGATCAACCTGGCCTGAAGCACGAGTTGAACACGGAAAACTCTGGAACCGCAGAATACGCCGATTGACGCAGATTAATGAATTAGCTTGAAAGAACGTGATCCGTAGAGGATTTTGTGCCCTGATTCAGCTCAGAAATGCGAGCAGGCATTTCGAACCGGGTTTTGTACAAGATTTTAATCTGCGTGCATCTGCGTAATCTGCGGTTCCATGGTTTTTGGTCTAACTAAGTATAAATCCTGCTTTTTCTAATCAATAACGCCCAGCTTCTTTCCAATGCGCGTGAACGCCTCGACTGCGCGTTCGAGGTGCTCGCGTTCGTGCGCGGCCGAAATCTGCAGCCGGATGCGGGCCTCGCCCTTGGGCACGACCGGATAGAAGAAGCCGATGACGTAGATGCCTTCTTCCAGCAGTGCGTCGGCCATTTTCTGCGCCAGCGGTGCGTCGTAGAGCATTACCGGCACGATCGGATGCTCGCCGGGCTTGATGTCGAAGCCGGCCTCACGCATGGCTTGGCGGAAGAATTTCGTGTTTGCGGCCAGCTTGTCGCGCAAAGCGGTGGATTTGGTCAGCATCTCGAAGACCTTGATGCTGGCCGCGACCAGGGGTGGGGCAAGCGAATTGGAGAACAGGTAAGGCCGCGAGCGCTGGCGCAGGATATCGATCACCGGCTGCCGGGCGACGGTAAACCCGCCCATGCCGCCGCCTAGCGCCTTGCCCAGCGTCGAGGTGATGATGTCAATCTTTTCCAGCACACCGTGATGCTCGGGCGAGCCCCGGCCGGTGGGACCGAAGAAGCCGGTGGCGTGGCAGTCATCGACCATGACCAGTGCGTTGTATTTCTCGGCCAGCTGCGTGATTTCGTCGAGCTTTGCGACGGTGCCGTCCATCGAGAACACGCCGTCGGTGGCGATCAGGCGCGTGCGCTTGTCCTGTGTTTTCTTCAGCGCCTCTTCCAGCGCGTTCATGTCCGAGTTTGGGTAGCGATGCCGCTCCGCCTTGCATAGCCGGATGCCGTCGATGATGGAGGCATGGTTCAGGGCGTCCGAGATGATCGCGTCCTCGGGCCCCAGCAGCGGCTCGAACAATCCCCCGTTCGCGTCGAAGCAGGCCGCGTACAGGATGGCGTCGTCCTTGCCGTGGAAGTCGGCGATGATCCTCTCAAGCTGCTTGTGCAGGTCCTGGGTGCCGCAGATGAAGCGCACCGAGGCCATGCCGAAGCCGTGATCGTCCAGCGCCTGTTTCGCGGCCTCAATGATCTCGCTGTTGTCGGCCAGACCCAGGTAGTTGTTGGCGCAAAAGTTCAGCACCTCGCCACGCCCGGCGGTCTGTATCGCCACGCGTTGCGGCGTGGTGATCTGGCGCTCGCGCTTGTACAATCCGGCCGATTTGATCTCGGCCAGCTCGGATTTGAGTCGTTCGTAGGTTGCGCTGTCGGTCATGTATTTTCCTCGTGTTCTTGAAAGGCCATTTAACCGCAGATTACGCAGATTGCGCAGATGGTAAAACAACTTGAATTCGGGGTCTGATCAGGATCCGCCAGGCGCCACCAGCCACGAACCAGGTAATGAGGCAACGAGTGCCATGCTCCGGATCGAGAACTTTCCTCTGGACTTCGCCCAGAACGAGAAGAGGATGCATATCAGACCATCAGGGCGCAGCGCCCGATCAAGTACCAGCCGAAGAGAAGTTGATAGGCGCTCATCCTCAACTGCTTTGAAGTTCCATCTGCGTACATCTGCGTAATCTGCGGTTTCTGCTTGCGGTCATGCCACGGACTTGATCTCCCCGGTCCAGTCGCACACGACCTTGCCGCACTGGCCCCTGGCCATCAGGTCGAAGCCGGTTTCGAAGTCGTCGATGGCGATCTGGTGGGTCAGGGCCTTGTGCAGGGGGAAGCCGGTCAGCAGCATCTGTGTCATCTTGTACCAGGTCTCGTACATGCGCCGGCCGTAGATGCCGTGCATCTCCAGGCCCTTGAAGATCACCTGGTCCCAGTCGATGCCCGTGCCGGAAGGCAGCAGCCCCAGAAGTGCAACCTTGCCGCCGTGATACATGGATTCAAGCAAGTCGTTGAACGCGCGCGGGTTGCCCGACATTTCCATGCCGATGTCGAAGCCGTCGATGTCGAGTTCTTCCAGTATGTCCAAAAGGTTTTCATTCCTGACGTTGATGGTGCGCGTCGCACCCATTTCCTTCGCCAGGTTCAGGCGGTAGTCGTTCAGATCGCTGATGACGATATGCCTGGCGCCGACGTGCTTGGCGATACCGGCGGCGATGATGCCGATGGGGCCGGCGCCAGTGATCAGCACGTCTTCGCCGACCAGGTCGAACTGCAGCGCGCAATGCGCGGCGTTGCCGAACGGGTCGAAGAACGCCGCGAGCTCGCTGGGGATCTCGTCCGGAATCGGCCACAGGTTGGTCGCCGGCACGTTGACATACTCGGCAAAGCCGCCGTCGCGGTTGACCCCGATGCCGACCGTGTGCGGGCAAAGGTGCTGTTTGCCGGCGCGGCAGTTGCGGCATACGCCGCAGACGATATGGCCTTCGGCCGAGACCCGCTGGCCTTCCTCGTAACCTTTGACGCCGACGCCGAGCTCGACGATGCGGCCGACGAATTCGTGGCCGATGACCAGCGGTGGCTTGATCGTGCGTTGGGCCCATTGGTCCCATTGGTAGATGTGCAGGTCGGTGCCGCAGATTGCGGTTTTTTGCAGTTGCACCAGAACTTCATCGGGGCCGGGCGACGGCACTGCGACTTCGCGCAGTTCGAGGCCGGGCGCTGCTTCAGGCTTGACCAGCGCACGCATTTGACGGGTCATGGACATCAACCTCGATTCGATAGACCGCCCATTATAAATCCTTGCCCATGCGCTCCGTCGGGGCGTGGAATCAGCGCTGCCGATTGGGTTGCTGCAAGACCCTGGCCAGCGCAGGCAGCCAGGTCGCGCCCGGGCCGGCCAGGTGCCAATCCGCGCTGCGCGAAACTGCGGTGGTGTCGGGATTGATGTCGACGACCCGCGCGCCAGCTTCGCGCGCAAGAAACGGCAGGCTGGCGGCCGGCTGCACCGCGCCGGCGGTGCCGGCGACGATCATCAGCTCGCATTTGCCTGCCGCGGCGAACGCCGCCTCCAGCGTTGATTCGTCCAGCGCTTCGCCGAACCAGACCACGTCCGGGCGAACCAGGCCCTGCGGATGATGGGGCGACGGCGGCGGGCGATGGCCGGTGTGGCGCTCGATCCATTCGGCGTCGACGGTCTTGCGTGTTTTCGAACAAATACTGCGCTGGATATTGCCGTGCAGTTCGAGCACGTCCCCGGAACCCGCGAGCTGGTGGAATCCATCCACGTTCTGGGTGATCAGCACAAAGTTTTCAAATCGCTGCGCCATCGCCGCCAGCGCTTCGTGCCCGGCGTTGGGGCGCGAACCGGCGATCAGTTCGCGCCGCCACTGGTACCAGTCCCAGACCAGTGCCGGGTCGGCGTCGAAGCCCTCCGGCGTGGCCAGCGCCATCGGATCGTGTCGCGCCCAGAGCCCGGTCTGCGCGTCGCGAAAGGTCGGAATCCCGGATTCGGCCGAAACTCCGGCGCCGGTCAGTACGGCCACGCGAGCCGCCGAACGCAGTGCTTCGATCAGATCAGCCGGGAGTTCGTTGTGGCGCATGCATCGGCTTCGGTTTCGAATCGGTTCATTATGGCGGTAGCAGGAGTCGGAAATCGGAGGTCATAGCCGATTTCCCCGTCATACCGGACGCGCGAAACGCGATCCGGAATCTCGATACGTCGCCGTGATCGAAACAAGCTTGTCCGGTGATTTTGAATGTTGTGGGAGCGGGCTCTGACCGCGATGGGTGCTGAATTCATCGGCGCCAGAGCCGCCTCCCACGAAAACCAGCAACCAGACCAGCCAACCAGGCCATCAATCCGCCATAATCCCGATCATGGAGTACGCCGAAAAACTGCTCACCGCCCTCGCGTTGCCGCCCGCAGGCCCGATCCTGCTGGCGCTGGTCGGGCTTTGGCTGGCCTGGCGCGACTGGCGGTTCGGCAAGACCCTGGTTGTGCTGGCGCTGGCCGCGTTGTGGCTGCTGGCCACGCCGGTGGCGTCCGATACGCTCAGGTACAGCCTGGAGCGACGCTTCCCGCCGATTCCGATCGAACAGGTGCCAAGCGCCGACGCGATCGTGGCTCTCGGCGGCGGCATGCAGCCGCCGACATCGCGAAACGCTTATCCCGACCTGGGTGCGGCCGCCGACCGCTATTGGCACGCCTGGCGGTTGTGGCGGGCCGGCAAGGCGCCGGAGATCGTCGTGTCCGGCGGTGCGCTGCCGTGGCGCGACGCGGCTGCCACCGAGGCCGACGCGGCGGTGCGGTTCCTGACCGACTTGGGGGTGCCCGCCAACCGGATCCTGCTCGAGTCTGCCAGCCTGGACACGCAGCAGAACGCGCAGATGACCGAGGCGATTCTCAGGACTAGAGGCGCGCGCAAGGTGCTGCTGGTGACCTCGGCGCTGCATATGCGCCGCGCGCTGGCGCAGTTCGAGCAGGTCCTGGGCATTGAATTCATACCGGTGGCCACCGACCACGAAGTCGCCGCCGACCCGCCGGGCCTGATCCGCTGGCTGCCCGACACCGACGCGTTGGACGGATCCCGGCGTGCGCTCAAGGAGTATCTCGGATACTGGGCCGGTCGATAGGCTGTTGAAAACAGCGAACCACAGATTACGCAGATTTTTAGACGGGAAGCGGTACAGGGTCTACCAGAACTCGCAGAACGCCCGGTTGCCGTAGGCGATCTCCCGGCCGCGATCCAGGTTTTGGTCCATCCTTAATCTGCGGTTCCATCCGATTCGGACCCTGGCGGTATCAGCGCCCAGTATGGGCGGCCCTCATGCGATCGTTCCTCGATGTGCTTGCGTGCACCGGGCCGGGTGCGGCGGACCAGGGATTCGGTCAGGTCGTCGGCGACGACCGGGTGATAGAAGAAGTATTCGTGGCCGCTGGGGTGGTAGCGGCCCAACGGCGAGACGTCGATGGTCTCTATGCCGGGCAGCACGGTCAGGTGCTCGCCGGCCTGTCCCAGTCGTGGCTGGACGTGCAGCATCTGGGAGACGCTCAGCGGGCGGTCGTTGTCGGAAGCATACAGCGTGATCCGGTCGACCAGGGGTGAGAATCGATGGATCTGCCGGGCAAACGTGGCCGAGTCGTAATCCGGGGCCAGCAGGACCAGGTGTTCGGCAACTGTGCTGTCGCGGCCATCCAGCGCCAGCGTGTCGAGCGCGAACAGCATCCCGCGGGTGCCCAGTGAATGGGCCAGCAGTCGCAGCCGCGATGAGCCCACGCGTGCCTCGATTTCGCCGATCAGGCCGGCCAGCTGCGGGACACTCCATTCGACGTCGACCTGGTCTGGCACATAATTGGCCGGGTTGCCGTCCGACGGCCAGCTAAACATGACCACCCGCGCCTGGTCGGCGAGTACGCGCTGGAGCTCGGCACCCATCCGGCAGGTTCGGGCGAAGCCGTAGGAATAGCCGTGCACGAAAAGCACCACCGGCAGCGGCTCGCTGCCGTTGCCGCCATCGAGCGCATTGCTGAAGACGTCCCGGTCGAAGATCTCCACCGCGTCGACGTTGCGGATTTCGGTGGGCACGAAAAAGTCGACCTGGTCGGCCAGACCGTCGGCCATTGGGATCGGCTGAAACCGTACCCGGCAGCGGCCATAGCGTAGTTGTCCGCGCCGCCCGTTGAAGGTGTCGCCAGGACCTGGGGCATCGACGAGTTCGCGGTTGGTGACGAACAGCACGTCGCCGTGGAAGACCTCGGTGTCGTCTACGGTGCAGGTTCCGAATGGGCACCACCACCAGGCCATAGTTACCAGCATCGCAGCAACACCGGCACTCCAGGCGATTGCCCGCTTCACGCCGTGCCTTTGTGCCGGTGCATCAGATCAGAATCCCGGCCCAGGCGGCGTTGAGCAGCGAGACGATGGTGCCGCCGAGGATGGCTTTGAGCCCGAGCTGGGCCAGTTCCGGCCGACGCTCGGGCGCCAGGCTGCCGATGCCGCCGATTTGAATGGCAATGGAGGAGAAATTGGCGAAGCCGCACAGCGCGTAGGTCGAGATCAGCACTGCGCGCTCAGACAGCTGGTCCTGGATTTCGGTCAGCGCGACATAGGCGACGAATTCGTTGGCGACGACTTTCTGCCCGATCAGGCCGCCGACGGTCACCGCCTCGTTCAGCGGCACGCCGACGATGAACGCCAGCGGCGCGCAGATCCAGCCCAGGATCAGCGCCAGCTCGATCGGCTGGCCGACCAAAGCTTCGAGCCCGGTGATCTCGCCCAGCCAGCCCAGCGGCCAGTTGACCAGTGCGATCAGCGCCAGGAATGCCAGCAGCATTGCTCCGACGTTGAGTGCCAGCTTCAGTCCCTCCGATGCGCCGCCGGCGGCGGCTTCGATCAGGTTGGTGTGCTCGCGCTCGACCGTAGTCTTGACCAGGCCCATGGTCTCCGACGGTTCACGTTCGGGCAGGATGAGTTTGGCCACCACCAGGGCTGCCGGCGCGGCCATGATCGAGGCCGAGATCAGGTGCTTGGCGTAAAACGCCTGGGCTTCCGGGTCGGTGCCGCCGAGCAGCAGCACATATGCCGCGAGAACGCCCCCGGCAATCGTGGCCATGCCGCCGGTCATCAGCGCGAACAACTCCGAGCGTGTCATGCCGTTGATGAACGGGCGCACCACCAGCGGCGCCTCGGTCTGGCCGACGAACGAGTTGGCCGCGGTCGCCAGCGATTCGGAACCCGAGACCTTCATGAACCGCACCATGACCCGGGCCATCAACTCGACGATCTTCTGCATTACACCCAGGTGATACAGGCAGGCCATCAGCGAGGCGAAGAAGATGATGGTCGGCAGTACCTGGAAGGCGATGATGAATCCGTACTCATCGGCGTCGGCCAGGTCGCCGAAGATGAAGCTGGAACCGGCCTGGGTAAAGCTGACCAGCTTGACGAATCCGGCGCCCAGCGTTTCGAACACGGTCTTGCCGAACGGGACCCAGAGCACGAAGATCGCCAGCGCCAGCTGCAGTGCGAGGCCGACCACGATGGTCTGCCACTGCACCTGTCGCCGGTGTTCGGAGAACAGCCACGCCAGACCCAGCAGCAGCACGATACCCAGCAATCCGATCAGGTCACCCATTGATTCATCCGAAATGTTTTGCAGCGAGTGTAGCGGCAAGCGGCTTTCGCTGCTTCTTCATGCAAGGTCAAAGGCAAGACAGCTCTCGCGCCGAGAAGCAGAGGAAGGCAAACGGAAAAGATCAGGACAGCTCTCGCGAAGGCGCAAAGACGCGAAGGAAAGGCAAGACAAAAGCGTGCTCGCGCGGAGGCGCGGAGAAAATCACAGTCAACCAGTAAAAGACTTTTTGCCTTTGGCCTTTCTTCGCGCCTTTGCGCTTTCGCGAGAGCTGATTTCGTTTTTGACTTTCAGAGCTTGATCTCCTGCCAGCGCCCGTGCCGCCAGGCCAGGGCGAACCAGACGGTCTGGCCGGCGCGGTAGATCGCGTACAGCACCCAGACGCCGATCAGGCCGAAGCCCAGCACCGGACCCACCAATGCCGCCAGCGGCAGAAACAGCACCCACTGGGCGATCACCGATATCTTCATGACCTTGTGGGTGTCGCCGGCGCCCATCAGGGCATGCATCACGGCCAGCCCTCCGGTGTCGATGCCGATGATCACCCCGGTGATCAGCATGGGTACATAGGCAACTGCCAGGGTCGCCGGGTCGGTCAAGAACAGCGCCAGGATCGGTTTGCCGAAGATGATCACCCCCAGGCCCATGACCGCGCCCAGCGTGCCGACGTAGAGCATCGCGTTCCAGCCCCACAGCCGGGCGTCTTCCGGGTTTTCGCGCCCCAGCGCGTTGCCGACCATGGTCGAGGTGGCCATGCCCAGCGCGATCGCCGGCAGCACGATCAGCAGGCCCAGCGTCAGCAGCACATGCACCGCGGCCAGCTCGCGCGTGCCGATATAGCCGACGATGGTGATCAACGCCACCATGCCGCCGGCGAAGAACAACTGCTGCAGGCTGGCCGGCAGGGTGCGCTTCATCTGGTCGACCAGCATGGCACGCGAGGGAATCCGGTGCAGAAAGCCTTCGGTCCAGGCGTGACGTATACCGAAGGTGAAATAGATCAGCGTGCCCAGAAATACCGAAAGCGTGGTGGCAAGGCCGGCACCGGTCACACCCAGTGCCGGCGCGCCCAGGTTGCCGAAGATGAATACCCAGTTCAGGAAGATGTTGACCACGTGCATGATCAGCAGCGTGGTCAGGTACAGCCCGGTCTTGTGCACTGCAGCCCAGTAGCCGCGAAACGAGAAATTCATGCCCACGGCGACCAGTGCCAGCAGCCGCACCTGGAGATAAGGCGTGGCCTCACTGACCACCTCCGGGTCGGGGTTGATCAGGCCCAGCAAATCCGGTGCAAGCGCAATCACGATCAGCGCCAGTGGCACACCCAGAATCAGTGCGAGCAGCAGCCCGGCGTTCAGCGGCACCGCGATCTCGCCGTGGGCCTGTTGGCCGACCCGACGCGCGCAGAAAGCCTGCACGCCGGTCGAAAGCCCAAGGATGAACGCCATGGACAGCCAGTTGGCGAACGAGCCCAGGCCGGTTGCGGCCAGCGCCGTCGTGCCCAGACGGCCGACCATCGCGATATCGACCAGATTGAGGATATTCTGCGACATCATCCCGCCGATGATCGGCAGTGCCAGCGTCAGCAGCGCGCGGCGGCGCTCACGCCCCGGGAAATAATGCCTGGTGGACGCCAGCGCGTTCATCGCCAGTGCTCGCTTGCCGAAAGTGCTTTGTGAATGGACGCCATCCGCGCATTGTGCCGAGTGTGCAGCAACGTCGGGTGACTTTCACAAATTCCGGGATGCTGAAGCCTGGAGATTAAGGAACCTCTGAATAACCCCGCGCACCCCGCGCAGGGTTAGTAAGTCGCCAATCGGCGACAGGTAGATTCTCCGTGTTGTCGGCGCCGGGTTTCGAATGTGCGCAAAGTCTGTCGCCGAAAGGCGACAGTTGGCTCGGCATAATTTTGCCCGGCGAATTCAAACTGGTTGATATCAAATGAATTTTCCAGCCTGGCACGTTTTTTGTATGTAGCTGACCAAGCCTTCCACCGAGCGTTAACGACTGATGACGTTCCTGGAGGCGGGGGTACCCGAAGAACGAACAAGTCGGGATTCAGGCCAACCAAGGGGAACTGGTCAAGGAGAATCGACATGAACGGCGAATTGAAAAAGACATTCGAGAACGTGATCGGGGCAGGGTTGATCGTGTTTGCCCTGATCGTGACGGCCAACCTGGCCGTATCCGGCAACGGCGGCGAGATCGCGCAAAAGCGAGAACACGGTTCGGCCAGTCAGGCGGTCCATATCGGCGATCGGTTGTGGGCAATCTACGCACTCGATTCCGAACTGGGCGCGTTCAACCTGGAAACTGATATCCAGGGCGAAACCGCTGTACTCGGCGGCGCGGTCAGCGAACCCGAGTACAAGAATCTGGCCGAGCATATGGCGCTCGATATGGACGGCGTCGATCAGGTTGACAACCTGATCGTTGTTGTTCAGGCGACGACTGCTGACGCCGGATGATCCGCCCCAGATCATTCGGCGCTTTTAGGGGCCGGGACAGGTCGTGCATGCAATCCGTCAGCAGCTATTTGCACGAGACCGCCGGCCCCGTTCTTTTGCACCAATGACTGCTGTCACCGGCCGATGGCCGGCTTGCCGATCAGCGCTGGGGCAGGTAGTCACCCGAAAGCCGGCGCGGTAAGATAGCGGGCAATTTGAGAGTTTCGTCGCCGATGAGAAACGTAAACCTGGGTGCGGCCGTTCAGGAAGGCGCCAGGCGTTGGCGGAAACTGCGTAGACGATTTCATGCGCGATCGGTCCTGGCGCTTCTGTCGTTCTGCTTTCTGCTGGTGACGACTCCACTGGTGGCCGGACTGCTTGTCTCCAATGCCCAGATCGACCGGGTCATTCGCGAAAGTGAAGCCTTGCTTGAGTGGGCGGTTGGTACCACCCAGGCCACGCGCGAGGCGCAGGATCGATTATTTGCGGTCGAACGGGCGGCCCGCCAGTATCGTGTCTTGCGCGATCTTGAGGCAAGCGCCACCTTCCACCGTCAACTGCGCGCATTCGAGCAACATATCGAGAAGTTCCGGAATCTTCCGGTCCAGCAATCCATGCTTGAAAGCGTCGACCAGCTTGACGGGAGAATGGCCGAGGTGGCTGACCGGGTTAGAGACGATCGAAGTACCGAAGAATGGCCGCCGACGCTGTCGGCCGGTTTTCGCGAACTGGATGGCAAGACCAGAGATCTGGTCGGTGAAAGCGAAGCCGCCGCCCGGCGCGCACTGACCGAACTGGCCGAACTCGGCGATACCACCCGGCTCGCGTCGATGGTCCAACTGGCGCTGGTCGTTGCGTTCGCGGTCGCACTGGCGCTGATTTTTACCAACCTGATCAATCGCCCCATCCGTACCCTGAATCGCGGAATCCGGGCACTGGCAAATCCGGAGGCCGGTCCGATTCCGCAGGTCAGCAGTCCGCGCGATCTGCGCGCACTTTCGGTACGGCTGGAGTGGGCCCGGCGCCGGCTTGCCCGCACCGAACGCGACCGGCAACGCCTGATCGGCCAGGTGTCGCATGAACTCAAAACCCCGCTCAGCGCCATTCGCGAAGGCATCAGCCTGCTCGATGACCGTGTCCTTGGAGAGCTCAGTCGAGAGCACGGCGAGATCATCTCGATCATCAAGGCCAATGTTGATCGCCTTCAGGAACAGATCACCGGGCTGTTGCGCTACAACCGGATGCAGACCGGTCTGAAGCCCATCGATTTCGAGCCCGTTGACGTTTCCGAATTGATCGAAGGGGTGGTGTCCGATCATGAATTCGCCATCGCAGCGCGCGGTATCCGCGTTGCGCTGGATACATGTGGCCCGGTTCAGGTTTCAGGCGATCGGGACATGCTCAGGACGGCGATAGACAACCTGTTCTCGAATGCCCTGAAATATTCGCCTGAAGGCCAGACCATCGGTATTTTCGTAACATGTAATAATGACTCGGTCAGCATTGAAGTCGCTGATTGCGGGCCGGGTATTCGGCCGCTTGACCGTCACCGGTTGTTCGAGCCCTTTTTTCGGGGGCAGGGCTCCAGCAACATCGGCGTACCCGGCAGTGGACTGGGATTGGCAATTTGTCGTGACCTGATTCGCATGCACCACGGCGAAGTCGATCTCCACGAACGACAAGGCTGGAGCACGATCTTCAGGGCGAGTTTGCCGCGGTTGCGGAGTTCAACTCATTAATCATCTGGCGGACGGTGAAGGTTGCACCTCATGAAATGCCTATCTGGATATGCATTTTCAATTTCAGTTCCGCCAGCGATGCTCGCGACATTGTTTGGTGCGACGCTGGCGCTGCACACGGGGCGGCCCGCGCATGCCCAGCAGGAGACTTCTGCGACAGCCAGCGAGCCGTTATCGGTATCCGACGTGATCAACCGGATCCACAGTTACGGTCGATTAAGCCGCGAGAATGCCGAGCTGGTTCTCAATAGCGTCGATGCCGCAAACGGCCCCGCTGTCCGCCTTGAGTTGGCATTGTTGCTGATCTACGGCCCGCAATCGATGCAGGATCGCGAACGCGGGCTGCGTGTGCTTGAAGGACTGGTCCGGGACAACGATTCGAGTCTCATTCCACAGCAGACCGTCCGGCTGATTGAGGTGCTGAAGTTGCATCTGGGCGAGATTGTTGCGCTCGAAGCCGAGCATGAAATAGCGATGAGCCGGCTGGAGCAGGAACGTCGGGCGCGCCAGGCAGCCGATGAAAAACTCGAATCGCTGCGTCAGATCGAACAGGAACTCGAGGCAATCAAGGAACAGAACTCGGCTGGTGAAGATGATGGGAAGAACCAGCAAGACTGAAGATACGGGTGCTTCCGGTCGACCCAGGGCCCTCCTGGTCGATGACGACCCCGGGCTATTGCGACTGATCTCCCTGCGGCTGGAGTCCGACGGGATGGACGTCGATGCGGCCGAGAATGCCCAGGCGGCCCTCGGCCGGATCGCCGCGCGCAAGCCGGATGTTGTCATCACCGACCTTCGCATGGAGGGGATGGATGGAATGGCCTTATTCCGACGCTTGCGCGCGGAAATGCCTTCCCTGCCGGTCATCATCATCACGGCCCACGGCACCATTCCTGATGCGGTCGCGGCAACCCGCGAGGGTGCATTTGCGTTTCTGACCAAACCGTTCGAAAGTTCCGACTTGCTCAAGACGGTACATGAAGCCCTCGGGCCGGGAAACGGCGACGGTGGCAGCCGGCAGTCGTGGCGCGAAGGCATTGTTACGCGCAGTAGCAATATGGAAACCTTGCTGTCGGAGCTGGAACTCATTGCCCGAACCGACGCCAGCGTAGTGATTCGAGGAGAGAGTGGCACCGGAAAGGAATTGCTGGCCCAGGCTATTCATGCGGCCAGTCCGCGCGCCGACCAGGCTTTCGTTGCATTGAATTGTGCTGCCGTGCCGGCAGACCTGCTGGAGGCCGAACTTTTCGGTCACAAGAAGGGCGCGTTCACCGGCGCCGACCGCGACCGCGATGGGCTATTCGTGCAAGCCGACGGCGGAACCCTGTTGCTCGATGAAATCGGAGACATGCCGCTGATGTTCCAGGCCAAATTGCTCCGCGCCATTCAGGAACGAACCGTACGTCCTCTTGGAGCCAGACAGGAGGTTAGTGCGAACGTTCGTGTGCTTTCGGCGACCCATCAGGATCTGGAGGCCGCACTGGCAGCCGGGGAATTCCGACAGGACCTGTACTATCGCCTGAACGTGGTATCGCTGGAGGTACCACCGTTGCGCGAACGGCCCGAGGACATTCCACTGCTGGCCGAACACTTCCTGAAGGAACTTCAGAAGGGTCTTCCACAGGGCAAGCGGGTCACCAGTTTTTCGCCGGAAGCGGTTCGAACATTGGTCGAATACCACTGGCCGGGCAACATCCGTCAGTTGCGCAACGTCATCGAACAGGTTTGCGCGCTGTGCCGCAGGGGGCCGGTGCCCGCCGATCTGATCAGGCGGGCGCTGCGCGACGACGGCCATGCGCTCACGCCACTGGTCGAAGCGCGTGCAGCGTTCGAGCGCGACTATCTTGCCCGCGTCATGCTCATGTGCGACGGTAACGTCAGTCAGGCGGCAAGACTTGCCGGACGCAACCGCACCGAGTTCTATCGCCTGCTCAAGCGTCATCATCTGGAACCGGACGATTTCAAAGGCCAGGGGTCGTCTGGCCCGGCAGCCTCTGAATAACCTGTCGCGTCGGGCAGGATTTACTCAATGTATTACTTCGCCTCGTCGGTCTTGACGTAGACGCTCACCTCGCGGGTTGCACGGAACGTGATTTCGGGGTGGCGCTCCTCGGCCAGCTGCAGGTTGATCCGGGTGGGTGCCAGGTAGACCAGGCGGCCGCCGCCGTCCTCGGCCAGGTTGTGGATGTTCTTGTCGCGGAACTTCTCCAGATCGCGGTCGTTTTCGGCCGACACCCAGCGGCAGGTCGACACGTTTACGTTTTCGAAGCCGGCCTCGCAGTTGTATTCGGACTTGAGCCGGTAGGCGACCACATCGAACTGCAGCACGCCGACCGCGCCCAGCACCAGGTCGTTGCCCATCAACGGCTTGAAAAACTGGGTTGCACCTTCCTCGGAGAGCTGGGTTAGCCCCTTGGTCAGCGCCTTGAGCTTGAGCGGGTCGCGCAATCGAACCCGGCGAAACAGTTCCGGGGCAAAGCTTGGAATTCCGGAGAACTGCAGGTCCTCGCCCTCGGTGAACGTATCGCCAATTCCAATCGTGCCGTGGTTGTGCAGGCCGACGATGTCGCCCGGAAAGGCCTGCTCGGCTTCACTTCGCTCGGCGGCCATGAAGGTCAGCGCGCCGTGGGTGCGCTGTTCCTTGCCGATACGCACGTGATGCAGTTTCATGCCCTTGGTGAATACGCCGGAACATACGCGCATAAAGGCCATGCGGTCGCGGTGGGCCGGATCCATGTTGGCCTGAACCTTGAACACGAAGCCGGTCAACTTGTCCTCCTCCGGCTTTACCTTGCGACCCAGCGTGGCGCGCGGCTGCGGCCTGGGTGCATGCTCGACGAATTCGTCAAGCAGCGGGATGACGCCGAAGTTGTTGAGTGCCGAGCCGAAAAACACCGGGGTTTGTTCTCCGGCCAGATAGCGTTCGGTATCGAAGTCGTGACTGGCGCCCTTGACCAGTTCGATCTCGTCCCGGAGCTCGGCGGCCATCTCGCCCAGCTCGGCGTCGGCCTGCTCGCTGTTCAGGCCCTTGATGATCTTGGGCTCCTGGCGCAGGTAGTTCCGGCCCGATTCGTACAGATGGATCTCGTCGCGCAGCATGTGGTAGATGCCGCGCAAGCGGCGGCCCATGCCGATCGGCCAGGTGATGGGCGCACACTCAATGCCCAGCACTTCCTCGACTTCGTCGAGCAGTTCGACCGGCTCGCGGCCTTCGCGATCGAGTTTGTTGATGAACGTGAAGATGGGGGTATCGCGCAGCCGGCAGACCTCCATCAGCTTGATGGTTCGCTCTTCCACGCCCTTGGCGCAGTCGATGACCATCAGCGCCGAGTCGACCGCGGTGAGCACGCGGTAAGTGTCCTCGGAAAAATCGGCGTGACCGGGGGTGTCGAGCAGGTTGACGATGGCGTCGTGGTAGGGGAACTGCATCACCGACGAGGTGATCGAGATGCCGCGTTCCTTCTCCATTTCCATCCAGTCGGAGGTCGCATGGCGCGAGGCCTTGCGTGCCTTGACGCTGCCGGCCAGCTGGATCGCGCCGCCGAACAGCAGGAATTTTTCCGTAAGCGTGGTCTTGCCCGCGTCCGGGTGCGAGATGATCGCGAAGGTGCGTCGGCGGTCGATTTCTTCGATCAATGAGGACATTCAGGTGCCTGTGCGGCGTCGGCGGAAAACCGTTCATTATAGGGGTTCTCTATGGGGCGGGGCATCTGGAATGGTTTGAAAAAGGCCTGAACCACGAAGTGCACGAAGAACACGAAGACAAACCTGAAGCCGGAAGCTGGAAGGTGAAAGGTAAAAGGCGACCTGATTACGTATAATCCTCAGCCATCGTCTAAGCCACCGTGGGCGGACGAACCGGGAACCCGTCTTTGCCGCGGATTCACGCGGAAAAACGCGGATGAAAACCTAAAGAGTGAACACAAAGTAGCGCAGGCCGGCACCACGTCGCCGGGCAGATGGCTGAAAGCGCCTCTCCGAGATATTTCCCTTTACCCCGCCTTATTCACCATCCGTCCGTAGCGAGACGCTGTCAGGTGCCGTAGATGGGGTTTTCGCGACCGAGCGCACCGGAAACGTACTCGCCTGTTCGGTGAGGATGCGCGACCGAGGGAAATGCCCCAGATGCGGGGCCTGACGGCGTCGCAGTAGGAGGAATGGTGAATAAGGCGGGTTTACGACCAATCATCTGCCTTTATCCGTGTGCATCCGCGTGTATCCGCGGCTAGAAAAGCTTTTCCGAAAAAGTGGCTGAATCTCGCGTAATCAGTAAAGGTGAATAAGGCGGGTTTAAGGTTTTCAGTGCCGAAGTGCCAGTGACTCCCCCTTGCGGTCGACCATTTCGAACGGAATGGAGACCAGTTCCATGTTTCGGTTGACCTGCACTGCGAAGTGCAGATGCGGGCCGGTCGAAAAGCCGGTGTTGCCCGATCTTCCGATCTGCTGGCCGGCCTCGACCTGCTGCCCGGGCCGGACCAGCACGCCGTTGTAATCGAGATGGGCATAGACGCCCATGCTGCCGTCGTCGTGCAGGATGCGCACGTAGTTCGCGCGCGGCCCGTCGCGTTTGAGGTCGCGCCCGGCGCGGTGGAAATAGCGCTCGATGTCCATCACGGTCCCGGTGCGCGCGGCCAGCACGGGTGTGCCCACCGGCAGCGTGAAGTCGATTGCGTGCCGGCTGTGCGGCGTGTCGTGGCTGAAAGCGCCGCCGAAGCCCTGACCGATCCGGACCGGTTGGGTCGGGGGAATCGGAATCCGGTAGCGGTAGGCCGCACCCGGTGCCGGGTTCAACGGACCGGGGACGGCGGACATCTCGATCCCGTAGCCCCATGACGCCGCCGGGTCCAGCGGCCCGATCAGCACCGACCGATGGCCCCGGGCGGGTAATTCGATCTGTGCCGGCAGCACCGGTTCGGTCACGATATTCTGCGCCTGGTTCAGGGACACGGCGACAGTGACCGTGCCGTGCATGCGGTTGGTGAAACGCCATTCCGGTTCTCGCTCGGTGCCGACGTTGGTCATCTCGACCGGTTTCTCAGGCTGGGCGATTGCGCGCTGGACCCGTACCTCGTACTCGCCCTCGGGCCTGCGGTCGCTCAGGTGCTGAAGGCCGTTTTCGTCTTCCCAGATGTAGATTTCCTGGGCACCGGCGGGCACCGGTAGTGCGAGCGCGACGGCCAAGCAGATGCAGGAGATCAGGGCATTGCGCATGGATTCGAAAAACTGGACACGAAAGTAAGGAAAGGCAAAAGCGGATTTCTCGCAGAGACGCGGAGACGCAGAGAAAACAAATCTGCTGCTTTGACGTTCTGCGCGCTCTCGGGTTCCCGCGAGATATGGCTTACGGATTTTCTTTGCGTCTCCGCGTCTCCGCGAGAGCATGCTTATTTCAGCCAATCCAGTCAACACTCAATAACATTTACGGCCAACCCGCCGCGCGAGGTTTCCTTGTACTTGGTCTTCATGTCGCGCCCGGTATCGCGCATGGTCTTGATCACGCGGTCCAGCGAGACGCGGTGTTTGCCATCGCCGGCCATGGCCATGCGCGTGGCGTTGACCGCCTTGACCGCACCCATGGCGTTGCGTTCTATGCACGGGATTTGCACCAGCCCGCCGACCGGGTCGCAGGTCAGCCCCAGGTTGTGTTCCATGCCGATCTCGGCGGCGTTCTCGACCTGCTCCATGGTGCCGCCCAGAGCCGCGGTCAGGCCGCCAGCGGCCATCGAGCAGGCCACCCCCACCTCGCCTTGGCAGCCGACCTCGGCGCCGGAGATCGAGGCGTTTTCCTTGTACAGGATGCCGATTGCGCCGGCGGTGAGCAGGAACTCGATCACGCCGTCCTCGCTGGCCGAATCCACAAACCGGCGGTAGTAGTGCAACACGGCAGGAATGATGCCGGCCGCGCCGTTGGTGGGTGCTGTGACCACCCGGCCGCCGGCGGCATTTTCCTCGTTGACCGCCAGCGCGTAGAGATTGATCCAGTCCAGGTTGTCCAGGTCTTCGCGCCTGGCACGATCCTTCAGTCGTGCATACAGGTTGGGTGCCCGGCGTTGCACCCGGAGACCGCCGGGCAGCACGCCCTCGCTGTCGATGCCGCGCTGCACGCAGTCCTTCATTGCCTGCCATATCGTGAGCAGGCCCTGGCGAATTTCGCTTTCGCTGCGCCAGGCCTGTTCGTTGGCCAGCATGAGTTCGCCGATGCGCAACTCATGGCGATGGCAGGCGGCCAGCAGTTCGTCGCCCGAGGAAAACGGATAGGGCACCTGGGTCGTGTCGGCGACGATCCGGTCGGCGGCCGCCTCGTCCGGGTTGACCACAAAACCGCCGCCGACCGAGTAGGACTCGCGCCTGAGCAGGCTGTTGCCATCGGCGGCGAACGCCTCGAAGCGCATGCCGTTGGAATGCAGCGGCAGCGTCTGGCGCTTGTGGAAGGTCATGTCGCGGCGCAGGTCGATATCGATATCGCGCTTTTCCAGCAGCGAGATCCGGCCACTGGAATAGATCTCGGTAATTCGCTCGCCGATCCGGTCCGGGTCCACCTCGTCGGGAAGCTGGCCCTCCAGTCCCAGCAGCACCGCCTTGTCGGTGCCGTGGCCGCGGCCGGTGTGGCCCAGCGAGCCGAACAGCTCAAGTTTCAGCCGGGTAACCTTTTCCAGCACCCCGGCGCGTTCGAGCGCGCGTGAAAACAGGCACGCCGCACGCATCGGTCCGACGGTGTGCGAACTGGACGGCCCGATGCCGATCTTGAACAGGTCGAATACGCTGACAGCCATGGTTTCGAGTCGTTGCTGCTGGAACCGGCATTATGCAATGCCGTTGGCGCAGCCGCCACGCTTTCCTATGATCGCCGGTCCGGGAGCGTCATTTTCCGTGGCCTTCGATGGCCTCTACGGCGTCGGCAACCGATTCGGTGGCCGCGAGTAAATCTGCAAGCGCCGCCGCGCCGATCCGGGCTCCAAGCTGCTTGTCCAGGGCCGCCAGCACCCGACGCGCGTCGGCGATGAGCTGTTCGCCGTGCTGCGTGAACAGAATGCGTTTCTGCCGGCCCGGCCCGGAGCATTGTTCGAGATAGCCCAGGCGACAGAACTGGCGCACGTTCTTCGCCACCCATTGGCGCGAGACTCCCATCATTCGCGCGAGTTCAGAGGCATGGTTTTCGCCGCACTCGAGCGCGCCAAGGAAATCCAGCGTGGCTGGTGTGGCGGCCGCGTAGCCCATATCGGTCAGACGCGCCGACACCCGATCGATAATGGCCCGGTTGAGCCGGTGCGAGGCGAATGCGATCTTTAGCGAGCGGCTTTCCACCATGGGCGTGCCGCGTTTTGTCAACCTGGTTGACATGGGATTCCGGTCCCGCCATTCTTGTGTCACCTAAGTCTACCCTTCTTATGCACCATCGGTTCGTCGCGAGCGGGCGTGTCCGAAGCGCCCTCTGGGTTTGCCTCTCGGCGCTTGTCATGACAATCGTGGACTGCGAATGTCATGACTAGCGCCGAGAAACAAGCTGAACGAGGCAGGATTTATGAATGTAGTAGTAAATATCCAGATGTTGCCACGTGTTGCGAGTTCACCGCGATTGAGCCCGACCAACCCGGCGTTCGAAACCAGCCGGATTTCGGTCATAATGCGGGACCTGATTTACCGACCCCGGAAGGTGTTCGATGGGACTGTTGTTCTATACGCGAGATCCGTGCGAGCTGTGCGAAAAAGCCTACAGGCTGATCACCGTGGGCGGACTGGACGACCAGGTCGAGGTGGTCAACATCGACGACGACCTGGATCTGGTCCAGCGCTACGGCGATCAGGTGCCGGTGGTGCGCAACGAGGAAACCGGCGAGAAGCTCACCTGGCCGTTCACCGCTTCGCAAGTGCGTGAACTGGCGGGCTCGGATTGATGCCGCAACCGCGGTGGCTGCACAAGGGGTCCGGTTGGTGAGCGTTGCCTCGCATTTCATGCGCATCGAGCCCGAGCAGTTGCAGTACGCGCTGATCGCCGGTATTGCGCATGTCCAGACGCGGCGCGACCTGCTCAACCGGATCAACGTGTTCCCGGTACCCGACGGCGATACCGGGACCAACCTGATGTTTACCCTCAACAGCGTCGGCCAGCGGCTCAAGGCCGGCCGCCGAACGCGCATGCCGCAGTTGCTCGACGAGGTGGCCGATGCGGCGCTGGACGGTGCGCGCGGCAATTCCGGCGCGATCATGGCGCAGTATTTCCACGGCATCAGCGAAAGCTGCAGAAACTGTGCGGAACTGGATGCGCGTCAGCTCGCGGCGGCATCGAAAGCCGGTGCCGTGGCGGCCTGGTCGGCCATGTCAAAGCCGGTGGCCGGCACCATGCCGACGGTGCTTGAGGATTTCGGCGATGCGATGGCCGAAGGCGTAGAACAGGGTATCCGCGATATCCGCACGCTGTTCAACGGGGCGCGCAAGGCGGCGCACAGATCGCTGGCGGCGACGCCGGAAAAGCTGGCGGTGCTGCGCGAGGCCGGCGTGGTGGATGCCGGCGGCCAGGGTTTTGTCGATTTCCTCGACGGCATCTGGAGCTATATTCGAAGCGGCAAGCTGTCGACCGGCGACAAACCGGAGCCGGCGCTGGAGGCCGCCGAGCCGCTGGCGCACGGCGGTCCGGCACCCACCGGGCATCGCTATTGCACCGAATGCCTGATCGCAGGCGAGTCGGTTGCCGTGGCCGAACTGCGAGAAGCACTGGAAGCGTTGAACGCGAGTTCGCTGGTGGTCGCCGGCGGCGGGCGCCGGGCGCGGGTCCATATTCATACCGACCGGCCCGGTGAGGTGTTCAAGCTGTGCGCACGGTTTGGCGAGCTTCGGCAGCAGAAAGCCGACGACATGACGCGTCAGCACGGGCTGATCAACCAGCGCGGCCGGATTGCAGTGGTTACCGATTCGGCAGCCGACCTGCCGGCCGAGGAGATCGACCGGCTCGGCATCCACGTCGTGCCGCTGCGGCTTTTCTTCGATGACGAAGAGTTTCTCGACAAGTTATCGATACAGCCGTCGGCGTTCTATGCCAGGCTGGCCGATTCCGATGTTCACCCGCAGACCTCGCAGCCGCCGCCGCGCGATTTCCGGCGCCAGTTCGAGTTGCTGACCAGCCATGGACACGAAGTGCTCGCGATCCCCATCTCCGGCAAGCTCAGCGGCACCTGCCAGGCCGCCGAGCAGACCGCCGCGCGCATGCACGACCAGCCGGTTACCGTGTACGACTCGCTCAACGCCGCGTGCGGTCAGGCCTTGCTGACGCTGTTCGCGGCCGAGGCGGCGGCTAATCGCTGGCCGATGGACAAGATCGTGCAGGCACTCGACGAAATCGGACCGCGCACGCGCACCTTCGCGCTGGCCCGTGATCTGTCCTGGGGCGTGAAGGGTGGACGGGTCAAGCCCTGGATGCATTGGCTGGCACGTAACGCACGGCTGAATCCGGTGCTGGCCAACACGGTGGACGGTCATTTGACCGCACGCGGCGTGATCCCCGGCCGGGCCGGCGCGGTGGCGCGTTTTGCGCGCTACCTGGTCAGGCGCATGGACGCCGGCGAGACCTACCGGATCCTGATCAGCCACACCGACGCCCAAGCCGATGCCCGCCGTCTGCGCGACCTGTTGTTGACCGGCCATCCGGAAGTCGACGCCTGCTGGATCGAGGAAGCCAGTCCGGCGGTCGGGGTGCACGCCGGTCCGGGGTCGCTGCTGGTGGGTCTGCAGCCCTGGCGCTTGCTGGAGCGCTACGACGGGGAAGAAAGTGGCCCGGAACCCGTCGATCAGGTTGAAGGACCACTAGGATGATTGACCTGGTCTGGATGGTGCTGCTCGGCTATCTGCTGGGCTCGATCTCCGGTTCGCTGGTGCTGGGTCGGCTGCGTGGCCTGGATATCCGGTCCATGGGTTCGGGCAATGCCGGCGGGACCAATGCGCTGCGCAGCGTCGGCTGGCTGTTCGCACTGTTGGTGGTGCTGATTGATGTCGGCAAGGGCGTGGTGGCAGCGCTGGTGGTTCCGGTCCTGCCGACCGTGTCCGGCGGCGACCTGCCGCTGGAGCGAACCAGCGTGGCCGCATTGTGCGGTCTGGCGGCGGTCATCGGTCACGTCTGGCCGCTTTATTTCGGATTTCGCGGTGGCAAGGGTGCCGGTACCGCGGTCGGCGTGGTCGTGGTGATCGCGCCGTGGTGCATCCTGCCGCTGATCGTGGTCTGGCTGGTCACGCTGTTGGGTACCGGCTTTGTCGGGCTGGCAACGGTACTGGCCGGCCTGAGCCTGGTGCCGTCGATGTGGTTGCTGGGCCCCGAGCCGCTGCCGCCAGCGCTGGGAGCGGTGGCGATCGTGCTGGCCGGTCTTTTGCTGTTTACCCATCGAAGCAACCTGGCGCGCCTGAGAAGCGGCACCGAGAACCGGTTCGAGAAGGCGCGCGTACTCAAGCGCCACCGATGACCCCTGAAGCTTTTCGTCTGTTCCGGACCCTGGCCGACGGCCAACCGCTCAACGGGGCGCGCTATGCCCAAGCCGCCGGCACCAGCCGCGCGGCCGTCTGGAAACACGTCGAACGGCTGCGTCGTGCCGGTTTGCCGGTCGCGGCGGTGCGCGGCACCGGCTACCGTCTGCCATGGCCGGTATGCCTGCTTGATGAGGATCAGATTCGCCGCGCAGGGCGGCTTGACGGCATCGGCCTGGAGCTTCGCCAGTGCGTGGATTCGACAAACAGCGCCCTGCTCGACGATTTCCGCCATCGGCATGCGCTGGCCGCGGAATACCAGGACAGTGGCCGCGGCCGGCGCGGGCGCGGCTGGATATCGCCGCCCGGCTGCGGTGTCTACGTTTCATTCGGATACCGTTTCGACTGCGGATTGCAGCGGCTGGGTGCGTTGAGCCTGGTCGCCGGCGTGGCCGTGGCCGAAGAGGTTGCACGGGCGGGCATTGCGGTGGGCCTGAAATGGCCCAACGACCTGGTGGTCGCAGACTGCAAGCTGGCGGGGCTGCTGGTCGAGATCCGCGGCGCCAGCGAAGGGCCTTGCGAGGTGGTCGTCGGTGTCGGCGTCAATGTCCGTCTTCCGCGCGACGAGGTCGGATCCGGTGATTTCACGCCGCCTGATCAGCGCTGGACCGATCTGCATGCCGCCGGCGGCGATCTGAACCGCAATCGCTTGGTCGGCGGGCTTGTTACCGGCCTGGATGCGGCTTGTCGCGAATTCGGGCAATCCGGGTTCGGGCCGTTCGCGCAGCGATGGCAGGCGCTGGATGCGCTGTGCGGTCGCCACGTGCGGGTTGTTTCGGGCAACGGCGCTGCACTCGAAGGTGTTGCCGATGGGGTGACCGGCCAGGGCATGCTGCGCGTGGTTCACAATGGCAATGTCCGCGAACTCAACGCCGGGGAGGTCAGTATCCGTGCCGAATGACTGGTTGCTGGAACTGGGTCACAGCCGGCTGAAGCTGGGGCGCCGCATCAATGGTGGATTGACCGCGGCCGAGGCGGTTGAGGCCATGGAACTGGAGCAATTCGGCGCCTGGCTGGCCGCTCAACGGCCCGGACCGCACGACCGGTTCTGGTTGGCAGCGGTACCTGCACCGGAGGTTACTGCCGGGGTGACCGATGAACTGGCGCGCGCCGGTCTGGCATGGACAGCGGTCACTACCGGCTCGGTGGCATTGCCGGTGGCGGCTTCGTATCCGGGCATGGGCGTGGACCGCTGGCTCGCGCTCCAGCCGCTGTGGGCGCGGTTGCGCTCCAGCTTCTGCATGGTTGACTGCGGCACTGCGACCACCATCGATCTGGTCGGCGCGAAAGGCGTGCATGTTGGCGGCTGGATCATGCCGGGCGTGGACGCCGCGCGTGGCGGGCTGCTGATGCGCGCGCCGGGGTTGCGCCGGCCGTCGATCGATCCGGAGACTCAACTGGGTCCGGCACGCGATACCGCCGTGGCGATAGAGCGCGGTTTGTTGCTGCAGCAGGTCGGTGCCATTGCGCTTGCCCGGCGGGCCGCGGCCGATTTGCCCGAATTCAACCGAACCGCACCGCTGGTGCTGACCGGCGGTGCGGCGGCGCGGCTACAATCTTTCCTGGATGAGGCCCGGGTCGAGCCGGACCTGGTATTGCAGGGTCTGGCCATGGCCGTTGAATCATGACCGGTTTCTGGCGAATCGCGGTAATCGTCTTGTTGCTGGCAAACTGCGCGGTGCTGGTGCTGCGCGTGCTTGAACCGGCGCCGCAACCCGTGGCCGAAGCGCCGCCGCCCGACCCGGAAGTGCCCGAGGCCGAGCTGGTGGCCGATGCCTACCGGCGCGCGACCGCTTCCGGGCCGCGCTGCTTCACGATCGGCCCGCTGGCGACCGGGGTGCAGCAAAGCCGGGCCGAGGACCGGTTGCGGCCGTTCGTCAACCAGATGCGCTTGCGTACAACGCTGGCCGATCGGGACCGCGGCTGGTGGGTGTTCGTGACTGCACCCTCGCGCTCGGGCGCGATTGAACTGGCCCGGCGGCTGGCCGAGCGTGGGGTCGAAGACTACTTCGTGGTCGCCGATGCCGACCTTCCGGACGCGGTATCGCTGGGACTCTATGACGATCTCGAAAATGCCCGGCGCAGGCTCTCGAGTATTCGGCGCATGGGTTTCGATGCCCAGCTCTCGGTGCGGCGCGAGGAAATCCCGCAGTTCTGGATCGATTATCAGATCGACCCGGGCGCACGGTCGCCGTGGCGGCCCATTCTCCGGGCTTCGCCCGGAGCGACCAATTTTCAGATTCCGTGTTTTTGAAAAGGAGTCGGCCTGTAAGCCGGGTTCTGTCGAGAACAGTCATTCGTCTGGGACGGCTGTCGCCAGCCGCCTCTAGCGGCCTACCCGGATGCAGCGCGGGCCGCGCCATCGCATCCCTATTTGGCCTTGCTTCGGGTGGGGTTTACCGTGCCGCCGTCGGTTGCCCGCGACGCGGTGCGCTCTTACCGCACCTTTTCACCCTTACCGCCGGCATCAAGCCGGAGGCGGTTTGTTTTCTGTGGCACTTTCCGTAGGCTCGCGCCTCCCAGGCATTACCTGGCACCCTGCCCTGTGGAGCCCGGACTTTCCTCCAGCCGGTGACCCGCAAGGGATCACCGGCCAGCGACTGTCCGGCCGACTCCTTCGGTATTATGACCGCATACCAGCGAAAACATCAAAAAAAACTCGCCAGAATTCTGGTCTGCACACGCATTCCATACACTAAAGACTTGACAAGTGTGTTACTGTTGTATAACACTATAGAACCAAACATTCCCGGGAGGAATTCAATGAAATTTTTGAGCACTGCGGCGATCTGCGCCGTACTGGTCCTGGCAGGGTGCGGCGATTCGGATACCGATGCGCGCGACGGCGGGGAAAAAGGACCTGGCGCGCGCAGCGAAACCGGCGCCAACCGATTCCTGAACCACATCGACGCCGATAGCGCCTACGCCTATGCCAATCTCGAGCGACTTCCAGAGGAGGTTGTCGACACGGTCTGGGCGATCAACGACGCAAGCGCGCAGGGCAACGAAGCGATGTTCGATGCCCTGGCCGAGGACGAGGATGTCCCCGACCAGATCCGTGTGCTGATCGAGGAGGTCAAGATGCTTTCCACGCGCGCAGGCTGGGAGGCCGCGGGCCTGCACTCCAACCCGTACTACGCGTTCTACGGCGTCGACCTGCTGCCGTTCGCCCAGATCGAGCTGGCAGACGGCGATGCGTTCGCCGAGTTGCTGGCACGGGTCGAGGCCGCTATCGAACAGCCGTTGGAACGCCGCGACATCGAGGGCGTGGAAGTACTCTGGTTCACGCTCGCCGAAGGGTTCGGGATCGCGCTACGCCACGATCAGGATTCGATGACCGCCGCCTTGATCCCGGACGATGCCGCCTTGCTGACGCGGGTCGCAGGCCAGTTCGAGCCCGCCGACGCCATGGGCGACGATGCGCTGGAAGCATTCAACCGCGAAATCGGCCTTACCCATTACGGCAGCGGCTTCGTCGACTGGCGGCGTGTAATCAACACCGTGTTGACCGACGAAAACCGGCTGGGACGCTTGTTGCACGACGACGAGGCATTCTCCGCGATCGCAGGGAATCCGGCCTGCGTGGCCGAATACCAGGCGGTCACCGATGCCCTGCCAAGGCTGGTGTTTGGCTACACCCGGCTGACCGATGACAAGTTCGACTTCCTGGTACGCCAGGAAACCTCTGCCGAACTGGCTGCCGGTCTCGCGCCTATTGCGAAAGCCCCGGTGAGCATCGATCGCGAACTCTCCGGCCTGTTCAATTTCGGATTGGCGTTCGATCTGGTCGCCGGCCGGGAGTTTGCGCGCTCGCTGGTCGACGGCTGGGTCGAGAATCCGCCGGAATGCCCGAGTTTTAGCACCATTGCCGCCCAGGCCCCGCAGCTGCAGGAATACCTCGTCCGGCCCATCCCGCCGGTGGTGACCAATCTCAACGGCCTGTTCCTGGAAGCCGAGAGCCTTGAGCTGGCAGACAACGGCATGCCCACCGGCGGCGGAACGCTGAGCTTTTTCATGCGCAACCCGCAACTGCTGGTCGGCATGGCGCAGATGTTCTCACCGGCGGTTGCCGAACTTGAACTCGAACCCGGCGGCGAGCCACAGCCGGTGCCCGAAGGCGCGATTCCGCAGCTGCAGGCGGCCAATCTGAAAGCATGGCTTGCGATGGGCGAAAATGCCATCGGGATTGCCGTTGGCGAAGAGAATGTCGACGCGCTGACCCGGGCAATCGAGAAGACCTCGGCAGACGACCTGCTGATGGCCGGTCGGCTGGATTTCCAGACCCTCACGGTGCTGGTCGACATGGCCGAAAGTGCGCTTGGCGACCTGGAAAACGAGGAGGCCGCCATGGGTCTGGCCGCGCAGCGTCAACAGTACGAAGCGTTTGCCGAGATCTACGATCAGGCTTCTTTCAAGCTCCGGTTGGGTGAAAAAGGTATCGATTTCGTCGGCGAAACGACGCTGAAGTAAGCCGTTCCCGAGGCTGCCCGGCCCCGCTGCCGGGCAGCTTTATGTTTTGAGCTCTTCGCGCGCCAGCGGCACCGATACCACCCGCCGCTCGGCCTGGGCCCGCCGGCTGATCCTTTCGAACAGACTTGCCAGGCTTCCAGGCGCACGCGGCCCGTGTCGCAGCAGATACTCGATCAGGCCGCGGCCGGGCACCACCTGGAAATCGGCGATCAGTTGTTCGACCAGACGCTCAAGCGCCGCGTCGCCGAGCGGTTGCAAGGTCAGGCGTGCAGCCTGGCTGACCCGGGAGACCAGATCCGGCAGTTCGAACGGCATTGCGCCGGATCCGGTAAGCAGCACCGCGGTTCGGGCCGCCCGCCAGCGGTTCAGCGCGTTGAACAACGCCCGTTCAGCCTGCGTGCGCCCGGCCAGCGCCTCGACATCCTCGACCACCGCAAGTTCGGCATCGCCACTTTCAACCAACGCCGCAGCACCCCGTTCACGGCACGGCACATAGCAGGCGCGCCGCTGGCTGGCCGACCATTCGGCCAGCACCGCCAGTGCCAGGTGCGACTTGCCGCATCCGTGCGGCCCGCACAGATGAATCCAGCCGCGCTCGTCCAGGCCCTGGCGCAGTGAACTGACCAGCGAATGATTGGCGTCGGCGATGAAATTGTCGAATCGCTTGCGCCGGGGGGGCGTCAACGAAAGCGGAAGCTGCGGCATGCTCACGATTCCAGTGGTCCTTCAACCTGATAATTTAGTAGTTGCGCTTGCGCACGATCCTGGCTGCGCGAATACCCCAGAGCAGCATGTACTGGAACATCGTGGCCAATATCGTGAACGCCACCAGCCAGACCAGCCCCCGGATGGCCGGTTCCGGCAGCGCCAGACCGGCCAGCGCGGTCAACACCGCCCACATCAGCAACACTTGGCACAAGGTATTGAATTTGGACAAGCGGGTCGGTTCGGCGCGGAACGGCTCGATCCGATAGTGATAGATCAGCCCGCCGGTGACGATCACCAGGTCGCGCAATACCACCAGCCCGAACAACCACGGCGGCAAGTGGCCAAGCCAGGCCAGAGTGGCGTAGACGGCGATCATCAGTGTCTTGTCGGCGAGCGGATCGAGCATGCCGCCGAACTTGCTCTGCCACTGGAAGCGGCGCGCAAGCGCACCGTCCAGCCAGTCGCTGACGCCGGAAATGATTGCGAGCACCAGGGCACCCACGTAATGACCGGTCAGCAACAGATAGACCAGCGGGCCCACCAGCAGCATGCGGGAGACTGTCAGGATGTTGGGCAGGTCTCGGGACGACAGCATGAATAGTCCGGGGTTTTACAGCGCAAACCGGTAATAAAGCGTCCCGGCAGCCAGGTCGTGGTGCTGGAACTCCAGCGGGCCGGTCAGCGCGATTCGCTGGCGCAGGCCGTCGGTGGACGAGCGAATCGAAAATGTCATGCTCGAATCTCTTGCCGTGACCACACGTACCGATTCCACGCCGGTCAGATTCTCGAGGAAGCGGCGAACCTCGATGTAATGCGCCGCGGCCTCAATGCCGGAAACCACCAGCCGATGCTCGCCGTTGGCCGCCGATCGCACCGCAAAGCGCGCGGCCAGCGACTCGGCAATGCGACCAAGCCCCAGTTCGACGACTTCGCGCCGTTGCGCCCCCGAACGTTCGAACGCGCTTTCCCGGTTGCCGATGCGCCAGGCCCAGCGGCCGGTCCAGAAACCCCGGTTCGGCCTGAGATCGAGCATGATCACCCCGTCGGCGCCGTACCGCCGCATCGCCGCGGTGGCCACACCGGTAAAACCGCCGCGGATGTCTGCCGGGGTCACCTCCAGCCGGTCGCTGGCATCGAGAATGGGACGCGGCAGTTCGATGCCGTAGCGAAACGCCAGTTCATCGATGGTGTGCTGCAACAGCCGGTCGCGCTCGAGGTATTCCGCGCCGCGCTCGCCATCGACGACGATCCACAAAAGTAGCTCCGGCCGCTCGGAACCCCAGCGCGGCAGCCCGGACTCGTCCAGCAGGCGATTGATGGAATCCGGACCGAAATCCACCCGCAGGCGTCGCTGCTCGATCGCTGAGTTCTCTTCGGTCGGCACTTCCACGCGTGTGAACTGCCGGCCCATCGCAAGCGCCGAAGCCCGGTCGCGATCGATTCCGAGCTTGGCGACCAGGTCCTCGCCAACCCGCCCGGTGAGACGCACAAGCACCTGATTGAGCGCGTCGAGAATCGGATCGCGCGCGGCCGCGGCGGAGTCATCGACCACGGCTTCGCCGACATACAGATCGTCCTGGCCGGCAGCCCAGCCGGGCCAGCCGGCGAGGGCCAGCAGCAGGATCATGAGGCGCGGGATATTCACGCCGGAAAAGATAGCACAGCGAGCAAACCTCCGATGGGCCGGCGCGGGCGCGACGGGGCTCTGATCAAACAAAACCGCAAGAACAGCTCTCGCGAAGGCGCCAAGCAAGGCGGTTTCGCCTCGCGCTGCGCGCTTGCAGGCGACCTACTTTTCACAAGCGC
>JBBDSL010000079.1:0-5446 GCA_040904965.1 Wenzhouxiangellaceae bacterium
CGCCCCCTCTGGATGACTATTTTAGAGGAGGCGACAACTATCCTGACAGAGGGGGTTTTTCAGCGTAGCAGTTATAGGCCGGGTGACCGTCGGTCACCAGCGTGCCATCGAAGTGCTCGCCGAGGGCCTCGACGATCACCTGAGTACCTCGCGACGGAGAATGGATGAAGCAGACTTCATCGGCCTGTCCGTAGACCGGCCAGAACCAGGTCTGTTTCATCTTGCCCGGCTTGGACCTGCCAGCCTTGACCGGTGTTTCATCCATCGCCAGGACTTTCGACAGCAGGATGTGCTCAAGTTGAGCGTCATAAATGGGCTTGAGCAGGCCAATCGCTTTCTCGACCTGCTGGGTCAGGGTGCTGCGACTGACCGTGATGCCACTCATGGCCAGTCGCTGATGCTGCCGGTACAACGGCAAGTGATAGCAGAACTTGTCGATCAGCATGCCAGCCAGGAAGCTGACATCGGCCAGGCTGTTCTCGAGCACGTTGGCTGGGGCTGACGTGGTGTGAATGCGCTCGTCGCGCTTGTCCTTGACCACCGGCCGGCGATACTCCAGCACCACGTAGCTTCCGGGCCGCTGGGCCAGTCGACGCGTGACCTTCTCATCGATCACTTCGCGATGTTCTGCCGGGATCGCCTCGACGTTCGGATCCTTGACATGGATCACCTCGACCGGCACGTCGTCGTTGAAGCGAAGACCGGTGTCCGTGACCGCATCTCCCCGGTGCTTCGAGCCTTTGCGGCGGGTATAGCTGACCTGTTCGGTTGGTGATGACTTGTCCGACTCCGGCAGCGCATCGAACAGCAGCCCGCTGTGCGACGGCTGCTCGATCACACGCTTCTCGGACTTGCGGCCAAAGACCTGGCGTTGGAGCCAGGCAAGCTGTTGCTTGACAGCTTGATGCTCTTGTTGAAGCTCATCATAGGCTGCTTGCAGATCAGCATATTGCTGTTGCGAAACAGGTGTTTTGTCAGCCACCTCAAGCATGGGCTGCATTATACCGTGATGCTGTATCGGATGGATGCTGATATCGCTTGAACTGACGCGATTTCTGTACTTCGACACCATCAAGCAGCAGCTTCAACTCCGTCCAACTCAAGGCCTGTTTATCACTGCGCTGTCGGTTGTAGTTGAACTGCCCTTGTTCAAGGCGCTTGCACCAAAGACAGTAACCTCCACGATCGAAGTACAGCACCTTCATATAGGTCCGCCGTCGATTGATGAACACAAACAAGTGCCCACTCATTGGATCTTCATCGAGCTGGTTACGCGCCAGTGCCGCCAGGCCATCAAACTGCTTGCGCATGTCGGTCGGACGCGCGTACAGCCAGACTCGGACACGGTCCTCCGGAAAAAACATCAGCCGCGCCGCAACCGGAGACAAACACCACCGCCGAGATCCAGCTCGATGTCCCAGCCGGAACTTCCCCGTTCCGTGCCGAGGCTGCCCAGATCGATCCACTTGGACGGATCGGGTGCACGTTCATTTTCCACGACTGGCTCGGACGCAAGTCGACGCTTCCAGTTGGCAAACGTGCTCAGCGCCAATCGCTTGTCCTTGCAAAAGGCCTCCTGGCTCATTCCGCTGTCGGATTGTTCGGCAATCAGCGTGCGCCATTGATCCGCAGTGCGGCGGGTACGAGTGGTTTTGGACATGATCTGCTCCTGGTTGAGTTCAGGGGCAGATTAGCCAGCTAGTCCGGCATAGGGAAGAACGGCCTCAAATGACCGCTTACGCTGCCGCGGCGGTCTGGCCTTTCAGGAAGGCTTTTTCGAAGTGTTCGGCGTATTCTTTGATCTTGTCTAACGCGCCTAGCGCACTGGTGAATCCGAATCTCGGCTTTTTCACATAGTTCAGGTATTGCGCGGGGTCCAGTTTCAACCGCTGCAAAATCGGCGGCAGTTGCTCCGGAATGAAACCCTTCTTGCCTTCAATGATGGCACGGCCGGACCAGTCAACCAGCTCCAAATAATCAGTGGTGGAATAGGGGATGGCATTCTCAACGTCTTCTTTGCTGCCATCGCTGAACCCCATCAGCTTTACGATGGTGGCGTCCAGTGACGTTTTATCGTTTCCTACCGGCGTGGCCTCATCGTCCGCTGTCGTGTTCTGCCGGGTTTTCCACTTCCCGATACGCTGCTGGACCGATGTGAAGTCCGAGGTCTCCGGCGTTTCGGCGATGCTGGCACGGATCGGGTTCAGATCCACGTAGGCCATCGCTGCCAATACTGCTGCTTCATCCAGCAGCGCCTGGCTGGAGAATCGGGCTTGCCAGAAATGGCCGGTGACATTATCTTCCTGGTTGGCCTGGCGCGCGATAGGCTCATTGAGACACTTCATGAACCACGACAGGCTGCAGAGGCGTTTGCGGTAGTCCTGGATGTGTTTATGAACAACAATTTGCTGGGTTTCGGTCAGCTTTTGCGCGGCGACGAAGGCGCGTACGAGCACCGGGCCCGTGAATAGCCGGGTCCAGCGCTGCGCAACTTCCAGCGGGGACCATTCAAGTGCGGTCTGCTCGTCGACGTGGACGACCAGATGTGCGTGATTCGAGAGAATCGCGTAGGCACACACGTCGATCGTGAACACTTCGGCCAGCAGCGCCAGTCGATCCTTGATGTCCTGCTTTCGGGCCGAATAGTCCTTCCCGGTCCAGGGGTCGACACCGCACAGGAAATGGCGCCGAACACAGCGGCTGATGAGGTGATAGAACGGCGTTATCTTAGTGGAGACCAGTCTTTTTCGAGGTTGCGGCATCGTTTCGGTCTTGATGATCAGTGAGCCGCCAGCGTATTTCGCTTTTCCGGGATTGAAAATAGGAAAATCGGCCGAATTCGGGTAGGTAAATTTCCTGTGTTGTGCCTGTTCTGGTTTCCTCTGAAGCCGGGCGGGGCGAGACAACCTGGAAAGCCGTATCCACTATATCCGTAGCCTTCCGCCCTGCTAATGAAGCGTCAGCGTGCTTCCGCAAAACGTCTCATCGGCTGTAGCTTCCAGTAGGTCAGTGAGCGCCACAGCCACTCGGCCGGACCGAATCGGAATCGGTCCAGCCACCAGCGACTGAGCAGTACCTGCAGGGCGAAGAAGAGCAGCGACAGCGGCACCTGGGCGGCGCGCGGGACTTCGCCCCACAGGCCTAGTCCGTAGCCGAAGAATACCCAGGTCCAGAAAAGGGATTGCAGAAGATAGTTGGTCAACGCCATGCGCCCGGCCGGTGCCAGGAAATCCAGCCGCCGCCAAGCCAGCGTGACGACCGATAGGTAGCCCAGCGGGACCAAGACGCTGGCGACCGTCATCAGCGTCATGCCGGCGGCCAACCGCACGGACGGGATCATGATGTCCTGACCGTGCATCAGCCAGACCGCCGCGGCGGCCAGCGGCAGGCCGGCCAGCAACCCGACCGAACGCCATCGTCGCAGCCACGGCCTGTTCTCGTCGGGTCGGGTCAGCTTTCCCGTGGCGATCATCCAGCGTCCGAGCAGGAAGAACGCGATGAAAGGCGGAATCCAGAACGGGGCGACGGTGATCAGAAACCGAAGATCACGACCTCGCTGCACCACGTTCTCGGCAAAACTGCCTTCGGCATGGATCCGCGCTGCCCGGTCGACGGCGGCTTTCGCCTCCGCGCGATCGGCTTCGAACTCGGCCACCAACTCGGCATGAATCTCCGGGTCGGCTGTGGTTGCCTCGATGCTTAGTGCACCCAGCCACATCAGCAGCACCGGCAGGACCCAGAAGAAGATCGCCCATTTCCACAGCCGCCGGGCAGGCGTGTTTCGAAACAGCAGGATCATCAGGAACGCCGAAAGCGAATAGACCAGCAGGACGTCGCCGGACCAGACCAGCAGGATGTGGGCCAGCCCGAAAATCAACAGCACGACCAGTCGCCGCAAGTAAATGCCCCAGAAGGACGTGCCGCGCGCGCGGGCACGCTCAAGCATCAGTGCGAAACCGGCACCGAACAGCATGGAAAACAGCGGGTACAACTTGCCCTCGGCAAGCGTGGCCACCGCCTGGGCGGCGACAAGATCCAGGCCTGCGAGACTCGCTTCCCCGGCCAGCACGATCGCTTGCAGCGGCCGGGTGAACCATTCGAAATTGACCAGCAGAATACCGAGCAGCGCGAAGCCGCGCAGCACGTCGAGATGCTCCAAACGCCGTCGAGTCGGCTGCAATGTGCCGTCGTTCACCCCGACTTTCCAATAGTTGCTGGGGTCCAGTCTAGCAGGAGATTAATTGGACGGGCACACTTTAAAATAACGTACAGTGTTGTGCCTGTCCCGGCTACCGTGCGGCTACCGTGCCTGTCCCGGCTACCTGGTCCCGGCTACCTGAGCCTGTCCTCGATGGCCTACAAGCAGCGCGAGTCGGTTCTTGATGTCCTCCTTCCGGGCTGAATAGTCCTTCCCAGTCCAGGGATCGACCCCGCACAGGAAATGGCGCCGAACACAGCGACTGATGACATGATAAAAGGGCGTCACTTCGGTGGAGACCAGTCTTTTCCGGGCTTGCGGCATGGCTTCGGTTTTGATGATCGGTGAGCCACCAGCGCAATTCGCCTTCGCGCGAACGAACGTGGATACCCATCGGTCAAAGAGATCGGCGAAACGCGATCCGAGATAGTGACCTTTTGGAAACGAAAGGAGCGGAACCATCTCGCTCGGTCGTGAATTGGTCAATCAATGACCAATTTCACAAATTGCAGGCACGCAGAATCTGGCCTTTCGGCCACCAGGAGGGGAAATCTGGATTGAATGGATTTGGCCCGGGCTGAACAACTGCGCTGCCGCCGTCTGGCCCTTGAGAAAGGTCTTCCCGAAACGCTCGGCCAGGTCACGCATCGCCTCTATCGGTCCGATGAAGTTGCCGAAGCGGCTCTTTTCGCTCCCGTTGATGAATCTGACGTAGGCAGCGTGAGGATCCGCGATCGAGCGAAAGGCCGCAGTGTCCGGGATTCGCGCAAGTGCTAACCATGGTTGACACAATGAGAGTTGTGAACTAGAGTAGGCACATGTTGGAAGTCTACAAGACTGAAGAATTCGCCCGTTGGTTCAGGAGGCTTCGGGATCGCCAAGCAAAGGCACGAATCCAGGCTCGGATTGACCGACTAGAGCAGGGCCATTTCGGCGATGTTGGGTCTGTTGGAGACGGAGTCAACGAGCTGCGCCTGTTGTACTAAGGCATGCATAAGTATTGCCACATTCAGCTTGTCTCTCGGCGTGCGTGGCAAGGCATCGGCGCGAAGTCTGTAGCCTGGCCTACATCGAGCGACGACAACGCAGTCCACGCGCGCCGAGAGGCAAGCCCGAAGGGAGCTCCGGACGCGTCCACTCGCTTCGTTCCGCCGGCTCGACGTAGGACAACTATGCCTTTGCCGACGCGCCTTGCGAGCGAACGCGTCCGAAGCTCTGAATGAGGCAATACTTATGCATGTCTTAGTC
>JBBDSL010000080.1:0-30813 GCA_040904965.1 Wenzhouxiangellaceae bacterium
AACACCCCATCTACGGAACCTGACAGCGTCTCGCTACGGACGGATGGTGAATAAGCCGGGGTAACGGGAATATGTACTCTACTAGATCTTACCGGCAGCCGAAAAGGCTGACTGAAAATTCGTGCTTTGGTGGTCCGTCAGTGTCGCAAATCGCGAATTCAATCCAACACCGGTCATTCCAGGAGCGCGTCACGATCTCCGGAAACTCTGAACGCTTTTGGTGATTAATGCGTAAGACCAGTCTTGACCCTTTTCTTTCGACACGTCGGAAAAGAGGTGCAGCCCCAGAATTGCGTGCCGGCCGTCGGGCCGCGACGCGCGATTCGGGTGGCCATTGGCTCTCCGCATTCCGGGCATATCGGAACTGGATTGGAGGGTAAATCCAGCTTTGGCGTGGCTACGGGGACATTCCAGATCTCCGCTTCGGTTGGTCGATCCAGGTACTCGACCAGTGCATGGCCGTCGATCAATTCGAGATTCACCCCTTTGGCGAAAGATTTCGCATCTTCGGTGAATCTGCCGGAGGTCACCAAAAAACCGCCGGCCGCCTGACGCGCGGTCATGACGCCCAGCAGGGCGCGGACCTTGTCGACGGTAACGCGGCGGTTCTTCCAGTGCTTGCATTGGACCAGGAAAAGCTTGCCGTCTCGTCGCAATTCGACATCCACGCCGCCGTCCGGGCCGGGCTTGCCGGTTCGCTTGACGGTAAAGCCACGCCGGCGAAATAGCTCACCAACGAGTTCTTCGAATTCGGACCAGCTCAGCTTGGCCAGGCCGGGCTCTGGTTCCTTTGCAACGGCCTGAAACATACCGTTGATCTTCAACTGCTTCAAGACAGACCCCAGCGCAGCGACCAGGAACAGCAGCGGAAGGAGATACTGACCTATGCGCGCAAGCGTAATCCCGAAATTCGAAAACACAACGGCCGAAATATTTGAAGTGCCGGCCGCTTGTACCGGTTCACCCTGAGCAAGTTGATTGAGGATGATGAACGAAACAATCGCCAGCCCGACGCCCACCGGCCAGGGCGCCTTTGCTACTAGCGTAAGTAGACCTTCAATCGGGCTATTTCCCCTTCGGCCCATTTCTGATACCCCTACGGAACTAAACCGGCCAGTAAACTTTCTTTAACGGCACAAGCCGCTGAATTTCCGGCTCGATCTGGTCATAGTGCTCAAGCAATTTTCCGACCAGTGCGTCCAAATTCAATAGTGTTAACGGGATGTTGGCGCGCTCGGCTTCGTAGTGGGCGTCCTTGCTGAACCCGCCGGTACTTACGTACAGGCCTTTGTCGTCTTTGTGACGACCGCCCAGGAAGCTGCGGATAGCCTGCGAGCCCATGGATTCTTTGCGGTGTTTCACTTCGACGATAATTCTGGGGCTCTCGAACCCGAACCCGTCGGGCGAGGCGATTATGTCTTTGCCGCGATCGGGTCCGACGGCTGATACTTCAGTTTTATAACCCATCGCGCGCAGCAGCCCGGCGACCAGCTCCTGCATTTCCTCCCAGTCGAGCGTACTAATTTTGTCCTTGATGAACTCGGTCGCGCGCTCCTCGATGTCGTCCAGCAGGTCGATATCGTCGGCTGGCGCATCGGGCGTCGCTGTCGGGGCCTTGCGCTCGCCGGCGGCGACGGCCTCGATCTCCCGCGCTGCCTCATCTGGCACTCGGAACAAGGTCGAGATCGCGCCAAGGCTGTTCTTCGTTGGTGTGGATAAGGCATCGCGGTCGACCTCGGTCTTCCAGTCGACCTTTCGGGTATGTCCCCAGCCAGCAACGGTGTCTGGTCGGTATTGATATTCGGATTTCACATCGCCCAGCAGGTAGGCGCGCGCTTGCGGGTCGTAGCTGATCACTCGATCGCCGGTTTCGATCTCGTGCGCGAAGCGATACACCTGGCTTGCCGCCAAACGCAATTTTCCAGGGCGCCACTCGGGCCAGGCGTGACGAAGCGCTTCCAACATCTGCGCCTGGGAATTTATGTCACTTAGATCCCCCAGGCGAGTCCATCCGATCGCAACCGCAGACTTTTCGCGGAATTCTTCTATAAACAGCGCCTTCCGGCCGGCGCGGACCATCCACATAGTTTTCAATATTCTGATCCCGCTATATTTCGCATGAGTTATTCAGAGCGATTTTCTGTCGAAAGCTCAGCCTGACGCATTACAAGTTGCGTCGCGCCCTCTGCAAGATCGGGCGGGTAGCCATACTTGGCCAACAGCCGTCGTACGCTGCGCCGCAAACCAGCCCTCACGGATTCGCGCTCCGTCCAGTCGAGCTTGGGCATTTTCTTGACCATTTCGGTCAATTCGCGGGCCATCAGGCGCAGCTTGTCGTTCTCCATCGCCTTCCGCGCTGATTCATTCTCTGCCAGGGCGTCGTAGAACGCGGTCTCCTCGTTACTAAGGCCGAGTTCGTCGCCGCGCTGCCGAACGTCCCGGAGATGCTTGGCCAGGTCGATTAGCCGGGTGATCATTTCGGCGGTGGTGATGGCTTTGTTGGTGTAGCGAAGCAGTGCATCTTCCAGCGCTTCGCGAAATTTCTTGCTCTGAACGAGGTTGGTGCGCTCGGTGATCCGAATCTGATCGTTGAGCAGCTTGCGCAACGTTTCCAGGGCAAGATTTTTCTGCTCCAGCGCGCCCACCCGTTCGAGGAAATCGTCGCTCAGGATATCGAGGCGAGCCTCGTCCAGTCCCGCTGCGGCGAACAGGTCGATGACCTCGTCGGCGTCGACCGCGCCGCCGATCACCTGCCGGACGGCCGCGTCGATATCGCGCTGCCGGCCGCGTGTTTCGTCTCGGCCACTTTCGTCGGCCAGACGCTTGCGGATCATGGCGAGGACCCGCTGGAAAAAAGCCAGATGGGGCGTAATCAGCTCGGCTTCCGGTCGCGGCACGGCCAGTGCGAAGGCCGTCGAGAGCTCTTTGACCAGCGTCTGAAAACGCTTCCAGCCGTCTTCCTGGCCAAAAACATGATCGATTGCGGCCACGTAAATCGGCAGCACGTCGCGGGGCTCGGCGTTGAGTGCCCGCTCGTAGTCAAATCCGTGGAAGAAGTCGCGCAACTTTTCGAAGGCGGCCTGCATGGCGGGCACGGCTTCGTCCTGGAGCTGATGAACGCCCTCTCCAGTACCGCCTGCCTGGGTGTAGGTCTTGAGGGCATCGGCAAGTTCGTCGGCCAGGCCGAGGAGATCCACGATTAGCCCGCCAGGCTTGTCGCCATAGACGCGGTTTACCCGGGCGATCGCTTGCATCAGGTTGTGCCCGGCCAGGGGCTTGTCGAGATACATGGTGTGCGCAGGTGGACAATCGAAGCCGGTCAGCCACATGTCGCAGACGATCACCAGGCGCAGCTCGTCGGCCGGGTCCTTGAAGCGCTCGGCCAGGCGCTTGCGTGCCGCCTTGGTCCGTACGTGGCTGCGCAGCGGCTCGGGATCATCGCTGGTGCCGGTGACAACCACCTTCATCGCGCCGCGCTCGTCGTCGGCGTCGTGCCACGCCGGGCGCAACGCACGAATGGCCTCGTAAAGCCGGGCGGCGATGTCGCGGCTCATGGTCACCACCATGGCTTTGCCCTCCATCGCGGCGCGGCGCTTGTCCCAGTGTTCTGCGATAAACGTGGCCAGACGTTCGATGCGATCCGGTGCGCCGGCAAGCGACTCCAGCTGCACCTGGATCTGGTCCTCCGCCTCTTCGCCGCTTCGATTCGCGCCCGTGACGTATTCGATCTCATCTTCGGCGACGCGGGCGCCTTCTTCATCCACCCGCAACTTGACGATTCGCGACTCGTAGTAGAGCGGCCGGGTGGCGCCGTCCTCAACGGCCTGACGAATGTCGTAGACGTCGGCGTACTCACCAAAGACATGGACGGTGTTCTTGTCGTCTCGTTCGAGCGGCGTACCGGTGAAACCAACGAACGTCGCGTTCGGCAGCGCCTCGCGCATCCAGCGCGCGCCGCCCTCGATAAAGCCGTATTGGCTGCGGTGCGCCTCGTCGGCCATCACCACCACGTTCGTGCGCTCGGAGATCACCCCGTGGGCTTCGGCGAATTTCTGAATGGTGGTGAACACCACGCCGCCTGCGGCCCGGTCCAGCAGCGCTTGGAGATGCTCGCGGCTTGACGCCTGCACCGGATCCTGCCGCAGCAGCGCTCGACCGGCGGCGAAGGTCTCGAACAACTGGTCGTCTAGATCATTCCGGTCAGTGATCATGACCACCGTCGGGTTGGCCATCTGCGGTTCGCGGACCAGCGCGCCCGCCAGCATCAGCATGGTCAGCGACTTGCCCGAGCCCTGAGTGTGCCAGATCACGCCGCCGCGGCCATCTCCTTCAGGCTTTAAGTGCGCAAGCACACTCGTCCGGGCTTTGCGCACCGCGCGGAACTGGTGGTAGCCGGCGATCTTCTTGACAATCTCGCCGCGCTCGTCTTCTTCGAACGCAACGCAGGTTCGTAGATAGTCAAGCAGCGCCCGCGGCTCGAACAAACCACGAATCATAGCCTCAAGCGTCGGCGCGCCGTCGTCTTCGTCGTCGAGCGGCCGCCAGGGCATAAACCGGCTGGGCCCGGCAGTCAGTGAGCCGACTCTTGTAAGCATTCCGTCCGAGACCACCCTTAAAACATTCGATACAAACAGATCGGGCGCCGCCTGCTGATAGTGGTCGAGCTGATCAATGGCCATGCCGAGATTCGCCTGGGTGTCGGCCGGGTCCTTTAGCTCGATGACTGCGATGGGCAGCCCGTTCATAAATACCGTCAGGTCCGGGCGGATATTCTTGCCTGATGCCCCGGCGACCGAGAGTTGACTGACAACCAGCCAATCATTTTTATTCGGATCATCGAAAGCCACCAGGCGTGCTTTGCCGCCCCGCATTTCGCCGACTTCGGAATCCCGGTACTCGCTCTCCATACCGTCTGTTAACAGTGCATGGAGCCAGCGATTGTTGCGTACCAGGGTCGGGTGTGGCGGATGCGACAGAATTCGGACAAGGCCATCGATGGAGTCCGCTGCCAGATACGGATTCAGGCGGCGCAGCGTTTCGCGAACGCGACTGGTCAGATGGACGTCGCGGGGATCGTGCCTCTCGGCGCCGGGCGCGTCCGGACCCAGCTCGGGACCATGACGCAAATCGTAGCCGAGCGCTCGAAACGTGCCCAGCGCGGCGAGTTCTACATCACGTTCATGCACCGCTCGCCGCCATTTCGTGAACCTGTTCATCGGCAAGCGGCACAAACGCCTCACCCGCGCAAGGTTCGAAGTCTGCAGGCCAGGGTGTAGTCAGACTGCACAGCAGCCGCATTTGCAACGGCGCGCCGGTATTGACACGGACCACGCGAACATCAATTGCACCAAAGCCGTGCGCTGCGATCAGCCCACGCACATCGCGCGCCAGATATCGGGGTACGTAGCCCAATTTCAGACGTTCTTGCCCATTGGTCAAAACCGCGACCGCGCGCGGATCGAATGGATTGTCATCTTCGACCTCGATTTCCAGTCGCTCGTCGGGGTGCATTTCTGTGATTCTCTCGCGGGCCGCCTCCAGAGCGTGGCGCAAACCATGCAGGAAAAACCGCGACCGGTACCGCCCCTGGGCGTCTGGTACGGGGCGCGGAAAGACTTCGAGCGCGTCGGTCTGGCGAATGCCTTCGGTCACGCCCAGAATGGCCAGCGGTTCGGGCGGGTCGGCTGGATCAAAATCGCTCCAGCGTAGCCAGGCCTGATATTCCGGGCGCGAGCGCGCCAGCAGGCGGTTGGCCAGCAGCGGGAACAGCGGTTCGGAGCAGTAGACTTCCTCCAGGTCCGGCATGCCGGGGAACGGACGAAAACCGGGCAGCATACGGGCGCCGCGCGTATAAACAAACCGGTACTCGCCGTCCAGATGCTCCAGCCGGGCCACCGGAGACCAGTGCCCGCGGTCTTCCCCGCCACCACGCCACGCGATGAATACGGCCTTGTTCACGGTGTCCTCCTGTCCAGCAGACGATGGCGGTTCTCCATAAGCAAGTTTAGCCCGCATATTCCATGATTTCCACACGCCCTTGCTTGTCTCTTGTCCGCGCAAGGAATTTTCCTCAGTCGCCCGTAATCACCGATACGCCACTCCTTCGGAAAATCCCTTGTGCGAACAATATCCTGCGCGATCATCGCGCGAATTCATGAAATATGGGGACTGGCGTGAATCGGCGGCAGATCGAAGGCATCGGATCTGGCTGCATGATGGGTGGCGGTGTCCTTTCCTGATACATTGCACAGAGACGCATCGAGGGCCTTGCCGCAGCAAGTGGGGAGCCATCGGACTAATCCGATTTCCAATCGTTCCCGGGCATGATGCGGTGCATGAACTCATCGAACAGTGGAACGGTAAATGCCGTATCCCCGTGGCTGGGGCTCCAGATCATCCCCTTGCCGATGAGGTTGCTTCGTGTCGGTCCAAGTGACGTGACTTCCCGATCCAGGACCGCGGCAATGTTTCCTGATCGATGAGGTCCCGGCCCAAGCTCGGCCATGGCGCGAAGATAACGTTTCTCCGATGGAGTCAGCCGGTCGAAACGGACACGGAAGAAGCTCTCGTCGAGGGCGGCGATGGCGCTTACAGAGCCGATTTCGACGTCGGCTACGGTAATCGGAGAAGCGGTTGCGGCATCCCAGGCATGCTTGCCCCATTCCTGCAGAAAATAAGGGTATCCCTGAGTCGACTCAACGATGTGATCAAGTGCCTCGGGTTCGAACTCGACACCTTCGTCTTGCGCTGGCTTCGCAATGGCCTTCCGTGCGTCCTGGGGCGAAAGGGGCCCTACTTCCGGGAAGTCGAACAAACGCTCGGCATACGATTTGGCTCGCCCCATGCGCCCGCGGAGCTGCGGCAAACCGGCGCCGACGAGGACCACAGGAAGTCGGCGTTGCGCCGCGCGGTGCAGGGCTGTTATCAGTGCGGCCAACTGCTCTTCTTCAACATACTGCAACTCATCCAGGAACATTGCGATCGCCGTGTCGGCTTCCTTTGCTGCCGAACCGGCGGCTTCGAGAAGGGCCTGCAGATCCAGCTCCAGGTCGCCATTGTCGGCCAGGCCCGGTTCCGGTTCGAAATCCAACCCGACCTCGATATCCTGATATTTCACCTTGAGCGCGGTCGCAAAGCCCGCAAGCCCTCGCAGGGCGCGACGAGCGAGCTCCGCGGCCCTTTCGTGCCGAGAGAGTCGCAATAGTGCCCTACGCAACTCCGGTGCCAGAATGGCTGGCAGCGACCGGTTTTCGGGCGCTTCAATGCGCAGCGTACTGATTCCGGATCCCTCGGCGTCATCGCGCATCTGGTCGAGTAGCACGGTCTTGCCGACGCCCCGCAACCCGACCATCAGCAGGCTCTTGCTCGGACGTCCCAAACGCACGCGCGCAAGCGCTACGCGCACCTGCTCGCGAAGTTCGTCGCGACCCGCGAGTTCGGCCGGCGGCGTACCGGCTCCTGGGGTGTAGGGGTTACGAATCGGATCCATGGTCAGCGTATTATACCGATATTTCAGAAGTTATCAAAAAAATATAAACTTACTAAATTACATCAAACATTCGAGATTCGATCAAAAGCGGCTTTTTCCCTTTTCGCGCGGCCCGCTGGGATTTCGCCGTTACACTGCGTCCGTCGACAGCGGGTTTCACTGCGGTTATTGGCCTGATCGAGGCGCAGACTACCCCCGGTCGCTGCTCGTCAAGGTCCATCGCCATCTCGTACTGGACTAGCCGAGACTAAAGTTTGGATATCTACAAGACTCCGGCTCTTACCTTTGTTCCCTTGCGCGAATCCCGACGGCGGGAGCTATGCGCATGCGGATCTCCTCGTAGATAGCGATGTCGATTCCCTCTGCAACTTCTAGTGTGACAGCAAGTCCATAGGGGACCGGGAACTGAATCTTCGCAGCGTCTTTCCGACAGTTGACCTTTATCGTAAGAGTAGAGTCCTCTGATATTGCGACTGCACGATCACCCTCGAAAACCTCGTGCTGTACCGTTCCACGCCGGGAAGCCCTAGTGTCGACTTCCGACCTTCCTGCAGCAATCGGACTACCGTCTAATTCAAACCAAAGCCCAGCGGCACGATACTTCTGAGTGCTTGCGGCGACAGGAGACATCCAAGCGAGAGTAGCCGTTAGTCTCCGCCACTCCCTGCGCGCGCCAAGTGATGTAGGCAACGGAAGTGTAAAGATGTGTGCTTCTTCATCTTCAAGATGACCAAAGCCAAGCAGCGTCGCCCGTTGCTCAGTGCAATCCATGACACGATCCGTGTCGGGAACCCCATAGCCAAGCCATCGGGAAATCAAACTTTTAATCTGACGGCCATTGTCAGCTGTTTGAAGAATTTCGCGCAACCGGTCTTCGATTCCTCCCCATGAACAACCGTGTATGACCATTGTTTTCAAAAGCGGAGCAAGGTAAGGCCTTAGCGAAATATCCGGCGCCTGCTCTTCAAACACATCCTGCAGGGTGTCGTGGCAGACTGCCGACAGCCTTGAAATCAAGGCGGCAGCATTGCTCGTGCCACAGCAAAAGGCAACCTTTCCTAACTCGCCCGCTATTCCACTTGGTGACGCAACTTTGTTTCCTGGGGCAACCCGCATTTGACGTGTTTTAAATGTGGCATCGGCGTTCTGGGAAAACGGCTCTTGGTGAAGTACACGGCCACCGCTAAAAATCAGGTCCGGCTTTACCGCTCTTCTGTGTCCGCTTCCAAAAGCCGAGACCGGGCTCGGCAACAAGCTTACAAAGAAATTTAACGCGCGGCCCATGTGCGGGACCCCTGCAGAATCATAATGAAGTGCGCCGACCGTCAGACCATTAATGCTCTCAGCCGGCGAGAAGATCTTTCGATTTCTTGCATCTGAATAGATCGTTCTAACAACCAAAGCTTCCTTTTCTTCCTCTGAAAGAGCATCGAATTCATCTTTCGATATACCCATATCAATATCATCCAGATGATTGCCCGCGCTGATAACAAATAGAGCTCCATACTTGATACTAAGCCAATCCAGAAGTCGGGCTAACGGACTCAATACCTGGCTGAACTGTCGATATGGGTCGCCAATGGAGAAATTAATGATGCGTACAGTTGGTGCTGCAGGGTCGGCCGTACCTTCCCCCTCGAATATGCGGCGGACAGCCCGGTGAATGTGATCGACCACGAGCGCATCATCTGGAACCTGCTCTGGGCGCGGCGAGTCGATCCATTGAATCGGCTTCATGATCGGTCGCACGTAGACGGGTCGAGTCAACGGTGAATCGTTGTCATTCAAATCACCGCGACAAACCAATGAGGCTATATTGGTTCCGTGTATTCGATCCACGACTGTGTATGCAGAGGTGTAGTCGTCTGGGTCGTCGATGATCAAGCGGTCTTGAAGGAGTCTGTGATTCGCCAAGGGTAGGCCGTCAAGAATTGCGACTACAGGGTCGCCTGCCGGAAGGGCTGCCGCTTCTGCTTCGTGATCCAACAATTCGGCTTCAATCGGCGCTTTTCCCGTTACCATCTGGCCGACCGGCCTGAAGAATATAACGCTGTCACACTTGATCAGGTCTACCTCGGGACGGTCGATGATCTGTTGAGCGGTATTCGCTGGGATTTCCGCAAGCAGGGCATGGTAGGCAATATCGGGGATGATGCAGGTGCCAATCATCGATCCGCCAAGTTCCTCGATAAGTGTTTGAACCTGTCTTTGAGCCTCCTGCCGCGTATTGTCGGCACCTCGAAACCACAGCTCGATCTCGAAGCGGATGGCGCGGTTACCATCGTGTTCTAAGTCTTCCCGCCAGGCATCGAGCACGCCCGTTTCTTCAATCCGATCTTGGACGCTCCACCGGCGAATATCCCTGAGGCATAGAAACACATCGCGAAACTTTGCGAGCCCCCATAGTTCGGAATGTCGGTCACGGAAATCTAGGTTCGGATCATCTTGGTAACGCTGCCACAACGATAGCATTTCGTCGAGAGCACGCTGGTTGGACATTACCATGTAAAGGCGGCCACTTAGCTCTTTCGTGGGCTTCGCTTCATTGTAGAAATCCCCGTCGGGCGCAATTTCGTCCGTCTCGATCTCGCCCATCCATTCCAAGCCTTCGATGTGCTTGACAGCATTAGCGAAGTTGTCGACGCTGCCGACAGTCTCGATAACCAGGACCTGCTCAGGGTCCGCGCCAGCGGCGGATTGTTGTAGTTCCACTCGGCGGTCATTGAAGGCAGTTTGAAGCCGCCTAAAGACCGGCGCAAGTCGCTGCCCTTGTCTTCCGACGGACGGTCGATGAACGCGGCCAGGAAAACCATGGCCTTTCGAACGGTCAGCAGTTTCGGGCGTCGGAAACAGCAGTAGCGGGCGATCGGGCACTATTCATCGCCTCCATTCTGCTGCTTCGTCTTGACTGTCCGCGCGGCCCAGTTCTTGAGCGTGCGATTCACGATCTTTTTCATGTCGGAGCTGGGCTGTTCGAGAACGTACTGCCGGAACAAGCTCGCTCCAAACTCCTCGGCCTCAGCGAAATTAACGCCGTACAGCTTCTTCGCCATAGTTTCGGGAGTGTAGCCGAGCGGCACCTTGATTCGTTTCTCCAATTTGGCGAACCATTCGGCAAGTCGGGCGCGCGTAGGCTCTGGCAACATCATACGGACTTGGAATCGACGCCATACGGCACGGTCCAGTAGCTCTGCGTGATTGGTCGCCCCGATAACAACGACGTGGCTCGGAAGCGCGTCAATCTGCATGAGCAGCGAGCTAACCACACGCTTGATCTCACCCGTCTCGTGGCGGTCACCGCGCTCCTTCCCAAGCGTTTCAAACTCATCGAAAAACAAAACGCACTTCCGCGTACGGGCATATTCCAGCAGCCGGTGCAAGCGAACCGCTGTTTCACCAAGGTAAGTTCCGACCACGCCTTCGTACCGGACAATCAAAAGGGGAACCATCAAGGCATGGGCAAATGCCTCGGCAAGAGAAGTCTTTCCGTTGCCCGGCGGGCCGATCAACAGGAGGCGATTGCGGGGTTCCAGGTTGTATGAGCGCAGCAGATCAAGCCGGTGGTGCTCCTGCACAACGTCTTGCGAAATCTCGCGCACTTCCTTGGGAAGAATAAGGTCGTCGAAGGATCGTTCCGGAATCACCTCGTGGAGCAGGTTGGACACCTTCTGTTCAAGCACAGCACTTCCGCCACTCGAGACGTATCTTTCGGCAGGCATGGCTCGGAGCAAATTCTCGAGCTTGTTAGCAAGGACGGTATGCTTCTTCGCTCTTTCCTCGGCGATGATGGCCTCGACGACTTTCCGGAATCTAACCTTGTCGCCAGCCATTCCGAAGCGAACGAGGTCGGTTAGTAAATCTGCTCTAGCCATTAATGGCCTCCATTCGAACGCTTCCACGCAGCATCTTGGGCAGCAGGTAGTCGCGCATCTCGGCGAGTTTTAGTGATTCGCGCTCGGCTTGGCCGATCCATCGTCGCATCGGATGAGTTATTGCTTCAAAAGCATCGAGAACCACTTCTGACGGACAGCAAAACTTCGCAGCCTCGAAATGGTCGCTTCGAACGGCAGGATACGCGCTGCCGGTCGCGTTGGCGACGAGATAGTCGACGAACTCTGGTTGTGTCGTCAGTTGATAAAGATAGCTAGGGCCGACTTTTATGGGTGTTAGCACCGCGAATCCCGTGCTTACAATCCGATTGCCCGGTGGATCGTTGATATACAAGTACGACATCCGATTAGGTCGCACACACGACCAGATTGTATCGCCATCCTGAATCATACGCCGTGCGCGGCTCGGGGTGTCGGCAAAGTCCATGCGTTCGGGCTCCCCGAGATATCCTCGCGTTACCGATGCGATGTTGATGTACTCAATTTCCCCTTTGATTTCGCCTTTGCGAACTGATCGTGCGTTCAAATCGCTCACATCGCCCAACGCCTTCACCTCCCACCCCTCTGGCACGGGGCCGATTTCGGAATCGACGAAGCGGGTGGGCAGGGCGTCGAAGACTTTCTGGGACATAGAGGGGAAGGAGGTCGCGCCTTCGGCCTTGGCCTTGACCGGCTCGAAGTCCACGAACCACGCCCGGAAAATAGCCCGCGCCAGCCGCTCCAGCGCCCGCGCCGTACGCCGGTTCTGCTCGATCTTGTCGTCCAGCGCGCCGAGGACGGCGGTGATCGCGCGTTGTTCGGGTAGTTCCGGCCAGCGAACGTGTATCGGGTGAACATGGTTCCGGTTAAGCGTCGGGTTCGCAGAACCTACGTCCATGTCGGCGATACGATCGACCATTCCTCGAAAAAAGTAGTAAACGAATCGCGGAAGGTTGCCTTTGAAATCCTTCACCCAGAGAGTTGTGTCATGTGGCCAGTAATTTGCCGCAACAAAATGCACACTTCCAACTACACCTTTTCGCCCAAGCACGACCCCAGGGCCTTCAACCATCGACGTATCATGAAAACTAGAAATTCCGCTCGATGAAACGACCGGAACCTGGCCCGGGCGTTGCTGAGCGCGCGTAATATCGAAGCCACGCTGCAACGTGACTTCATCACCAATCGTTGTGTCTCGCCAAGCGCTAGTCATCTACTGGCTCTTGATCATGAACAACAGATAACTGCTCTCGGACATTTGCCATCAACCGCTCCCCCTCCCCAAAACACTCCTCCAACTCTGCCAGCAGCCGTGGGTACTTCTCCTCAAAAGGCTCGCCGTCGTCTTCCTGCGCCTCGGCGCCAACGTAGCGGCCGGGGGTGAGCACGAAGCCGTGCTTGTCGATGCCTTCGATCGTTTCGCTCTTGCAAAAGCCCGGGATATCGCGGTATTCCCATTTGCCGTGTTCGGCCTCGTCCCACCACTCGGGCGCGGGCTCGCCGCGCCACTGGCGAAAGGCGTAGATGATGCGGCCGAGGTCGGAATCAAAGTTTGGATCACCCATGCCGTCGGCCAGCATGCTCTCGCCATCGTCGCCGCCGGTGAGCACGCGCAATGTTCGCGTCTGCATGGTACCGAGCTTGCGGGCGTCGATGAACAGTGTCTCGCCTTTGCGATCGCGGCCGCCTTTGGGCAGGTTCTTGCCTGTCTTGTCGCGGGTCAGGAACCAGAGGCAGGCGGGAATGCCGGTGGTGAGAAAGAGCTGGGCCGGGAGTGCGACGATGCAGTCCACCAGATCGGCCTCGACGATGCGCTGGCGGATCGCGCCCTCGCCGCCCGAACCGGAGGACAGCGAGCCGTTGGCCATGACGAAACCGGCCACACCGCCGCCGTGACCGTTGGGCGGGGCGAGGTGGTGGATGAAGTGCTGGATCCAGGCGTAATTGGCGTTGCCGACAGGCGGGCTGCCGTAACGCCAGCGGGCGTCGTCCTGGAGCAGCTTCCCGGACCAGTCGGAGACGTTAAACGGTGGATTGGCGAGGATGTAGTCTGCCTTGAGGTCCTGGTGCAGGTTGCGTAGGAACGAGTCGGCGGGCTGCGGGCCGAGGTTGGCCTCGATGCCGCGGATGGCGAGGTTCATGTGTGCCAGACGCCAGGTCGTGGGATTGGATTCCTGGCCGAAGATGGAGATGTCGGTCTTCTGCCCGCCGTGGGCTTCCACGAAGCGTTCGGACTGCACGAACATGCCGGCCGAACCGCAGCAGGGGTCGTAGACTCGGCCTTCATAGGGTTCGAGCATTTCAACCAGCAGGCGCACGATACAGCGCGGGGTGAAGAACTCGCCGCCCAGCTTGCCCTCGGCCTGGGCGAACTTACCGAGAAAGTACTCGTAGACTCGGCCCAGGGTATCGCGGGCCTTGGCGCGGTCGCCTTTGAAGCCAATGTCGGCGATCAGGTCAATCAGCGCCTTCATCTTCTCCGGCGCAATGCCGCGCCGGGCGTAGTCGCGCGGAAGCTTGCCTTTGAGGTTCGGGTTGTCGCGCTCGACCGCGAGGATGGCGTCGTCGATCAGCGTCGCGATATCGGGCCGCGCGGCCTGGTTCTGCAGATTATCCCAGCGCGCCTCGGGCGGCACCCAGAAGACATTTTCAGCCGTGTACTCGTCGCGGTTTTCCAGCAGGCCCTCAAGTTGCGGGCCGGTGATGCCGTCGGCTTCCAGCTCGGCCCTGAGTTCATCTTTTCGGGCCTCAAAAGAGTCGGAGATATACTTCAAAAATAGCAGGCCCAGCACCACGTGCTTGTACTCGGCAGCATCGATCTGACCGCGCAGGGTGTCGGCCGACTTCCATAAGGTGTCGGCGTAGGCCAGATCAGAGTCGTTTTTCGTTTCCTTGGTCATTCTTTGCAAAGTCCTTCCGGATTTATCTCGAGCCTGGAACGGCAGGCATTCCAGAGCGGGTCAGATCGCTTGTTGTATTAAAGATCACGTTTAACAAGGAGCAGGATTTGAGCCATATTAAAGGCTTATTCGCGTTGGACGAAACCTACTCTGGAAAATTAACTGCGCTAACCCTTGTACAGGTGCTGATTGTGCCATTCCAGGTACCCCGAATCTGGTTCTCGGCCGGGTTGTCGGGCTCGACGATCAGCCGCTCGCCGTGGAATCGGTAGTAATCCCGGCCATTCTCGGTGCGGTTCGGTCCGGACTCGGCGTAGGGCTTGATGTGGGCGGCTTCCAGCGCCGGGAGCGTGCGCTCGCCGGAGATCGCGCAACGGCGGGTGTAGGCGTCGGTGACCAAGGCTCGGAAGCCGTCCTGGCCTACGCGCTGCCTAACCAATTGTAGGCGGTAGTGAGGTTCCAGGTTCTCGTCGAGCAGCTCGTCGTAATCCGGGATGACCGCGTGGTGAATACGCCTTTCATGGCCCTCTAAATCGCTCGCACCGCAGTCACTGTACCGCAGAGTTTCACATGAATGAAAGCTGGGAATCTGGCGTTTGAATCGGCTCAATTTAGGCGGGCGCCGGGAAACCAGATCCAGGCCCTCCTGATTCATTTCTTTATCGATTCCCGCTCCTGCGCTCGGATGAAACGTGAGAGGTGGTAGGCGGCCAGCTTGATGTCGGACTCTCCGAGGACTTGCTCCTTGTGCTTTAGGAATTGCGGCAGGGCTTTGGGGTTGAGTACCCAGAGCGGCGGTTTTGGGCGGCCGTTTTGCTTGATGAACCAGCCGGGGTAGACGATGACCGGCATGATTGAGAAATCCCGGCCTGTGGTTTCTCGCAACAGGGCCCGAAGCCAACCGGCCTGGGCGCGGGCCTGGATGATCGGGTTCCGGTCTGGCTGCCAGCCGCCGATGGCGACTTGTTCACCGTCGAAGGTGATCTCGGCCGGGCCGCTGGCTGGTTTTGAGTAGCTCTTGGTTTCAATTGTGAAAACGCCAGCCGGGCCTATGAGTACGTGATCGAGGTTGAAGCCCTCGCCGATGATGTCGTGAAACACTTCATACCCGTCGGCGTGAAGGCGCTCAAGATACTGGCCGACGGCGCGCTCGCCGTCGCGTGCCAGTTTCAGACGGCGGAGCGTCCGACGTGTGCGAAAAAACCTGTATACGAAGAATCCGGCTGTTGCGACGAACAGCGCAGTGAAGAGCCACGGCATCGGCGGCCTTGGGCTAAATTCGCGCAGCCACTCCTGCATCGCGATGGTGCCGAATACACCAGCGGCGAGAAATGGCGTGACGACTCGATCATCGAGCAGTTTGTGCCGTTGCTCCTCGATTGACTGGCCCGGCGTACGCACCGGCGGATCATTGAGCGGCGATCGGGTGGGTTTCTTCATGCTGCTGCCTGGCCTGTGCCTGATCAGCAGTTTATCCGGTTGTATTCGAGGTTGGGAGTGCGGGTGAGCCTCCGGCGATGTGGAAAAGGCTCAGGCTTTCGGGCAACCAAAAGTCGCTAGGACCCGGAGTAGGTTCGAGGTGACGAAGATGGGAGGTCTCGTATTACTGGATCGAGACCAGCACAGGCCTGCCGAGCTGTCCGGGTCGGCGAAGATGAAGGGTTGCAGGGGCGGGGTCTTGAGATCCCGGATATCGCTGGCGCGATTCCGGGATGACGGGGGAGGTGGTTTTGCTGCGGCCGGGATGACGGAAGGGGATCGACCGGAATGACCGGAGAGGGTTCGTTGCGGTGGGAAAGTCCAGGGTGCGAACCCCGATTCCAGGATTCCTCTATCATCGAAGCGGTGATTTGACAGGGAACATTCGAATGCGACGAATCGATATTGCTATTTCTTTGCTGGTGCTTGCCGTCACGGTGCTTGTCGTCATGACGCTTGGGGCGCGGGGGGCCAGGGCCGATGCCGGGGGCGCGGTAGCGTCGGCGCGGGAGTTTCGTCAGGCCCATGAAGCGGAGATTCTGGCCGGGTTCGCCGATTTCCTTCGGCTGCCGAACGTCGCCGCCGACCTGGACGACATGCAGCGCAACGCGGCGTACATGCGCGAGCAGTTCGCCGCGCGCGACGTGCAGCTGGATCTGCTGGAAATCGAGGGCGTGCCGCCGCTGGTGACCGGCCGTATCGACGTGCCCGGGGCCGAGCGCACGCTGGGCATCTACGTTCATTACGATGGTCAACCGGTTGACCAAAGCCGCTGGACGAACGATCCGTGGGAGCCGGTGCTGTACACCTCGGCGATTCACGCCGGCGGCGAGCCGCGAGCGTTTCCAGTCTCGGGCGAACGCGTCGATCCGGAGGCGCGGTTGTATGCCCGGTCGGCCGGTGACGACAAGGCGCCGATTGTTGCGCTGCTGGCCGCGCTGGATGCGCTTGACAGCGCCGAGTTTGCGATTTCATCGAACATTGTGTTCCTGTTCGACGGCGAGGAAGAGCGCGGTTCGCCGCATCTTGGCGACTACCTCGACCGCTATCGGGACCGGTTCGAGGACGTCGATCTGTGGTTGTTCTGCGATGGGCCGGTGCACCAGAGCCGCCGCCCGCAAGTGGTCTACGGTGTGCGTGGTGTGACCGGGATGGAAGTCACCGTGTATGGCGCCAGCCGGCCGCTGCACAGCGGGCATTACGGCAACTGGGCGCCGGTGCCGGGCCAGATGCTGGCCGAATTGCTCGCGAGCATGAAAGCGCCCGACGGCAAGGTGCTGATCAACGGGTTCTACGACAGCTTCGAACCGCTGACCGAGGCCGAAGAGGCCGCGATCGACGCGCTTCCGGAAGTCGACGCGCAGCTCAAGCACGAACTGGCACTGGCGCGAACCGAGGGCGAAGGCGAGCGGCTGGAGCGGCGCCTGCTGTTGCCGTCGCTGACGATTCGTGGGCTTTCCAGCGGCAACGTCGGCGAACGTGCGCGTAACGTGATCCCGTCGACGGCCACCGCCGCGCTCGGCGTGCGGCTGGTCCGGGGCAACGACCCGGCGCACATGCTCGATCTTGTCGAGGCGCATATTCGTGACAAGGGCTATCACACCGTGCGCGACGACCCTGATGCCGAGACGCTGCGATCGCACGCAAGGGTCGCGAAGGTGACCCGGGGGACAGGCTACCCGGCCTCGCGCGCGCCGATGGATCATCCGCTTGCGCAGCAGGTGGTCGAAGCCGCAGGGCGTGCCGCCGGTGAACCCGTGCTGCAGGTGCCGTCGCTTGGCGGCACGCTGCCGGTGTTTCTGTTCAGCGAAGTGCTCGGCCAGCCGGCGATCATCGTTCCGATCGCCAACCACGACAACAACCAGCACGCCGCCGACGAGAACATCCGACTGGCCAACCTCTGGTACGGCATCGACCTGTACGCGGCGCTGCTGACGATGTAGGCGGGCAGGGTGTCGTCCGGTCGAGGCCCAACCGCCATCCCGGCGGCCAGTCCACACAACCTGTCTTCCTGAAATCGCGCGAGCGATATCCGGGATCTCGAAAATCTGCCAGCAATGGTGGTTTGGTGTCGAGATCCCGGCTCTTCGCTTCGCTGCGGCCGGGATGACGGGGGAGGGTGTGGCCGGGGTGACGGCACCCATTACCGTCTTCCCGGAATCGCGCGAGCGATATCCGGGACCTCGAAAATCTGCCAGCAATGGGGGTTTGGTGTCGAGATCCCGGCTCTCCGCGGAGCCTGTCCCGGACCCCGATTCGCCGGACCCCGATTCGGGGCTACGGCCGGGATGACGGGGCGGATCTGCCGGCAGCAGGGGGTGGGGACATGGCCACGGGCGGCATGGTCCGGTACCAACAATTCGGCGACAATGTTGTCCGACATACCAATACCCTCCAGCTCGTGAATCTTATGGATGCAAGCGTGCACCAATTGCCCGAAAAGACGCCTTTCGATGGCATTGCCTTCGACAACAGCTACGCCCGGCTGCCGGATATCTTTCATGCCCGGATGGCGCCGGTGCCGGTTGCCAATCCCCGGCTGATCCGGTTGAATGAACCGCTGGTCGAGTCGCTGGGGCTGGATTCGGTGGCGCTGGCGTCCGCCGAAGGGGTCGAGATGCTGGCCGGGAATCGGCCCGCGGCCGGCGCCGATGCGGTGGCCATGGCGTATGCCGGCCATCAGTTCGGCAATTTCGTGCCGCAGCTCGGCGACGGGCGGGCGCTGTTGCTGGGCGAGGTGATCGACCGTGCCGGCATTCGGCGCGATATTCACCTGAAAGGGTCGGGTGCGACGCCTTTTTCGCGCGGCGGCGACGGACGCTCGTCGATCGGGCCGGTGGTGCGCGAGTATCTGGCCTGCGAGGCGATGGCCGCGCTGGGCATTCCGACCACCCGTGCGCTGGCCGCGATTTCGACCGGCGAGACGGTGATGCGCCGCCAGCCCGAGCCCGGCGGAATCCTGGTGCGCGTGGCCGGAAGCCACGTGCGCATCGGCACATTCGAGTACTTCGCCCGGCGCGGCGACGTCAAATCGGTGCGCACGCTGGCCGATTACGTTATCGCCCGGCACTACCCCGAGTTGACCGACAGCGAGCGGCCGTACCAGGACCTGTTCGAAGCGGTCATTGAACGCACCGCCGAGCTGGTGGCCCGGTGGATGCAGGTCGGGTTCATCCACGGCGTGATGAACACCGACAATACCTCGCTTGTCGGCGAGACCATCGATTACGGGCCGTTCGGCTTCATTGATGAGTTCGATCCGGCCACCGTCTACAGTTCCATCGACCGGCGCGGGCGCTATGCCTGGAACCGGCAACCGGCGATCGCGCAATGGAACCTGGCCCGGCTGGGCGAGTGCCTGCTGGGCTTCTTCGCCGACCAACAGGAACCGGCGATTGAAGAGGCCAACGCGCTGCTGGAGCAGTTCCCGGCACGCTACCAGCGGCATTTCAATGCCGGATTGAGCGCCAAGCTCGGATTGGCCGGGCAACTCGACGGCGATGTCGAACTGGGTGTGGATCTGCTTGAACGCATGCATGCCAACCAGGCCGATTTCACGCTGACCTTCCGCGGCTTGAGCGGTCTTGCAGGCGCCGACGCCGGCGCCGACGGCCCGGTGCGCGCGTTGTTCGACCAGCCCGAGGCTTTCGATGAGTGGGCGGCAAAGTGGCGCCGACGCCTGGGCGCCGAGGCGCGTGACGATGACGAGCGACAGGCAGCCATGCGCGCGCTGAACCCGGCGTTCATCCTGCGCAATCATCTTGCCCAGCGGGCGGTGGATGCGGCGGTCGACGAACTTAATTTCGCGCCCATGCACGAACTGCACGCAGTGCTGGCGCGGCCGTTCGACGACCAGCCCGAGCACGCCGAGTACGCCCGGCCGCCGCGGCCGGAAGAGCGGGTCACCGAGACGTTTTGCGGGACGTAGGGGTCGTTGGCGAGTTTTGGCGAAGCCCGGGTAAGCGAAGCGCACCCGGTGTCTTTGATGGGATGGCTGACAGTCGTTTCCCCGGGTGCGCGCTATGCGCTTACCCGGGCTACGAGAACCGAATTCGGTTGGCTGACAAGCTATCGGCGGGGAGGCGCTTGGCCCTGCGCCGTCGCGCGGATGTGACGCCCGTTCGACGAATCGACAATCCCGGCACTCGCAATCTGGTAAATTCTTGCGTTCCGTATCGAAAGCCGGTGCCCCGAGGATGCGGGCAGATAACTACAAGGAACTTCAATCGATGACCCCTACCCGTGAACCAATGAACCGATTCCTGCAGGCCGCGTTGCTGGCCCTGGCCTGTGCGACGTCCACCGCGCTGGCGCAGTCGCCCATCATCAACCCGGGGGCGCCCGGACAATCCAGTCGCGAATTCAGCGCCGAGGAAGCGACCCGGCTGGCCGGGGCGCGTTATTCGGCCGCCGATGTGCATTTCATGCAGGACATGATTCCGCATCATCACCAGGCCCTGGTGATGTCGCGCCTGGTCGCCGAGCGCACCAATCGCAACGAACTGATCGAAGTCGCCGGGCGCATCGAGACCTCGCAGGCCGACGAAATCGAATTCATGAAAAGCTGGCTGGCCGAGCGTGGCGAGACCGTGCCGGATCCGACCGCGCACGAGGCCATGCACATGAGCCGCACGATGACCGGCATGGCCACGCCGGAGCAGATGGCCGAGCTGGAAGCGGCCGAGGGCGCGGAATTCGACAAGCTGTTCCTGACGCTGATGATCAAGCACCACGAAGGTGCACTGACGATGGTCGAGGAATTGCTGGATGAGCCGGGCTCGGCTTACGAGCCGGTATTGTTCGAGTTCACCACCGACATCACCAGCGACCAGGAAGCCGAGATCGAACGCATGACCGTGATGCTGGCCGGCTACTCGGCCGATCCGCGCGTCGGTCTGGCGCCCGGGCTGCGCGACGCCGGCCAGGTTGCCGAGAACCTGGAGCTGCTGGCCGCATTGCCCAAGCCGGACGGGTTTTTCGACCCCGAAAACCCGGCTGGTCTGCCGCTGGAAAAACTGCTGGCCGAAGCCCGGGGCGAGGATGCCGAAGCCGATGAAGACGAGGGCGCGGAGGATGAAGCAGACCGCGAAGACGATGACGACGAAGACTACCGTAGCCCGCCGCTGAGCTTCGCCAACACCGACATGGCATTCGACGGCGATGTGCTGGTGGCCGGCAACTATCACGGCTTCAACGTCTACGACATCAGCGACCGCGATAACCCGGACCTGATCAGCTCGGTGGTCTGCCCCGGCGGCCAGGGCGACGTGTCCATCGTCGGCGACCTGCTGATCATGTCGGTGGAGCAGACCCGCGCGCGCCTGGATTGCGGTCTGCAGGGCACGACGGGCGATGTCAGCGAAGAACGCTTTCTGGGCGTGCGCATCTTCGACATCAGCAACCTGAAAATGCCGCAGCAGGTTGGTGCGGTGCAGACCTGCCGCGGTTCGCATACCCATTCGGTGGTATCAAGCGACGACGAGCGCATCATCGTCTACAACTCGGGCCTGCGCCAGGTGCGTGACGAAGAGGAGCTTGAAGGTTGCATCGACGAGTCGCGCTACGGCGACGAGCGCACCGCGCTGTTTCGCATCGACATCATCGAGATTCCGGTGGCAAATCCGCAGGACGCGCGCATCGTCGACAGCCCGGCGGTATTCGCCGACCCCGAGGCCGGCACGCTGGCCGGTCTGTGGAAGGGCGGCGACCACGGCGAGGATACCCAGGAAACCAACGACACTGACCACTGCCACGACATCACCGTATTCCCGGACAAGAAAATCGCCGCCGGCGCCTGTTCCGGCAACGGCATCCTGTTCGATATCTCCGACCCGCTGAATCCGACGCGCATCGACGAGGTGGTGGATTCGTCGTTCGCCTACTGGCACTCGGCGACGTTCAACAACGACGGCACCAAGGTGATCTTCACCGATGAGTGGGGCGGCGGCGGGCGGCCGCGCTGCCGAGCCTCGGATCCCATGACCTGGGGCGCCGACGCGATCTTCGATATCGTCGACGGCCAGCTCGAGTTCGCCGGCTACTACAAGATGCCCGCGCCGCAGACCGAAGAGGAAAACTGCGTGGCCCACAACGGCTCCATCATCCCGGTGCCCGGCCGCGACATCTTCGTCCAGGCCTGGTATCAGGGCGGGGTGTCGGTGGTCGATTTCACCGACTCGGCCAACCCGGTCGAGATCGCTTTTTTTGACCGCGGCCCGGTGTACGAAGAAGAACTGGTCATGGGCGGTTACTGGTCGACCTATTGGTTCGATGGCCTGATCTACGGCACCGAGATCGCCCGCGGCCTGGATGTGCTGGCGTTGCTGCCCGGCGAGCACCTGAGCGAGAATGAAATCGCCGCGGCCTCGGCCACGGTCGGCGGCGAGCTGTTCAACCCGCAGCAGCAGTTCCCGATCACCTGGAAGCACGAGCCGGTGGTGGCGCTTGCCTGGATCGACCAGTTGGTGCGTTCCGGCGCGCTGGACGAGGCGCGGGCTGCCGCGCTTTCGGCTGCGGTTGAAAGCGTTGAGGTACGTTTGCAGGCCGGTACCGTGGATGCCTCCGTAGCCGATGAGCTTGATGGCATGGCCGCCGGGCTGGCGTCCGACGGGCGGGCGCTCGAGGGTGTCGACCGCCGGCGCGTGGTCGGTCTGGCCGAGACACTGGAAGGGATTGCCGACCGGCTGCGCTGATCCCGATCGGCGCCTTCCGCGGCCGGGTTTCCGGCAATCCCGCGTAGAGGCGGCCTGCTGGCCGCGATCAGGCCAGCCAGGCGTGGACTTTGCGTGCCACCCGCGGGCAGCGCAGCAGTTGCATGTGCCCGGTTTCGGTGGCTACAAACTGGTTGTTCGGCTTGACGTCCAGGTGCAGTTCCCGGTTGTCGTGCTGCCCCAGCGCACTGGGCACCGGCACCAGTCCGTCGCCGATGCGGCGCGAGCGGGCGCTGTCCGGCGCAGCGTCCAGCGTGGCGGCCACTGCAAAGCATTCGATGTGTTCGGGCAGCCGCGTCGGCACGCGGGTATCGTGGGCGTGGGCGAATCGGTCGGGGTTGTCGCCGTGCGGCGCGACGATGTTGCCGTGGCGAAGGTCGGTAATGCCGGCACTGCGGATTTTGCCCAGACGGGTAAACGGCGCGCTGTAGCGGCTGATACCCAGCACACGGTCGATGCCGTGGCCGGCCCGTTCCACCGGCGAACCGTGGTGCGGCGTGCCCAGGAATACAAGCTTTCCGACCCGTTGCGGCCAGCCGTGGCCGGCCTCCAGGCCGTAATGAATCGCGCTGCGGGCCAGCAGCCCGCCCATGCTGTGGCCCAGGATGGTCAGGTCCCCGATTTCCACCGGCCAGTGGGCGACCAGCGTTTCCAGCATTTCGGCGAATTCACGTCCGCTGTCGGCAATGTGCCGGCCGGTGTTGTAGTAATAATCAATGGTTGAGCACGAAAGGGCGTCTGCAAGCTCTTCGGGCAATCCCGTGCGCTGTCCGGCTTGCCCGTCGTCGTCATCGGTGTACCAGTGGCCGTCGTGCATGCACAACCCGTGGGCGGTCACCAGCAGCCGCGACTGTGCTGTGGGGAAGGCCACGGCCAGGCCTTCGGCGTCGATGGCGACCGGACGGCCGGCGCGGCGAAACGTGCTGCGGATGGCAAGCGGGTTGCCGGTGGCGGCGAGATGATCGCCCAGTACGCCGTTGATCACGGCCAGCAGGTGATCGCGCCCGGGCGAGGCTTGCGCGGGTTCGAAGCGCGGCACGATGCGCGCGAACGCAAGGTCCAGCCCGCCGCCGACCAGCCCGGTCACGCCGTGGATCGAGCGATAGACAACGCCGGGAATTCCACCCGTGCGGGCCTGCGGCGAAACGGCACGAATGCCCGGCACCCGCAGGATGGCGTGGTGCAGGTCCTCGACCAGGTCGGTCACGCCGCGAACACCGTCGATGCTCAGTTGACTCAGGCCGTGCAGGTCGGACGGGTGAAGGGGCAGCGACATCGTGAAAATCTTTCCTTTGTTGAGCCCGCAATTCGGCCGAACCTTGACAACAAGCTCGGTGAAAAGCGCTATGTACCGCAGCGTTCAGGGCCTGCAGCGAATATTGCAGCGGACCTGGTGGAGCCGAGGAGGATCGAACTCCCGACCTTCGCATTGCGAACGCGACGCTCTCCCAGCTGAGCTACGGCCCCGGTCTGGTTGTGGTCAAGCCTCAAGTCTACCGCGCCGGCGGGGCCGTGCGCGTGGCGCGCGGAAAATTGTCCGTCCCATCGAAAAGGGCTGTTCAGCCGCCATCGTCGGCGATTGCGGCATCGTCCAGCGCTGCAGCCTTGCGGAATGCATCCCGGTCGGTGACGCGTGCCACGTAGTCCTCGAACGCCTTGCGTTTTTCGATGGTGCCGAACTGCAGGCCGAAATTCAGTTGCGCGCCGAGATAGACATCGGCGGCAGTGAATTCGTTCCCGGCGATGAATGCGTGCCGGCCGACGGCCATCTCCAGGGTGCCGAGTACCCGGCTCATGTCCCCGTAACCGACAAAACCCTTCTGCTCGGACTGGAGTTCCACGCCCAGCGCCTGGTTGGTGATGGCGCTTTCCAGTGGGCCGGCGGAGAAGAACAGCCAACGGTAGTAGTCGGCGCGCCGGTCGAGCGGCGGCGCCAGTCCCGCGTCGGGAAAGCTGTCGGCAAGCCAGGCACAGATCGCGGCGCACTCGGTGACGATATTGGCGCCGTGGGCGATTGCCGGCACTTTGGCCATCGGATTGATGTGCCGGTACTCTTCGCCGTTCATCGAGCCGTATTCGAGATAGACCGGATCGTAGTCGGCGCCGACTTCCTCGAGCATCCATCGGATCATCCGGCCGCGCGAGCGGGGGTTGGTGTAGAACTTGATTTCTGCCATTGCGGTGACCTCTTCGTTTTGATTCGGCTACGCCGGTATGGAAACCCGGCTCTTCAGGTTACCCGGATTATCGCGGTTTATTGATGATATCCGCCACGTATCGCTCGGGTAGTCGATTCCGGTGCGGCGCGCCTTGAAAATCAGGGCGGCTGCACGCAGGTAATCTTAGCGGAGACGGAGGAACCTCGGTCGTGCCGCGCCGGAAATCAATGCATTAGCAAGGAGTCTCGAATGGCCAGTCAATCGCGAAACGAATTCATCGAAAAAATAAAGAACGGTCTCGACGATCTCGATGAAAACATTGAGGAGCTCAAGCACAAAGGCGAGAAGTTCGAAGGCGAGGCGAAGAAGGAATACGAAAACCGCCTGCACGACCTGCGCGAAAAGCGCCGCGAGGCCAAGCGCAAACTGGATGAAACCCGGGCTGCCGGCGACGAGAAGTGGCAGCAGGTCAAGGACGAGGCCGAGCATGCCTGGAAGGCGCTGGGCAACTCCTTCAACTACTTCAAGTCGCACTTTAAATAGGCACGGAAGCGTCCGAAGCGACTACAAAGTCGCGCAAGTTCAAAGCCATTTGATCCGGGGCTTGAGTTGATCGCGACCGGTGTATATTCGTCATATACATCTGTGCGGAGTTGATTCGCGGCAATGACAACCTCGACGCTGCTGATCACCAACCCGGGCAGTCGTCTTGGCGAAAGCTCTCTGGACGAGCTCGGCGCGCGTTTTCGCGACCAGGGCAAGGTGGTGGAAAGGCGTCCGGAACGGGCACAAGACCTGCCCGATCTGATTCGGCGCCATGGCCCCGAGGTCGATCGTGTGGTGCTCGGCGGTGGTGACGGTACGGTCAACCTGGCCCTGGACGCGCTGCTGGAAGTAGAGCGTCCGCTGGGCTTGCTGCCACTGGGCACGGCAAACGACCTGGCCCGCTCACTGGAGATTCCCCAGGAACTGGAAAAGGCAGTAGCGGTGATCCTGTCGGGCAATCTGCGCAAGGTGGATGTGGCCTTCGCCAACGAAGTGAGCTTCATCAACGCCATCGGCATGGGCCTGGGGCCGCAGATGACGCGCGAGATGGACAGCGAAACCAAATCCAACTGGGGCATGCTGGCCTACATGATCGGTATGGCGCGCGCGTTTCGCGAGCCGCGTCATTTCAACGCCACGATCCGGGTCGACGGCCGCGAGGAAACCTACGATTGTGTGCAGATCACCGTGGCCAACGGCATTCATTACGGCGGCGGCATGACCATTGTCGACGACGCCAAGCTGGATGATGGTCAACTGGACGTGCTGATCGTTCGCAAGCAGAGTCGCCTCAGCCTGCTCGGAAGTATCGATCGGATGCGCAGCGGGCACACCCGGGCTGCCGACAACATGTGGCACTTTCGCTGCAGCGAGCTGTCCATCACCACTGACCCGGTCATCGAGGTGACCTTTGATGGTGAGTTCCTGGGCCGCACACCGTTGCACTGCACCGTCAGGCGGCATGCCTTGAGGATCTACGCCCCGGATTGAGGAGCTTCGACATGAACCTGACCTACTCCGAACCCGAAGCGGCGCTGCAGCAGGCCGCCTGTCTGAGCCGCCAACTGGCCAATCGCTACCGCCATGCGCTGGAGCATTTGGTCGAAGGCCGGCGGCTGCGCGCCGTTGTGAATCAGCGCGCCGGCGAGCTGGAAGCACAGGCCGACACCCTGGATGACTGGACCCGGTCGCGCGACTTGCTGCCGCGCGACTGGCATACCGAATACAGCGACCTTCAGGCGCTGGCCGACGAGGTCACCGGCTGGCTGGACGATGGGCAGGCCCACGCGCTGTCGCAGCGCTTTGCCGGCGAGGAGCGTGAATTGCTGGCCGAAATGGACACGATCAGCGGCGATGACGACCTGGCCGCGAAAGTCAGGCCGCTGCGCGAGGCAACCTGCAAGGCAATCGAAACGCTGGACCGGGGCAACACACCCCCGTAGGAGCGGTATCCGGCCGCGAAAGAATTGCGCAGCCAATCGCCGACGATTCGGCGCCCACAACACGCCCCCGTCGTCCCGGAAACGTCGCGCGGCGCAGCGTGGAGTCTTCTGCAAGGCGACGACTTACGGGCTCCCGGAATCCGGACGGCCGAGCGCCTGTTCGATATCTTCGGGGAGGTCCAGCCCCGGGTCATGTTCGATGGCCTCATCCAGCAGGCGGTGGGCTTCGTCGATGCGCTCGGCTTCGATTAATTCGCGCAGCGTCTCGATCAGGTCACCCCCGGACTTGAGCACTGCACGATCCGCGTTGCCGAGCCGGGAGCCGGTGATCGTGATCCGCTCCAGCGCCGAATCTTCCGCTTCGGTCGACGGCGCCGCAGGTTCCGCTTCGGCTTGTGCTGCCGGTCGCGGCCGGCGTTCGGCGGCAGCCTCTGGCAGCGCTTCGCGGGCCGGCGCGCGATGTGTCTGGAGCGAGGAATCTTCTTCCTTCGCGCGGGTTTCGGAACGCGCGCGGGTGGCATCTGCAGACACTTCCTGTTGCGATTGCGCGCCCATCGACGGGGCCATGAAGGCTTCGGGCTCAGCCGGTGCCGGCGGGACAAGCGATTCGGGTATCGGTTTGCCGGGCGGTGTTTGCTGCAACACCACGGCAATGGCGATGATTGCGACCGATGCGGTGACCAGGCCACCCAGCCAGGGCAGGCGGCCCGCCGGGCGCCGATCGCGGCTTGCCTGGTCTGCGCGCGCCCGGACAATTCGGTCCAGGCCGGTTTCGGGTTCGACATCGCCGGCTTCCCGGTACAGGGCCTGCAGTTCCCGGGTCTGTTTATCGTGGCTTCGTTCATTCATTTGCCAGCCGCCTCCGGTCCCGGTTCCAGTATGCCCCTGAGTTTGCCGACGGCATAGCGCAAGCGGCTCTTGACGGTTTCGCGGCCGACGCCGCCGCGCTCGGCAATGTCGGCCAGCGACAGGCCGGCCTCCTGCTGCAGCAGGAAAGCTTCGCGCTGTTCGCGCGGCAGTTGCATCAGCGCCGCGCGCAACTGCCCGGCCTGCTGGTCCCGCTCCATGGCCGCGTCGGGGGTGTGTCGCGCGTCGCCGGGCAGGTTGGCCAGGCCATCGCCATCCAGACCGGGCTGCCGGCCCAGCGCTCGCCAGTGGTCGACCAGCCGGTTGTGCGCGATGCGAAATGCCCAGCGCTTGAAGCCGTTGCCGCGACGGAAGCGCTCGCGTGCGTCGATGATGCGCGACCAGACGTCCTGGTACAGATCGTCGGCCACCGCCTTGTCGCTGACGGCGTGGTACAGGTAGCGATACAGCGGTTTGCGATAGCGTTCATAAAGCACCTCGAACGCATCCGACGCGCCGCGGGCGAATGCCAGCATCAGGTCGTCGTCGGTGCGCGGGTCGGTCATTGGGCCAGCTTAATCCCGGGCGTTGTTGATGTCGAGTCGGGCTTGTTCCGAAGACCGGGAAAAGCAGGACACGAAGGACACGAAGAAGGCACGAAGGGCACGAAAAAAGCCAAACGACAAATAGATGGTTTGTGAAAGCGTTCAGCAGAACCGAGACCCGCCTGTCTCAACAGCCTGTTTGTCTTCCTTCGTGTCCTTCGTGCCCATCTTCGTGCTCTTCGTGTAACTGCTTTTATGCTTTTGACCTCAGCCCTGGATCGCGGTCGGATACCGCTCCTACAGCGGACATGGGTTACGTCGAGAATCCTTCGGCCAGGCGAACGAGTTGCAGGAATTCGCCGCGGTAGCCGAACGGGTCGTCGCCCTTGGCGCGGGCGGCCAGTTCGTGTATCCGGTCGATGCCGAAGCCGTCCAGGTACTTTCCGCCCCTTAAATGCTGGCCGAAGGCGGCGACCGACGCGGCGAAGGCCAGGTTGTCCGACAGCGTCTGTTCTGCATTCCTTCCGATAGGCTGTTCGATCAATTCGCTGCTGTCGCCGTCCGGTGCCTTGTAGCGCAGCTTGAGGAAGCCCAGTTCGCTCGCTTCGCCGGTCGTCGCTGGCGATGAATTTCCGTAGCGCAGCGGGTCGACGCGCTCGCCGCCGGCACCTTTCAGCGCGACTTCGTACAAGGCCGTGACGGTGTGGCCTGCGCCGATATCGCCGGCATCGGCCGCGTCGTTGTTGAAGTCCTCGCGATCGAGGATGCGGTTCTCGTAGCCGATCAGCCGGTATTCGGCGACTACGGCCGGGTTGAATTCAAGCTGGATCTTGACGTCTTTCGCGATCGTCATCAGGGTGGCGTTCATCTCGTCGACCAGCACCTTGCGCGCCTCCGACAACGTATCGATGTAGGCATAGTTGCCGTTACCGGCGTCGGCCAGCTGTTCCATCAGATGATCGTTGTAGTTGCCGCCGCCGAAGCCCAGCGTGGTGATCGCAATGCCGGTGGCGCGTTTGCGCTCGGCCAGGTCCTTCAGGGCCTCGAAGTTTACGGTGCCGACGTTGAAGTCGCCGTCGGTGGCCAGGATCACGCGGTTGACGCCGTCTTCGATGAAGCCCTGCTGCGCCTGCGCGTAGGCCAGTTCGATGCCGGCCGCGCCATTGGTCGGGCCGCCGGCGGAGAGCTGGTCCAGCGCGCCGGAGATCGTCGCGTGCCGGTCGCCCGGGGTGGACTCGAGCACCACGCCGGTGGCGCCGGCATAAACGACGATGGCGATTCGGTCGTCGGCATCGAGCTGGCGGGTGAGCATCTTCAGGGAATTCTTGAGAAGCGGAAGTTTGTCGTCACTGTGCATCGAGCCGGACACATCGACCAGGAACACCAGGTTGGACGCCGGAATATCGTCGCGGTCGGGCCGGTAGCCCTGGATGCCGACCTGCAGCAGCCGCGTGTTCGGATTCCACGGCGTGACGGCCTGCTCGACGCTGACGCTGAACGGCGTGTCGCCGGCCTCGGGCACGGGGTAGTCGTAGGAAAAATAGTTGATCAGTTCTTCGACCCGCACCGCGTCTTCGGGCGGCAAGCGGCCGGCGCGCAGCATGCGCCGGATATTGGCGTAGCTGCCGGTGTCGACATCGATGCTGAAGGTGGAAACCGGATGTTCGGCCACGCGCTTGACCGGGTTGTCGTCGAAATGGGTGTAATTCTCGCGATCGACCGGCCGGTCGGGAAGACGGATGTTGCCGGGCGGGGTGAATTGCCCGGCTTCGCGTAGCCGGGATCCGGTCACGGTCGCGCGATCGAGGGCCAGGTGTTGCCCGGTTGCCGCATCGGCTTCCTGCGAAGGTGTCACCGGCCTCTGCTCGCGCGGCTGCGGTATCGGCTGCGTCCACTCTTCGTGCTTGTCGGCTTTCGCCGTTTCGCTCTCGGGTTGAGTCTCGGGCTGCGTGCACGCGCCCAGCAGCAGGGTGAAGGCGAATGCTGCGGTAAAGAGGGAAATTCTTGTCTGGCGGTTGTTCATCGTTGTTCTCCGGTTTTGGAATTTGACGTGCTTCACCGATGAACAACGTCCGGCGATCCGGAAGGGGGTTAAATCTGGTTATCTGGTTATCTGGTTGGCTGGTTGGCTGGTTGAGACATCATCGTCATTCCGGGGCTGCGAAGCAGAACCCGGAATCTCGCGACGGCTGCCGTGATCCTGGACGGGGGCGCATTCTCGAGATTCCGGATATCGCTGTCGCGATTCCGGAATGACGGTGGGTTAAGCAACCAGCGAGCCAGTACTTCCCGTTGTTGATTTTCCGGAAACCCGAGACCCGAAACCGGCTAACCTTTGCTTTCGTCCTGACCGGGGAGGGTTGAGGAGATGATGAAGCTTTCGGGTTTTCGCCAGCGCGGGGGCGCGGCGATTTCGATTTTTGGTGCGATTTTCCTGATCATCGGGCTGGGCATCGGGCTGTTTTTCGCCAAGGGCCTGTTCGACTGGATGGGAGCACGCTCGTGGGCACCGACCGAGGCCAGGCTGATCGCGGTGAATCTGCGCAGCAATCGTTCGTCCGACAGCGCGACCACCTATGAGGTAGAGGCCGAATACGAGTACGACTGGAACGGTCAGCGTCTTTTGTCCAGCCGGGTCGACCTGTATTCCGGTGCCGACAACCTGGGCGATTACCACCATGACCTTTACCGCCGCTTGAATCGTGCCTTCCGGGCCGGCGAGCCGGTAACCGCCTGGGTGGATCCGGAAAAGCCTTCGCGTGTGGTGCTCGAGCGCAGCATGCGCTGGGAGCGGCTGGGCTTCGGCATGCTGTTTCCGCTGGCCTTCG
>JBBDSL010000081.1:0-5320 GCA_040904965.1 Wenzhouxiangellaceae bacterium
GAAACGTAACCCAAGTGTTCGAGGTTGGACAGGTCAATCCATAATGTCTACAAAACCACTACTGCCCGCGTAGGGTGCGTGAAGCCGAAGGCGTAACGCACCATCGTGTTCGCTGCGCGACAGCGGGCCCGGGTTACGCGGTTGGAGACTTTGCGGGATTATTCAGGGGTTCCCGGAAGAAACAATGCCTGCAGGTCGTTGAGATATTGGGCACCGCGAGGCGTACGCAACAGAAAACCCGCTCCGGCACCACCGGCGCCATTGTCGTAGGTCGAGGTTACATCCCCGACGTTTTCGTGATGCTCCAGCAAACCGGCTTCGAGCGCACGACCCAGCCCCGGCTCCAGCGCATCCATGCCGAGCCCGGTGCGGGCCAGGAATTCGGCGATCGGGATCGGTGCGGCCAGACGCGTCCGGTTAAGCATGTACTCGAACGCCAGGTCCTCTTCCGCAACGGCAAGTTGCTCGGCGATGAACGAGCCGTCCCCGGCCGCCGCCATCCATGAATGCGGAATCCTCTTCCGCCGCGTCCTGAGCACAATTTCCTCGGCCGGCAGCGTGATCTTGCCCGACGCCCCGGCACCGATCCCAAGATAGTCACCGAAGTGCCAGTAGTTCAGGTTGTGGCGGCTGGCGCGGTTGGGCCTGGCCCAGGCCGATATTTCATAATTCTCGTAGCCGGCCGCGGAAAGCCGCTCGCCGCATGCATCCTGCATGGCCCAGACGGTTTCCTCGTCCGGCAGCGTCGGCGGGCGCGCGGCGAACACCGTGTTGGGCTCCAGGGTGAGCTGGTAATGCGAAAGGTGCGGAGGTTCGAAGGCCAGCGCCCGGTCGATGTCATCCAATGCCTGGGCCACACTCTGGCCGGGCAGCGCCCACATCAGGTCGAGGTTGAAATTATCGAAGCCGGCCTCAATCAGCGCGGCCACCGCCCGTTCAGCCTGGGCGCTGTCGTGGATGCGCCCCAGCGTCTTGAGCTGCGCGTCGTCGAAGGTCTGGATACCGAGACTGATCCGATTGACGCCGGCCGCGCGGTAGGCCTCGAACCGATCGTGTTCCACCGTGCCCGGGTTAGCTTCCAGCGTAATCTCGGCATTCGGCGCCAGCTTCACCCGCGCGGCCACGCCGTCAATGATTTTGCCGATGGCGTCGGCCGAAAACAGACTGGGCGTACCGCCGCCGAAAAACACCGAATGCACCACCCGCCCCCAGACCCGGGGAAGATCCAGTTCGAGATCCGCCATCAACGCGTCAACGTAAGCCTGCTCCGGGAGATCGCCCTTTATTGCATGCGAATTGAAATCGCAATACGGGCACTTGGCGACGCACCAGGGCAGGTGGATGTAGAGAGACAATGGTGGGAGGGTGAGGGGCACGGAGCGTCGGGTTGGCTGGTTGGCTGGTTGGCTGGCCTTTTTTGGCTTTTCTTCGTGTCCTTCGTGCGTCCTTCGTGCTCTTCGTGTCCTGCTTTTCCGATTTGAACTACCGATGCGGGCCATTTTTGGAAGATGATCAGATTCCCGGCAGGTCGTCGAGCATTTTCATCAGCGCATCCAGGGCCTGGCCGCGATGGCTGACGCGGTTCTTTTCGGCCGCCGGCAACTCGGCGGCGGTCGCGCCCATGTCGCGGTCGTAAAACACCGGGTCGTAGCCGAAGCCGCCCTCGCCGCAGCGCGACTCGAGAATATAGCCGTGCCAGTGACCGGTGGCAATCAGCGGTGCCGGGTCCTCGGCGTGGCGCAGCAGCACCAGACAGCAGTAGAAATATGCACCCCGGCGGGCTTCGGGCAGGCCGTCGAGTTCGGCAACCAGCTTGTCGATGTTGTCGTCGTCACTGGCTTGCGACCCGGCGTAGCGCGCGCTGTAAATGCCGGGCTTGCCGTTGAGCGCGCGCACCACCAGCCCGGAATCGTCGCCCAATGCGGCATGACCGGAGGCTTCGGCCGCTGTCCTGGCCTTGATCAGCGCGTTCTACTGCCCGCGTAGGGTGCGTGAAGCCGAAGGCGTAACGCACCATCGTGTTCGCTGCGCGACAGCGGGCCCGGGTTACGCGGTTGGAGACTTTGCGGGATTATTCAGGGGTTCCCGGAAGAAACAATGCCTGCAGGTCGTTGAGATATTGGGCACCGCGAGGCGTACGCAACAGAAAACCCGCTCCGGCACCACCGGCGCCATTGTCGTAGGTCGAGGTTACATCCCCGACGTTTTCGTGATGCTCCAGCAAACCGGCTTCGAGCGCACGACCCAGCCCCGGCTCCAGCGCATCCATGCCGAGCCCGGTGCGGGCCAGGAATTCGGCGATCGGGATCGGTGCGGCCAGACGCGTCCGGTTAAGCATGTACTCGAACGCCAGGTCCTCTTCCGCAACGGCAAGTTGCTCGGCGATGAACGAGCCGTCCCCGGCCGCCGCCATCCATGAATGCGGAATCCTCTTCCGCCGCGTCCTGAGCACAATTTCCTCGGCCGGCAGCGTGATCTTGCCCGACGCCCCGGCACCGATCCCAAGATAGTCACCGAAGTGCCAGTAGTTCAGGTTGTGGCGGCTGGCGCGGTTGGGCCTGGCCCAGGCCGATATTTCATAATTCTCGTAGCCGGCCGCGGAAAGCCGCTCGCCGCATGCATCCTGCATGGCCCAGACGGTTTCCTCGTCCGGCAGCGTCGGCGGGCGCGCGGCGAACACCGTGTTGGGCTCCAGGGTGAGCTGGTAATGCGAAAGGTGCGGAGGTTCGAAGGCCAGCGCCCGGTCGATGTCATCCAATGCCTGGGCCACACTCTGGCCGGGCAGCGCCCACATCAGGTCGAGGTTGAAATTATCGAAGCCGGCCTCAATCAGCGCGGCCACCGCCCGTTCAGCCTGGGCGCTGTCGTGGATGCGCCCCAGCGTCTTGAGCTGCGCGTCGTCGAAGGTCTGGATACCGAGACTGATCCGATTGACGCCGGCCGCGCGGTAGGCCTCGAACCGATCGTGTTCCACCGTGCCCGGGTTAGCTTCCAGCGTAATCTCGGCATTCGGCGCCAGCTTCACCCGCGCGGCCACGCCGTCAATGATTTTGCCGATGGCGTCGGCCGAAAACAGACTGGGCGTACCGCCGCCGAAAAACACCGAATGCACCACCCGCCCCCAGACCCGGGGAAGATCCAGTTCGAGATCCGCCATCAACGCGTCAACGTAAGCCTGCTCCGGGAGATCGCCCTTTATTGCATGCGAATTGAAATCGCAATACGGGCACTTGGCGACGCACCAGGGCAGGTGGATGTAGAGAGACAATGGTGGGAGGGTGAGGGGCACGGAGCGTCGGGTTGGCTGGTTGGCTGGTTGGCTGGCCTTTTTTGGCTTTTCTTCGTGTCCTTCGTGCGTCCTTCGTGCTCTTCGTGTCCTGCTTTTCCGATTTGAACTACCGATGCGGGCCATTTTTGGAAGATGATCAGATTCCCGGCAGGTCGTCGAGCATTTTCATCAGCGCATCCAGGGCCTGGCCGCGATGGCTGACGCGGTTCTTTTCGGCCGCCGGCAACTCGGCGGCGGTCGCGCCCATGTCGCGGTCGTAAAACACCGGGTCGTAGCCGAAGCCGCCCTCGCCGCAGCGCGACTCGAGAATATAGCCGTGCCAGTGACCGGTGGCAATCAGCGGTGCCGGGTCCTCGGCGTGGCGCAGCAGCACCAGACAGCAGTAGAAATATGCACCCCGGCGGGCTTCGGGCAGGCCGTCGAGTTCGGCAACCAGCTTGTCGATGTTGTCGTCGTCACTGGCTTGCGACCCGGCGTAGCGCGCGCTGTAAATGCCGGGCTTGCCGTTGAGCGCGCGCACCACCAGCCCGGAATCGTCGCCCAATGCGGCATGACCGGAGGCTTCGGCCGCTGTCCTGGCCTTGATCAGCGCGTTCTCGATGAACGTCTTGCCGGTCTCCGGTGGCTGTTGCACGTCGAAATCCGACTGCGGCCGCACTTTGTATCCGCGCGGTGCCAGCATTTCGGAGAACTCGGCCAGCTTGCCGGAGTTTCCGGAAGCGATTACCAGCGTTCGGGTTGCCATCGTTGCCGCTCCGTCAGCTATCGGCAAGCGCCGCGTTTTGCGCGACCATCAGGCGTTCGATGCCGACGGCGGCCAGGTCCAGCATGCGATCGAGTTCATCGCGGTGGAATGCGTGGCCCTCGGCCGTGCCCTGCACCTCGATAAAACCGCCGCCGTCGTTCATGACCACATTCAGGTCGGTATCGGCGCTGGAGTCTTCGACATAGTCCAGATCGAGTACCGCATCCGCACCCAGCACGCCGACCGAAACCGCGGCCACCTGGCCGTGGATCGGATTCTTCTTGATCCGGCGCGATTTGAGCAGGGTCTCCACCGCGTCGACCAGCGCCACGTAGGCGCCGGTAATTGAGGCGGTACGCGTGCCGCCGTCGGCCTGCAGCACGTCGCAGTCCAGCGTGATGGTGCGCTCGCCCAGAGCCTCCAGGTCGATCACCGCGCGCAGGCTGCGCCCGATCAGGCGCTGGATTTCCAGTGTCCGACCGCCCTGCTTGCCCTTGGTGGCCTCGCGCATGTTGCGCGATCCGGTGGCGCGCGGCAGCATACCGTACTCGGCGGTTACCCAGCCCGAGCCCTTGCCCCGAAGCCAGGGCGGAATGCGCTCTTCGACGCTGGCGTTGCACAGCACGCGGGTTTCGCCACAGCTGATCAGCACCGAGCCTTCGGCGTGACGGGTGAAATGGCGCTGGATTTCAAGCGCGCGCAGCTCGTCGGGCTGTCTTCCGGACGGTCGGGTCAAAAGGGGTTCCTCGTGCTGTTACGGATTGAATTCTCGCAGGGCCGGAAGGGTACCACGCTGCATGCGCCGAACCGCTCCGGATTGCCGCGGATCAGCCGTCGACGACCGCCACCGCGTCCATCTCCACATCGAGGCCCTTGGGCAGCGCGGAGACCTGCACCGCGGCGCGCGCCGGAAACGGCTCGTCGAACACTGCGGTCATGATCGCATTGACCTCGGCGAACCGGCCCAGATCGGTGAGAAACACATTGAGCTTGACGATGTTGTCCAGATCGCCGCCGGCGGCCTGGCACACGGCACGCAGGTTCTGCAGCACCTGTCGAACGCGGGCGGCGAAATCGCCATCGATAACCTCACCCGTGGCCGGGTCCAGCGGGATCTGGCCGGAAAGATAAACCGTATTGCCCACCTGGATGGCCTGCGAATACGGCCCGATCGCGGCCGGGGCATTGTCGGTGTGGATGGGAGACTTCGGCATGGATGGCTCCTGTCGGGTGTAGACATTATGGATTGACCTGTCCAACCTCGAACACTTGGGTTACGTTTCGGG
>JBBDSL010000082.1:0-5303 GCA_040904965.1 Wenzhouxiangellaceae bacterium
GGCTTGGCGAGAGGAAATGTCTTCTCTGTGCGCCCACAAATTCTGCGGACGAGCCCTATTTACTGCCCCTTTCCCCACTGCCAGATCCGCATCGGCGGAATGTTCAGCGGCACCGGGGCCGAACGCATCGGCGCGCCAAACACCGGTTCAGCCAGGCGGGCCACTTCGGCGCGGAACTGGTAGGCGACGAACAGTCCCCGGGTCGAAAGGCTTTCGCGCACCGCCTCAATGATGCCGGTCCCGAGCGCCGCCGGCATGGTCGAGAACGGAATTCCGGAAATCACGACGTCGGCTTCGAGCAGGCCGTGCTGGCGGAGAATCGCAGCCAAGTCGACCGCGCTGCCGGTATGGGCGAGCAGGCGCGGGTCGTCGATGGCCGAGACAATTTCGGTAAAGCGGGCGTCCAGATCGATCGCCAGCAAGCGTGCGTCGGGCCGCATGGCAGCCAGCAGCGCGCGCGTGGTGCCGCCCGTTCCCGGGCCGAGCTCCACGACCACGCGGGCGTCGTCAAGCCCGGAAAACTCGATGATCCTGCGCTCCATGAAGCGTGAACTGGGAATCACCGACCCGACTTGCCGCGGGTCCTTGAGAAAGCCGCGAAAGAAGTCGATGCTCTTGTTTGTTCTTGTTCGTTCGCGATGCTGCGTCTTTTCCAAACCGGGGTCCCGAGTGAAATGAATACCGCCGTCGTTGCCGACCGCGCTTTCTATTCTAACTCGACTCTCGCCACGTTCGCGTGCGCTGCGGTTGTTCTACGCCGCACCCCGGCGCGCGTGCCGGCGAATACTGTCCAGGAGCCGCTCTGGCCGAACAGGGCTGAGAAGCATTCTCGAACCGTCGATCAGCGGCAACACGATCACGCGCGGCGCGGTAACCAGGCAGAACAGCTTGCGGCGCCTGCGATCGCGAAAATTCCCGGCCATCAGCCCCGGAACGGCGAACCCGTTGGTCTTGAGCAGCGGCTTGCTTTGCGGGTGCTCGCGCAGGTCGATCACCCTGGCGGCATCGGCGTCGATGGACGCCAGCGCAACATTGCGCGTATAGAAGGTCGCCTTCACTTCCAGGAACTCGCCGTTGATGCGAATCGAACGGCGCCGACTCGCGGCCAGCAACCCGACCGCCACCGAAACGGCGACCAGAGCGGTGATGGCGAATCCCGCCGGCGGCGGCCGGTGTTCCGGAAACGCCACCAAGGCCACCAGCACCATCAGCGGAATCACCACCGTGAACAGGCCAAGAAACACCCAGGCGCCCTTGCCCGGCGGCGCAACGGCATATTCCTCCAGCGCGGCCCCGGCACTCATCGCTGCCCTTCCCGCCGGGTGTGAATAAACTCGGCCAGGTCATCAAGCAGATCATTATCGACATGTAAGGTTTCGGCAATTTCATTGCCGAAGGTCGGTCGGGCCGATATTGCCAGGCACGCAATCGCGACAAGCGCCATCCATTTGGTTGTCTTCATTGCTTTCAGTCCTCGTTTTCATTGCTGACTTCTCGGGGTGAACGGACGGCTCCGTGCTCGTCGGGCTCATCCTCGACCACTTCGCTGGGCCGCGGTTTAAGACGGCCGGATTTGCGCAAAGCATCGCGCAACACCCATTCGATCTGGGCATTCAACGAGCGCAGATCGTCGTCGGCCCAGCGCTGCATGGCCTGCATCACAGGCTCGCTGATACGCAACGCAAACGGCTTTTTCTTTGCCAATACAGCCCTCCGGTTACTGGTAAATGCTTCCGGTGTTGATCACCGGCTGGGTGGCACGGTCGGAACACAGCACCACAAGCAGATTGGAGACCATCTGCGCCTGGCGCTCCTCGTCCAGATCAACGATGCCCAGTTCCTTGAGATCCTTCAAAGCCATCTCGACCATGCCCACGGCTCCGTCGACGATGCGCCGGCGCGCGGCCACCACGGCTTCGGCCTGCTGGCGCTGGAGCATGGCCTGGGCGATCTCGGAGGCATAAGCCAGGTGCGAAATCCGTGCCTCTATGACATCGACACCGGCGGTGGTCAAGCGCTCGTCGAGCTGCTCCTTGAGGTGCTCGCTGATCTCCTGGGCATGGCTGCGCAGTGAGATCTCGCCATCACTGTGCTGGTCGTACGGATAACGCGTGGCCATGGACCGCAACGCGGCCTCGGACTGAATCTGAACAAAGCTCTCGTAGTCATCGACGTTGAACGTGGCCTCGGCCGAATCGACCACGCGCCACACGATCACCGCGGCAATCTCGATCGGGCTGCCGTTGAGCTCGTTGACCTTCAACCGTCCGGATTCGAAATTTCGCACCCGCAGCGATACCTTGCGGGTTGCATAGAACGGATTGCTGAAACGCAGCCCCTGCTCGCGCACGGTGCCGACGTACTTGCCGAACAACGTCAGCACGGCAGCCTGATTCGGCTCAACCATGTAATACCCGGCGAACATGGTTGTGGCGACAAGAAACAGGACCAAAGCACCGGCCATTTCCAGTCCGGCGCCGGCGCGCGCACTGACAATGAACCACCAGATCGTCAGCAGCGCAATCAAAATGTTGGCCACAAGCATCACGATGCCCGGCCATGAACGTACCTCGATCTCCTGCATGTTTGTTCTCCCGTGCGGATTATTTGATCATGATGATATCATTTTAATATCACACTGGTCAAGCCGGTTCGGTCACGGTGCCAGTGGGGTCAGTTTCCGGAACGTATTGACCTGGTCGCCAAAAGTCGGTAACATTCCCGCTCTTAAGTTACAACGCATTTTCTGGAGCCCATATCATGTACGCGGTATTCAAGACCGGCGGCAAACAATACAAGGCCGCGCCCGGCGAGATCGTTCGAGTCGAGAAACTGGACGTCGAAAACGGCGCGTCGGTAGAACTCGGCGAAGTTTTGATGGTTGCCGATGGCGACGACATTCGGGTCGGCGCGCCAACTCTGGACGGCGGCAAAGTGACCGCCGAAGTGGTCGGTCACGGTCGCGGCGACAAGGTGCGCATCATCAAGTTCAAGCGCCGCAAGCACCACATGAAGCAGATGGGCCACCGTCAGTACTACACCGAACTGAAGATCACCGGTATCGAGGGCTAATCAGATGGCACATAAAAAAGCAGGCGGCTCCACCCGCAACGGCCGCGATTCGAATCCGAAATACCTTGGCGTCAAGCGCTATGGCGGCGAAAGCGTGGACGCAGGCAACATCCTGGTCCGTCAGCGCGGCACGCGTTTCCATGCCGGCGACAATGTCGGTGTGGGCCGCGACCACACGCTGTTTGCCCTGGCCGACGGCAAGGTCGTATTCCGCGAGCGCGGCAAGCCGGCACGCAAGTTCGTCTCGGTCGAACCGGCCGAATAAGCCGCGCCGACAACGGACCCCGAAAAGCCGGCCGCGTGCCGGCTTTTTTGATTGAACCGCGGATAAATCCAAAACGTTTTGTTTAACCGCAGATGGACGCAGATGAACGCAGATATGAAAAGCGTTCAAAAAGCAAGAATCCAAGGAGGAGATAAAAGAGAAGGAAAACTTCAAACTGCGCAGGTGCTGAACATCCGGGAACGGATGTATTCCCATCGGTAATCCCGGATGTGCGCACGAGGCCGGCCCAGGCAAATCCAGTGGTTGCTTCATGTTCGTCTCCTTCGTAGTTTAGTTTTCACAATTCAGCCCCTGAACTGAGCTGCCAATTCTCTGTTCTTTCAATCTGCGTTCATCTGCGGTTCCACACCGCTTTTTGCCCTGGAATTCCACCCCATGAAATTCGTCGACGAAGCCCGAATCGAAGTCCGCGCCGGCCGCGGCGGGCACGGTTGCGTGAGTTTTCGGCGCGAGAAATACATCCCCAAGGGCGGTCCGGACGGCGGCGACGGCGGCGATGGCGGAAATGTCTGGCTGGAAGCCGACGCCGGGCTGAACACGCTGGTCGATTTCCGTCACGCACGGCTGTTCCAGGCGCGCAACGGGCAGCCGGGCCAGGGCCGGCAACGCACGGGGAAATCGGCCGAGGACGTCGTCGTGCGGGTTCCGCTGGGCACCATGGTGCGCAACGTCGAGACCGACGAGACCATCGGCGATCTGACCGAACCCGGTCAACGACTGCTGGTGGCCACCGGCGGCACCGGCGGCAAGGGCAACATCCATTTCAAGTCCTCGGTCAACCGCACGCCGCGCCAGTTCACCGAAGGCACGTCGGGCGAGGAACGCGAGCTGCACCTCGAACTCAAGGTGCTGGCCGACGTCGGTCTACTGGGCTTTCCCAACGCCGGCAAGTCGACGCTGATCTCGGCCGTTTCCAAGGCCCGGCCCAAGGTGGCCGACTACCCGTTTACCACGCTGCACCCCAACCTCGGCGTGGTCAGCCTGGAGCCGGGCCGCAGTTTCGTGATTGCCGACATCCCGGGCATCATCGAGGGTGCCGCCGAAGGCGCTGGCCTGGGCCACCAGTTTCTCAAGCATCTCCAGCGCACCGGATTGCTGCTGCACCTGGTCGAAGTCCAGCCGATCGACGGCAGCGATCCGGTCGAACAGGTACGCACGCTGGAGCGCGAGCTCGAACACTTCGATCCCCGCCTGCTGGCCAAGCCACGCTGGCTGGTCGTCACCAAGACCGATCAACTCGCCGGGTCCGACCTCGAACCGGCGGTCGAACGCATCGTCTCCGGCCTGGAATGGGACCAGCCGTGGTTCGCTATTTCCTCGGTGTCCGGTACCGGCCTGAAACCCCTGATTTCGAGAATCGCCATCGCGCTGGGCAGGCACTGAAGGGCTTGCTGATTGCGAGACTGAGGAACGTCTGAATAACCCTGCGCGGGCACGACAGGCCTACCGCCTGAGGTTTGACGCCGTTGCCGGGTGTGGGCGGCTTTCCTTAATCGAATTCAACTTCAAAGGCGGTTTCGCCACGCGCTGCGCGCTTGCAGGCGAGTTCAGGGGCCTCTGGACAACCCTGCGCGGAGCGCGTTTCTGCCGGAAAAGCCGCAGATCGTGTGGTGCGGGCCGAGTGACAGTAGCCATAGCTACGGCCGAGGGTCGCAACGCGCGAGATGCGGCTTTTCCGGCGAAACCCGAAGGGACGGGCCTGTGCGGGCGCTCCGCTGCGTTTTAGCTCGCTTATTTGGAACAACCAAACTGCACTCGCCAAAGCCGCAACGGAGCATCCCGCACAGACCCGTCGCGCCCACGCAGGGTTGTCCAGAGGCCCCTTATTTTTCGATTGCAAAAAAAGTAACCAAAAATGCGCTTTACAGGCGGCAGCTGTTGAAGGAGCTGGTCGGAGGGGTCCGGTGGTTAGGTGTTTGATCCCGCATTCGTTTTGAGATCTTTC
>JBBDSL010000083.1:0-30131 GCA_040904965.1 Wenzhouxiangellaceae bacterium
GAAACGTAACCCAAGTGTTCGAGGTTGGACAGGTCAATCCATAATGTCTACGAAACCGCTATTGCCCGCGTAGGGTGCGTGAAGCCGAAGGCGTAACGCACCATCCTGTTCGCTGCGCGACAGCGGGACCGGCTACGGAGTTGAAGACGCTGCGGCAGCACGCTTTTGATCTACCTTCGTAGCTATCTGCTTTTGACTTTCTCTGCGTCTCTGCGAGAGGCTGCTTTTGACTTGTTTTCCCCTGACGCACTCTTCGCGAGAGCTGTCTTGATCTTTCTGGCTTCCTACCAGAGCAATTCTTCGCCGTTGGCGTGACGGAAGCTACCGGTGGTTTCCAGCGAAAGCTCGTCGATGCGCTGGATCAGGCCGCCGGCCGATTCCTCAGTGTCCACATGCCCGGTGTTGCCGGTCATGTCGGTCTTGACGTACCCTGGATGCAGCAGCCCCACTGCGATGCCACGCTCTTTCAGTTCCAGCGCCATTGAGACACCGCCCATGTTGACCGCGGTCTTGGACATCCGGTAGCCGTAGTGGCCGCCCGAATCGTTGTCGGCAATCGAGCCCATGCGGCTGGTGATGATAGCGACCTTGGCACCCTGCCCCAGATGCTCCAGCAGTGCGCGGGTCACACGCAGCGGTGCAAGCGAATTGACTTCGAACTGCAATCGGTAAGCATCGAGCTGTTGCTCGATGTCGTCGAAGCCGGTCGGCCGCATCACCCCGGCGTTGTTGATCAAAACGTCAATATCAACCCCGGAAAGCCGGCCGGCCAGGTCGGTCAGACAACCGCCGTCGGTCACGTCGATGCCCGGCTCCACCCGCAGGCCCAACGCATCCAGCTCGCTGGATGACTGGCGACAGACCGCAATCACGGCGTCGCCGCGGTCACGGTATCGTCGGGCAAGCGCCAGTCCGATGCCTCGATTTGCGCCGGTAATCACGATATTGCGCATGGTTCACCTCGCTGTTGAAGTTGGTCCCATTGTAATAACCCGGCTGTTACTAAGGTATGCATAAGTATACCGAGGCGTATCGGCCCGGCTCAGGCCGGATCGACCACAAGCCACTGGTGCGAATACCAATAGAAGTCGCCGCTGCCATCGGCCGCCGGGGCGGTGCAATTGACCTTGTTGCGTCCCGGTGTGCCCACGCCGGCGACGTCGATCGTCAGCCGGAAGGGGCCGTCGCCGTCGGTCCCGGTCTCCAGCCGCTGGCCGTTGCCGGCGAAACAGCTCAACTGGCCGGCCCGGAAACCGCCGGGTTCGACCCGCAGTTCAAGCCTGTCGATATTGCCGCTGTCGCCCGGTTTGACCTCGCGCGCCCTGGTTTGCGACACCGGCAGCGGCCGGGAACGCAGCGCAAGCTCCAGCCGATCCAGGGAAGCGAATCCGGTCGCCATGGGAAAGCGCGGGATGCTCAGCGGGTCGGTCAACGGCCCCACGGGACCGGAGCGCTGTGCCAAACCGTATTCGTGATCTTTCGCGACAACTTTGGCAAGCTCCGGAGCGTCCTCGCCGTAGGGATAGGCGAACAGTACCGGGGCGCGGCCGATTTCATCTTCAATCCGCGAACCGGCAGTGCTGATGTCCGCGCGCACCCGTTCGCGCCAGTCGCGCTCCGATTCACCGGCCCGGGGACGCGACATGTGGCCGTGCGCGGCGCTGTGGTTCTCGATTGCCGCGCCCTGGTCGGCCAGGTCCCGGAGTTGATCCCAACTCATATAAGGCGAGTGGCCGGCGTCGACGGCGTTGGTGTTGACGAACACCGTATACGGCCAGTTCCGTTCGACCAGGCTCGGGTGAGCCCGGGAATGCACCGAGTCGTAGGCATCGTCGAAGGTGATCGCAACCACCCGGTCGGGAATCTCTTCGGCCCCGCGCAGGACCGCGTCCAGCGCCCGCGCCAGCGGCCATACCCGGTAATCGTTCTCGGCCAGGTAATCCAGGTGCCGCTCGAACTGCGCCGGAGTCACGCTGGTCGAGGCCGGAGTCTGTTCGCTTACGTGGTGATAGAGCAGGATCACTGCATGCGGCTCATAGGCCGACGATGACGATGTGCACGCCGACAGCAGGGAAAATGCCAGCACCAGGCATCGCCAGTTGAATCGAACGCGCATTACAGCGTCTCCCGGACTTTCTCGATGATGGGGCGGTTCACCCGGATCACGGTCTTGATTTCATCGACGTATTCCTCGCGCCGCTCCGAATAGCGCGTCAGGCCATCGGCCAGCGCCATTGCACTCGGCGACTCGCCGTTGTCGCGCAGACGGGCCCGAATCGCGCGCAACGGCGCGTAGGCGGCGTGCGTATTGAGATTGTGCAGATAGCGCCTGACCGAGGCCGAGACCGAGTCGAATGCGGCAACCTCGTGCGCCGCGCCGGTATTTCGGCGCTCGGGTACCAAACCGCAGCCGCGGCGGTAACACCAGTGCCCGAAAAGGTTGTTGCCTTCCACCGCGAAGCGCGAACGGCCCCATCCGGATTCGGTCGCCGCCTGCACCAGGGCCAGCGAAACCGGCACCGCATCGACACGGCGCTCCAGCATCGCCACACTTTCGAGCCGGTCATCACGTTCCCAGTCCACGTCGTACTCCTCGGCCAGACGGCCGAGCCAGCGCCAATCCAGCCATGCCAGACGCTCTCCGGCCTGCAGCCGGTCGGCCAGTTCGACCAGGCGCTCGCGCTGGTGCAGTACCCGCTGGTTCTCGGCAGCCACCACCGGCGCCAGGTACTCGAAGAACGCCTGCTTGCGCGCGGAAATATCTTCGATTTCGCCGAAGTCCGGCAGTGGCTCAGGCGGCGCAAGCGCGACGTACCCGGCCGTCAGGACCAGCGCGACCAGAATGCCGGCAGCGGTCAGGGCCGGCCGGACTGAGGCCGTGAATCGTTTCCGGCTCGATTGCGCTTGCCTTCCAATCATTCGTTGTTGTGCTCGTGTTCAATCTGTGTTTCGGCACCGAGCACCTCCACGGTTGTCGGGTCGGGATAGCCGTCGGCAGCCAGGCCCCGGGCCTGCTGAAACTCGCGCAGCGCCGCCCGCGTGGCCGGCCCGAGCACGCCGTCCGGTTCACCCGGGTCGAATCCGTGCTGAATGAGCCGGAGCTGCATCCCGGTGATTTGCGATCGCGACGGTGCGGATTCAACCGGCGGCAGCTCCGAAACCAGCCGCCCGCCGCCGGCAATGCGGTCGGCCAGGTGACCGACGGCAATCGCATAGGCCTGCGAGCGGTTCCACTTCATGATGACTTCGAAATTGTCATAGACCAGGAACGCCGGCCCGCGGTGGCCCATGGGCACAAGGACAGAACCCGCCATGTCGGCCGAGGGCAGCGCCTGACCGTTCGCCTGGCGCACGCCCATCTCGCGCCATCGCGACAGCGGCGCACGATGCGCCAGACCGGTTTCGGCAAACGCGAAGTCGTCGGGCAGTTGCACTTCCCTGCCCCAGCGTTCGCCGCGTCGCCAGCCCAGGTCGGCCAGGTAATTTGCCGCCGAAGTCAGGGCATCGGCCTCGCTGCCCCACAAATCGACTTTCCCGTCGCCGTCTCCGTCCACAGCATGGCGCATGTATGAAGAAGGCATGAACTGCGTATGCCCCATGGCACCGGCCCATGAACCGCGCATTGCCGAGGGCTTCAGACCCTCGCGGTCCAGCAGCTTCAGCGCTGTGATCAATTCATCGGTGAAGAATTCACTGCGCCTGGGATCGCAGGCCAGCGTCGCGAGCGAATCCAGCGTCGGCATGCTGCCCAGGTAGGAACCGAAATTGGTCTCCATGCCCCAGAACGAGACGAGGTAGTGGCCGGGCACGCCGTACTCGCGCGTCAATTCGTCGAGTAGCCGGCGGTGTTGCACATACAGCGCCCGCCCGCGCCACACCCGGGTTTCGCTGACGCGCCCACGCAGATAGGCCGAAAACGACTGGCGGAATTCCGGCTGGTCGCGATCGAGCTCGATCACGCGCGCCTGCTGCTCAAGCGCGCCCAGCACATCCCGGACGATCGGCTCAGGCACGGACGCCCGGCGCGCAGCGGCCTGGAGACTTTCGATGCAGGACTCGAACGACGCGCCATCCGTTTCTGCTGTTACGGGCATTGCCTGCACCAGCAGGAGCGCCCAAATCAAGAGAATTGCCTTCCGGTAATAGTGCAATCGAATATCCGCTGAATGAAATCGACATGACTTGAGAACCCGGAACCATCCGCGGGTTCCGGCATCTTTCCCCGACAGTACCATCTAGGGAACCTCTGATCGAATAGTCACGGGCGCGACGGGCCTGTGACTATTCGATCAGAGGTTCCCTAGCGACCGGGATCATTTCCGCCCCCCACTGAAACCCGGAACCGAACGGACGAGATCCGCAGCGGAGCCGCAAGCGCTCTTGGAGGTTCAATTCGGCGTCGAACGCCGACCGCGTGCGGTCCCGGATACTGCCGGAATTCAGGCAACAGGGCATTCATACCTTTTCCATAACCACGCATAGGCTATTGAAGCGCACGGATTTTTCCGGCACACTGCGTCACATGATTTCAACAATCAAGCATCGCTCCCATGCCGGGCGATGCATCAGGGAGAATGACATGCTCAAGAGATTGGCCCTCAACGCCTCTGTAATCGTACTTGCCGCCGCGGTCATCGCACCGCAAATGGCCGTCGCGCAGGATGAGCAGGATGACCAGGATGACAGCGGTGAAGTCATCGTCGTCACCGGTTCGTTCATCAAGAAGAAGAACCAGGTTGATCTGCCCTCGCCGCTGCAGACCGTCGGCGCCGCCGATATCGACGCTATCGGCGCCCAGAACATCGCCGACATCACCCAGACGCTGACCATCAATACCGGTGCCCAGAACAATCCCGACGCTTTCACCCAGAACGCAACCACAGGCACTTCCAACATCAACCTGCGCGGCCTCGGCGTCAGCTCGACCCTCGTTCTCCTTAACGGCAAGCGCCAGGTTCTGTCGGGTTCACCTACCGATGACGGGATCAACTTTATCGATACATCCTCGTTGGTGCCGCTGATTGCAGTTGACCGCGTTGAGATCCTCAAAGACGGCGCCTCGGCGCTGTACGGCTCGGACGCCGTCGCCGGGGTGGTGAACTTCATCACGCGGGAAAATTACGACGGCATCCTGCTATCCGGCGACTACACCACGCACCAGAGCCGCGGCGATTACAACGAATACAACATTCAGGCCCTGATGGGGAAATCCTTCGACCGCGGCTCGATCATGGTGGCGGCAAGCTATCTCGATCGCTCCGCGCTGACGACAGCGGAGCGGCGCCTGTCGCGTCCGCAGGACGACACCTCCGTACTCGGCAATCCCGGCGCATTTTTCGGCTTCCCCGGTTTGCCGGCGGGGGCGCCGCTGATCGATCCGGGTTGCGCAGACGCCGGCGGTTTTCCGACCCCTCTCGGCCCAACCATCGCGCCGGGCCTGACCATCGGTCTTTGCGGTTTTGATTTTGGCGACTTCTTCAATCTTGTGCCGGAAGAAGAGCGTTTCGTTGGTCTTGCGCGCGGAGAGATCGACCTTACTGATGCGATCTACTGGAACGCAGAATTCACATACGCCGACAATGAAGCGGTGCGCGGAAACTCACCGACATTTCCCTTTCTGCAATTGGGCAGCGCGGTCGTACCGGGTGGCGCGTTCGGTCCGAACGCCAACCCCTTCAACCTTTTCCCGGGCGATCCGACACTGGTTTTCTTTGGCCGCGCCAGCGGCAATGGCGGCACGGTCTCGCCAAACGTGACGACATCGGAAACCTGGCGTGCGTCTACCAGCCTCGGCGGCAATATTGGCACAGGTTCGTGGGAAATATCCTTCACCAGGGCCAATAACAACTTTGTCGTGGCGACAGAGGATACGGTCACGGACCGCTTTCAGTGCGCTCTCGCCGGCTTTAATTCGGTCCCTGCAATTCCGGGCATAACCGGCGGTACGGATTGTTCCAACGCAAACCCGGACCTGACAACCGGCGGCATTTCGATCCCGTCCGTTGGCACGTTTTTCAACCCCTTCTCGACGGCAATTACAGCCGGCGTCGGCAACAATGAGGTGCTGCTGGATTATGTCATCGGCACCCAGATCCGAGATTATGAGTCCGACCTGAGCGTCGTCGAGGGCTTTATCTCCCAGGACCTGTTTGAACTTTCCGGCGGACCGGCGGCTATCGCCGTTGGCGCACAATATCGCGACAACGACCTGTCGCAATCCGTCGACTCATTGTCTTTGAATGATGGCTTCGCCTTCCTCATCGGCGGGCGGCCTTTCAATGGCTCCCAGGACGTTTTTGGTTTCTTCACCGAGCTTTCGATTCCGCTTGCGTCGTGGATTGACGTTCAGGCGGCGGTTCGTCACGAGCGCTACGGCGATGATGAGGGCGGATCGACCACCGACCCGAAAATCGCCGTGCTGCTGCGCCCGACCGATTCGATATCGTTGCGCGGCTCGTTCTCGACCTCGTTCCGCGCGCCCTCCGTTTTCCAGCAATTCGGCGAATCGACGACCTTGCAGCAGGTCTCTGACCCGCTTGCCGGCGGCGGCAACGCCTTTGTTGCCGTGCGCACCCTGGCGCCCGGCGGCGGCACGAGCGCGCGGCCGCTCCTGCCGGAAGAATCGGAAGCCTTTAATTTAGGCGCCAGCTGGGCGCCGTTTGGCGGGTTGCAGTTCGATGTCGACTATTTCAATTTTGATTTCACAAATGTCATTATTGCGACGAGCCCGCAGGCAATCATTAACGCCGACCCGACCGGACCCGACGTTATCCGTGCGCCGTCCGGCACAATCGTTCAGGTCAACAATGACTTCGTGAATGCGTCGTCGGTTGAAACCGCCGGAATTGACTTTTCAGCGCGCTGGGCGATCGACACCAGCGCCGGCACCTTCACGCCAAGCTTTATCGGCACCTATATCACCAATTACGATATCGTTGACCCGCAAGCTGGCGCGGTGAGCGGCGAAGGGGTTAGAAACTTTAACAATTTCGGATCGCCAACGCCGCAACTGCGCTTCAACGCCGGCCTGGATTGGTCAATCGGCCCGCATACGGCAAATGTGTTTGTACGCCATATTGACAGCTATTCGGATGACCAGAATGGCGGGATTACGATCGATTCCGACACCCGCGTCGATATCCAGTACTCGCTGGCGATCAACGAATATCTCGATCGCGACAAGCTCGCGGCGATCACCATCGGCGGACGCAACATCTTCGGCGAAGAGCCGCCGCAGGTCTTCACCAATGGCGGCTTCGACAGCCGGGTCCACGACCCGCGCGGCGCGCTACTCTATTTAGGCCTCGATCTCGAACTCTGATCGCGGTTGACGGGGCGAAAAACCCGGGCCTTGCCCATGGTCCAAGCCATGCGGCTCGGGCAACCGGGTCATCCATGAGCAAGGTTGCCAATTCTGGACTGTGCCGATAATAGACCTGCATGAGCTGCTGCCCGCGCGCACCAGATGCCTGAGCCCCTCGTCACGAAAAGCGCGCAGGCCAGCGTCGCGACCGAATCCAGCGTCGGCATGCGCCCCGGAGGTAGCCGGAATCAGCACCCGGCGTTATCATTCGGGCTGACTCAGAACCTGCCGGACTCATGGACATCACCCAGGCAATACATGCGGTCGCCGCGGCCGCGCGCCCGGCCGCGGCTGGCGGCAACGTGGCCGACTATATTCCGCAACTGCGCGATATCGACCCCGGCTTGTTCGGCCTGGCCGTCATCGAACTCGACGGCACCGAGCACGTGGTCGGTGACGTTGATATTCCGTTCGCCATCCAGAGCATGTCCAAGGTGTTCTCGCTGGTGCTGGCGATGCAGAAGATCGGCGGCGAGCGCGCGGTCCGGCGCGAGATCTGGGAGCGTGTGGGCCGCGAACCCTCCGGCGACCCTTTCAATTCGCTGGTGCAGCTGGAATACGAGTGCGGCATCCCGCGCAACCCCATGATCAACGCCGGCGCGCTGATCGTGGACGATCTCCTGATCGAACACTGCGACGACCCGATCGCCAGCATCCTGGGGCTGGTGCGCGAACTCGCCGGCGAGGAAGTGGAAATGGACCTGGCCGTCGCCGTGGCCGAAGACAAGTCGTCGCAACGCAACCGCGCCATGGCCAGCCTGATGGACTCGTTCGACAATCTCGTGCACAGCGTCGACCATGTCATCGATGTCTACAACAAACAATGTTCGCTGATGATGACCACGCGCCATATCGCGCGAGCGATGCGCTTTCTGGCCAACGACGGCATCGACCCGGCCAGCGGCAGGCAGATTCTCTCCGCACCGCTGGCCAAGCGCGTCATGGCCGTCATGCTGACCTGCGGCACTTACGACGCGGCGGGAGAATTCGCCTTCAGCGTGGGGCTGCCGTGCAAGAGCGGCGTGGCCGGCAGCATCATGGCCGCGGCCCCGGACCACTCCGGCATCTGCGTGTGGTCGCCGCCACTGGACTCGACCGGCAACTCGCTTGCCGGGCGCGTGGCCCTGCACGATCTCACCGACCGGCTGGATCTCTCGATCTTCTAGGTAGGGAACCTCTGAATAACTCTGCGCGGGCGCAGAGTTGTTCAGAGGCTCCCTAACCATCGCCAAGCTGTCGATGCACGCGGACCGCGCCGAAGCGTGGCCGGATCGTATTGCCGCGGGCCTCGAACTGGGCGCGCGTGAACGCCGCGCCGAACAACAGGATCAACGAAGAATAGTTGACCCATAACAACAACAGCGCCAGCGAGCCGGCCGCACCGTACGTCGATGCAGTCGCGGCATTGGCCAGATACATCGCGATCAGCGAACGCCCCAGGGTGAACAGCAGCGCGGTCACCAGTCCGCCCAGCAGCACGTCGCGCAAAGACAGCACTACGTCGGGCAGCACCTTGAACATGGCCGCGAACAGCAGCGTCACCACGGCCAGCGAAACCACGATTTCGACACCCACCATGATCCATCCGGGCATCGGCAACCACTGGTCGGCAAACACGATGACCGCCCGCAGCGCCACGCTGAGCGCCAGCGAAACCAGCAATACGAACCCGATTGCAAGTACGACTGTCAACGACAGCAGGCGCGCCTTGAGGAAGCGCCACACGCCGCTGCGGCTGGGTTGCGGCGCAACGTCCCAGATCGCGTTGAGCGAATTCTGCATCTGGGCGAATACCGTGGTGGCCCCGATCAATACCGCGCCGATACCAACAAGCGTTGGCCACCAGCCGGACTGGTCGAACTGCGAATTGATCACGGCTGTTTCCACGGCGCCGGCCGCTTCGGGCCCGATGACGTCGCGCAACTGCTCCAGCAACTGCCCTTCTGCCGCGCGCGGCCCCAGGATGACGCCGGCGACTGCAACCGCCACGATCATCACCGGCGCAATCGAGAACGCAGTGAAGAATGCCAGCGCGGCGGCGTAGATGAACGCCTGGCTGTCCAGCCAGTTGCGTCCGGCGTCGGCCAGCACCCGACCCCACCAACGCGCCTTGTCTGTCCAATTTCGAGTCGTGTCCATCAACGATATTGTAGGGGCTGAACCGCCACGATCGGCCCAGCAGCCGGGCTCACGGGTTGAACGGCGTCTCGCGTGTCTGCATAGCGGGCTCGAATTCCCCTGATTTGTCCTGGATCAAGGACTGTCTTTCAAGAATCTGGTCAGGTAGAGAGAATCATCAGGCAATCACAGACACCGTGGTTTTCATCGCCGACCGTTTCCGGCTTGCCCGTTTCCGCCCATCCCGCTGGAGGCTCAATCGTGAAAAACGTCTTCGTCATGGGTCTCGATCCATTCAACCTCGAACTGCTGAAGACGATCGGCGGAGACGAGGAATACTGCTTCCATCCCCTTTTCGAGACCTCGGAAGTCGTGCAAGCCGAAGGCGGAGACTTTCCGGCGCTGGCCGAGTTGCGCGAGCGCGCTCGCGCAAGGTTCGCCGAGATCCCTGGCGGGCCCGATGCAGTCATGGGTTATTGGGATTTCCCTACCAGCGTATGCGTACCCATGTTCGCCCGCGACGCCGGCCTGCCCGGCCCCTCGCTGGAGTCGGTCGCGCGCTGCGAGCACAAGTACTGGTCGAGACTGGAGCAAGAAAAAGTGCTGGGCGACATGATCCCCGAGTTTCAGGCAGTCGACCCGTTCGCCGAAAATCCAGCCGACCAGATCAGGATCGACTACCCGTTCTGGCTAAAACCGATCAAGGCGCATTCGTCCTTCCTCGGCTTTTATATCGCAGGGCCCGAGGACCTGGAGCAACACATCCCGGAGATTCGGGAGGAAATTGCGGTGGTGGGACGGCCGTTCAATGAATTCATGGCCCACGTCAAACAGCCCGACGAGGTCGCCGCGGTCGACGGCTACCAGTGCATCGCCGAAGGCATCATTTCCAGCGGCGTCCAGGCTACGGTGGAAGGCTATTCATATAATGGCGAGATCATCGTCTTCGGCATTGTGGATTCCATTCGCGCTGGCAAGACGCGTTCCTCGTTCTCTCGCTACCAGTACCCGTCGAAATTGCCACGAAGAACCCAGGCACGAATGATCAAAGCGTCGCGCAAGATCATCCGCCATATCGACTACCACGGTGCAACGTTCAATATCGAATTCTTCTGGGACCATCGAGACGATTCGATCCACCTGCTGGAAATCAATTCGAGAATCTCGAAATCGCATTCGCCCCTGTTCCTGATGGTCGATGGAGCAACCAACCAGAAGAACGTGCTTGACCTGGCGCTCGGTCGCCAGCCGGATTTCCCGCACCGCCAGGGCCACTACAAGCTGGCCGGCAAGTTCATGATGCGTTTGTTCCAGGACGGCCTGGAGGATGGCATCGTTGAACATGTTCCCACTGCGGAGGATATTGAAAGGATTCGGAAGTTTTATCCCGATACGCGTGTGCACTTGCTCGTCGAACAGGGCATGCGCCTGAGCGAGCTGCAATTCCAGGACAGTTACAGTTACGAAATCGCAGTCGTTTTTCTCGGCGCCGACCGGCAAAAGGAACTGCTTGACCGCTATAGTGACGTGGAGAAACATCTTCAATTCGAAATTCATCCAATCGAGAAGAAGACAAATTGAGAAAAGTTACCGACTTCCCGTTCGAGATTGACGAACAGCCCGATGTCCGGATCCCCATGCCGGACGGAATCGAACTTTTGGCACGCATCTGGCGGCCGAAGGATGAGCGCCCCGTACCCGCCATAGTCGAATACATCCCCTATCGCAAGCGTTTCGGTTCCACGGCTCGCGACGAGGTCATGCACCCTTACCTCGCCGGGCACGGCTATGCCTGCGTGCGCGTGGACCTGCGTGGCAGCGGCGAATCCGGCGGTGTGCTCGAAGACGAATACCTGCAGCAGGAACTGGACGACGGCTGCAACGTCCTGAAATGGCTGGCTGAACAAACCTGGTGCACCGGCGACATCGGTATGATGGGCATTTCCTGGGGCGGCTTCAATGCGCTGCAAATCGCGGCGATGCAGCCACCGGAACTTAAGGCCATCGTCGCCGCCTGCGCTTCCGACGACCGCTACACCGACGATGTGCATCACATGGGCGGCTGCCTGCTCGGGGACAACATCTCCTGGGCCTCGGTGATGTTCGCCTACAACACCATGCCGCCCGACCCGGCGCTGGTGGGCGACAAGTGGCGCGACATGTGGTTCGAAAGGCTGCGCGGAAGCGGCCTGTGGCTGGAGAAATGGCTGCGCCACCAGCACCGGGACGACTACTGGACGCACGGCTCGGTGTGCGAAGACTATTCGGCGATCAAATGTCCGGTCTTTTCGGTCAGCGGCTGGGCGGACGGATATTCCAACGCGGTATTTCGACTGATGCGCAATCTGAAGGTGCCGCGCAAGGGACTGATCGGACCCTGGAGCCACAAGTACCCTCACCTGGGCGTTCCCGGTCCCGCCATCAACTTCCTGCAGGAACTGCTCAATTGGTGGGATCACTGGCTCAAGGGCAAGGACAACGGCGTCATGGACGAACCCATGCTGCGCGTGTGGATGCAGGACAGCGTTCCGCCGACCACCTATTACGCCAAGCGGCCGGGGCGCTGGGTGGCCGAGAACGAGTGGCCTAGCCAAAGGGTCAAGGACCGCATCTACAATCTGTCGCGCTACCGGCTGGTGGATCCCGACCTGGAAGCGGAACCATTCGAGCATACGGTCCAATCACCCCTTTCGGTCGGCCTGTTCGCCGGCAAATGGTGTTCCTACGCCGCTGGCCCGGACCTTGCACACGACCAGCGCCAGGAAGACGGCGGTTCGCTGGTGTTTCAGAGCGAGCGGCTGACCGAGGGCTTCGAGATCATGGGTGCGCCGTGCGTCGATCTCGAAATTTCCACCGAGCAGGAGGTCGCCATGGTCGCCGTGCGCCTCTCCGACGTGGCCCCCGACGACAAGGTTACACGCGTGACCTACGGCCTGCTCAATCTGACCCACCGCTACGGCAGCGAAGAACCGCGTCCGCTGCAGCCCGGCAAACGCTACCGCGTACGCGTGGAACTCAACGGCATCGCGCACGTGTTCCCCAAGGGCCACAAGGTTCGCCTTTCGGTATCCACTTCCTATTGGCCACTGGCGTGGCCGCCGCCGAAACCGGTGCGACTGAATGTTCATACCGAGGGCTGCTGCCTGGTGCTGCCGGAGCGCGAACCTAGTGAATCCGACGCCGAACTGCGCAATCTCGGCGAGCCCGAGGGGGCGCCGGGCACGAACATCACGCCGTTGGCTCCCGAACACCAGAACTGGCTGGTGCACCGCGACCTTGCACTGGATGCGTCCGAACTGGAGGTCATCGACGACCGCGGTCGGCACCGCCTGGACGACATCGACCTGGAAGTCGAGTGCAGCGTGGTGGAGAAGTATTCCTCCATCGGTGACGACTTCGAATCACCGCGCGCCGAAGTGATCTCGGAACGCAGCCTCAAGCGCGGCCAGTGGAAGATACGCACGGTGACTCGAACCGTGCTGACGGCCAATCCCGAGGAGTTCATCCTGCACGCCACCCTGGATGCCTACGAGTATGCCGCCGCCGGCGAAAAGCGCGTGTACTCGAACAACTGGGATGAAAGGATTCCGCGCGAACTTGTCTGAGCACCGCCGGATCCGAACGAAAACGACGCCCGCAACCGGCTGAAGGCTTCCAGAACCGAACCGCCCAGGAAAAATCAGAATGACTCGATCCGCCAACAACGACGACAACGAACTGCAGATTATCGGTGCCGACGGCGTGGAAGCGCTGCTCGATCAGCTCGCCGATGGCATCCGTCCACACATGTCCTCGTCGACGGCACTGGTCGGAATCCTCCGACGCGGCCAGCCGCTGGCCGAGATGCTGGCCGAGCGCCTGGGAAAGCGCCACGGCCTGCACCCCGAGGTCGGCAAACTCAAGCTCAAGCGCTACAGCGACTCGCTCGAACTGCTCCATGATCGACCGCACATCGATGAAGACGCGCTGGACATCGAGATCGAAGACCGGCACCTGATCCTGATCGACGATGTCCTGTATACCGGCGAAACCACGTTCCGCGCCGCCTGCAGCCTGCGCGCTGGCGGCGCGACGCGTATCCAGACCGCCTTCCTGTGCGCCCGGCCCGGTCTGAAGATGCCGCTTCATGCCGACTTCGTCGGGGCGCGCTTCGATATCCGGCCGGATTGGGTGATTCACTGCGCCATTCCGCCTTACGAGGATCATCTCGGCATCGTGCTGGCGCACCAGGACGCCGTGCGCAAGAGCGGCAACGACAATCAGGACGACTCATGACAATATTTCGCCGGAAGCTCCTGGGTGCGGGCCTGCTCGCGCTGTTACTCGTGACCCTCGATGCGCACGCGGCAACCCTTTTGCGCGGCGCAACCGTGCATGACGGCAACGGCGGCGTCCTGGAGGATGCCTCGATTCGGATCGAGGATGACCGTATCACGTGCATCGGCAGCCGCATTCAGTGCCTGGGCCTGCCGGACGACGAGATCGTCGAACTCGGCGGCCGGTTCATCACCCCGGGCCTGGTCGACGCCCACGTACACTTTTCCCAGACCGGCTGGCTGGACGGCCGCCCGCACTGGCCGTTCGTCCAGGAATTCTACGACTACGAAAAGCTGCAGCAAGGCCTGCGACAAGACCCCGACCGCTGGCATCGCGCCTACCTGTGCTCCGGCATTACCGCAGTCTACGACGTAGGCGGCCTGCCCTGGACGACGGCGATGAACAACACCGGCGACAGCACACATGCTCGCGCCCACGTCCGCGCTGCCGGCCCGCTGATCACCCACGCGCGCGTCGAGGACCTGGTCGCGAACGGCAACAACACCTTTCTTCCGATGTCGACCGACGACGAAGCGCTCGCAAGCGTGGCCCGGCTGGTCGAATGGGGCTCGGATGCGGTCAAGGTCTGGTATCTGGACCCGCCTGCCGACCGGCGGGACGAACTCGACCGACGGCTGATGCGCATCGGCGAGGCGGCACGCGAGCGCGGGCTCCCGCTGATCGTTCACGCCACCGAGTTGCGAAACGCCAAGATGGCGCTGCGGGCCGGCGCCGCGGTGCTGGTCCACAGCGTCGAAGATTCAATCGTCGACCGAGAATTCATCGCGCTGGCCCGGGCCAACGATGTGGTCTACATGCCCACACTGCTTGTCGGTGCCAACTGGCGTCGGGCACGTGCCTCGGTCGGGCTGGGCGTCGTACATCCGATCGACGACCCCAACGGTTGCGTCGACGCAAGAACCCGCCAGGTCATCGGCCACGCGCCGGTGCTTCACGACGCCGCGCCGGCATCGTGGCGCGACGTGGATGCGGTGTTCGGCAGCCTTGAGCAAAGCGGCCGGGACCTGAGCGTGATGCAGCGCAACCTGGTGCGCGTCATGGAGGCCGGCATCACGATCGCGACGGCCACCGACGCGGGCAACCCGCTAACCCTGCACGGCCCGTCGATCTACGCCGAAATGGAAGCCATGCAGGCAGCCGGAATACAGCCGGCGAAAATCATCGTAATGTCCACTCGTAACGGCGCACGGGCGATGGGACTGGGTGACGACATCGGCACGCTGGAGGCCGGCAAAATCGCCGACCTGGTGATCCTGGAACGCGATCCTGCCGATTCGGCCGAAGCGTTCCGCAGCATCACGCAGGTCATGCGTGCAGGGGTCCTGCGCGATGTTTCGGCGTTCGCTTCCCGGCCGTAATTGCGGCTGGCCCGCTGCTGCCGGATGGCGTCAGCGTCTATACTTTGTAGCGCGTCGGGCGGGCACGACCGGCCCGGCACATTTTACCGGGAGCAGCTCATCTACAACGTAGCGCATCTGTTCAAGATCGCCGGAGACGGTCTGGCCGACATGGTCCCGGCATTGCGTCGCGCCTTCAACAGGAGCCGCGACGACGATCGGCTGGACCGGGTGTTCGGCCCGAAGCCGCGCGCCGCGATCGCAGTCCTGATCGTGGCCGGTATCGTTCTTGGCCGTGGCCTGGAAGCGATCATCGGCCCGGGCCTGCTGACCGACAACCTCGATCTTTCCGCTGTCGTGATCGGCGCGACCTATGCGCTGCTGATTCGACGCTATCTTTTTTCCAGCGGGCACGCCAGGCGCGCCGACTTCCCCTGGCTGGCCGCGTCGTTGATCCCCGCGGCAGCGGCGCTGGTATTGGTCGCGTTCATCGAAAACACCGCTTCGGGCAACCTCGAAACCATCCCGGGCGCACCACTGTGGACCGATTTCGGCGCCGTGGCCGACGCGCTCGCCGATTCGCTGGCGGTCGCCGCGGGCCTGACCATTGCCGTGGCCGCGCTGTGCTTCAGCGAGAACTGGACGCGCGCGCTGAAGGATCTTGCCGTGCAACTGATCGTGTTCAAGACGCTTGTCTTCGTGATGGTGCTGCTGATCGTCGAGATCGGCATCGTCGGGCCGATACTCGCAACAATGCTGGAAATCGTGCTGGGCATTCGCGTGCCGAACTGGGTGGGCGAGTTCGCCGACCAGATGACCTATGCGGTACTGATTTCGATCGTCTATTTCGCCGTGATAGGTGCGACCTGGATGGTCTGTCGCAAGACCTTCCCCCAATTGCTTGACACCGGCGATGCGGAGATTCTCAAGGCCATCAAAGCAATGAGCGAGAGCCCCGCTCAGCGTGAAAAACGCGAGCGCAAGTCGGGCGCGCAAACCGGGCCCGCTGATTCGGGAAACAACGTGCCGGGGGACCCAAAATCGGCCAAACCCGGCGACGATCAAGCCTGAAGGTTTCCCGCAACCGTTATGCCGGAACGATCGTCAGGCGGCGATTGAATCTTGTCCAGCCGGACCCGTGGTCGATCAGGTCTGATCGTCTTTCGTCGCGCCGTTGGCGGCGTTGGTGTCCTGATTTCACGTGCGCCGCTTCCAACGCCGCATGATTTCCATTACTTGCCGAAAAGCCATCGAAGTCCGGCCTTGTATGCCACCGGTGCTGCGGATGCATGGTGCTCGCCCACCAGCGACGCGACTTCGAGATCCACGTGGCTTTCGTCGCGGCCTGTCCATTCCTCGATCCATTCGAGAGCCGGCTCCCGAAAACCCGGTTCGTCCAGCGTGGCGACGCCGACGAACAGCCGGGTGCGCTCCGCGGTGGCATTCGACGGGTAATCGCGAAAGAATGCCAGGTTGCGATGAAGCGCCGGGTTGACCGCGATATGACCCGAGAACAGCTCGGGCCGGGTCAGGGCCGTGTACAGCACGAACTGTCCGCCCAGCGACTGGCCGACGATCACCCGGCGCTCGGGATCGGTTCGGTAGCGCTCGTCGATCAGCAGCAACAGCTGCGATTCGAGAAACGACTGGAACGCCGGCGCCCCGCCGTAGTGGTCGACCTCTTCGGACGCGACCGTGTAATCGGTAGCACGCATGTTGCCGTTGGAAAAACCCAGCCCGCCGTACGAAATGCCGACAAGAATCGCCTCGGGCGCAACACCGTCGATGGCCAGCATGAAGTGGTAAGGCGCCAGCATCGGAAACAGGATGCCGCCGTCGAGCAAATAGATCACCGGCCACGATTCATCGGATTCGTGGTACCCCTGCGGCAGGCGAACGTAGACGTGGAAATCCCGTTCGAGCGTCTCGGATGCGAGCGTGAAGGTATCCGGCCGGCCCATGCCGAACAGGCGATTCAGCCACTCGTCGGCGCGTGCATTTCCACTGATGGCAATTGCCGCCAGCAGCATGGCCGAGACCAGCATGCTCAGCGCCGACTGTTTCCATATCCCCGTCATTCGGGGGTTCCTCCGATGGAACACTTCGCGTTACCTGGACGTATTTCCAACCAGTCTAACCCGTTGGAATGACCGGTAGCAAAGTCGTTGCTCTGCGCTCACCGATCGCCGGGTCCGCGCGCCGGGCGCCCGTCTGAATCGACGGTCGACGCTGTGGATCCAGTCTTACGCTCTCGCAGGCCGCGGCTCATAGCCGACGCCACCTCCAGCACCACCAGCACGGCGGCCACCAGCACCACCAAGTCAAGCCCAAGCAGAAACCAGTTGCCTTCGCGATAGAACTGCGCGAGCTGCACGAACAGCGCGAACACCGTCACAACGAGAATCAGCACCATGGGCACCAGCGTGAACCATACTGGACGGCCGGCGCGCAGCACCATGAGGCTGATCACCATCAGCGTCAGTGCCGCCAGCAGCTGATTGGTGGTGCCGAACAGCGGCCAGATGAGCAGCCCGCCGGTACCTTCGAGGCCGCCGGCGCCGAACGCCAGCGCCAGGCACGCGCCTACGGCCAGACCGGTGGCCGGTCCATTCCGGGCAATGATGCCGATGCTGTAGACCTCGCCCCATTCCTGGATGATGTAGCGTTGCAGCCTGACTCCGGTATCCATCGTGGTGGCGGCAAACAACACCGCCATCACGGCCAGCAACGTGGTGCCGACGGCAATCGGCAGGCCCCACCCGGCGGCCATGAGATTGGCGCCGCCCTGCACGAAGGCGGCCACGCCTCCGTCGCCGAATGCCGCGTACAGGGCATCCCATTCCCCGGCCGTGGCGAAACCGGCCGTGGCGGCAATGATTGCGCCCAGCGCCAGCGCGCCCTCGCCGACGGCGCCGAAATAACCGACGAAGCGGGCATCCGATTCACAGTGCAGCTGCTTGGAACTGGTGCCCGAAGACACCAGGCCGTGAAAGCCGGATATGGCGCCGCAGGCGATGGTCACGAACAGCAGCGGCATGATCGGCGGGGTGCCGGGGGGCGCCCCGGTGTTGATCATGGGCGCCACGATATCGGGATTGGCAAAGATGACCGCGGCGAACAGCAAGCCCAACCCCACGAACAACTGCAGGCCGTTGATATAGTCGCGCGGCTGCAGCAGCATCCACACCGGCAACAGCGAGGCGATGCCGGCGTAGACGAACAGGATCACGATCCACTGGGCATTGTCGCCCAGCCCCAAGGCCCGCTCCGGCAGCGCGACCGGAACGTACTGTCCCACCCAGATCATCGCGTAGAGCACCACCAGTCCGGCAACCGACAGGAATGCCAGGCCAATTTTCTTGCGACGGATCAGTTGGCCGAGCACCAGCGCGACGACAATGGCACTCCAGGCCGGCACAACGCTTTCCGGAAAACCGGTAAATAGTCCGGCAATAACCACCGCGAACACCGCGTTGACCATGAGCAACAGCAGAAAGATCACGATCATGAAAACGCCCTGGGCGCGTCTGCCCACAACCGTCCCGGTAAGCGCGCCCACCGACCGCCCCTTGTTCCGGACGCTGGCCCAGAGCGCACCCAGGTCGTGCACGCCGGCAAAGAAGACCGTGCCCAGCACCACCCACAGAAACGCCGGCAGCCAGCCCCAGATGACCGCGATCGCCGGGCCCACGATGGGCGCGGCCCCGGCGATCGACGTGAAATGATGCCCCCACAGGATGAAGCGGTTGGTGGGCACGAAATCCACGCCATCCTCGAACTCGTGGGCCGGCGTGGTGCGACTGTCGTCCAGGCCGTAAATCCGGCTGGCGATGAACCTGGAATAAACCACGTACCCCAGACCGAAGGCCCCCAGTCCGATAAACAGCAGCGCAATCGCGTTCATGATGGATAATCCTTGGCATGCGTCTCGAGCCCCCGGAGTATAAACAACCCGCCATCGCGGAATTTCAACGCGCCCGGCAGCATCAAATGGCGCCCACCGGATTCCGCGGGCAACGGGACCGGCGTCCGGTGAGCCCATGACCGACACGGCAACCTCCGGGACTCTGGATCTGCTCTACCTCGACGACCGGCTTTGCGCGATTGCCAAGCCTTGCGGGATCATGGTTCACCGAACCGGCATTTCCACGGATCGCGTTTTCCTGGTCGACCTGCTGCGCGAACGGCTGGGGCGGCGGATCTGGACCGTGCACCGGCTGGACCGCGCCACGTCCGGCGTGCTGCTGTTCGCGCTCGACGTGGAGATGGCGGCCGAATTGGGCCGGCTGTTCGAGGCCGGGGCGATCGCAAAGCGCTACCTCGCCGTGGTCCGCGGCTGGCTGGACGAATCGGGCGCAATCGACAAGCCGCTGCGCGGCGCGCGCAACAAGACGCGGAACGCACTGACCCGCTATCGTCGCATTGCGACCACCGAACTGCCGGTCGCGGTACCGCCGCACGAAACCGCCCGATACAGTCTGGCCGTGGTCGAACCGAAGACCGGCCGCACCCACCAGATCCGGCGCCATTTCAACCACATCTCCCATCCCATCGTCGGCGACGTCAACCACGGCGATCGGCGCCACAATCGCCTGTTTCGTATTCGTTTCGGCTGCCACCGCCTGCTGCTGCACGCCGTTTCGCTTGAATTCGAACATCCCGCCACGGGCCGTCCATTGAACGTCCACGCGGCGCCGTCAGACGACTTTCTCGAGGTCGTCGGCGCGCTGGGCTGGTCCGATACTATCGCCAGAATATCGGCCGGAATATCGGCCGGAATATGGGCCGGGATATCGGCAGACCAACGGGATTCGGACTAACTACATGGAAGCCACACTGCTCAGCGTCACCATCGCAGCGGCCATCACCGCCATCAGGCGTTCGCGTAACGCTGCTGGAGCCGGGCATTGTGGACACGCCGTTCTTCGACGAGCCCAAACCCGATGCACTCGAAGCCGAAGACATCGCAAACGCCGTGATCTACGCGCTAACGCAGCCGGCGCACGTCGACGTACACGAACTGATGGTGCTGCCCACGCCGCCCCGGGAAGAAAGCGACTGACCTGCGATGATGGGGATGGAAGCGCATTAGTATGAACAGCGGCCCCGGGTCAATTCTCCATCGCAGTTCGACACCACGCCGTGATAGCCGTCAACATTCAACGAGCTTTGCACACGGGTCTCCGTATCGCCCTTGAGACACTCCGCAGACAGCACGTTATCGTTGATATCTATGGAATTGCAGGTGAGCGTAAAGGAACCGACTGGAGGATTGCACAGCAACTCCCCGTTGATGTTCCCGATATCCCCGGTACACGAATGCGCGTCATTCAGCTGGGCGTTTTGCGCCGTGCCGTCGAATCGGGAACAGCGCGCCTGCAGTTGCGTGCCATCCATATTGAATGCATAGCAGCTTTGCTGGTAACTTCCCCGAGGCGGCGAATCCAGATCGGTCTGGTGAATCTGTACGACTTCCTCGGCGCCATCGGTCCAGGCAAAACTGAAATCAAGTCCCGCCCCGGCATGACACTGCATGCACCCGGCGCTGCTGAACTGACTCAGGCTCTTGTCCTGATGCTCCTCGTAGGCCACCTGAAACGTCTCCATGGTTGTATTGCGAAGCCTTGAGTCCGGCGGCATGATCCTGTAACAATCACCGGATTCATCGCCGTCGCATGGGTTCATGTTGATTGTTGTTTCACTCGGCGTACCCCTGCCGTTCAAAGGCCATTGAGTATTGACAAGCTCGAAATACTGAAAGACCGAACCCATCGATCCCAGCTTGTTCCGATACGCATCATTCAATGGCGACTTTGTGACCGGATCGATGCGCGTGACCTGATTCGGTGTCAGCCGGTCATCATTCTGCATCGGCGCCTGATCGGCCTGACTGGCCGGCGGAGGGTGACTGTTGGCGATGAGTTGCAGATTGGGGCATGCATCGGCGTTCTTCCTGTACCACCTGCTGTGCGTGTTGGGAATTACCCCGGGACGCTGAACGCGACAATCGGCATTCGAAGGTTGACGCCTGGCGGTATCCGGATCAAAGTAGCTGTACGGTGCCTGCCCGTCGGTTTGATCGGCGCTCGATTCGTTGACTTTCGGCACATTCTCGACGTGCTCGAAGGTAGACCACACCCACTGCGGGGACCAGAACGTCTTGTGCCCGATATGGAGACCGACCAGCCCGACCTCGACAGGACGGCAAGAACCGGCGGTACCGTCCGGTGCCGGTGTATAGACAAGCGCTTCGCGAACATAGTACTTGTCGCGATTATCCTGCTTCTTGCAATTGTCACCGAAGCACATTTCCCGCCACGCGGCCTTGATTTCGATCGCCCCTTCCGTGCCCCGGATGTTGTCCGGGAAATGCAACGGATCGGTACTCCAGTCCAGTTGCCCCAGCGGCCCACCGACATCGTAGGCCCCGGTATCGGCATACCCGTTTTTCTTGAAAAACTCGTATTCATCGCGGTTGACCCGAACCTCGAAATGGGTCATGTTGCCGTTCTGGTCGACGAGAATATTGAACTGGTTGCCAAATGCCTGATGGGTCTCGTTCACGATCTGGCTGTTGCGCTGTTTCGCCCGCATCCGCATGACCTTGTCACCCGGACGCTGGTTGCACACCGGATCGAAGTGCCCCGGTGAGTTCCAGCTCTTGTCGTTCAGTGTCCAGTCCGGATCGTCGGGCTGGAATATCTCGAAAATCTCGCGGTACGACTCCCAGACCCGCTCCCCGGTGTCGCTGATTTCCCTGCTTTTGTCCGGAGCGCCGCGCTTGCCCGGTTCGGCAGGCCAGTTCAACGCGGTGAAACTGCGCCACGAAAGGCAGTCGAACATCAACTGGGTCTTCTCCGGACCGAACTTCTTCTTCGCATCTTCCGGGTTCAGGGCGACATCCCCGGGCAAGACCGGGACAATCGGTATGTCGTCGCAAAATTCGGCCACGTTGCTGGTGGCCGGTTGCTCGGCCGGAACCGTTGAAGTCGACGGCAGCCTTGCCTTCAACTGGTTAAACAGCTGCCACGAAAAATCAGCCTTCTGCACCGGGCCGTGACAGTCAATACAGAATGCCTGCGCCTTGCCGACAACCGGGACCTTGTTGAACTGAAGGAACCTGTCGAAGCGGTACAGATACCAGAACCAGTCGCCGCCGGTGCAAGCGCCGGCACCGCTGAAACCGGCATGACAGTACCCGTCGAGCTTCCACATCACGGTCAGCCACGGCTTGCTTTCCGGATCTTCCCCGACCAGCGTGAAATTCTGCTTGACGATCAGCGAACCATTCGGAAAGGATATCTTCCCCGCCGGCGCACCGGATGCAAGAACATCATCCAGGTACTTTTTGGCAACATCATTGACCGTAATTGTCAGGAACGCGCCATGCATCGGCGTTGCGGTGTTGCCATGCAACGGTTCCACACCCGGAAAAAGCGGCCAATCCTGGAACCGGAACTTGTCGCCTGCTCCGGCTGTCAGGTAGTCGTTGACCTGCTGCGCACAGAATTGCGGATCCCGCTGGCAGCGCGGGACACACAATTCAGGATACGCCTGACATCCTTCAATGAAAGCTTGCGGCGTCTCGCCCAGATCGGCCGCTGAATATGCGGTATTGCTGAATAACAGGAATAGCAGACATGCTATTGAAATAATGACCGGCTTTTGCTGGATTTCCATCTTCCGTCCTCCCCAACTAATTTCCCAACTCTCATTATCATGCCAGCCAAGTCATGTCAAATCGAGAATATCCGGACAGCGCGGTCCGATACCCGGCGTTGAGCAATGTCGGGCGAGATCACTATTGGTGCGACAAAAAAGCTTTACCCGCTGAACAACTGATTCAGATAAGCCGCCGTGCGCACTCCGGCTTGCTGCAGGCGAACATAAAGCGTATCGGTCCACTCATAGCTATAGTCCCAGCGCAGATCGCGGTCTTCCGGATAAATGCGCTCGCGAATTTCGGCACTTTCTGAAATCCATACCATCGGGTCCGGGGTGTTCCATGCGCGGAAATCAACCGGGCTGACCTTCGCTTTCAGCCAGGCCGTCATTTCAGTGTAAGACAGATCTTTTTCCTCGATCAGCTGCGAATCCCACAGCCGGTGCAGGTTGGACGGCTCACCGAAGAACGTGATCCGAAAGTCGTTGCCGCCGCGATCCTCGCCGTTTCCCACGTGCAACGGCTGATGCAGGTCGGCCACGATATGCACGATGAAACGAAGCGCCAGAACCTTGTCGTCGACGGAGGCTTCGGAATCGCGCAGCGTATCCGAAAACCTTTTCAGCGCAGTCACGGCATCCCCTTGTTCCGGAGCCCCAACCTCCGCATAGGTCTTGCCCGGCGGCACGGTCACGTAGTGCCAGGGGTTGGCGGTGCGCTGCCAGAACTCGTCCGGGTCGGCGCGCATGAAATCCGGCCAGGTCGAGGCCTCGGCAAGCGTCTCGGCGCCGAGAAGATCCTCGACTGCAAGCCGGGCCTCGGGTGAAAGATAACCATCGGCGATCTGCGCGGCAACGCGATGCCCGTTGGCACCCCAGCCGTAAGCCTGGCTGCACAGCAGCAGGCTGCAAAATTCAACAAGCAGTCTGTTCATCGGTTTCGTTCCTTTGTATGCGGGTCACCCGCCCGATGATAGGGCATCGGCGGGGAGCGGGTGGTCGACAAGCCCGGTTCATGGCCGGTTTAGGACATACAATTCGGATCTCCGTATTCATTTCCAGGAGGGACCCGAATGTCTCGCATGACGCTGCTCAGGGCCAGCCGCCCGAATTTTTTGGTACTTGCACCAATATGCGCCGGGCTTGGCATCGTTCTGGCGTGGCGCCAGGGTGTGCCGCTGGAGCCTCTTCACCTGACGCTGGTCATGACCGGAGCGCTGCTGGCCCATGCGGCCGTCAACCTGCTCAACGAATACCAGGACTTCCGTTCCGGCCTCGACCTGATCACGATCCGAACACCGTTTTCCGGCGGCAGCGGGGCCTTGCCCGAGAACCCGGACGCCGCACCGCGGGTCCTGGCGGCGGCAATGGCAACAACGGCAATAGTCAGCATGATCGGGCTGTATTTTCTTTGGCTGAGAGGCCTGCCGATGCTGCTGCCCGGTATCGGCGGCCTGATCCTGGTACTTGGCTACACGCACTGGATCACCCGCTCGCCATGGTTGTGCCTGCTTGCCCCCGGTCTCGGTTTCGGGCCGGTCATGATTCTGGCAACCCAGATTGCGCTCGGCGGAAATCCCGGCGGCGATTCCGTGCTGGTTGCTGTAGTCATGATGTTGCTGGTCAGTGAACTGTTGCTGATCAACCAGATCCCCGACACCGACGCCGATCGCCGGGTCGGGCGACGTCATCTTCCGATCGTGCTCGGATTGCATACCGCCGTGCGCGTCGTTACCGCCCTGTTGCTGGGCGCATACGTGCTATTGGCGCTGGCCGTTGCCGCCGCATTGTTGCCTGTCGCAGCCGGGCTTTCACTCCTGCCCCTGCCCCTGGCGATCCGTGTCGCTGCGCAATTGCCTCGCGTGCTCGAGGACCCGGCCGGCCTGTCGCGGATTCTGGGCATCAACGTGGCCACGATATTGGCGACCCCGGTGCTGCTCGGCCTGGGTCTGTCGATCGGATCGGCAATCTTCCCCAACGTTGCATAAATTTTCGAGCCGGAATCGCTACGCTGCCCGGTATTGCAGCCGTCGTGATTCACATGGCGCGGTCTGTACTCGCGTTGCCAATCCTCACGTAGACATCAGGGTGAAGCTACGCTCCGGTTGGCAACACTCCGTGCAACTTCTGCATCCACGGTTTGGCGCGATTCTGTAGTAACCCCGGCTTCAACCCTTATTCACCACCCGTTCTACTGCGACGAACGGGTGGTGAATAAGGTGGGTTCAAAGTGACGAGATGCAATACTTCTGATTGCATGAGTAATGTTTTGAAGTCATTGATTATGAACACGAATGCTTTCTAATATAGGACCTGCCCTGTTTCGAAAAGTTTCGGCAGCCTGATCAGGAAAACCAGAATGACTTTTGCACTATGTACGCGCGGTCACGAGTGAGCTAAAGTGTGACGCTGATCAATCCAACTGGGAGTATGCTGAAATGCCTTTTGTCGCAAGAATATCCGTTCTGCTTGTCGCAGGCCTACTGGCACTACTCGGTAACGCCGCACGCGCCGATGCCGTAGCCTACCTCGACGAATTGCCGCCGCTACTCGATCGCGACATTTTCTTCGGCGATCCCGAGATCACTGCCAGCCAGGTCTCACCCGACGGCAAATACATAACGTTCCAACGGCCCTACAAGGACGTTATGAACGTCTGGATCAAGCCGCTTGACGCACCGTTCGATGAAGCCCGTCCGCTGACCACCGGCGAACGCCCCGTACCCGGGCACTTCTGGAGCATGGATTCGAAGTACGTGCTCTACGTCCAGGACAAGGGGGGCAACGAAAACTTCCACATCTATGCCGTAGATCCGCAACAGTCGGCCGACGATGAAACCGGCGTGCCGCCGGCGCGTGATCTGACGCCTATGGAGGATGTCCGCGCACAGATTTACTCGCTGCCGGAAGAAACCCCCGGCTCGATTATCGTCGGCATCAACGACCGGGATCCGGCGTTGCATGATGTCCACCGGCTCGACCTTGCCAGTGGCAAGATGGAGCTGCTGATCGAAAACACATCCAATGTGGCCGGCTGGGCCGCCGATTACGATGGCGAAATCCGGCTTGCCGTGCGCCAGACCGAAGACGGCGGCACCGAAACGATTGCCGTCGAGGACGGCGAGCTCGGCGACGTTCTTTATGAATGCAACTGGCGCGAGACCTGCGGGCCGATGCGCTTTCATGCCGACAACCAGCGCGTGTGGTTCCAGAGCAACAAGGGCGATGACGTCGATCTGACCGGTCTGTACCTGATGGATGCCGAAACCGGCGAGCTGGAGTTTGTAGAACGCGACCCTGAAGGCGAAGTGGACTTCAGCGGCGCGCTGTTCGCAAATTCGGACCATCGTCTGCTGGCCACCCGCTACAGCGGCGCCCGGGTCCGCATTTACCCGCGCGACAAGGAGTTCGAGAAGGCGCTGACCTATTTGCGCGAAAATCTTCCCGATGGCGAAATCAGCTTCGCACCCCAGACGCTGGATGACCAACTGGTCAAGGTGACCGTATTCCGCGATGTCGATCCCGGCACCGTCTACCTGTTTGACTGGAAGAACTATTCAGTCCAGGAGCTTTATGTAACCCGTCCGGAACTGCCAACCGAACATCTCGCGCAGATGCAGCCGATCAGCTACACCGCGCGCGATGGCCGCGAAATCCCGGCCTACCTGACCACACCCAAAGGCGTCGAGGCCGAAGACCTGGCACTGGTCGCCCTTATTCATGGCGGTCCGTGGGCGCGCGATTCGTGGGGATATGCTTCGATCGTGCAGTTCCTGGCCAACCGGGGCTACGCGGTGCTGCAGCCCAACTTCCGCGGCTCCACCGGCTATGGCAAGGATTTCCTCAACGCCGGCAACAAGGAATGGGGCGAGGCCATGCAGGACGACATCACTGATGGCGTCAAGCACCTGGTCGACAAGGGCATCGTCGATGGCGAGCGCGTTTGCATCATGGGCGGCAGCTACGGTGGATACGCAACCCTGGCCGGCATGACGTTCACACCGGACCTCTACAACTGCGGCGTCGACATCGTCGGGCCGTCCAACCTGATCACGCTGCTCAACTCAATCCCTCCGTATTGGGGGCCAATCCGCAAGATATTCACGCTGCGCATGGGTGATACTGAAACCGAAGATGGCAAGGCCCAGCTCGAGCGCCAGTCGCCGTTGTTCCACGTCGATGATATCGCCGCGCCGTTGCTGGTGATCCAGGGTGCCAACGACCCGCGCGTCAAGCAGGCCGAGTCCGACCAGATCGTCATCGCCATGCGCGAGAAGGAATTGCCTGTCGAATACATCGTGGCCCCCGACGAAGGCCACGGCTTTCGCGGCCTGGAAAACCGCATGGCAATGTTCGCCCGCATCGAGGAATTCCTGGCCGAGCACAATGGCGGTCGTTCCCAGGAAGACATGGGTGAAGATATTGCCGAGCGGCTGAAAGAAATCACGGTCGATGTCGCATCGGTGGAAGAACCGAAGCGTGCCACGGGACTGGATGCGGCCCGCACCTTGCCGTTGCCGCCCGCCGATATCGATCGGGTGCGCACCGGCAGTGCCACCTACTCGGCTACGATCAATATGTCCGGCCAGGAAATATCGCTGGATAGCAGGCGCGAGATCAAGCTGCGCGAAACCGACGACGGCCCGGTCGTCGATATCGTTTCGAGCAGCGAAGGCCCCATGGGCTCGGGCACGAATCAATACGTGGTGGATGCCGGTTCGATGTTGCCGATCCGGCGCGAAGTTCGGCAGGGTCAGGTTTCCATTGACGTCGACTACAGTGCCGACTCGGTCTCCGGCACCATCCAGGCCGCTCAGGACATTCCGATCGATCTCGAACTCGATGCACCGGCGTTCGGTGCCGACGGGGCGCTGGAAACCACAATCCTGGCCCTGCCGCTGGATGCCGACTACCGCACCACGATGCGCGCGGTGGAAATCGGCATGCAGCAGCGCGTGCGCTTTTATTCGGTTGACGTCGAAACCGCGGAAACCGTGACGGTTCCGGCCGGCGAATTCGACACCTGGAAGATCAAGGTGGAGCCGATCGACGACGAGGGCGGTGGACAGACGCTGTGGGTGACTCGCGAAACTCCACGCCTGCTGATCCGCGCCGAGACCAAGCTACCGCCGCAAATGGGTGGCGCCACCGCAGTCACTCAGCTCGAATCGCTGGACTGACGCCAAGCCGGCGCGAGTTTCCGCAGGACGCGTCTCCGACTTGTCGGGCGCTTTCAAGGCCTTGGTCGCGGCCTGGAGACCGCTCCTACGGGGGCTCTCGTTGATCGACGCGATTGCGCGCCGACCAGGCCGGTATGGTTCGTCCGGGTACACTGGGAACTGAACCCGTCGCGGAGAAACAATCGATGTTGTGGCAGGCGCTGAGTGCGGCCCGGGACCTGGGCCGCTTGCAGGAAATTGCGGCCGTACTGATCCGTTACGGCTTCGGCGATGCAGTGCAACGCATCGGTCTGGCCGGGGCACTGAAAAAAGCCGGGAAGGTGCTTCACTGGCGCCGGGTCGAGGAGCCGGCGCGGCTGCGTCCACCGGAACGTCTTCGGCGCGTGCTTGAGGACCTCGGGCCGACGTTTGTCAAGCTCGGCCAGGTACTGGCCACACGCGTGGACGTATTCGACCCGGAATGGATCGAGGAATTCGCCCGGCTGCAGGAAAAGGCGTCGCAAGTGCCCTGGGAGGATATCCACGAGCAGCTGACCGAAGACCTCGGCCAGCCGCCCGAGGAACTTTTCACCGAGGTCGACAGCGTACCGCTGGCGGCCGCATCGCTGGCCCAGGTTCACCGCGCGCGCCTGACCGACGGCCGCCAGGTCGTACTCAAGGTCCGGCGTCCAGGGATACGCTCGACCATCGAGGCCGACCTGCGTCTGCTCCGCCGACTGGCCGATATTGTAGAGTCAGAAGCTCCGGAAATGCGTCAGTTCCGGCCACGCGACCTGGTCAAGCAGTTTGCCCGCTCGCTTCGCCGCGAACTGGACTTCGCTGCCGAATGCCGCAATGCCGAGCGCATTGCCGGGGAACTCGACCCGGAATCGGGAATCGTCGTGGCGGAAGTATTCTGGGAATACAGCGGCGAGCGGCTCAACGTCCAGCGTCTGATCGAGGGCATCCCCGGCGGTGACATGGCCGGGGTCGAGGCCGCCGGCCTGGACCGCCACCGCCTGGCCCGCCGGGGTGCACGCGCCGTGCTGGCCATGGTTCTCGAACACGGCTTCTTCCATGCCGACCCGCACCCGGGCAACATCAAGTACCTGTCCGGGGACCGTATCGCTCTGCTCGATTTCGGCATGGTCGGGCGGCTGTCGCGAACGCGCCGCCACGAAGTCGCGGAGCTGCTCCACGGCCTGGTGGTCCGGGATCCCGACCGGGTCGTGCGCATTCTGCTCGACTGGACCATGGAAAACGAAGCCGACGCCGACCGCCTGGCCGAAGACATCACTGACTTCATCGATCAGTATCACGGCGTAGCGCTGGAACGGCTGGACTTCGCCGCGATGCTCGGCGACATGACCGGCGTACTGCGCCGTCATCGACTCGTGCTGCCGGCCGACCTGGTGCTGATGCTCAAGGCATTCATCACGCTCGAAGGCGTGGGCCGATCACTGGATCCGGACTTCGACATGGCCTCCGAGGCCGCCCCGGTCATCGAGAAAGTACTCAAGCACCACTACTCCCCATCGCGGGTTGCTCAACGTCTGCAAAAGAACCTGATGGACACGCTGCGCATCGTCGGTGCCCTGCCCGACGACCTCAGCCGCCTGCTGCGCGCGGCCCGGCGCGGCCGAATCGAAGTCCACATCGACATCAACTCGCTCAAGGAAGTCACCGCCAGGCTCGACAAGGCGGCCAGCCGGCTCACGCTCGGCATCGTCACCGCGGCGCTGATCATCGGCTCGGCGATCGCGCTGAACGTCCAGCACGACCCGAACGCCTCCGGCCTCCCCCTGCTGGGCACCATCGGCTTCATCGGCGCCGCGCTAGGCGGCATCTGGCTGTTGATCTCGATCTGGCGCAGTGGCCGTGGCGATTGACAAGAAGAAGCATCGCATCTCGAGATCGGCCGGGTATACCTGCCGACCGACCACAATCCGGGCAAGGTTCTCCAGATTGAAAAACGGTTTGAGCCGCGGATGAACGCGGATCAACACGGATCAATGCTAACAAAACCGTTGATGAGAACGACAGTGTACTTTACGGAACGTAGCAAACTTTCTTACGCGCTCCGGCGGATTCTCGCTTCACTAGTGGTCCTTCAACCTGATAAATTAGGATTCAGTTGGTCTGTCAGCGTTCAGG
>JBBDSL010000084.1:0-11371 GCA_040904965.1 Wenzhouxiangellaceae bacterium
ATCAGGTGTTCACGTTGGACCGGATTGGGTGTTCACGTTGGGCCGGAATATGCAGAGCGGCCGGACGGTCAACAAGCATGGATCGAAATCAGTACCGAGCCGGTGCGCACGGACGAAAGCGATCAGCTTCAGGCCGTCGTGGCCACTTTTTCGGATATTACCGCCAGGATCCGCACCGAACAGGCATTGCGCAAAAGCGAGGAACAGTTGTCGCTGGCCGCCGAAGGCGCCAAGCTCGGAATGTGGGATTGGCACCTGGATTCACAACAGTTCACCTTCAACTCGATTGCCGCGCGCATGCTCGGCTACCGTGAAAACGAGGTTGCTGCCAACGTGCAATCCGTGCGCGCCCTGGCGCACCCGGACGACGAGGAGCGTCTGGTTGACGAAATGACGGCGCACCTCGGGGGTACCAGGCCTTTTTTTGAAGTCGATGTCCGGATGCGTTGCAAGACCGGTAGATACGCATGGACCAATATGCGTGGGCGCGTAAACGAGCGCGATCGTGACGACAAGCCGGTGCGTGTGACCGGTATGCTGATCGATATCAGTCGGCGCAAGGAACTGGAGGCCCAGCTTCAACGCCTGGCAACTACCGACGAGTTGACCGGCTTGTTCAACCGGAGACAGGGCACCGAGGTTCTGCGTCAGGAAGTCGAGCGCGCCTGTCGAGGCAGCACGCTCAGTCTGATTCTCTTGGATATCGACCATTTCAAGGCCGTCAATGACCGCTTTGGTCACGACGTGGGTGACAAGGTGCTGGCCGATGTTGCCGCGCTACTGCAAAGCCGCCTGCGCAAGACCGACTACGCCGCCCGTTGGGGTGGCGAGGAATTCGCCATCATTCTGCCGCAGACCGATCGCGACGGCGGCCGCAGATTTGCCGCCGAGTTGCTGACACGCATGCTCGACATCAAGACTCCCGACGGCAAGGGTCTTTCGGCAAGCTTCGGGGTGGTCGACTACCGCGATGATGAATCGGTCTCCGAACTGGTCAAACGCGCCGACCGCTTGATGTACCGCGCCAAGCACGGCGGACGCGCCCGGGTCGAAACCGAGTAGCGGCTTTCCCGATTACCCGTGCACCTCGGCCATACCAACAACTTCATTGGAAATGCGGGCGGGAAAACATGAAACCGCAGATTACGCAGATGCACGCAGATTATTGATTGGCTGATTAGGTAGATGACTCAGCCAGCGTTCGGTGACTGTCGCCGGATGGCCCGAATATCCGTGTCGAACCGCAAATGAACGCTTTTTGAAGCCGGGCCAGGGATCCTCTTGCCCGGTCAGTCCGGGGTCAGGCCCGTCCGGCGTCCAGGTCGTTGGGCGAGTGCAGGTATTCGCTGTCGATGGCTGATTCGCGCAGCAGTCCTACAAGCGCTTCGATGCGCTGTGAAGCGGTCATCAGCCCATCCATTTCGTCTTCGTCGGCCTGCTCGTCGGGCTGATGAGCATACAGCCAGAAATGCACTGCGCCTGCAATCAGGCCGTCGGCGATCGCCCACAGATCCCCCTCGGGGTTGGCATCGGTAATCTGGTTGCCAAGATCGACCACCTGGTCGGCCGCGTCGTCGAACAAGATTTCGTTTTCATTCATCGGACTGGTCCCGGAGACGGTCAAGAGATTCGATTGTACGCCGGTAGCCGAGATCGATCAGTTCTTCGGCCCGATGGAATTCGTGAATCATGCAAGCATCCTTGGAGACTTCGACCACCAAGTCGGGTCTGAACACGGCCAAGTGCTGACGGGTGATGACGGCCTGCATCGTTTCCAGCGATTTCATCAACATCGCGACCAGGCCCGGCTCGCTTTGTTCGACCTTCGGGCTGTCGCGATCGATCAGATCATTAAAGAACCGCCGGATGCGTTCGGTGACTGAGTTTTCATCGGATGCATCGGAATCGTCTTCGCCGTTGCCATCGCCGTCGCCGCGCCGCCGGGCGTTTTCCTTGTGTTGGCGACCGGCAGGTAGCGGACCGTTGACGTTGACCACGACGGTCAGGTCGCTCAGCGTGCGCAGTGTCGGCGCCACCGGCACCGGATTCAGGATGCCGCCGTCGACCAGCAATCGACCGTGATACCGGTGCGGCGTGAACAGGCCCGGGATCGCGATGGACCCGCGAATCGCCTCGAACAGGGAGCCTTTGCTCAACCAGATTTCGCGTCCCTGCTCGATATCGACGGCGACCGCCGTGAAGTCGATCGGCAAATCCTCGATTCGCGCATCGCCGACCATATCCTTGAGGCGCTTGATGATCTTGTCGCCCCGAATCAGCCCGCCGCCGGAAAGCGTCCAGTCGACAAGCCTGAAGACGTCGGATTGTTCGAGCCCGCATACCCAGTCGGTGTAGTCGTCGAGCTTGCCAGCGGCATGCATCCCGCCGATGACCGCTCCCATCGAACTGCCGGCGATCGATTCGATCCGGTAGCCCCTCTCCTCCAGCGCGCGAATGGCGCCGATATGCGCTAGCCCGCGCGCACCGCCGGAGCCCAGTACGAGAGAGACGGTACGCGATTCATTTGTTTGGTCGTTGGACATGGTTGGAGGATACTACCGGCGAGTCCGGTTCTGTGAAGCGGTCCACAGAATCTGTGGTTACGCTTTTGACTGTCCTGAACCCTGACATTCACTCCGGCACATCGAACGCCTGGCGCACCCAGGCCAGGTAGTGCTGGTCGGTGGACACGATCTTGCCGGGCGAGTCGGAGAGCTTGACCACCGGCTGGCCGTTGCACTCGATCATCTTGATCACGATGTTGATCGGGTCGGTGCCGGTGTCGTGGGTGAGGTTGGTGCCGATCCCGAACGACACGTTGATCCGGTCGCGGAAGCGCTGCCAGATCTCGGCCGCACGCGGGATGGTCAGCGAATCGGAAAACACCAGGTTGCGGGTTTTCGGATCCACCCGGTTTTTTTCGTAGTGCTCTATCATCGCCTCGCCCCACACCATGGGATCGCCCGAGTCCTGGCGTGCGCCGTCGAAAAGCTTGCAGAAGAACATGTCGAAGTCGCGCAGGAATGCCTTGAGGCTGTAGGTGTCGGAAAGCGCGATCCCGAGATCGCCGCGGTATTCGCGTGCCCAGACCTCGAATGCGAAGCGCTGGGTCTCGGCCAGGCGCGGGCCCAGCGCCTGCGCGGCCTGAATGAACTCGTGCGCCATGGTGCCTATGGGGACCAGACCGTGTTCCTTGGCCAGCCGCACGTTGCTGGTCCCGCGCAGGCTGCCCGGAACCTCGCGCGCCAGGGTTTCGACCACTTCCTCGTGCCATGCCCGCGAGAATCGTCGGCGGGTGCCGAAATCGGCGAACACGAACTCGTCCGGCCGATCCAGCGCGCGCACCTGTCCGATCTTCTCGTCCAGCCGCCTTCGCCCCTCTTCGAAATCGATATCCGGGTAGCGCCTGCGCGTGTACAGCTCGCTGACGATGGCCAGCAGCGGCACCTCGAACAGGATGGTGTGCAGCCACGGCCCGCGAATGGTGATCGCAAGTTGATCGTCGTCCTCTCCGACCTCGACGAAGCGGGACTGCAGGTGGAACAGGCGCAGGAATTCGATGAAATCGTGCTTGAAATAACGTTGCGAAGCGAGGAAATTCAACTCCTCCGGATCCAGCGAAAGGGTGCACATATGCTCGATATGGCGTTCGATCTCCTGGCGAAGCGGTCTCAGTTCCACGCCGGATGTCCGGCACTTGAAGCAGTATTCGACTTGCGCGCCCGGGAACTGATGCAGCACCGCCTGCATCATCGAGAATTTGTAGATATCGGTGTCGAGCAGCGATTTGATGATCATCTGCCCGATTGTACCTCTACGGAACGAGAGGATCCTTTTGCGCGGCGGCTGCCGGATCTGCGGTTTCCGGGTCCAGTTGCACGCCGACCCGGTCGGTTTCGCGCTTGAACAGCCACAGCGAGGCCAGGATGGCCGCCATCGGGACCAGCGTCAGGTAGAACGCGGTCTCGCCGCCCAGGCGCCCGAACAGCACGCCGGTGAGCATGGAGCCGGTGGTACCGCCCAGCGCCGAGGCGATCACGATCAGGCCCGTCATCGGCGCGTGTTGATGGCGCGGCAGGGCACTGAGCATGACCGAATTGATGGCCGGATAGATCGGCGCCATGAACAACCCGATCAGCGGGAACAGCCAGGCAGCCAGGGGGGCGGTCGACCAGCCGGTGACCTGGCCGGGCGCTATGCCGGCGGCCAGCGGCAGCGTAAGCAGCACCAGTACACCCATGGCCACGACGCACAGGTTGAGCAGCACGTGCCAGGACATGTGGCGCAGCAGCATGCCGGCGCTGAGCCGGCCGATGGCCAGGGTGGCGGCGAATATGCTCGCCATCTGCACGCTCATCGCGTTGGGCAACTGCAGCACTTCGTTGTTGAAGGTCGGCAGCCAGGTGCCTATGCTTTGCTCGATCAGCACATACAGCCAGGCCGATATCACGAACACCAGCACCAGCGGGCGAGTCAGCAGCGACAGCATGCGCCCGAAGCCTTCGGTGATCCGTTCACCGGCGACCCGCGTGCCCGACTCGTCGAGCCGGCTGATTGCCATCAGTCCGATGGACACCAGGCACAGCGCGCTGAGCACCCAGTAGACCTGCAGCCATGAATCGCCGCCCGGGTCGGCGTCGTCGATGAAGCCGCCGAACAGCCAGTAGCCGGCCAGCACCCCGATCATGAACATGCCCTCGATGGTGTTGGTCAGCGCGGCGTGGGCCTGGCGGCTTGCGGTCAGCAGGCCGATCGATGAATACACCGAAACCTTGACGATGCCGAAGGCCGCTCCGGTGACCAGAAACATCATCCGGGTCATCCAGAAACTGTCCATCAACGGCATGGCAATGCAGGCCAGGGCCACCAGTCCCAGCCCCAGCATGATGCCGCGGCGGTATCCGATGCGCGGGATCAGTGTGGCCAGCAGAAAGGAAGTCAGCGCAATCGGGATGTCCTTGAAGCCCTCCAGGCTTCCGGCCTGGGCCTTGCTGACCCCGTAGCTGGCGATGGACTGGAGGATGACCGTGCCGACGCTGTTGAGCAGAATGGCGAAGACCATGTAGGCCAGGATCAGCGCGGCGATGATGCGGAACTGTTTCATGTGCGGTATTTCCGGGTGGCGGGTCCGAAACGACGTGCCCTTCCCGAAGTACGGGAAGGGCACGCATGGCAACCGGCCTTAGAAGCGCCAGGTCAGCGAGGTTTCGATATTACGTCCCTGCAGCGGACGGCCGAGGAACACGTTGTCGGTCACGCCTTCGCCCAGCACCCGGGTATTACCCTCGGTCAGCGCGAGTTCATCGGTGATGTTGGTGCCCTGAACGCGCAGTTCCCAGTTCAGGCCGATGTAGGCGACCGCGCCGAAGTCCAGCGTGTCGTAGGACGGCAGCTCCTGCTGGTTCTCGATGTCGGAGAAGCGGTCGCCGACGTGGGTCCAGGTGGCGAACAGGCGCAGGTCGGCCCACGGTGTGGGGATGTAGTAGTTCGGGGTCAGCCGGAACTGCGCTTCGGGCTGGCGCCGGACCTGGTTGCCGGAGTCGTCGCCGAAATCGCGGTACTCGGCATTCATCCAGTTGCCGGTCAGGTGAATGTCGAAGTTCTCGAACGGTCTCAGCTGCGCCTCGAATTCCAGGCCGTAGGCTTCCGAGCCGCCGATCCGGGTGATGTTCATGCCCTCGGCGAAGACCTGGAACGGCAGACCGTCGAATTCGTTGTAGAAGCCGGTCAGGAACAGGCTATACAGCGGCGTGGCGGTCTTGAGGCCGATTTCATACTGGTCCACTTCCTGGGTGTTGTCCTGGCCGTCGCGCAGGTTGTCGAACTGCGGGAAGAAGTACCCGGAGTTGATCCGCCCGAACACGCTTGCCGAATCCGACAGGCGATAGTTCAGGCCGGCGGTCCAGGACAGGTCGTTGTCGTCGAAATCGATCTCGCGGAACGTACCGTCGGGCACCGATGCGTTGTTGTTGTGCAGGGTCAGCGGGTTGTCGTCCAGATCGAGACTGGTAACGTTCTCGACCCGGCCGTCGACTTCCTGGCGCTCGACGCGCAACCCGAGGTCCAGCTTCCAGCGATCGTCCATCTGCCATTCGTTGGCGATGAAGCCGGCCAGGTTCTGTCCGTCGTAGTCGGCGTTGAGCGAGAAGAACGAGGCGCCGTTGAAGCCCTCGCGGGTCACCATCACACCGTTGTCGAGGGCCACGTCGATGCGCCGTGCATTGGGTTCGGCGGTCAGCAGCATGTTGTTGCCGAGATACCACTCATCAGTGGCCTCGTAATCGGCAAAGTAGGTCCCGATGGTCAGCGTGTTGCCGGCGAACAGCTCGCGCGACAGCCGCAGCTCGTTGGTGAACGACTGGATTTCCTTGTCCACTACCCAGAATCCGGCACTCATGACCTGCTGGTCGCCGTCAACCGGCTGGCCGCCGTTGAAAAACACCGCGCTGCCGGAGCTGGCTTGTCCGCCGGCCGCATCGACCAGGTTCGGATCGTCATTGACCGCACCGATGGTGTTGGCGATGAAGCTGTCCAGGGTCTGCGGGTTGGGGCCGGTGAACAGGCCGTTGGTCGGCGTGTCGCCGTCGAGGAAGTTGGTCCTGTTGTTCAGCGACCAGTTGCCCAGCTCAAGGTCCAGCGTGCCGCCGAACGAGGCCAGCGAGACGCCGCGGCCTTCGGTCAGGTCCGGGTTGATCGTGCCGGGCGGGTTGCCGGGGGTGACCTGGAGTTCCGGGTTGCGGAAATCGTTGCCCAGCAGGGTGTCTTCGGTGGGGTCGAAGCCGGGAAACGCCGAAATGCCGCCGTCGGGGTCGACGGTCAGCGGGATCGCGGTAAAGAACGCATTATCGTCTTCGACCAGGCGCCCGTAGAGCGTGAATTCGCCGCGGTTGAACACATGGCGCAGGGTACCGCTGATCTGTCCGCCCTCGTTGGCCGGGAACTCGGTATCGCGAACGCCGTCGTCCTCGCGGTAGAAACCGCCGACGCTGAAGAACCAGTCATCGCTGATCGGGCCGGAGTAGAACCCGTCGAAACGCTGCTTGCCGTTGCTGCCGACGGTAACGCGGGCGAGCGCTTCACGGCGCGCGCTACCGCGTTTCTGGATGATGTTGACGGTCGCGCCCGGCTGCCCGTTGGAAAACACCGGGCTGGGGCCGCCGCGCAGTACTTCGATGTGGTCGATCGTCTGGTCGATTCGAAACAGCGAAGAGTTTTCGAGAAACGACAGCGTCGGCGGCGGAAAGATCGGCGAGCCGTCGATCTGGAAAGTCACGAACGGCGCGTCGGATCCGCCCGGAAAACCGCGCACGTCGATATTGGCACCGGTTTCGCCGCCGGTCGACTCCACCCAGATCCCGGGTACGATCTTGAGCAGATCGGCGGTGCTGGTGGGTTGCGCGTCGTCGATTTCCTCCGGCGTTGCGGTGGTGATCGAGAAACTGGCGTCGCGCTTGCTGACACCGGCAGCCTGCGGACTGCCGCTGACCACGACGCTGTCGAGTTCGGCGGCGGGACTCTCTCTTTCGCGTTCGCTGTCGGAATCTTCCTGAGCTTGCGCTCCCATTGCTGCGACGGCGGCGGATATGGCCGCTCCGAGCATCAGTTTTTTCAATGTATTCGATTGCATGTCGTACCCTCTCGGTCTCGTTTTTATGGTCTGGCCTTGCGCTTTGCGTTGGCCTATGGCTTGGTGTTGCTGGTCTTGTCGGTACCGCGGCAGGCGCGGCGAGCGGTTTCGCGTTCGACGCGACCGGCATGCGGAAGCGTATCGATGCGAAATTGGTCCAGCCGGTCCAGCACCGCGTCGGCACCGGGCAGTTCCTGCCGGTCGCCGATCCCCAGTGCGGGCATTCCAGCCGCTTTGATTGCCACGATGCCGGCAGCCGCGTCTTCTATGCCGAGGCAGGCTTCCGGCGTTGTGTCCAGTCCGCGTGCGGCGGCCTGGAAAATGGCCGGATGCGGCTTGCCGTGGTCGACGCTGGCCGGATCGGCAATGAAGTCGAAATACTTGCTGATCCCGAGGCGCTGGAGAATTGTCGGCGCGTTGCGACTGGCCGAGGCCAGCGCCATCGGCAGCCCGGCGGCGCGTACCTCGTCGAGCACGCGCAGGGCACCGGTCAACAGATGGTCGCGGGTCAGTGTGTTCAGCGCTTCGGTGTAGTAGCCGTTCTTGCGCTCGGCCAGTCGCTGCAGTTCCTGCGGCGGGCGGCTGTCTCCGGCCGCTTCCAGCAGGATCTTCAGCGAGGCCATTCGGTCGACGCCTTTGAGACGTCGATTGGTTGCGCGGTCGAACGGCAGGCCGAGCTCGTCGGCGAGCCGTTTCCAGGCCTGAAAATGCAGCTCGGCGGTGTCGGTCAGCACGCCGTCGAGATCGAACACGATGGCCTCTATGGGCACGGCGGTCTCCACCAGCAACCAGCGTGCCGACTGCGGCAGGTCGATCGCAGTGGTTCGTGCCGGCTCCAGGCGAAGTGTTTCGCCGTGACACTCGATTTCCAGCGCCGGGCCCGATTCGAGCCGGAACCAGGCGTGTTGGGGATCGGCGCCCAGCGCGATGTGTCGGCCGCGCCAGACGATGGCAAGCTGCCAGCTGCGCCAGCGCGCCGGCATGACCGGCGCAAACCGGAGTCGGGTGCCGTCGATGCGCAGCCCGGCGAAGCCGAACGCCAGACATTGCCAGCTGCCGGCCATCGCGGCCATGTGTGCGCCGTGGCCGCTGTTGCCGTGAAGGTTGTCGAGGTCCACTCGCAAGGTCTCGTCGAACCAGGCCAGCGCGGGTTCGGCGCGATCGAGTTCGGCGGCAAGAATCGAAAATGGCGCTGCAGACAGCGTGGAGTCGTGGGTGGTGATCGAAGCGTAATAGTCGAAACAGCGGCGCTTGATCTCCGGATCCACGTCGAGCCCGTCCATGACCAGCGCCTGGACCACGTCGGCCTGTTTGCAGACCTGATGGCGGAACAATGTCAGGGGGTGGTAGTCCAGCAGCAACGGCCGCCGCGTCTGGTCACCCCGTTCGAAATCCCACGCCGGCTTGTCGAGAAAGCCGTCGGCCTGCGGGTGAATGCCCAGGCGCTCGTCCCAGGGCAGGTACATCGCTTCCCCTGCACGCTGCCAGGTCTCGATTTCGCCAGCTTCCAGGCCGAGGCGTTCGGCCAGATTTCTTGCGGTTTCGGGGCGCTCGCGTTCCAGCCGGTGCCAGGCCTGAACGGCGTGCAACAGGTGCGCACGCGCCATTTTGTTGGTGTAGTAGTTGTTGTCGACCAGTGCCGAGTATTCGTCCGGGCCGGTGACTTCACAGATGCAGAACCGGCCCTGCCGGAGCTCGTTGAACTGCCCCATATCCATCCAGATCCGGGCGGTTTCGACCAGCATCTCGACACCGGCGCCGGCCATGAAATCCGCATCCGAGGTGCCGGCCTCGTAGACGCGGACGGCATACGCGATCGCAGCATTGATGTGGTATTGCGCCGACCCGCTGGGGTAATGTCCGGAACACTCGTCGCCGGCGATGGTTCGCCACGGATACAGGGCGCCGCGCGGATGATTCATCTCGCGTGCGTGGTTTCGGGCCCGTTCCAGCGTGCGGTAGCGAAATTCCAGTGCGGTGCGGGCCAGGTCCGGTGCAATCAACGCCAGCACCGGCACCATGAAGGATTCGGAATCCCAGAAACAGTGGCCCTCGTAGCCGTCGCCGGTCAGGCCCTTGGCCGCGGTGCCGTGGTCGGCGCTGCGCGTGCTGGACTGGAACAGGTGGAACAGGTTGAGGCGCAGCGCGCGCAGCGCGTCCGGATCGCCGTCGATGGTGACTGAAGCGACCCGCCAGAACGCCTGGATGTTTTCCGTCTGGCCGATGGCCAGTGCTTCAAACCCCTGTTCGGCGGCCTCGGTGCGCCGCTTGCCCAGCTCGGCAAGCAATGCGCTGTCGTCGGAATCCGGCGGTTCGTGGTCCCAGGCCCAGACGACGTATTTTTCGATGCCGGCGCGCTGTCCGGGTTCGAGACTGGCCTCGAAGGTCTCTGTGATGGTCGAGCCCGAGCACCGTGCCGCATCGTCTGCCAGCAGTTGCCCGAGCAGGCGGTGCTGTTGGCTGCAGGCCACACGCACGCGATCGTCGGGCGAGCTCTGCACCAGCACCGGCGGGGTGTTCGAAGCATGCGCGGAAATCAGCCGCATGCCGGCGCCGCTGCCGGTTCCAATTCGCGGGTCGCTGCCCTGGCCGGGCGCGGTGCGCTCGGCGTTCAGGCTGGACGCCAGCCGCACGTCGCCACGAAAATCGACCGAGCGCAGCTCGAACCGGATGACCAATGCCGCCGGTTGGCTCAGCGGCACGATGCGCTCGACCAGCAACTCGATGGTCCCGGCGTTTTCCAGTGTCCACTGCACCACGCGTCGCAGACAGCCGGTTTGCAGGTCGAGTCCGCGCTCGAATCGCGTGCAGCTACCATCCGCCGGATGCAGCCTGCGGCCTGCGGCAACAATCTCGATGAGGCTGCCGTCGGCCACCGGCAGGCGCGTATCGGTACTCGCTGCGAATCCGGGAAAGCGTTCGTGATAGTCGATCGGCGAGCGGTGATGTGCCGGGGCCAGAAAACAGCCGCCGCTTCCGCCGGCCTCCTCGCAGCCGCCGCGCACCCCCAGGGTGCCGTTGGCCAGCGCGAACAGCGTCCCTTCATGATCGCTGCGCTCGGGGTCGTAGCCGACGTGGCCAAGCTGCCACGAGGCCTGGTCGTCCTTGCGCCGCAGGGCTGTTGGGGTGTGGCTTTCGATCATTGGGGAACAGTTTCCGGTGTGATGGCTTCGGGTATGCAAGACCCGAATGTTATCGATATCATTTCAGCCAGTATAGAGCCGGTACGGGCCGGATTTCAAGCGCCGGTTCGCGCCGATTGTGAAAATTTCGAGAATTCCGGCGAGAAATTCGCCGCGAATGCGGGTGTATATGCGCTGCGTATAATGAAATGTGAATCGCGCTGAACGAGGGACTGAATTAATGACGGGCGCCAAACCGAAAAAGCGTTCCGGGGAGCCCGAGAGTGGTCAAATGACCATGGCCGATCTGGCTCGTATCGCCGGGGTTTCGGCGATGACGGTATCGCGGGCGCTGAAAGACAGCCCCCTGGTCAGCGAAGAGACCCGCGCGCGTATCCATGCGGTGGCGCGCGAGCACGGATATTCCCTGAACGTCTCGGCGCGCAACCTGCGAATGCGTCGAAGCTACACCATTGCAGTTATTGTCGAAATGACGCCCTCGCCGGAACGGCCGATGTCGGGGTCGTATCCGCTGGAACTGCTGGGCGGCATCGCGCAGCAACTGACCGGCGCCGGCTACAGCCTGTTGCTGAGCGCGCGCCACGATTCAATGACGGCGGCC
>JBBDSL010000084.1:11381-29838 GCA_040904965.1 Wenzhouxiangellaceae bacterium
AGCAGGCCGCCGAGGGCGTCATCCTGCTCGGCCAGGGTGCGCACGGCGAGGCGGTGGAGGCGGTTGACCGCTGGCATCTTCCATTGGTCGTCTGGGGTGCGGCGACCGAAGACGGCAATCACGTCGTGGTCGGCAGCGACAACCGCGCCGGGGGTGAGAGCGTGGCCGGCCACATCCTTTCGCTGGGCAGGAAACGACCGTGTTTCCTGGGCGATCCGGCTTACGCAGAGAACGCCGAACGTTTGGCCGGATTTGCCGGTGCGTTGGCCGACAAAGGTGGAATCGAGCCCGAACTGATTCCCGATGTCGACTTCACTGCAGCGGCCGGTACCGAAGCGATGCGGCGCCGCCTGGCCGCCGGCGCACCGTTTCCGGATGCATTGTTTGCGGCAAATGATTTGCTTGCCATCGGCGCGATCCAGGCGCTGCGCGAGCACGGTCTGCGAATCCCGGCCGACATTTCCGTGGTCGGCTACGACGACACCGCGCTTGGCGCCAGCATGTCCCCGGCGCTGACGTCGGTACACCAGGACCTCTATCAGGCGGGCGTTCTTCTGGCACGCAAGATGCTCGACGTGATCGAGGACAAAGGTGCGGATTCCGAGACACTGCCCACCCGGCTGATCGTGCGAGAGACCTGACCACCGGGTGCTGAATGGTCCGGGGTTACAGTGATTCGGTGACGACAATGCCTGCGGCGCGCATTTCCTTCAGCGCCGCATTGGTGCTCTGCTCGTCGATGCCGCGACAGGCCGCCAGGTTGAGCAGCACCTGCAAGCCGGCGGCCTGCAACTGCAGTGCGGTGGCCTTGACGCAAAAGTCCGTGGCCAGGCCGCCGACGAGCACATGGCTGACATCGCGCGCTTTGAGCCATTCGATCACGCCGGTGCTCATGCGCTCGGCGATGTCGTGGTAGCAGGCCCCGTACGGGTGCATGTCCAGTTCCACACCTTTCCAGACGAAGAAGTCGTACTCGGCCGGCCGCGGCAGGCCGGGGACCAGTTCGAATCCTTCGGTACCGGGCACTGCGTGCACCGGCCAGTGTTCCCCGACGTTGTCGCCGGCTACGCCGGGCTTGCCGATCTTTTCGCGGTCCTCGGTGACCCAGACGGCGCTGGGGCTGTGCGCGTCTTTGGAGCCGACCCGCCAGCGGGCCATTGCGGCCTGGCGGTTGAGCTCCGGCCCGATCTTATCGCCGCCCTCTACCGGCAATTCGTCCGGGCACATGGGCGTGAACGTGCGCTGTGCATCGACATCGAAGCTGGCGATTCTGTCGATCGGTGGCAGTTGCATGATTCCTTGAACCGTCAATTTTTCGCCAGCGTTGCCGGGTCCAGCCCGCCCAGTTCTTGCCAGCGATTGACCACGGCGCAGAAGAGTTGTGCGGTGCGCTCGGTATCGTAGCGTGCCGAGTGCGCTTCATCCCGGTCCCAATCCAGACCGGCGGCCTGGACGGCGCGCGCGAGCACGGTCTGGCCGTATGCCAGCCCGCCCAGGGTTGCGGTGTCGAAGCTGGAAAACGGGTGGAACGGATTGCGCTTGAAATCCGTCCGCGCCACCGCGGCGTTGAGAAACGACAGATCGAAAAACGGGTTGTGCCCGACAAGAATGGCGCGATTGCATCCGGTTTCGCGCAGGCGCCGGCGTACCGGCTGAAACACATCGCGCAAGGCCTGTGCTTCGGGCACCGCAAGACGCAGCGGGTGAAAAGGGCGGATGCCGTTGAATTCCAGCGATGCCGGGTCCAGGTTGGCGCCTTCGAAAGGCTCGACATGGCGCGTGACCAGGTCGCCCGGTGTCAGCTTTCCATGTGCGTCCATCTCGATAACGCACGCGGCGATCTCCAGAAGTGCGTCGGTGGCTGCGTTGAAACCGCCGGTTTCCACATCGATCACAACGGGCAGGAAACCGCGGAACCGGTTCTTGATTTCGATCATCCAGTCACAGTACGGAGAAGAGCCGTTAAGCTACCAGATTTGGAGCACCTGCGGCATGCCGATTTGGATTAAGGAACCCCGGAACATTTCCGTCTTTCGGGCGCTCGTCGTGGCGGCGTTTGCGCTGGTTGCGATCGATGCGTGCCGCGCGCAGGTTTTTTATTCGGTCCTGTCTCCCGAAGGTCGCCAGAACTGGTTGCTGGGGACGATTCATTCCGAGGATGACCGGGTGCTGGATTTCCCGCCGGTGCTCGAACAGGCGCTGGAACAGGCCGACACGATTGCACTGGAGTTGCTGCCCGACCAGGACATGCTGGAGCAGCTTGCCGCGGCCATGCGGCTACCCCGGGGCCAGCGGCTTTCGGACCGGCTCGATGACGCGCTTTACCGCCGGGTGGTCTCAGCGCTGCGCGATTACGGCATGGCGCGCGACAGCGTCGACCGTCTGCAACCCTGGGCCGCTGCGCTGACACTGGCCCAGCCCCCGGTCGAGACCGGGCAGTTCATGGACCTGGTGTTGGCCCGACAGGCTGTCGAGCATGGCGCCGAGCCCGTTGCGCTGGAAGCCATGGACGAGCAACTGGCGTTTTTTACCGGGATGGGCGAACAGGCACACATCGCCTTGCTCGAATCGGCGGTGGCCGATCATGAACATGGCAGAGAGGATTTCGAAGCGCTGGTGGCTGCATATGTGGACGCCGACCTGGAGCAGCTTCGCCGACTGGCCGAGTGCCAGTTGGCGCACCTGTCAGACGACATCAAGAGCCGTTTTCGCGAGCAGGGAATCGTGCAGAGGAATGACGCAATGGCCCGACGGATGCAACCGCTGCTGGATCGCGGTGCCACCCTTGTTGCGGTGGGCGCCTTGCACTTGCCTGGTGAGAAAGGGCTGATTGCCCGGCTCAGGGAGCAGGGCAATCAGGTGGAGGCAATCTATTAACCCCCATCTTTACGAAGGGGTTATTCAGAGGCTTCCTGTCGCTCAGGCTGCCACCTTGTGATAGACGGCCGCGCCAACTGCGCCCAGCAGCAGGATGATGCCCCACAGCGGGATCAGGTAGATGAACAAGATGCCCGGCACCAGCAATGCCAGCGACAGTGCCAGGAAATCGCCGCGGCGGTCGTGAATCAGGTCGCTTCGCTGGGTCAGCTTCAGAATCAGGTGGTCGGCGCTCAGCTTGCCGCCGCCCATGAACACCAGCGGCAGCAGCATGGCGAGGAACAGCATCGGAACGCGGAAGTTGCCGCGGAATTCGCCGTCCTCGACCACGCGCGAAACCGAATAGCCTTCCCAAAGCTGGCCCAGGCTGGACCACGATTCCGGCCAGTGGGTCGATACGATCGCGATGGTGGTAACCACGACCAGCGCGAAGGCGAAGAAGCGCGTGAACAGTCCCAGGATGAGCGCCAGGGCGGCCAGGATTTCGGTCGTGTAGAGCATGGTCCAGTTCATGCTCGCCGGAAACCAGTCGAACGGTGCCGGGAAGGCCTTGTCGGCGAACCAGCCCGGCGTTCCGTCGACACCGGACTTCATTGTGCCGGCGCTATAGAACTCCCAGGCCAGCAACAGTCGAAGCCCCAGCGGGGCGACCCAGTCGCCGGCGGTTCGCAGTCGGTCGGTCAGTCGGTCGTACAGTTCGGTCAGGCTGCTCATGAATTTCGGCTCCATCTTGTAGTTTGTTTGAGTTTCAGCGCCGGACTTTCCGGCATCAGTCCGTCGTTTGCACCGGGTGCGTCCCCAGCACAAGTGACTTTTGCCGCAGCGATTCGAGCAGTTGCCCGCCGTGATCGATTATTGCGGAGGGATCGGCGTGCCCGATTTCATTGGCGATTTGTTTCAGGCATACCTGACCGCCGAGCCCGGCGTTTGCTTGCAGCAGTTCCAGCAATCTGCCGGTGACCGCGTTGATCTGCATTCGTCCAAGTTGGTCGTTCGGCTTGCGGAAGATCGCCAGGATCACCGCGCGCGGCGATTCCGGTATCCGGTTTGCCCGGATTTCGTGCACCGGCCATTGATACTGGGCCAGCCGGAGCGTCGGGTTGACCACCGGATGCCCGGCAAGCAGATCACCATCGGGGTCTGCGCCGGCCTCATCGAGTTCGGATTCGTCGTTGCGTACGCTGGTGGCCAGGAACTGCCAGTGGCAGATTTCGGCCAGCCAGGGCCATTCCGGATAGTGTTCCGGGTGGTCGGCCAGGAAGCGCACGAATTCGCGCCCGATTTCGGGAAAAAGCGGAGTGGTCGGCCGGTGCTCGACCATGAATGCCCGGATCAGCTTGCGCCATCGGTCGTCGGGGACGACCTTGCGTGCGATCGGGAAATTCTTGCCGAACAGGCTGGAAAGGTTGTTCAGAAAAAGGCGGCGGTAGATCGCCAGCCGGCGGTCCTCAATACCCTCCGGGGCCGGATTGTTTTCCGGGTCCCGGATATGGTCGGAAAACCGTTTCTGCAGCGCCGCCAGTTCCTCAGGAGGCGTGGGCATAGCGAATCGGGGTGCTTTGGTACCGGGACTGCAATTGGTTGATGGTGCCGACTTCGGCCAGCAGCTCTTCGACCGGCGGAAAGTTGAAGTCGCGCTCCAGCAGCGTGGGGACCGGCCCCAGGCGTGCGTATGCGGCGTCCAGCAGTTGCCACACGGGGTCGATCACGTCGGCGCCATGAGTGTCGATGATCAGATCCTCGGCCTCGTTGTAATGCCCGGCGACATGGATATAGGCCACGCGTTCGGCCGGCAAGCCTTCGAGGAATTGCATCGCATCGTAGCGATGGTTGACGCTGTTGACATAGATGTTGTTGACGTCCAGCAACAGGTCGCAGTCGGCGCGTTCGAGCACCGCGTTGATGAATTCGAACTCGCTCAGCTCGTTGCTGGGCGATGCGTAATAGGAGATGTTTTCAACGGCCATCCGTCGACCGACCAGGTCCTGGGCCTGGCGGATTCGCCCGGCCACCCAATCCACCGCTTCTTCGGTGAAAGGGATCGGCATCAGGTCGTAAAGATGCCCGTGCTCCGAGCAATAACTGAGGTGCTCGGAATAAATCCCGATGTCGTGTTCGTCGAGAAACCTGCGTGTGCGTCGCAAGAAGGTTTCGTCCAGTGGTTCAGGCGCGCCCAGCGACAACGACAGGCCGTGGCACACGAACGGCATGCGCTCGGTCCACTGCCTGAACTTGCGGCCGCGAACGCCGCCGACGCCGATCCAGTTCTCCGGCGCGACTTCCATGAAGCCCAGCGGCGACAGGTCGGCCTGCTCAAGCGGGCCCAGGAGGGCCCGCCTGAGACCGAGTCCCGCGCCCGATATCGGGAATTTTGCGGTACTCATTTCTTCAGGTCCTTATGCGGACAGGATCAGGCTACGCCGCAGCTACCTTCGCCGCAGGAACCTTCCTTGTCGTCGCCTTCGCCGCAGGAACCTTCACCACAGGAGCCTTCCTTGTCGTCGCCGTGGTCGTCGCCTTCGCCGCAGCTACCTTCGCCGCAGGAACCTTCCTTGTCGTCGCCCTTGTCGTCGCCTTCGCCACAAGAGCCTTCACCACAGGAACCTTCCTTGTCCTTGTCGTCGCCCAGATTGTAGTTCTGCGACAGCGAACCGGTTTCCAGATCATCTGCCTGGAACGGGTTGGCGGTCTGGTCGGCCGCGATCGCGGCGGTGGCAAAAGATGCGCCTGCAACGGCGCCAATTGCGGTTACGAGCTGAGTTTTCTTAAGCATTTCAATAGCCTCCAACAGCATTGAGAAATAGTAGATCAGGCCTTGCGGCCCGTTTCAGGGCGCGCGGAGTGCGCGCTTGTCCGATTGGACCGGAACGAGGTTCAATTCCTTTCGCTAGGTCCGGCAACCAACCGAAAAGCATTATCACAGTTGGATGGCAAAATCAAATGAATCGGCGGAGCGCGGGGGCGGCCGCCCGGCATTTCCTGGTCAGCCGGCAAAGCGCTGCTTGTCCTTGAAATTGCACAGGTCGTAGACGGGGCAGATTCCGCATTCGGGCTTGCGCGCCTTGCAGGTGTAGCGCCCGTGCAGGATCAGCCAGTGGTGGGCGTGACGGCGGTAATCGGAAGGGGTGCGCTTGAGCAGCGCTTTTTCAACCGCCAGGGGCGTTTTTCCCGGCGCCAGCCCGGTACGGTTGGCGACCCGGAAGATGTGCGTGTCCACGGCCATGGTCGGCTCGCCGAACGCGGTGTTCAGCACCACGTTGGCAGTCTTGCGGCCGACGCCGGGCAGCGCCTCCAGCGCGTCGCGCTCGCGCGGCACATCGCCGCCGTGCCGTTCGACCAGCGCCTCGCAGGTGGCTATGATGTTCTTCGCCTTGCTGTTGTACAGGCCGATGGTCCGAATGTGGCGCTTCAGGCCGTCCTCGCCGAGGGCCAGAATCTTCTCGGGCGTGTCGGCGACCGGAAACAGTCTGTGGGTGGCCTTGTTGACGCCGACATCGGTGGCCTGGGCCGACAGGATGACGGCAATCAGAAGCTCGAAGGTCGAGGAGTACTCCAGTTCGGTTGTTGGTTCCGGGTTGATTTCGGCCAGGCGGCGGAAAAACTCCGAACGCTTTTCCGCATTCATCGGGCGGCTCATGCGGCTTGCGGGCTTGCGTCGGCCACGGTGTCGATGCGTTCGGCACGCTTGCTGATGATTCTGTTTCGCAACGCGATCAGCAGGCCGAGGCCGATGAATGCGCCGGGCGGCAGGATGGCCAGCAGCAGGCCGACCTGCTCGGGCAGCACGACCAGCTCCAGCGACCGGGCCCATCCGCCCAGCAGCAGGTGAGCGTCGGCCAGCAGTGTGCCGTGGCCGATGATCTCGCGACCGGCCCCCAGCACGATGAGTACCGCGGCAAAGCCGGTGCCCTGGGCCAGCCCGTCGGTCAGCGAATCCCCGATCGACCTGCGTGATGCAAAGGCTTCGGCGCGGCCGAGGATGGTGCAATTGGTCACGATCAGCGGGATGAAAATGCCCAGCGTGCGGCTCAGGCTTGAAAACCAGGCCTGCATGACCAGATCGACCACGGTGACCAGCGTGGCGATGATGAGCACGAATACCGGGATCCGGATTTCGGGCCGGATCAGGCCGCGTGTGATCGATACCGTCAGGTTGCTCAATACAAGCACGAACAGCGTGGCCAGGCCCAGACCGAGCCCGTTGACCGCGGTGCCGGTGACGGCCAGCAGCGGGCAAAGCCCGAGCAGCTGCACCAGGCCAGGGTTGTTGTCCCACAGCCCCTGGCGCCAGATTTCCCTGGTGTTCATTTGCTGTCAGCCTCATTCGGTTCGGCCGGAATCGTGAAGGCATTTTCGCGGTTGGAAGCGTACCAGGCAAGCACGTTTTTGACCGCCTGGATGACCGCCGACGAAGTAATGGTTGCACTGGAAAGCGTATCGAAAGCACCGCCGCGCCGGTCGGCGGCCCATTGGTCCCCCGGGGGACTGCCAAGCGACTTGCCGCTGAACTGCCGGATCCAGTCCGAGCGCCTCAGTTCGATCTCGTCGCCCAGGCCCGGTGTCTCGCGATGGTTGAGCACCCGCACGCCGATCACCTCGCTGTCCGGTGCAATGCCGACCAGCAACCGAATATCGCCGCTGTAGCCGTCCGGGGCGATCACATCGGCCAGCAGTGCCACCGGCTCGCCGTCGCGGCGCGCACGGTAGAGGGTCGACAGCGCTTTGAGGCCGGTAATCCGGACCCTGAAGCGATCCTCCATCAGCAGGTTGTCGTAATCGGGTTCCGGCACCAACTGATTCAGCGTCGCCAGCGCCTGGCGCTGCTGCTCGCTGGCGATCCGCTCGCGCGTGGCCAGGTGCACGCCCGAAAGCAGGGCGGCGGCCAGCAGGCCGATCAGGCCGAGGGTGAGCAGGGTTCGAAGCATGCAAGCGATCTTTCGGGACCGCGTCGATTATCGCACGATCGAAGTTGTTGGCTGGTTGGCTGGTTGGCTGGTTGGCTGGTTGGCTGGTTGGCTGGTTCGCTGGTTCGCTGGTTTGGACTGGCGCCGAAGAGCTTTACTAATGCAATCAGAAGTATTGCATTAGTAACCCACGCGAGCCTGGCTCGCTCCTACGAAGTTCGAAGTCGTCTGGACAAAACCCGCCGTAGGAGCCTGCCCTGCAGGCGATAAGCCAAATCCCGGCGCCCTATTCTTCGATATGCTCGCCGTAGGCGTCGGCGTCCATGAGCTCGTCGAGTTCATTTTCGTCGGCCGGCTTGACCGTGAACAGCCAGCCATCGCCGTATGGGTCGTTGTTGACGATCTCGGGTGAATCGTTGAGATTTTCGTTGACGCTGACGACCTCGCCGGTGACCGGGGCGTAAATATCCGAAGCGGCCTTGACCGATTCGACCACGGCACAGGCTTCTCCGCGCGTGATTTCCTCGCCCTCTTCAGGCAGTTCGACAAACACCAGGTCGCCGAGCTGGGCCTGGGCATGGTCGCTCACGCCGACGCGTACCACGCCGTCCTCGAGCAATTCGGCCCATTCATGGGTCTCGGCAAAACGCAGTTCAGACGGGATATCGGTCATTGGGTTGGTCCTCGGCCTCGGATTCCGGTGTTCGGTTGAAGAAACGAATTCTAGCGGTTGCGACGGGCAAATGTCATGACGACAGCAGTCCGTCGCGCGGCTTTCCATTGCGCACGAACGGCAGCTTGACCACGCGGGCCGGCAACTGGCGACCGCGCAGTTCAACCTCCACCTGGTCGCCGGCGTCTTGCGGAATGCGGGCCAGGGCCACCGGGCGCTCCACGGTGGGACCGAAGCCGCCGCTGGTGACAACGCCGTCGCCGGCCCCGGTAATCACACGCGCACCCTGGCGTGGAATGCCACCGGCGCCCAGCACCAGTCCGACCAACTTGCGCTCGACCCCTTTGGCTTTCTGCCTTTCCAGGGCTTCGCGCCCGATAAAATCGCGATCGGCCGGCTCGAACGCCACCGTCCAGGCCAGATTGGATTCCAGCGGGGTCGTATTGCGGTCCATATCCTGGCCGTACAGGTTCAGACCCGCCTCCAGTCTCAGCGAATCTCGTGCACCCAGCCCGCAGGGCACCACGCCGCGCTCGCTCAACTGCTGCCAGGTCCCGGGCGCAAGCTCATTGGGCAAAATCAGTTCGCAGCCGTCCTCGCCGGTATAGCCGGTCCGGGCAACAAAACAATCGCCGTGGACCAGCGAACGGAACGGCTTGAGATCGGCCACTCCGGGCGCGCCCAACAGTTCCACCACGTGCTCGACCGCCTCTGGACCCTGCACCGCGATCATTGCAAGGTCGTCGCGCTCGGTAACACTGGCGTCGAAATCGGCCAGCTGCCGGCCGATCCAGTCCAGATCGGCCTCGCGCGTGGCGGCGTTTACCACCATGCGGTAGAAATCGTCCTCCAGCCGATAGGTAATCAGATCGTCGATGATCCCGCCCGACTCGTCCAGCATGCAGCCGTAAATCGCCTGTCCGCGCTCACGAATCTTGTCGACATCGTTGGCCAGCAGGCGACGCAACGCATCCCGCGCGCCAGCACCCTCGATATCGACCACGGTCATGTGCGAGACGTCGAACATGCCTGAGTGCCTGCGCACGGCGTGGTGTTCCTCGACCAGCGAGCCGTAGCGGATCGGCAACTGCCAGCCGGCGAATTCCACCATGCGCCCCCCGGCTTCCAGGTGTTTGTCGTACAACGGCGTTTTCTGCGACATTCTGTTGCCCTGATTGCATCAAAACCAATAGTTTAACGGGCCGGCGCCAAAAGCGTTCCGGGGATTTGGTCTTTTGGTCGGTGTCGTAGGCGCATCCTGCACCGATCGGGGCTGGAAGCCCCTCCCACAGCCAACCAGCCAACCAGCCAACCTCCGACCTACGGCTCACGGATCGCCAGCAGACGGATTTCGGTCATGTCCTCGATGGCGTAGCGGATGCCCTCGCGGCCCAGGCCGGAGTCCTTGACGCCGCCGTAGGGCATATGATCGACACGGAAGCTGGGCACGTCGTTGATGATCACGCCGCCGACCTCAAGCAGGTCCCAGGCCTTGCGGATCTTGCCGATGTCACGGATGAACAGACCGGCCTGCAACCCGTAGCGCGACTGGTTGATGACCTTCAGTGCCTCGTCGAAATCGTCGAACGGTTCGATGACCATCGCGGGTCCGAACAACTCCTTGTCGTAAATGCTGCAGTCCCGCGGAACGTTTTCCAGTACCGCCGGGTGAACAATCGGGCCTTTCCGCTCGCCGCCGACCAGCCTTGTGGCACCTTGGCTTTCGGCCTCTTCGATCCACTCGACCACACGTTTTGCATCGTCCTCACTGATCAGCGGGCCGATGAACGTCTCCGGGTCGCGCGGATCGCCGCCTTTCAGCGCGCCGACCTTGTCGACCAGCTTGCGCTTGACCTCGTCGTAGATATCGCGGTGAATCTGCACCCGCTGGACCGAGATGCAGCTCTGGCCGGACTGGTAGAAACCGCCGAAGACCAGCCGCTCCACCGCGTCGTCGATATCGGCGTCGGCATCGACGAGGCAGGCCGCATTGCCGCCCAGCTCCATCACCACGGGCTTCTTGCCCGCCTTCGACTTCAGCATCCAGCCGACCTTGTCCGATCCGGTAAAGCTCAGCAGTTTCAGCCGCTCGTCTTCGGTAAAGCGCTGGGCCCCTTCGCGCGGTACGTTGAGAATCGAGAACGCACCCTCGGGCAGATCGCATTCGGCCAGGATCTCGCCCATGACCAGCGCACCCACCGGGGTTTTCTCCGCCGGTTTGAGCACGAACGGGCAACCGGCCGCAATCGCCGGGGCAACCTTGTGGGCGACCAGGTTGTACGGAAAATTAAACGGGGTGATGAACGAAACCGGGCCGATGGGCACCCGCTTCCACATCCCGATGAACGATTCCGAGCGCGGCGCGATATCCATGGGCAGCACTTCACCACCGACCCGTGTCGCCTCCTCGGCCGCGATCCGGAACGTATCGATCAGCCGCTGCACCTCGCCGCGGGCATCCTTGATCACCTTTCCTGCTTCCACGACCAGAATCTCGACAAGCTCGTCGAAGCGTTCCTCGAACCGGGTCGCACAGTGGCTCAGCACGTCGCGACGACGATGCGACGGCAGCCGCGCCATGGCCGGCGCCGCGCGCTCAGCGGCCGCGACGGCCTTATCCACCACGGAATCGTCAGCCAACGCCACGCGCGTCGCCGACTGGCCGGTGTGCTTGTCGAACACCTCGAGATCCTCGTTGGCAAATACGGCCTTGTTGGCCAGATAATACGGATACGCTGATTTCATGCCCATTGGTCACCACCGAGAATTTGACTTGAGATTCCGACCCAAAGGATAACAGGGCGGACGGTTTCCGCATCACCCACAATTCGCACACCGGTTCGCTACACTGCCGGGGTCTGTTGAATACATTGGAACCGCCCATGGGCAATCGCCTTTCAAAAATCTATACGCGCACCGGCGACGACGGCACGACCGGCCTGGGTGACGGGTCGCGCACCCAGAAGGACAGCCTGCGGGTTGAAGCCTATGGAACGGTCGACGAGCTCAACAGTGCTGTCGGACTACTGATCGCGCAGCTCGACGATGCCGACATCCGCTCGGTATTGCTCGACATCCAGCACGATCTGTTCGACCTCGGCGGCGAGCTTTGCATGCCCGCTACCGAACTGATCGGTGACCACCACACCGAGCGGCTGGAAAAGGAACTGGACCGGCTCAACGCCGAGCTGCCTCCACTGAAGGATTTCATCCTGCCCGGCGGAAGCACGGCTGCGGCCCAGGCGCATCTGGCGCGCACCGTATGCCGCCGGGCCGAGCGCCGGGTCATTGCGCTTGCACGTCACGAGGAAGTCAACGCGCCGGCAGTGCGTTACCTGAATCGTCTGTCCGACCTGCTGTTCGTGGTCTCGCGCACCGTCGCGCGCGCCTCCGGTACGGGTGAGGTGCTGTGGGATCATGATCGCGACCGTTAAGGTTCCTGGAGGATATCCGGCGCCTGCATGAACGAACTGCTGGTCGTATCTCACCCGGACTGCAGCCTGCACGATCCGATGCCAGGCCATCCGGAAAGGCCGGAACGGCTTGAAGCCGTGCTGGACGGTATACGCCGGCTCGACGCTTTTGAAGTCCTCGATGCAACCGAAGCTACACGCGAACAATTGCTGCGCGTACACCAGCCGGCCTACCTGGACCATCTCGAACGTATCGAGCTGGAGATCCGCGAACAGAACGTGACCATTGCGCTGGACGCCGACACGCACGCGGCTGCAGGCAGCCTGCGAGCCGCGCGCCTGGCGGCCGGCGCTGCCTGCCAGGCGGCCGAAAGCGCCATCCAGCACCCGGGGCGCCCCGCTTTTGCCGTCGTCCGCCCGCCCGGGCATCACGCCGAAGCCGGACGCGCGATGGGCTTTTGCCTGTACAACTCCATCGCCGTAGCCGCCGCCCACGCGCTTGCCCAGCCTGGTATCGGGCGAGTCGCAATCTGCGATTTCGACGTTCACCACGGCAACGGCACCGAAGCGATCTTTGCCGGCCGGCGCGACGTACTGTTCGTCTCCAGCCACCAGATGCCGCTATACCCGGGCACCGGCGATCCGCGGCAGAAAGTTGCGGCCAACATTCACAACGCCGGCCTGCCGCCCGGTTCCGGCAGCGATGAATTTCGCGGTGCCTGGCAGGCACAACTGCTTGATGCTGTCGATCGTTTCGCCCCGGACCTGCTCCTGATCTCGGCCGGCTTCGACGCCCACCGGCGCGACCCACTGGCCCAGATCAACCTCGACGACCAGGACTTCTACTGGATCGGCCGCCAGTTGAAAATGCTCGCCGACAAGCACGCCAACGGCTGCCTGGCCGCGTCACTGGAAGGCGGCTACGACCTGAAGGCGCTCACCGGGGGCGCCCTGGCATTCGCCGAGGGGCTCACGCTGACGCATTAGGCCCGGTTGGCTGGTTGGCTGGTTGGCTGGTTGTTGGTTTTCGTGGGAGGCGGCTCTGGCGCCGATGAATTCATCGGCAATCGCGACCGGCGCCCGCTCCCACGAAAATCGAGATCTTCGTCGGGAAAAGAGATTTGGTTCTGGTTGCCGACGACTGATCACTGACTTCCGGCTACAGCTTGGGCCTTCCTTGACCCTCAACCCCAATCAACCAGCGAACCAGGCAACCGGCAAACCGTCTAATTTGGAGCGGGCGAACGGAATCGAACCGTCGTCACGAGCTTGGGAAGCTCGCGTGACCGTTCTTAGTACACGAAAATATCCGTCGCCTCGAAAGCCAGCCAGACGGGTCGATTTATTGCAACTCAGGGCCGACGGCCTCAGAACCGGAACGGCCCCTGCCGACGGGAAATGGAGCGGGCGAACGGAATCGAACCGTCGTCACGAGCTTGGGAAGCTCGGGTAATACCATTATACGACGCCCGCTTTTTCAGGCTGTTCGCGGCCAGAGGCCGCTTCTGCAACGTACCCGGCGCAGCTCGGGGCTGCGTCCCCGACGAAACGACACGACAAATCATACTACTCCTGTCGGCCGCTTGCCAACCGTTCAACGCACGACCGTTCACCGCACCACGAATATCGAAGCATCGGAGTGCTTGACCATGTACGCAGCGTTGGAGCCGATCAGGTGCAGTTTGTCGGCAACGCCCGGAACATGAGAGGCCATGACGACAAGGTCGGCGCCAACATCGTCGATGGCTTCGAGCAGCTTGTCGTCAAGCTCCACCGGCACGTCCACGCTGGGTACCGCCTTGCACTCGGTCTCAATACCGTACTTGTCAGCCTGCTCGCGGGCGAACATGTTCAGCTCGGCCTCGAACTTTTCCGGGCTGGCGGCCACCTTGTTCGGCGCGCGGCCCATCACCGCGACGTAGCAGACCGGCACATCGTAGCTCCTGGCCAGTTCGGCGGCACCGTGAAGCGCTTTGTCGATCTTCTCGATATGTTCCAGGTCGACCGGAACCATGATCTTGTTGTACATTCAAATCTCCCCGTATTACCGGCGCAGGACTTCATTGTATTCAAGCAACTGGCGCTCGTGATAAAGCCCGCGCGACAAGCTGATGCACATCGCCAGAAGCACGAAAGTGAACGGCAGCCCCATGCTCACCGCACCGGCCTGCAGTGCCTGCAATGCGGCACTGCCACCGACGGTCAACAGCACCGCTGCAATCACGCCTTCCGCAGTGGCCCAGAAAACGCGCTGGGTAACCGGTGCATTGGTCTTGCCGCCGGAGGTAATGCTGTCGATGACCAGGGAACCCGAATCGGAAGAGGTCACGAAGAATATCAGCACCAGGCAAATGGCCAGAAACGAGGTGATGGCGGTCAGGGGCAGTTGGGTCAGCATCTGGAACAGCGCAAGCGTCGAATCGCTGATGCCTTCGGCCAGGTCACCAGCACCGGTGACGGCCTGGTCCAGCCCATTCCCGCCGAATGCGCTCATCCATACGACGGTAACTACGGTCGGCACGATAAGTACGGTGGTCAGGAACTGGCGCACGGTCCGCCCGCGCGATACACGGGCGATGAACATGCCGACGAACGGCGACCATGAGATCCACCAGGCCCAGAAGAATATGGTCCAGCCGTGATAGAAGGTTTCGTCATCGCGACCGACCGGGTTGCTCAGCGGAAGCATGTACTCGACATAACCGGAAACGGTGCGCCCGACGTTGCCGAGAAAACCGCCGAGGCTCCCTGCGATGATCACGAACAGCAACAGCAGCAGCGCGAACACCATATTCAGATTGCTCAGCAGCTTCACCCCACCCTCGATACCCCTGACCACCGAAATGACGGCGACCGCGGTCACGCCGGTGATAATGATCACCTGGGTCTGCAACCCGCTGCCGATGTCGAAAAGGAATGACAATCCGCTGGCTGCCTGCTGTGCGCCAAGCCCGAGCGAGGTCGCCAGGCCGAATATCGTGGCCAGAACGGCAACCGTATCGATGACATGCCCGGGCCAGCCCCAAACACGATCCCCCAGCAGGGGGTAAAAGGTCGAGCGGATCGTCAGCGGCAAGCCTTTGTTGTAACTGAAAAATGCCAGCGACAGGGCCACCACGCCGTAGATGGCCCAGGGGTGCAGGCCCCAGTGATACATCGTCGCACCGAGTGCGGCGGTTCTGGCCTCATCGGTAAATCCGGGCATGTTCAACGGCGTCCCGAACCACTCAGTGAAATAGCCAACCGGTTCGGCCACGCTCCAGAACATCAGACCAATGCCCATGCCGGCGGCGAACAGCATTGCAAACCAGGACATGATCGAGAAATCCGGCCTGGCCTGCTCACCGCCGAGGCGTATCCTGCCCAGCGGCGATACGATCAATGCCAGACAGAACAGCACGAAGATGTTGCCGGCCGACAGGAACAACCAGTCGAAAGTGGCCTGGACCCAGTTGCGCGTGGCTTCCAGACCCTCCCTGGCCTGCTCCGGAAAAACCAGAGACCCGATCACGAAAAGCGCGATCAGCGCTGCACTGACTGGAAACACCGGGGCGTGCATGTCGAAGCCCCATTTCTCGATATTGTCCTGACCGATCTCGTAATCCGTATCGTATAGATCCTCGATTTCCGAGATCGCCTGCTCTGCTTGCTTGATATCTTCGTTCAAGACTCATTCTCCCCGAATTCTTTCTCAGAAATAAAACCCGATATTGACATTCAGACGCGAGCGCCATTTGCCGGCAGTCGTGGCGCTACGGCCAATGCCGTCGCCGCCGGCAAACCACATGTTCCTGCCGCTTATCCAGTCGACGAAGGCGAACACGCCACCGGCGACAATCGAACATCCGGTGACGTTCTGGATGGAATCAGCGCCGTTGTCCACTTTCGGGTCAATGAAGGTGAAGTCGTTGTAACAGGTGCCGCCGGTGATCGGCCCGATGGATGCATTGAAATTTCGCGCGACATTGATCGTGTAGACATTGGCCCTGGCCGCCATCAGGAACGGGAACCCGAAAGCACCCGTCTGCACGAAATTGTCGTCCACGCCTGCAGGATTCTCGGGTTCGAATTCGTACCGTAGGCCCTGCAACTGCAGGTTCCATGGACCCAAATCCGCATTGGCGTGACCGGCTATTGCGTACCGCTCGCCCTTGTTGCGTGTAATGCTGTTGAAAATCTGGCCACCTTGCAGACTTGCGCCGAGGTCCAGCGTACCAACATTGCCGATGGAAAGGTGGCGCTCGCCGCGCAGATTGAATTGGTTGATCTCACTGTTTTGCTGCTCGCCTTCGGTCACCAGGTCGAACGAATAACGACCGAACCGGTTGTCGTCGGCGTATTCGGGGTTTTTGTAGAACGCATAGTGGAAAGTCCAGTCATCGTTCGGTTCGTGAACGAACTGAACGCCGGTATCATAGTCATCCTCCAAGCCCAGGTAGTAGGTTCCACCGAACCAGAAGCTGTGGCTGGCAAACGGCAGGATACCGAAAGGTACCTGGCTGATGCCCACGCGTGCTTCGATCTGGTCGTTGAATTCGTAGCCGACCCAGGCGTGATGGATGGCCTGAAAATCGTTATAGCGTCTCCATTCGGCACTAAGCCGGACATCGCCGATTTCACCATCGGCATTGATGCGAAACAGTTCGAGTTCGAAGTCGCCGAACCGGTCCTTGTCCTGCTCGTCAAAATCCCGCCAGGAATAATTGAGACGTACGGCGCCGCCGAACTTGAAAGCACCGAGCCAGTCGTCGGCGACCGCTTCAAGGTTGGATACTCTCTGATCCAGCACTACCGGACTGATCTGTTCTTCCTGCGCATCGGAATCGGCAAGTTCGGTTGCCGGATCGTCGGTCTGCACTTCCGACGCCGGATCTTCCGCCTGCATTTCAAGAAGCTGTGCCTGCATCGAAACCAGTTGTTTCTGCATGAGTTCAATTTGCTGCTGCAGTTCGCGGATTTCCTCGTCCCGCTCCGATTCCCGGGCATGGCCCTGGTCGGTTCCCACGACAAGAATTGATAGCAGTACAAGATGGAATTTTTTCATTCTCCCTCCAGTCCCTGTCAGTTACTGTCGATGGCCCGATCTGGAATAGCCGATCGCCGAATCCTCCTTATCCCGCCGTGTTCACACCAGCCCGCGCGGCCGAAACCAGCGGTCGTGCAGGTTCAGCGCATAACGGTCGGTCATTCCGGCCACGTAATCCAGCACCCGGATCTCCAGGGTTTCGTCTTCGCGCTGGTAGGTTTCCGGGATCAGCTCCGGATGTTTTTTGAGATGACCAACCAGATCGTGAATCACGCGCCGCGCGCGCTCGGCCTGGGCGCGAGATTCCGGCCGCAGATACACGCGCTCGAACATGAACTCGCGCATCAGCCGCATGGCATTGAGTACATCGGTCTGCATGCAGACCTTGCCGCGGCGAATCGATTCGTCCAGCACCGCCTGAATCATCGAGCCGATCCAGTGCCCGCCGGAAAACGGCCCGAGCACCGATACGACTTCGCCCGGCAGATCGCCGGGCTCGAGCACACCGGCCCGAACGGCGTCCAGCAGATCGTGGTTGAGATAGGCAATACGATCGGCGAAGCGGCACACCCAGCCCTCCGGCGTATGCGGCGGCGGCTTGACCCGCCAGGTGTGCGCACGAATGCCGTCGAGCACTTCCCAGCTCAGGTTTTTCGGCTCCAGCAGCTGGAAAATCCGCACGCCCTGCTCCGAGTGCAGCCACTCGCCGTCTTCGATGTACTCCGACAGCGCGGCCTCGCCGGTGTGGCCGAATGGCGTATGGCCGCAGTCGTGGCCAATGCAGATCGCCTCGGTCAGGTCCTCGTTCAGGTCCAGCGCCCGCGCGATCGAGCGCGCAATCTGGGTGACCTGCAGTGTATGCGTCATCCGAGTGACGAAATGATCACCCTCCGGGTTGATGAACACCTGGGTCTTGTGCTTGAGCCGGCGGAATGCCTTGGAATGCGCAATCCGGTCGCGATCGACCTCGAAAGCGGTCCGCAGCGGGTCCGGCGATTCGGGATCGGCCCGCCCGCGCGAGTCGACCACCCGGGTGGCCAGCGGCGAAAGATCGCGCTCACGGGTCTCGCGCACTTCGCGCGTTACGAGTTGAAGCGCGGCGGTATTCTGCTTTGGCATCGCATCGTCCATCCCGGGGATTTTACACCCACCCGATCAATGCTCTGTTGTCGGGCCGTGGCACCATCGCCGGGGCGCCGCGCAGCCAATGGCGTTGGTTGTTGCAATCCAGTGCAATCCGATGGCCGAAAGCATGCCCAGGGCGAATTCGGCAACTGGGTCAAGAGAAGGCAAAGGCTTTGGCCACGGATGAACGCGGATGAACGCAGATCAAATGCGTCAACCACGAAGAACACGAAGGGCACGAAGAGATACTCTTCGAGTCATTGCGGGAATTCTGTAGTTTTTCCGCCACTCCGGGTATTTCCGATGATCCGGCTGTTTGTTTTCGTTCTTCCTTCGTGTTCTTCGTGCTCTTCGTGGTTCAGGCTTTTTATAACATCTGCGTTCATCCGCGTTCATCTGTGGCCAAAGCGATTTTCAGACCGCCACCAGCGCGGTTTCC
>JBBDSL010000085.1:0-5112 GCA_040904965.1 Wenzhouxiangellaceae bacterium
TGAACGCTGACAGACCAACTGAATCCTAATTTATCAGGTTGAAGGACCACTAGTTACCGGCTGTCGGTGAGCGTCCGGTGCAGTTCGGTTGCCAGTTCGTGCCGGCCGTCGGCGTCCGACCCTTCGCCGCGATTGAGCGTCGAGATGCCGGGCTCAAGGCGCGCCTTGAGCAGGGGCCGCGGCAGGCCGCGGTCGGGCCAGGGTGCGGGCAGCTTCTGCGCGATTTCCACCGGATCCTGGGCGGCGTGGCCGCGTTGGCCGAGCGCGGCCAGCAGGGCGAATGCCCGGGCTGCCAGCGTGGTCAGCGCGGCGTCGTCGGCGATGATGCTGACGCGGCCGCGCATACGGTCGACGAGGTCCCGGCGCAATTGCCACGCGCCGGTGACGCCGCCGCCTGCCAGCGCCCCGATCAGGGTGCCCGCACCCAGAGAAAGTCCGCCGGTGGCAACGTCTACGGCCGCGCCTGCGGCCGCCCCGGCTGCAAGTCCGCCGCCTGCGCGCCGGCCCAGAATGCCCAGCATGCCGGGGTCGAACGGACCGCTTTGCCAGCGGCCCTTTTCAATCGGCAGCGGCACGGTGCGGTAGTCGGCCTCGGTAAAGCGGAACAGCTCAAGCAACTGCTCGACGAAGCGTTGCTCGCGCCGGGCTATGGCTTCGCGCAGCGAGCGGTGCGCGTGCTCGATTGCTTCGCGGTCGCCGCGTTCGGCACTGCGGCGCGCGGCGGCGGCATCGATCAGCAGTTCGGCGAGCATGGCCCGGGCGGTAGCCGACTGCCAGGCAGCCTGCGCTTCGCGATCGGCGATCAGTTGCTCCAGCACGGCGGCGTGCGAATCGGTCAGCGTTGCCAGCCGGCGCCACAGCCGGGCTTCCGATTCCAGTGAGAACACCACCGTGTCGAATTCGGCGACCGCGTGCAGACCGACCCTTGAGAGCGCCTCGCGCCATTGGTCGGTCCGGTTGTGCGGGTTGGCAACGAAGTTCAGCACCGGCAGGATCGGTCGCGCGCACAGCGCCAGAATCGCCAGTTCGTCCTGGTATTTGCCGAGCACCGGCTCGCGCGCGTCAATCACGTACAGCGCAGCATCGCTGTCGAGCATCTGCGTCAGCACCCGTGCTTCCTGTTCGAATCGCCCGGCCGCGTGCGGCGAGCCGAGAAATTCGGCGATTGTTTCCGGGCCCGTGTGCCGCTGTCCGGCATCCGTATCGAGTTGCTCGATCAGCGCACCGGCATCCTCCAGCCCGGGGGTGTCGAACAGTTCCACCGCCGTCTTTCCGGCGGCGAGCAGTCGAGCCCCTTCGACCTGGCGCGTGGTCGCCGAACCGGGCGCGACATCGCCGAACGAAACGTCACGCATCAGGGTACGCATCAACGACGTCTTGCCGACATTGGTATGGCCGACAACGCTCAGCTTCACGGGCGCGCGAGTGCGGGAATTCACGTCGGGAATCATACCGCAGCGCCGGGGAGCCTCCGGATGAACTCGTGAACGCTCCCTACATCGACTTACTAACAAAACCATTCCCGAGTGCATCGGAATATGCTAATTTAAACAAGTATTCGCGCTGGCGGTGGTGGTGAAAAGTTCCTGGGCGATCAACTGGCTGGATAAGCACCGACGCCTGGTCCTCTGGACCTCCGGCCCGATACTGCTTCTGCTGATCGTCGGCGTGTGGTACCTGGTTCATGCAACCGGCGGCGTCAAGTACGCCTACTACCATGCGATGTACCTCCCGATCCTGCTGGCCGCACTGGTTTTCGGCACGCCCGGCGGCATTCTTGCAGGCGTGCTGGCCGGTCTGGTGCTCGGCCCGTACATGCCCATCGCGGTTGTCGGCGGCGAGATGCAGGAGACTGCCAACTGGCTTTACCGGCTCGGATTCTTTTGTCTGATCGGCGGTCTGATCGGCTCATCGCGCGACGCAGTGGAATGGTACGTAACAAGGCTGCGCAGGAGCGTCTACTACGATACCGGCACGGGGCTGCCGAACCGGATCGCGTTGATCGATCGACTGCGTCAAGCGCGTCCCGCCGCACCGCCGGCCGACAGCGATGGAGCGCTGCTCATGGTTTCGATCGAAAATGCCGACGAACTGGGTACCAGTTTCGGCTCCGGGTCGATCGACCGACTTGCGCTGCAGCTGGCCCGGCGGCTCAAGAAAGTCGTCGGCGAGGACGAGACGGTCTACCGCATCGACACGAGCAAGGTTGGCATGCATCTAAGGCAGGTATCCGGGATCGCGCTCACCGATCTGATGCATGACCTCGACCGATGCCTGGTCAGGCCGTTGCCGCTGGGCGAGGTCACGGTTCATGCCGATACCTGCATCGGCCTGGTCAAGCTCGAGGGAAGTCCGTTGGCCGCGGAAGATCTGGTCGACTATACCGAGCTTTCGCTGGCGCTGGCCCGCGAATCGTCCGGAAAGATCGTTATCTCGGCCGCGTCCCTCGTGAGCCGCAACCGGGAGAGCGTGGAACTGATGGGGCAGTTGTGGCGTGCGTTGGAAAACGACCAGATCGAGTTGCACTACCAGCCCAAGATTGCCCTGGATGGCGGCAACGTGGTTGCGGTGGAGGCGCTGATGCGGTGGCGTCATCCCGAACACGGCATGGTGCCGCCGATGAAGTTCATACCGCGCGCCGAAAAGAGCACGTTGATCGACGACCTGACCCGATTCGTTGTCGGCAAGGCGCTTGATCAGCTGGTGCTGTGGCATGCGCAGGGTATCGAAGTGGGCATGGCCGTCAATGTTTCGGCGCAGAATCTCATGAACCCGGGATTCGGGCAAATGGTCAAGGAGCAGCTCGCGCGGCGCGATATCGACGGAAACTGGCTGGAGTTGGAAGTCACCGAAAACGCGCTGATTCAGAACATCGAAAGGATATTGGAACTGCTGCACGGCCTGAGCGGGATGAATGTCGTCATCTCCATCGACGACTTCGGCACCGGGTACTCCTCGCTGCAGTACATGAAGGATCTGCCGGTGACGGTCATCAAGATCGACCAGGTCTTCGTCATGCCGCTGAATGACGACCCGGGTGCGGCGCATATCGTCAGTTCAACCATAGATCTGGGCCATCGGCTGGACATGCAGGTGGTGGCCGAAGGCGTCGAGACTGCCGGCATTCTGGAAATGCTGGACGGCATGGGTTGCGACATGGCTCAGGGCTATCACATCGCCAGGCCGATGGACGCGACGGCGTTCGAGGAATGGCACCGGGCCAACAAGGGGCGGTTCGCCGTTTCCGGGGATCTCTGAATACGTACATTTGCGCTTTGAAACGGTTTTTCGGACTGTCCGGTGACGATCGCTGAATGTTGGCTGAGTCATCTACCTGATCAGGAAAATTTATGCAACATTGGGGTAAAAAGTACAGAATAACGGTTGGACTCAGCATCGCCGTGGAGGACTGCCATGAGATTTTTGACGCTTGCGCTTTTTATGTTTGTTTCGCCGCATGTCGGCGCCGATGCGGTCGGCAACGCGCTGACTGTGCGCGGCGACTTCAGCGGCAACTGGACCGATCCGGTCGCGAATCGGCAGGGCGTGCAGCTCGGGGTGCTCGATGCGCGCCGTGCCCTGGTCTCGTGGCTTACCTATAACACGTTCGGCGAGCCGGTCTGGCTGTTCGGCGTTGGCGAGATCGACAACATGACCATCCGCGCCGAGTTGCTGCGGCTCAATGGCGGGACATTCCCCCCGGGTGATTCGGATCCGGACGCGATCGGTCAGGAAGTCTGGGGACAGGTGACCCTGAGCTTTGCAGACTGCAATTCCGGCCAGATGAGCTGGGAGCCGGCGCTGCCGGGCTATGAGTCTGGCGACATGCCGATCTTCCGGCTCACGCCGATCGAAGGGCTGCGCTGCGGCCAGGCCGAGGAATTCGAGCAGGCGGTTCAATTCAGTCTCGACGCCGGGCCGGGACGCTGGCAGGGGATATTCGCCGATTTCGCTGCAGCGCAAAGTGAGCTGATCGAGCCGGAGGCCGCCTGGGACAGCTTGCCCGCCCCCCTGTCGAGCCGGCGCGGATTCAGGCTCGCCGGCTCCAACCGTTCCGACGATCTGGCAATGCTGGCGTTCACGCCGGTGGGCGGGCTGGTCCCGGAGACCGATTACCGGCTCGAGTTCGACCTGACATTCGCGACCGAAGTCCCGCGGCGTTGCGCCGGCATCGGCGGGCCGCCCGGCGAGTCGGTCACCGTCAAGGCCGGTGCGGCGGGCGTCGAACCGGCGGTCGTGGAACAAGACGGCGAATTCCGGTTCAATATCAACATCGGCATTCAATCGACCGGCGGCACCGATGCCGTCGTCGTCGGCGACATGAGCAACTCGCAGGACTGCGAGCAGGGCGGCTTTCCGGGAACCTGGGAACTGAAAACCGTCACCAGCCGCGATCGCGATTTCGTCGCGACCAGCGATGCCGAAGGACGTCTCTGGGTGTATGCGCTCAGCGATTCGGGGTTCGAGGGCCGCACGGAGTTCTTCGTCACCGATTTCACGGTGCGGCTGCAGCCCACCGGGACACCCGGATCCGACTGACGGTCGATTCAGCTGCGAAGGCGATATAGAAAGAACCGGTGCCTGCGAAGGGCACCGGTCTGTCTCCCAACCCGCATGCTTCTGGTTGCATTGGTAAGGTACGCACCGGACCGTAGCCGGTCGAGTCGGCAGGGGCGGCTAAGCCGGTGGTTCCAGCTCAATGCCGAATCGTTCGGCCAGCCGGCGCCAGTCCTCGCGGCGCTGCGCGGTGTCGATGCCAAGCCCGGGCAGCCGGTCGGCGTCGGTGAGTCGTATCTCGACCGGGGCGATTTCGGCCAGTTCGCCCAGCCAGGTCATGGTGCCGCGGTCCGGGGTGCGCGCCAGCGAGCACAGCGCGACGATTTTTTCCGGGCGTGGGTCCAGCAGCCTCAGCGCCTGCACGATTTCCGCCCGTTGGCGTCGGTTGTCAGCGCGTCCCAGCACCCGGCAGCCGGGAATATCGGGCGGCCACTGCCCGCCGTCGCCATTGCCGTCGCTGTCGAGTTCCACGCCGATCAGTACTGCGCTGCCGCTGCCCGGCCCGGCAGATCGGCTGGCGCGCGCGGCACGGGGCGCCGGCGGCGGCTCGCCGCG
>JBBDSL010000086.1:0-5082 GCA_040904965.1 Wenzhouxiangellaceae bacterium
AGCCAACCAGCCAACCAGCCAACCAGCCAACCAGCCAACCAGCCAACCAGCCAACACCGTCTCACGGCATGCCGAGTTCGAACGCGCGAATCGAAGCGACCGGTTCCGGCACCGCGAGCCAGCCGCGCAAACCGGTATCCCGCTCCAGTTCGTGCAGCGTCCAGGTGTCGGCTGCCGGCCAGTCCTTGGGCATCAAGCGGATTCTCGCCGGGTTGCCCGGCTCGGGCGTTACCCGCGCGATATGCCCGGCGATGGTCGCGCCCATGGCCTTGATCATCGCTTCGCGCACGGTCCAAAGGCGCAGGAATTCGTCGCCGGCCGCATCCGGCTCCAGGGTCTCCAGCCAATCAGCCTCGTCCCGGCTGAACCAGCGTCGCGCGAGTTGTTGCCAGCGGACCTCGCGATCGGATTGCTCGATATCGATGCCGACCGGCATTTCCCTGCCCACCGCAATCGCCAGGCAATCGTCGGCATGGGACAGGTTGAACGTGATACCCGAGCGCGCCAGCGGTGGTGCAAGCACCGGCTTTCCGCCGGCGCCGCGCACGGTAACCACATCGCGGCCCGGCATTTCAAGATAGGCCCCCAGCAACAGACGCAACACGAATTTCTGACCCATCCTGAGTTGGCGTACACGGTCGCGGTGCTCGACCGGACTGTCGGCTTCCATCACCGGCAGATTCTTCAGGCGCGCGTGCCAGACGTGAACTTCCCCTTGCTCCAGCAACGGCGCCGAGCGCAACGGCATATTGATCGTCTCACGCATCAGCGCCACCCGAATGCACGAATGCCGGCCACGCCGAACGCGCCGACCGAGCGCGCCCGGCCCCAGTCGTCGGGCCGCACGCCGCCCAGCGCCATGACGGGCAACGGCGAACGGCGCACGACCCGCTCGAAATCGTCCCATCCGATCGGGGTCGCTTCCGGATGAGTGGCGGTGGGCTCGACAGGCGAAAACGTCACCAGGTCGGCATCCAGGAAGTCGGCGATGTGAATCTCTTCCAGGTCATGGCACGACGCGATAACAAGCTTGTCCTCGGGTAACGGGCGCTTGTCCAGCGTCATCAACTGACGGGTGTCCAGATGAACCCCGTCGGCCGGCCAGCCGAAGCACTGTTCCAGATCGCCCGAAGCAATCCACCGCGCACCGAACTCGCGCGTCAACCGGTCGATGCGCTGGACCAGGTCCGGATCCACACGCTCACCCTTTGCCGGTCGCAGCCTGAGTAAACAGAATCCGGCTTCAAGGCTCGCGCGCCAGGCATCGACGAATCCATCGGCCGAATCGAATTCTCCGGGCGAAGGCGATATTGCGTAGTAACCATCCAGGTCCAGCAGCCGCGGCAGCGGACGGTCGGCGGCCGGCATCTCCAGCGCCGCGAGTTCCTGCGGTGTCGCCCATCGAATTTCCTGCCCCTCGACACCGTGCGGCGAACCGGAAAACGAATGCACCTCGTACAGCCAAAGCCGGACGTTCTTCTCGGGATACTGGTGCCGCACCGCCACCAGCGGCCGGCTGGGGCCCGCGTCAATGCCCAGTTCTTCTTCCAGCTCGCGCTTCAGCGCCGCCTCGGGGCTTTCGCCAGGCTCGATCTTGCCACCGGGAAATTCCCACATCCCCGCCAGGTGTCGGCCGGCCAGCCGACGGCTGACCAGCACCCGACCTTCGCCGTCACGCAACACGGCTGCGGCGACTTCGATGGTCTCGGGCGCGGCCGCGGTTTCGGGGGTGGAAAAGTTGGGGAGCATTGGTGGTTGGTGGTTGGTGGTTGGCAAAGGGTAAATGATCCTGCAGGAGCTTGCCTTGCAAGCGACAAGGCGGCGGCGCGAGCCTCCGGGCCGTTCGCTTGCAGGGCAAGCTCCTACGCGGGTTTCGATCCGGCACTTGCGGAGACCAGCGCGCTTACCCCACCCCGCAACTCCTATCCTCCTGGAATTTCCGAACGAATTCATCGAATTCGTTGCCTTCGATCGCCGCGCGAATCTCGCGCATTAATTGCTGGTAATAGTAGAGGTTGTGAATGGTCGCCAGGCGTGCGCCCTGGATTTCGTTGCAACGGTGCAGGTGCTTGATGTAGGCGCGCGAGTAGTTGCGGCAGGTATAACAACCGCAATCGGGGTCCAGCGGCTGCGTATCCATGCGGTAGGTTGCGTTGCGGATCCGGATGTCGCCGTAGCGCGTGAACAGGTGACCGTTGCGCGCGTTGCGCGTGGGCAGCACGCAATCGAACATGTCCACGCCACGGGCGACGGCGGCGACGATGTCCTCGGGCCGGCCCACGCCCATCAGGTAGCGCGGTCGGTCTTGCGGCAGCTTGGGACAGGTCGCATCCAGCACCTCGATGCGTTCGTGCTCCGGTTCGCCCACGCTCAAGCCGCCGATGGCGTAGCCGTCGAAACCGATGTCGATCAGCCCGGCCGCCGAGCGCGCGCGCAGTTCGGCGTGCATGCCGCCCTGGACGATGCCGAACAGCGCAGCCGGTGAATCGCCATGCGCGGTCTTCGAGCGTTCGGCCCAGCGCAGAGAACGCTCCATGGAAGCACGCGCCTCATCGAAGGTCGCCGGGTATGCAGTGCATTCGTCGAAGATCATCACAATGTCCGAGCCCAGCGCGCGCTGCACGGCCATCGATTCTTCCGGGCCCATGAAGATGCGGCTGCCGTCGACCGGCGAGGCAAAGGTCACGCCCTGTTCGTCGAGCTTGCGCAGTTCGGCCAGACTCCAGACCTGGAAGCCGCCCGAATCGGTCAGGATAGGCCCGTTCCAGTGCATGAATTCGTGCAGGTCGCCGTGCGCGGCGACCACCTCGGTGCCCGGACGCAGCATCAGGTGGAAGGTGTTGCCCAGAATGATCTCGGCGCCGATGCCGCGCAGTTCTTCGGGCGTCATGCCCTTGACCGTGCCGTAAGTGCCCACCGGCATGAACGCCGGCGTCTCCACGCGGCCGCGCGGAAATTCAAGCCGCCCCCGGCGGGCGGCGGCGCTTTGCGCCAACAATTCAAAGTTCATGCGTGCGGGAACATGTTTGCGGGGAGTCGCGGATTTGAACAATCGCTGCATTATGCCCCGGCCACACTTGTCAGTACGCACAGCCGGTCGGATTCGTTCAACGCCAGGCGGGTATCGCGCGGCGGGTTGAGCACCAGACCTCGATCATGCCCCTCACCTTGATCGGCGTGCTGCACACCCAGCAGCGTATCGCCGCGTGCGCCAACCCCGGCCTCCAGTTGTGCGAAGGTCGCGGAGCCGGCTGCTGCATGGGCCGAGACCGGGCGGAACTCGATTTCAGCGCCGCCGGCGGTGAATAACTCTTCGAAAACCAGTCGCGTTTCACGTCTGAGCGTGATCTGGGCCATGAAGTGGCTGAGGATCATCGGGCTGACCAGGGTTTCCACCCGGGGCGAGCGGATCAGCCCTTCGTTGGCGGCATCGGCCAGTTCGAGCAGGATCTGTGGTTCAAGACCTCTGCGGTCGAGCAGGCCTTCAATGATTCGCTGGCCGACGATCACGCGGGCATCGGCCTCTTCGGCGTTTTCAAGTTGATCACTGCTGAGTAGAAACACCGAGTCGAATTGCGCCAGGTCCAGCCGCTCCAGTTCGCCGGCCATCAGGTAATCGGCCTCCACGTGCCGCACGGGCACCCGGGCGCATTGCGGCGAATAGCGCTCGATCTCGCGGGCACGCGTTGCCGAATCGACAATGGAGACCAGTTCCAGCTCAAAGTTCATGCCCGGATAGCTGGCCAACTCGTCGATCAGGTTGGGCACCCGGCGACTCCAACCCAGCAGCAGGATGCGGTTGCGGCCACGTACGGGCGGACGCTGCCGGTCGGACCTGCGTCGCTCCACCGGTGCCAGGGTGCCAGCGCCGCCCGCGACTTCGGTGTCGGCCGGGGTGCGCGCCAGGAACACGATCAGGTCGCCGGCTTCGATCCGAGTATCCGAGGCCGCGTTGAGCAGCGCTTCATGCTGTCCATCGCGCTCGCGCATCAGGCCCAGAACGATGGCCCGCGGGAAACGGCTGGCCGCATCCCGCAACGTTGCACCGGCCAGGCGGTCCGACGCGCGCAGCTGGATTTCGTTTCCGCTGCGCGAACTCAGCACTTCCCGCAGAAAAGCCGAAAGGCCCGGATGCAAGATGGTCTGGACCAGCAACCGGCTGATCGTGTCGTCGCTGGCCACCACCTCCAGCGGACCGGAGTAGGCGCTTCTGACCGTGTCAATGCGGCGCGCGTCCTGGATTTCTGCAATGACCAGCGGCGGAGTCTGGCCGTGGCGCGCGGCGCGCGCGTCCATGGACAACAGCGCGCGGATGGTCTCTACATCGGGGCTGACCAGGTCGCCGCCGCGCCCGTAATCGCTGGGCATGATGACCGCCGCGGCGTTCATGCAGGCCGCACGCCGGATCGCTTCCTCTTCCAGCACCGAGCCGTAACGCAACACGATATCGCGCGCCTGGCCGCGCCCGATCACCGGATCGGATTTCAGTGCCTGAAACTGCAGCGCGGAGACTTCCTCGGAAAGCACGACCGCACGCAACCGCCGCATACCGAAGGCGGCCAGAAACCGGCGCCGGCTGTCGCCGTCGCCGAGTATCTCGCGCAGCAACGGGATGGTCCGGTTGGTCCAGCCGATCACGACGACATGGTTGCGCATCGAAACCGGCGTCAGTCCGCGTTCGAACTCGAGCATGCGGGCGATCAGCCAGCGGGTCATGATCGCCACCAGTGCGCCGAGGAAAACCACGTACCCGCTGACCGTCAGCGCGGTGGACACGACTCGCCGCCAGGTGCCCTCGTCATCCCCCAGGTAGCCCGGGTCCGTCATGCGCAAAAACGCCCACCACACCGCTTCGGCAAATCGCATGTCGGCACCGGCTACAAGTAACGCTGCTCCACCCACGACTGCCAGCAGACCAATCACCGCTGCGACCACGAGCAACTGAAACCCGGCCCCCTTGACGAACTGGCGTTCGATCAAAAAGGTCACCCGGTCGACGAAAGGCAGTTTGATCATGCTGGAATCGCTACGACAAGTGAGGCCCCATTATGCGGGAGGGGTTGGCTGGTTGGCTGGTTGGCT
>JBBDSL010000087.1:0-29011 GCA_040904965.1 Wenzhouxiangellaceae bacterium
GTGGAATCAAGCTAAACCCACCGCTGCCAGCCCACTAGAAAAGCAGGAGAGGCAATTCAGCGAACCCTCCAAAGCCACGGCCGGAAAGATCACCGTACACCTCGTCCCCGGGCTTGAATCGCGACACATTTCTACCAACCGACTCAACGCGCCCCGCAATATCGGATCCAACAATAATGCCCGGTTTGAATAGACCAGCCATTAAACGATTCGGTATGACCGGTGTACCATTAAGCAGTCCCCAATCCCAGTCATTGATCGATACAGCATGGACCTTGATCAGGACATGGTGTTTTCCCGGAATTGGCTGCTCGACTTCTCCGATTTCCAGAAAGTCAGGCGATCCGTACTTGCGTTGACGCAAGGCTTTCATTGCTCAAGCTCCGTGAAATGTGATGTAACATTTTTCGGGCGCGATAAAATTTACCTTCTAAATTTTATCGTCACCACGACCTGGTTGGTGAGCTGTCTTGCTAAGCATATAACGCCCGCAACATGCGTGGATTTGTAGTGAAGGTGCAGTCGCAACGGGAAAGCCGTCGCGGTGCCCGCGATCGTTACGCGGCTTTCTTGGCACAATTTACCCATCTGTTGCATAAATTTCCGGCGCAAGACCGCTACGCTGCCCGGTATAGCAGCGTTTCCGGGGCGCGTGCTCAATTTTTCAGATCCTCACATAGCGTGAACTATGCTGCGGCTGAAAAATATCCGCGCCACGCCCCGGAAACACTACTCCCCGGGCTCTCGCACTCGGAAATTTATGCAACTGATGGGTTTACTTTCGCACTTTGAGCACGGAGTAAACTTTACCTTTATCCCGCTTCCCAACCACTAATACGTATACAAGCAACGCTTCGTCAACCACTTCGTAAGCTAGCCGATATCCGGCCGACCGGAGTTTGATTTTATAAACCGACTCGTACCCACTTAACTTATCCGCTGGTACTCTTGGATTTTCCAGCCTGGCCGCCAATTTTTTTTTAAACTGGCTTTTGACGGGACCACCCAGCTTCTTCCACTCCTTCAGCGCGACGGGTAAAAACTTGAGCTTATAAGTCATCCAAAGACACCGACACTGCCTGATCCTTGTCCCCTAGACGTTCCTCGACAAGCTCGGCGAGCTGGTAATCCTCAATCATATCCATCATGGCTTCGTAGGTCTCCGCCGGGATCAGGTACGCCGCCGGTTTGTTGTGGTTCAAAACCGCGATTGCTGAACCACTGGCCTGAGCAAGCAGTGAAGACGGATTTTTCTTTAATTCTGAGATGCTTACGGAAAAATCAGCAAGAACTTGGCGCATAAATCACCTAAATAGGTCCAATATTTAGGTCTTATTATAGGTCATATTTTGGCGTCTCGCTACCCCCTTCTTCCAGCAGCGTAGCGCCGCCAACACGCGCGGCGTTGTAGTGAAAGGCGAAGCCGTAACGGAAAAGCCGTCGCTGTGCTTGGCTTTATTAGCCTTGCTCCGCCTTCATCTCATAATTTTGTCGTAATCAGCTTTTACCCCGCTTGGAATACTTGCTGGATCTATATAGCCAAGTACTTCTTTGAGGTTTCTCCTGCAGGAAGCATTGTTTGCCAGACGATTACCCAAAGGATTATCTCTTGCCATAGCGGATCTAATCATTGCTGCAATCTCTCTCGGGGAGAAACCACGAATCATCTGGTCGTAAGCGGGTATTGCCGCATTTGATACTCCATATCCATTCCCCACTCGACAACAAAGCACTGTCTGAACGAACTCCTCTTGTACGGTTTCCGGGATAGCTCCCTGCTGCGACAGCTCTAAAAGCCTTTCGGCGAATGGAGGTTCATTATAAAAATTGTTCATTCCGTTATGCACATTCCAAAGACGTTCTACTGACCGAGAGAAAACAAAATGCTGTTCCGATTCGTTGAGAAGAGGCAGCAGGCCAAGCTTTTCAAAGAACTGAAGAGAGGCAGTGTGCTTGTCTTGCCCCCCTTTTGCAACGTATTCAGAGTGCTTATTGATCAGGTCAGATTTTATGGCAGCGGTAAACACATCTCTTAGCCCCCCGCACAGGTCTAGTGCATTCAACCGGGCTGGCTCCGATGTATTAGGGTCGCAATAGATCCCGTGAACCATTCCGACTAGCATCTGCCTCTGCGCATCGTGCGTTTCAGTTAGCCGCTGCACCCAAATTTGGCATTGATTAGCGTTGAACCTCTGGCCTTTTACAGCAGATATAAACGCCCCAATATCTACGCCTTTTGGCGAGGATGAATCTGCAAGCGCATATCTGATGCAGCGATTTAGAAACGTAGTGAACTCTCGATCGTTGATCTTCCCCAGGGTGGGGTGCGCTGCTGAAAAGTTGTTCCTAACCTCTCGGCACTGATCCAGAAAGAAAAACCCATCTTCATCAACTATATTCAACTTGAGGCATAGCTCTAAAAGCCGGCTGTCTTGCAGCTCGAGAAGCTGCTTTTCTTCAAAATCAGATTGTTTGATCTGAGCAACCACCGCCAACCCGAAATTTCGAACTTTGGTTCGTAACTGCAGGATTGCGGCATTCCAAATGTAGTTCATTGCGCCGTCGAATAGCCCGGTGCTTACCGCGACACACATCCTTGCCACTAATTCACCGCGGAGATCCTCGGGAATCTCTCGCAGCTCTCTAGGCAAGTCCCGCCACGCGTATTGAATTTCCTCATCACTGGCAAGCATCTCCCTAGGGATACCCAGAGACGTGGTCAATTGAGAAATGGCCGGAAGAACCGTTTCCGGCAAAGCGGGCAAAGCAACATCTTGCTTTTTCACTAGATCATTCATCGGTATCTCTCTAAATCTTTCGTGTCACTTATGGCTAACTGATAAGCATTTATACGGTGTGTATAGCTTGGCGTGTAAATGTCTGTTGGACTAAGCCGCCCATCAGACTTGCGCGGACTTATCTATAGGGGATTGTATTTTCGACCCGGGCGGAGAAATGCCGGGTTCGCGATAAATCCGGGTTGTTGGTCGTGCGGTCGCGTTCATTTTTGGCATTTCCCCGTGCCTTGAATGGCTTGCCTGGGCTCAATGTACCCGATTCTGACTCAGGATTCCAGCACTCGTCCAAACTAGGCCGGGTCTCGCGAGGGATCGAGTCCAACTTCGGCCACGACGCCAGCAGCGTCGCCCATGTGCGTTGCGGCTTTGGTATCCGGGGCGAACCGCGCCAGACAGAGGCTGGCCTGAATGACCGGGCACGGCAGCCCGCCCCGGCAGCCTCTGTCAAAGCACGGCACGCTCATCGTCCTGATCGCGGAATGAAGTCCAGCGAAGCCTATATTGCCCTGGGACGCAAACTAATCCGGATCGCGTTCGCCCTGATGAAAAACCGCGAGCAGTTCGATCCAAATCGGCTCAAAATCGCTTGACTTTCAACATAGAATCTTATTCGTTCGACGATGTTGAACCAAAATGGCTTGTCCATGTTTGGTTGCTACCTTGCTTGATTTTTCTTACACATAACGTCGGCGATGAGCCGCGCTTGAAGGCGGCCAACCGGAGCGGCAGCGAAGGGCGGGAGCAGTTAAGCGTCGGACTCCATCGCCCTTGTTATACCTTACTGAGACACAGCAACAGGGTGGAGTGTATAGACGCGGGCTTTCTTTGCGGCTTCTTCAATGTCACCCCGCGCCAAGGCCGCTCGAACATCACCGAGCTTTTCGGAGTCTTCGACCGTCAGATAGGGAGACCACTCAGTGTCGTCTTCGATTAAGTCGACATCCACTTCAGCGGCATACTTCCCTTCGTGAATGTATTTCACTCGCTTCCTCGTATTCATTTCCGTCTCGTCAGAAAGTCGTTGTGCCACTTCTCCGAATTGGGGCGATACGCCGTAATCAGAACAGCGGGCGTTTCGTGTCCCGCCGGGATTCCCCAAACTTTGAGGGTCGCGGAATGAAGTCCACCGAAGCCTATATTGCTCTGGGACGCAAACTGATCCGGCACGAAGACTTTGACAAAACGTTCCGTGTAGCCCACAACCAGGCGCTCGGCCCCGTAGCCGAACCGCTCACAGCCCGAGAAACCGTTCGAACCGCGCCTGTTCTTCCTGCAACGCAGACTCGAACGCAGCATCGCGCGGGGCACGTCCGCTCACATAGCCCGGCTGCAACTGCAACTGCCCGTCACGCACGGCGGCATTGGCCCAGCCGATGGCCTGCCCACGCCACAGCATGGGTAACGCGTAGTAGCCACGCACTCGCTGCGGTGCCGGCGTGTAGGCCTCGAAACGGTAGGCCCAACCCCAGAAGCGCTCAAAGCGTTCGCGGTCCCAGACCAGCGGGTCGAACGGCGCCAGCAGGCGCAGACGTTCGTCCAATACGTCGTCGTGTGCGAAGCGACGACTACCGGGGTTTTCGCCGGCCGGCCAGTACCAGCGGCAGCCGTCCACCGTGGCCTGGGGTAGCCGCGCCTTGGCACGCGCCAGTCCATCGCGGCGTCGCTCGCGCCACTGCGGAGCCGCCGCGGAACCCACCCATGTGACGAGGCGACTGAGCGTGGCCGCAGGCAACGGCGCGTACTTCGCCACTGCCACGTCGATCAGTGCGTCCAGGGCGGCGTCCGGGTCCGCCGGGCTGTCACGTTCATGGGCAAGCTGTGGTGCGTACAGACGTATCCCAGCTTCGCGCCGCGCCACGCGCAGCAGACCGCGGTAGTGCATGCCATCCAGGAGCTGGGTGGTGGCCCGGCTGTTGCCGCCGAACCAGTTCCTTGTCGCGCCATGCTCGAAGGCGGCGTCCACCTCGCGTGGGTGAACCACACCGCGGCTTTGCACGAACTCCAGCACGGCCCGCGCCTGCGCCCAGCGCGAGCGCGGCCACTCGGTGCGCGCCGTCCGTGGGTGCATCAGGCATTGCGTGGCATGCGGCAGAACGCCGTAGTTAACAAAAAAATCTTCCTCGACGGCCAGGCGCGGGTAGCGCGCCTCCAGATCGCCGGCTTTGTAGTCAGTAACACGATGACGCAGTGTCAGATCCTGAGCCCGCGCCGGGGCACGTATCGGATCGAACTGGACGAAACCCAGCTTCGTGATGGCGCGCTGCAAGGTTCTCGGTTTGAACAGACTGCGCGTGACGGCGTAGCGGCGAAGGCGGCTCAGAGTGATCGTAGTCGGCATACGGTGGTTTTATTGCACGGATGCAAAAGCCGGGAGAGTCGTGTTTCCGGGGCGTGGCGCGGCAATGCGCCGTGCGTAGTCAATCGGAATCCCAGGGATTGACCACCGGGGTGGGAAGATCTTCGAAATGCCTGGTATTTCGGGTCGCCAGGGTGGCGCGATTGGCGATCGCGATGCCGCCGATGAAAGTGTCACGGATATCCACAATCCGTCCACGACGCTTGCGCTCGGCGGCCAGCGCCGCCGCCCGGTTGGCCGCACGCACGTCGAACACCGCCACCCGATTGTCCAGATCATCTCGCACGAGGGTGTTCAACTGCTGTTGCAACAAATCCTTGCGTTTCCCATCATCCAATAGCGCCAACCCGTAGCGCGCTTCATACAGGGTGATGCTGCTGAGCCAAATATCATCCGGTGCCTTCGCATCAAGCCAATCAATCACGGCAGACTCCGGCACACGCTGCATCAGGGCCGACAGCACGTTGGTGTCCAGGATGATCACGGATCAACGGGCATTGGCTGGGCGATCTGGCCATGCAGCTCGGGCAGCGGTTCATCAAGCCCCACATCGGCAAACCGGGCCGCAATGCGAGTTCCGAGATCCGATGTGGCGTCCGGTTGTTCATTGACGGCCCGACGCAGAATCTGGCGAACTTCCTCCTCCATACTCCAGCCGTGTTGTCTGGCCCGACGCTTGAGTGCCGCCTTGATGTCCTCATCGATATTGCGAACAACGACCTGTGCCATGTTTTTCTCCTGCCTGACAGGATGTCCATGCCCGCTTGGATGATATCATGATATCGAATGGTCAGGGAATCGCGCCAAGAATGAAAGCGGCCAGGTCTTCCCGGTAGGCCTGCATGGATTCTTCGTGCAGGTACATCATGTGGCCGGCCGGGTACAGGTCGTAGCGGATGCGCTCGCGCGCCTCTCGCGGGATGTCCAGGTGGCGGATGTAGTAGTTGGTCGCGGCGAACGGTGTGGCTAGGTCGTAGTAGCCCTGCTGGATATGAAGCTGCAAACCGGGGTTCATGACCATCGCGCGCGACAGGTCGGGCAACAGGTTGACCGCCGGCTGGTTCCGGCCGTCCGGGTCGCGGTGGCTCCATTCCCAATCCAGCGGCCAGGCAGTGGTCTTGTATTCCTCGTCGCGGCCGAATTCCAGCTCGTTGTGCAGGTAGTCGAAGAATGCCGCGGTGTAGGCCGGGCCCACCGACGGGAAGAACGGGTCGTAGTCCATGGTCTCGGAAAGCGGGTTGACGGCCGGGCCGATGAAGCGCGAGTCGATGCGCCCGGCGATCAGCCGGTCGCCGCGCTTGAGTTCCTGCAGAAACTGCTGGTGGCTGACGCGCAAGTCGGCCTTCAGCCAGTAGTCGGTCGATGTGCCGGTATATTCGGCCGCCTGCTCGGCGATTTCGCGTTTGCGCGCCCGCTCAATGGTGTAGCCGGCGGTTAGCGCCGGCAGGTACTGTTCGAGCGCGAACCGCTCGACTTCGGCCACGAAGGCTTCGAGGTTGTCGGGCTTGTCGGCCAGTGCGTCGTGGTACCAGGCCGTGGCCGCGAACGAGGGCAAAAACAGCGCGTACGGCAGGTCCAGGCCGCCGCCGTCGCGACCGGCCGCGGTATCGATGATGGGCGAGACCAGGATCAGGCCGTTGAGGTTCATGCCGTGGCGGCTTTGCAAATGGTGAGCAAGCCCCGCGCCGCGGATGCCGCCGTAGCTTTCGCCGAGCACGAACTTGGGCGCGGCCCAAAGACCTTTTTCCGTGATGTATTTCTTGATGAACGCGGCCACCGATTCGATATCCTGGTCCACGCCCCAGAACTTTTTGCCTTCGGCCTCGCCCAGCGGTTTGCTGAACCCGGTGCCGACCGGATCGATCATGACCAGGTCGGCCACGTCGATGATGCTGAATTCGTTGTCGACGCGCTTCGCCGGCGGCGGGGCCGTGTAGTCGGCGTCGTTGACCACCACGCGCTCGGGGCCCAGGATGCCCATGTGCAGCCACAGCGACGATGAGCCGGGGCCGCCGTTGAACGCGAACACGATCGGCCGCTCGCCCGGCGCATAGTCGCCGTCGCGGTGATAGGCCGTATAGCCGAAGCGTGCAATCGGTTCGTCGTCTTCTTCCATGATCAGCCAGCCGACGGTGGCGCTGTAGTCGATTCGCTGGCCGTCGATGGTCACCCGGTGCTCGGTGGTGTGCGCGACCGGTTTCGGAGTTTCTGCCTTGTTGTCGGAGCCGGCTTCATCCCCGGCCAGGGCCGGAGCGGCAAGGACCCACATCAGGGCGAAGATCAGGAGCTTGTTCATGAAAATCCCTTTTTTGAGCGGAAACCCGCATGGTAGCCGATAGAGCTATGCGCAGACATTCTGTCGGTCGCGCTGCGCAGTGGATGCCGCAGGATGGGGCCGCGTCCCCGGCGAAGCCGCTACATCGTGAGATCCCGGATAACGCCGCGCTGCGCGCGTCGTTTCCGGGATGACGAGGGAGGTGTTGCGCTATGCGCGACGTTTCCGGGATGACGAGGGGGTGTTGCGCTATGCGCGTCGTTTCCGGGATGACGGCAGCGCCGGCCACGCGGAACCGACCGAGGCAAGAGTTCGGGGTGCGGATACTCCGGTCGGGGCGACGTCCCCGACGCTTCGGTCAATCGTTCGCCAGCGCCTCGGCGGCCGGCACGTAGTCGTAGCCGAGATCGTGCGCGACGGCCTCGTAGGTCACCTGGCCGCGATGCACGTTCAGCCCGGCCAACAGATGCTCGTCGTCCAGCATCGCCTGCCTGGCGCCCTTGTTGGCGAGCTTCACGGCGTATGCGAGCGTCGCATTCGTCAGTGCGAAGGTCGAGGTGCGCGCGACCGCGCCGGGCATGTTGGCCACGCAGTAGTGGATGATGCCGTCGACCTCGTAGGTCGGGTCCTGGTGGGTGGTCGCGTGCGAGGTCTCGAAGCAGCCGCCCTGGTCGATCGCCACATCGACCATCACGGAACCCGGATCCATCAGTTTGAGTTGCTCGCGCCGCACCAACTTCGGCGCCGCCGCGCCGGGAATCAATACGGCGCCGATGACTAGGTCGACGCTGTCGAGGTGCTGCTCAATCGCCTCTTCGGTGGAATACAGCGTGTTGAGCCGTTCTCCGTAGAGCTCGTCGATGTACTTCAGGCGCGGCAGCGAACGGTCGAAGATGGTCACGTCGGCGCCCATGCCCATGGCCATGCGCGCGGCGTTCAGGCCGACCACACCGCCGCCGATGACCATCACTTCGGCCGGGCGCACGCCGGGCACGCCGCCGAGCAGGATGCCGGACCCGCCCTGGGCGCGCTCCAGCGCGTGGGCGCCGGCCTGGATGGACATGCGGCCGGCGACTTCCGACATCGGCGCCAGCAGCGGCAGGCCGCCGGCGCGGTCGGTGACGGTCTCATAGGCGATTGCCGTACAGCCCGACTTCACCAGGCCCTCGGTCTGCTTCGGGTCGGGCGCCAGATGCAGGTAGGTGTACAGGATCTGGCCTTCGCGCAGCATTTCGCATTCGTTGGGCTGCGGCTCCTTGACCTTGATGATCATGTCGGCTGACGCGAATATCTCCTCGGCGGTTTCAATAATGGTGCCGCCGGCGCGTTCGTACAGATCGTCGGTCAATCCAATCGCCTTGCCGCCGTCGCGCTGCACCATCACTTCGTGGCCGTGGCTGGCCAGCTCGCGCACCCCGGCCGGGGTCAGCCCGATCCGGTATTCGTGGTTCTTGATTTCCTTCGGTACCCCGATCCGCATGATGCTGATTCCTGTAGTTTTGTAGTCACCCCGAAGCACCCGCAGCCGACCTCAATCATGGGCGACGATGGGCCGAACCGGTTCAGGTGCGAATTCTAACGCCGATGCCCGCACCACCGGGGTTCATGCCAGTCGCGCGACGAGCCACAGCAACCCGCCCAGGCCCAGGATCAGCAAGCCGGCAACCGGCAGCGAGGTCATCTTGCGCTCCAGCCACAACAGCGCACGGGTCAAGCGCACGTGCACCGGGTAAAGATTGGGCGGCGGACCGATTCTGGCGCTGGCAATTCGCACCAGCACTGCGACCAGGCGGGCAACACCTCGTTCCAGCACCACGACCAGATCGCCGGCCGGCAACTCCATGGTTCGGTTCGGCGCCAGCACCGTCTTGAGCGCGATCAGCGCCGCGGCCAGCGCAAGTGGCCAGGCCGCCGGCCACAGCGCACCCGGCAGGTGCAGCTCCAGCCCGTGCGAAACCGCCCACCACCAGGGTATGAGAAACCCGGCGAGCGTCATGACGATCCACGCCGGGTGAGCGGTTTTGTAGCCGCACTCCTGCCGCACCAGCCGCCAGAAGTGCCACAGCAGCAGTGCCGTGGCAGTCGAGCTCAGGCTCAGCGCCAGGGTCCAGCCCTGATCGACCCCGGCCTCGCCAAGCGCGGTCTTCAGCCCGGTCTTGGCCAGCATGCCGGTGGTCAGTGGTGCGCCGGCAATCGCCAGCGCCGGAAGCACGACCAACGCACCGCGCAACCGGCTCCGGCCCGGTGCGCAACCGCAGGCCAGGAACAGCGAGGCCTTGTTCAGACCGTGGTGCAGTACCAGCACACCCAGCCAGGGCAGCAGCGCGGAGAAGCGCTCCGGCGCCATCAGCATCGCCGCATAGGCGGTCAGCACCAGGCCCATCTGGCTGATCGTCGAGTAGGCCAGCACCACCTTGGCCCGCCGTTGCCCAAGCCCGATCGCCACCCCGGCGAAGGCCGTGATCATGCCCAGTGCAAGCAGCGCGGGGCCGAAAATTTCGCTGCCACTGCCGCCGGGCGGCACCAGCCGCAGCCAGCCCACCAGGCCGGCCTTGACGATGACGCCGGACAGAATGGCGCTGGCCGGCACCGGCGCGACCGGATGCGCCAGCGGCAGCCACAGGTGCAGCGGGACGATGCCCATCTTGACCGCGAAGCCGGCCAGGATCAGCCAGCGCCAGCCCGGGTCCAGGTGCACGCCGGTGACCAGTTCGTCCAGCGCCGCATTGCCGGCCACGGAGGCAATAGCGACGACGCCGGCAAACACCGCCATCTCGCCGGCCAGCGCCAACACCAGGTAGACCCGGCCGGCACGCCAGGCCTCGTCGCTGCGGGCATGGATGATCAGCAGCCACGACGCCAGGCTCAGCGCCGAATAGCCGGCATAAAACCCGGCCACATCCTGCGCCAGCAGCGCCAGCGCAATCCCGGCCAGGCTGACCAGCCAGCCGCTCCAGAACAGCACCCGGTCGCGCAGAACCCGCGCGGCGGCAAACCAGCCGGCCAGGCCCCAGGCCGCGCCGCACAAGACGATCAAGGGAGCGGCCGTCGAATCCGCGCCCAGCCGCAGGACAAGCAGCGCGAACGGCAGCTCCACGGTTCGATGCAGCAGCAGCGGGAATACCAGCAACAGCGGCAGCCACGGCGCCGCGGAGATTGCCGCCGTGCGGACCCGGCCCGGGCGGGCCAGCAAGGCCGCGACGAAGAGCGGCGCCAGGATCGGCAGGCTGTTGGCCAGCACCGCCATCATTGCGTATACCCCGCGGCGATCTCGAAGACCCAGCTCAGCGGACTCAGCGGATGCGTTGCCAGCACGCCCAGTGCCACGGTGAGCACCGCGGTCGCCACCGCCGAAGCCGCAAGCGCCAGGCGCGACAGCCGGCCGATCCCTGTCCCTATCCCGATCCCGGTCCCTATCCCAATGGGCGTGGCGGCAAGCGGGCCGCCTTCGGTCAACCACAACCGCCGGATCAACGGCAGGAAGTAGGCTGCATTCAACAGCGCGCTGGTGACCAGCACGGCCAGCACCCAGGGCACGTCGGCGGCCAACGCACCCGAGGCCAGATACCACTTGCTGATGAACCCGACGATGGGCGGCACCCCGATCATGCCCAGTGCGGCAATGGTAAATGCCGCGCTGACCCAGGGCATGCGCCGACCCAGCCCGTCGAGCTGGTCGATCCGCGTCACACCCAGCAACAGCCCGTAGATGCCGGCACAGAAGAACAGCGTCACCTTCATCAAGCCCTGGTGGACCAGATGCACCATGCCGCCGGAAGTCGCCAGCACGCCGCCGACCGCAATCCCCAGCACGATATAGGAGACCTGGCTGACGGTGGAATAGGCCAGCCGGCGCTTGAGTTCATGTTCGCGCAGCGCCAGCAACGAGCCGATTACGATGGTCCAGGCTGCCACCGCGATCAGCGGCATGCGCATGCCCAGCTCGGCGACCAGTTGCGGGCCATACACGTCTTCGACCGTGCGGATGATGCCGAACGCCCCGGCCTTGACCACCGCCACCGCGTGCAACAGCGCGCTGACCGGCGCCGGCGCCACCATGGCCTTGGGCAGCCAGCCGTGCAGCGGGACCAGTGCAGCCTTGACGCCGAAGCCGGCGACCAGCAGGACGAAGATCAGGGTCAGCGCGCCACGATGCTCGGTTGCAAGGGCGCCGAGGAATCCGCCTGGCGTGAACTCCACGTTACCGGCCAGGCCGTACAGCCAGACCATCGCGCTCAGCAGCGCCACGCCGCCGGCCAGCGTATAGCGCAGGTAGGACCGCCCGGCCGCCAGCGCTTCGGGCGTACCGTTGTGCACCACCAGCGGCCAGGTGGTCAGCGTGAGCAACTCGTAGAAAATGAACAGCGTCAGCAGGTTGCCGGCCATGGCAATGCCCATGGTCGCGCTTACACATAAACTGAAAAACCCGAAGAACCGGGCCCGGTTGGGCGAGTGCTCGAGGTAGGCGATGGCGTAGACCGTGGTCACCAGCCACAGCACCGCCGAGAGGCTGGCGAACAGGATGCTCAGCGCGTCGGCGTGCAGGATCAGCTCCAGGCCGGGCAGCAGTTCGAAACGGAACATGAAGGTATTGCCGGCCATCACCGCAAGACCGATCCAGACCACCAGCAGAAGCTTGATGGTGGCGGCGATCAGGTTGACCCAGATCCGCAGCCGCTGGCGGTCTTCGCCGGCGACGAAAATCACGATTGCCGCCAGCGTGGAGACCAGCACCACGGCCGGCGGCAGCGCTTGAGTGAGCCAGGGCGCCATCACGACCCGCCACCCGGCAGGCCACGGCCCAGGAGCTCAAGCACCGGATGCGGATACAGACCGATGATCACCGCCAGCAATGCCAGCAGCAGTGCGGCCAGACTGGTGATCTTCGGCGGCCGGGCGTGAAGTTCATGCACCGCGCGCCGGGCCGGGTGAAAGCAGGTCAGCGCCAGGATGCGGAACACGTAGGCCGCGCTCATCAGACCGCTGAGCACGATCAGCACCAGCCAGAACCAGCCCTGCTGCTGCCAGGCCGCGGTCAGCAGCATCCACTTGCCGGTAAAGCCGCCGCTGGGCGGCAGGCCGATCAGCGTCACGCCGGCCAGCGCCAGGGTGAACGCCTCCAGCGGCATGCGCTTGTCCAGGCCGGGCAGGTGACGAATGCTGTCGGTGCCCAGCACCGCGACGATGTTGGCCGCGGCCAGGAACATCGCGGCCTTGGCCAGGCCGTGCGTCAGCAGGTGGAAGCCCGCACCCTGAAAGGCGTGCTGACTGGCCAACGGCAGCAGCAACATCAGGAAACCGAACTGGCTGATGCTGGACCAGGCGATCACCATCTTCAACCTGGGCTGCATGTAGGCCGCCAGGGCGCCGTAGACGATGGCAACCGCGCCGACCAGGCCGAGCAGGTCGGCCAGCAACGGCGGCGGTTCGGTCGCAGCCTGAAACCAGATCCGCCACAGCGCGACCAGCGCCACCTTGCCGACCACCGCCGACATGATCGCCGCCACCGGCCCCGGCGCGTTGCTGTAGGCCTGCGGCAACCAGACGTGCAGCGGAAAGATCGCGGCCTTGACCATCAAGCCGACCAGCATCAGCACCAGCGCGACGTCGCCGATGGGCGCCATCCCGGCCTGGTCCATGGCCAGACTGCCGGTCTGGGCGTAGACCAGCCCGACGCCGAGCAGGTACATCAGCGAGCCCAGTACGCCCAATAGCAGGTAGCGCATTGCAGCGGTCAGCGCGGCGATGCCGTCGTCGGTCGCGATCAGCGCCACCGCGGCCAGGGTGGTGAGTTCCAGCGTCACGTACAGGTTGAACAGGTCGGCGGCCAGCAACGCCAGGTTGATCCCGGTCGACAGGATCAGCCACAGCGGCCAGAACGGCGCGGCCGCATCAACCTCGGGGCCAAAGCGATTCCAGGCCCCGGGCAGCGCGGCGATGCCGACCAGCGCGTGCACCCACAGCAAGACAAGACCCAGTGCATCCAGCCGCCAGCCAACGCCCAGCGGCGGGCTCCAGCCGCCAAATACCAGGGTCAGGGTCTGGTCGTGGGCCACTGCAATGCTCAGCGGCACCAGCAGGCACGGCCAGGCCAGCGCGCCGAGCAGCGCGATCGGCCGGCGCAGACGCGGGGGGGAAATCACGGCAACCAGGGCCATGACCAGCGGAATGAACACCAGGCCGGCAAGCAGCGCGGCCGTCATTGCGGGGCACGCCGGTCGTCGTGGTCGTCCCTGGGCCCGGTTTGTTCACCGCCGGCCAGCCGCCCCAGCATCCCGGGATCGACATCCGGATGGATGGCCGCATGACCCTGGCGGCGAAACAGCCGCACCATCAGGGCCAGTGCGAACGCGGTGGTCGAGACCGCGATGACGATGCCGGTCAGCACCAGCGCCTGGGGCACCGGATCGGGCTGGCCGTCGATGCGCGCCGGCACGACGATCAGCAGCAGAAACACCGCGCTGAGCATCAGGTTGAGCGCCAGCAGCTTGCGCATGATGTGTCCGGCGGTCAGCAGCCGGTGCACGCCCAGGCCGAAAACCGCCGCGGCGGCCAGCACGAAAACCGCATCGCCGCTCACGAGCGTCCTGCCTTCAGCGCCGGAGCGCCGGCAAACAACAGCGTGAGCGCCACGGCAACCGAAACCATCATCGCGGCTTCGGCAAACAACAGCGAGCCCTTGCCCAGAAAGGCCATGGGCGGCCGGCCCTGGACCAGCGGCGCCAGCGCCAACAGGCACAGCGCACCTACCCCTGCAACCAGCGCCAGGCGCACCACGGCATGCGAACGCGGTGCCGGCAACAGGGTGCCGGTGAGCAGCAGCAACACGCCGGATCCGGCCAGCAACGCGCCGGCCTGAAACGCGCCGCCGGGTTGATCGGCACCGATCCACAGCAAATGCATGGCGATCAGTACCGCCAGCGGCAGGATCACCGCGACCAGCGTTCGCACCAGCGGCAGTTCGAAGCCGGAAATGGTCGTCACGTCCAGACGGCTGCGCTGCGTCATCACGCGCGAGCCGATGAATGCGGTCAACAGGACGACCATTTCGATCAGCGTGTCGAAGCCGCGGAACACCAGCAACACGCCGGTGACCGGGTTGCCGAGCCCGGTCTCATCGAGCCGCGTCAGCACCTGCATGCCGGCGCTTTCCGGCGCACGCGCCATGGTCAGCGCGGCCAGTCCCAGGGTCGCGACCAGCCCGGCCGCCAGCACCGCGACGCCGAATGCGACGTGCGAGTGGCGCGTGAACTGCGCCTGCGCCTGTTGCGGATCGATGCCGACCAGACGCCGGAATGCCACCATCATCAACGCACCGGTCAGACCGGCGCCGATCGCCGCGTCGGCCAGCGCCAGGTCGGCCGCGCCCAGCCGGGCCCAGATCAACGCCATGGCCAGGCCGAATGCGACGTAGAACACGATGGAGCGAAACAGGTGCCGGCCGAGTGCGACCTGCGCGGCCAGCCCGACCAGAATCAGGCCCAGGACGATATCGATGACGACCTGCACATTCATTGCCGCTTGCCCGTCGGTGGCCGGCGTGCGCGCGAATGGCGCGCGATCAGATGGGCCGATACCGTGGAGGCCAACAGCGCCAGCAGCCAGACCAACAGCAACAGCAGGGTGGACCGCAACCGGCCGTCGAGCAGCGCCAGCGACAGGCAGATCAGCAACAGGCCCAGGTTGTCGGCCTTGGTCAGCGCGTGCAGACGGCAATAGACGTCCGGCAGCCTGAGCATGCCAACGGTGCCGGCGAAAACGAAGAAGCATCCGGCCAGAAGCACCACCAGCGCCATGAGATCAATCATCGCCTTCCCCCGCGCTTCGAGCGCGTGAACCTTCCTCCGGCGACCGTTCGGGCATGCCGAAGAACGCCAGCGAAATAATGGTCGCCAGCAGCACCAGCATCAGGGCCACGGTACGGATTGCCGGCAGCGCCAGCCATTCGGCCATCATCAACAGAACCGCGACACTGGTGGTCGCAAACAGCAACGTGGTCAGCAGCCGGTCGCCGTCGGTCGGCCCCTTCCACGCGCGCCAAAGGCCGGCGCCGAGGTTGATCAGCAAAAACACGATGGCCCAGGGCAGTACGGCCGCGGTCATGACGCGGCTCCCGGATCCCGGGTCGAGGACGGGGACGAAAGCGAAAACAGGCGCGCAATGCGGTGTTCCAGCCGGGCTACGGCTTGCTCGCCGCCCGACGAAAGACTGTGGACCACGAGCACGTGGTCGTCGCGCACCAGCTCGGCGCTCAGCGTGCCCGGCAGCAGGCTGATGACGCTGATCAGCAAGGTGCTGGGCTGGCCTTTCGGCAGCGCGATGTCGTGCTCGAAAAAGCCGGGTGTTACGGGCAGGCGCGGATGCAGCGATCGCCAAGCCACATCGATGCCGCCGCGAAACGACTCGAACAGGAAGAACCCGGCGAATTCGACCAGCCGGAATGGATTCCACCAGAACGGCGGCCCTTCGGCCAGCCACGCCGCGAGCCCGCCGCCTATGACCGCGGCCAGCAAACCCACCGGCCAGCCGTCGAGGCCGTCGAACACCAGCCACAGCGCAAACAGAATCACGAATCCCTGCATCGCCCAGATCGCTCGCGAGCGAATGCTGATTCTCTCACCCATTGATCGAACTCCGGCCATGCTTCCCATGATACGGAGCAGGTCATGCACGCGGGGCTGATCTCGATCAATTCCGGTGACGGTCGGCGATTGCGTGCCTCGGGATCAAACCCTGATGGGTTTATAGTCCGCCGTGCTGATGTTTCAGGTGGCTGCCGTGCCCGCCATGTTGATAGCCCCTCAGCATTTTGTATCGGGCGATCTGATGGTCGGCCAAAAGACCGGTCTGTCGCAAATGTGCATCCAGATGCACTGCGCGCAGCCGGGATTCGATCTCGCCGATCTCGCGTACCAGTTCCGGCAACGAGGATTCGTCGATCGACTTGTCCTTGAACGCCTGGTCGAGTTCCCGTTCTGCAGCTACCAGTTCAGCACCCAGATCTTTTGCCGAAGCCTGCATCCGATCAAAAATGGCCTGGGTCTCGGCTTGCTGATCGGCAGTAAGGGATAATTCCTCGGCAAGTTCCAGCACGTGAGCGGGACCCGGGTATCCGTTGAGTTCTGCTGCCTTGGCATAGCCCATGCCCTTTCCGGCCAGCAAACCGGAAATATCCGGATCCGACAGGGCTTTGATTTCTCGCGCCTCCTCGCCGGAATAGGGGGATGCTTCCGAGGCTATCGCTCCCGCATTCGGAAGAGCCAATACCATTGCAAACGCGACCGTTAATCCAGAATTCATGTGTTTCTCGTGGTTGTGACCTGAAGGTTCCCGCGGCGGCGACACCGGATAATATCCCGCGCTCGTGCACCAGGTATTGGGAAGCTTACCAGCGGGAGCCCGTAGCCGAGTCAGTCCCGGGTTGCAACCTCGGCGAGCGTGCGTCGGTTGGTCTCGATCCTGCGTAGCAATTCGTCTTCACCACGAATACGGTGCCGGCGTTTCAGGTGCCGGGTGCTGTTGTACGCCAGGAACACCTGGCCTTCGGCGTCCTCGTAGATCAGGAATTTCAAAGGCAGATCGATTCCTGCTGTCTGGCGGGCCACCATGAGCGGCGTTCCGGCGATCGGGTTGCCGATGAGTAGCACGCGTGTCGGTCGCAGCTCGAGTCCGGCCTGGGCCGCGGCGGCTGCGTGGTCGATATCAGCAACGACGGCGGCGCCGCCTTCGTTCGCCGCCAGCGTCAGACGCTCGGCGGTTTCCTCCGGCGTGAACTCGCTGGGCACGACGACAAGTCCGTGTGGCGCGGGCTGGTGGAACGGACGATTGTGACTGTCTGGGGCACCTGCGGCCGCAGCAAATGAAGCGGTCGAAGTCGCGCGACCGGCAAGGAACGCACAGAAAATAGCGGCAAGCATGAAGCCGGCAAATTGTAAACGGTGGGTTGTCACTCTGGAAGCCTCCTGTTGTCAAGCGTATATAAACCGGAAACCCCTTGTTCGCGAATCAGCACAACATCGGCAGGCAGACCTTTCAGGCGAGAAACGGCCGGCCCGGTCATGCCCTGTTGCCGGTCTGGGCGATTCTTGACGAGAAAAGTTCCTTGGAACGTCTCAACATGTGAGGATTGAAAATCCGAGCACGCGCCGCGGAAACGCTGCCCTGTATAGCAGCATTTCCGAAAATCCATGCAGCGTAGGGGATTAAACCCAACAACATCAGTGATCATAGCTCAAGATGACAGTAAGCGGATGCCGTTTCGACACCGCAGCACGTCATCGGTTGCAAGCGGCATGTAGCGCCCTCGCCGAGCAACTCCTCGCAATTGTAGCGCTTGCCGCTATAGCTGTCGCATTCGGTGCTGATGGTCTTCTCATGCAGCGAAACACCATCATCCGGGAAGCATTCATCCACCGCTCGGCCAACGACACGGCCGCCACAGGAAGGAAGCTGGTAGCGGCAGGCGCAGCCCGGAACCAGCGGGTCATCGCCCCGGTCGCGTTGCTCTTGCCAATGCCGCGCGGCTTGTTGGACTTCATCGCCGAAAAGGTCCAGGCCCGGCGTGTCGGCCATGGCGCGTTCGAGCTGGCCGCTGATCACGAGATCGTTGTCGCTATAACCCGGATCAGACTCCGGTTCGGCTGTTCTTTGGCTGGCGCAAGCACAGAGCAGGACGCTGAGGCTGAGTGGCAAAAGGAATCTCTGCAGGACACGAATCATCACGGCATCTCCCGTTTATGATGTTGACGGATCCGCCCCCGGAATCACGCCCGGCAAGACAAATCATAGCGCAAATCACTCCCCACAATGATCCAAATTCCACCGCATACTCCAACCCTCTCCCCTTCAAGAATTGAACGCCACCCAACAGTATTGCTGCTATCGGAACAGCAATCAAGTATTGAACGATCCACTTCTTGATTGGCATTTTTTGCTCCTTTGATTCTATCGGGGTGGTTCTCGGGTAATTCGGTCACCCACCGTGCAGCGAACCCGTTTGTCCAATTCCGGACGGCGCGCTGGACGGGCTCGAGCCGCGCTACGAGGCGCGTGTCCGCGTGCTTCGCTTGAGCATTTAGTAATCGGACTCTTCTTCTTCGGCGAACAAATACCTAAGCATGCGCTCTGGGGCATCCAGGAAATCCTTGGTAACCAAGTATTGGTCCGTTTCCCGGTAAGCCACTTCCTGGATGCCGTCCTCTTCGAACTGATACAGAGTTGCATCCGGATAAGCCAAAAGAATAGGTGAATGGCTGGCGATCAAGAACTGAGCATGACGAGGTGTTTCGAGATCGTGGATAATTCTGAGAAACGCTAACTGTCGCTGCGGTGAAAGGGCGGCTTCGGGCTCGTCCAGAATGTATAGCCCGTGTTCGAACCGGTTCTGAAAAAGGGACAGAAACGACTCGCCGTGGGACTGATGGTGAAGTGATTTGCCGCCATAGGCCCGAAAATCCGACACTCCGTCGAGGTAGCTTGCAAAGTTGTAAAAGCTTTCCGCCCTCATGAAGAAGCCGTCCGTCATTTTCGGCATCCACGAGAGCCGGAGGGCTTTCGCCAATTCAGAGCGATCTTGTCTCGCTTCTCGATAATGGTCTCGGTTTCCACCCTCTGGATTGAAGCCGCAAATTTCCGCCAATGCCTCAAGCAGCGTCGATTTTCCACTACCATTTTCACCGACAAAGAACGTGACTGGTGTGGGTAGATCAAGCGATATGCCGTGGCGGAATGCCGGGATAGTGAACGGGAATTGGTTTGCGTTCATTCGCTCAGAGTCGCTGCGAATGCTTCGAAGATACGGTGCCCCCAGGCTTGACGGCGCTTTCCGAGAGTATTTCCGTGGTGCCATCGTTTATTTCCACTGCCCAACGTTGCGAGCAAGCACGCCGGGGTTTGGTGTTGCCTTGTCCGGCTTTGTCATGCGCCTTCTTGTCTATCCCTTGGATGATCCTCACCGTCCAGGACCGGAACGGTTTTAAGTACAAATGGATCGATACCGTCCAGACATGCGATATTGAACGCATACAGTTTTGGATTTGACCTTCGTTGATGGTGCGTATATATGCCACACCTGGAACAGAAGTAGTGTTTGGCCGTGTGTGTATTGAACTGATAAAGGCTCAATACATCTTCGCCTTGATCAACTGTCAGATCCTTGAGCTCCACAGAGGCCACAACTGCGCCGCGCCGCCGGCATATCGAGCAATTACAACGACGCGGATCAATTAGCCCTTTTTCAAGCCGCACAGTGAATTTGACACTACCGCAGTGGCATTGCCCGTTATGCACCGGCCGGACCTCGATTTTATCTATCAGGGGCTTTTTGCTAAGTGTATATTTTATCGGCATGGCTCTGTCCGTAGATGGTCATAGCGGCGCGCCTCTGGCCGGTCCGGCGGAGGCCCGACAGGGCCGGAACGCACTTGAGCGACTTTTTTAGGCGATCTCTTCCAGATGTATATGTTCCGGATTGACTACCATTCATGGCACCATTTTTCGATGGATCGCTGCGGGCTTGACGGTTGGAATGATGCACCAAATTTCGGCGTGTGGCAAATTTGTGTGTCGTTGGGCAGTGGGAGGCTTCGGGTTTGGTGGTGTGGTGTCGAGGCCCCGGATAACGCCCCGCTGGGCGCGGCGTTTGCGGGATGATGGAATGTATTTCGGTTTAGGGAAGATGGGGGCGCTATAACGACTTCACGTTGTCATCCGACTTGCGGTCGATGAGCTTGTGGTACGGGTCGATCCCCACTACGGCTGGGCGCTGGTCGACGGTCAGTTCAAAGGTGCTGTCGCCACTGGTGACTCGATGCTTCTCCAGGTGCAGTACGGCATTCGGCGAGAAGTCGTCGTCGTCCGGGCGCATGGTGAATACCCCGATGTCGATGGGCATGTTGAGTTCGACTTCGGTTTCCCGGCCCAGGCCGTCGGCTTCGAGCTTGGCGGCCTTGACTTCCATGCTCACTGTGAAGGTGCCGTCGTCGTTTTCGGTGACGCTGGCGTCTTCGATGGCCAGGTCCCATAGCGTGATGCGTTCGAACAGGTCTTCGATGAGCGCGAGTTCGTCGCCGGTTTCGGCCACGGCCTTGAGGTGGCGGATGAGGTCTACGCTTCTCGGGTATGGGTCGTACTGGTAGGCGACCTCGTCGATCAGGTTGGCGAGCGCGGTGTTGATGCGGTCTTCGCCCAGGTAGTCCTTGAGCGCGTACATCACCAGCGAGCCTTTTCGATAATGGATGTAGCCCTGGTTTTCGACCCGCACCAATGGTAGCTCCTCGCGCGACTCGCCACCCCTGGAAGAGAGGTAGTTGTCGAGCTCGAAGGCCAGGAAACGACGCATCATGTCGGGGCCGTATTCTTCTTCCATCACCATCAGCGCCGAGTACTGCGCCAGCGTTTCGACCAGCACGGTGCCGCCCTGGACATCGGCGCTGGAGACCTGGTGACCCCACCACTGATGGGCCATTTCGTGGGCGCCGACGTAGAAGACATAGTCGATATCGCTGGGATCTTCCAGTTTCGCGACAAAGCCCAGGCCCTCCGACCACTGGATGGTGTTGGGGAACGATTGGGCAAAATTGCCCAGGAACGCGGGGAATTCCAGAATGCGCATCTGGCGATACTGGTACGGGCTGAAGTTGGCCTGGAAGTAATCCAGCGACTTGCGCATGGTCTCCATCATGTGGTCCACGTTCCAGTCGTGTGCCGGGTGGTAGTAGACGCTGAGTTCGACACCATCTACAGTTTCGGTTTTCACCGTGTAACGGGCCGACAGCCAGGCGGCCAGGTTCTGCATCGGCGCGTCCATTTCGTATTCGAAATAACGCCGACCGTTGTCTTCCCATTGGCGTTGCAGGTAGCCGGGGGCTACGGCGATCTGATCGGGCGCGGTGGACACCACGGTGCGGAAATCCACCCAGTCGGAGTCGCGTGACAGATAGCTGTTGCGTGCGGCTTCCATGTCATTGAGGTCCGGCGCGCGGTCGATCGGCGGCAGGTCGTACTTGCGCCGATCGTTGCGGTCGGTGATGATCTGGCCGCGCGAGAAGCCAATATACGGCATTGCATCGCCGCCGTAGACGAAGCTGCCGTTGCCGATGACGGTGGCGCTGCCGCCTGCTAGCGCCGGTTGGGCGTTTCGCGCGTGTTTGAAACCGCGGTTGACGCGCCGGGTGCTGAAAGTCAGTTCCATTTCCACACCCGGCAGCATCGGCCGGTCGAGATCGAAGCGGTAGACCTTGAACTCTTCGTCGATTTCGTCGGCCGTCTCGCCGCCGAGTTCCACCGCCAGCACTTCCGCGGCGGGATTGAACCCGACGTACACGCTGGGCACCGGCTCGCCGCTTTTGTTTTCGAGACGGTAGCTGCCCTGCAGCGTATAGCGGCGCTCGGACGGATACAGGTTGACCTGGTTGTCGATTGCCGTGATGCGCGGTTGCGCCAGTTCCTCGTTGTCGCGGTAGCGCTGTTCGTATTTCACCGAAAGCATTTCGAGATCGAAGTCGGTGACATATTCATTGAGAATTCGGGTGTTGTAGAAAATGAAACTGCCGACACCCAGAAATCCGACCAGCGCGACCAGACCCAGCGAGGCAATCCCGGGCGACAGGTTGGCACCGGCGCGGCGGATTCTCAGCCGCAGGCTGTCCATGCCGCCGCGGCGCCACAACAGGTGGGCGGCCACGAACAGCAGCAGGCAGAAAAACAGCCAGTAGGCGCTGTACCAGGACTGGATCCAGGCGAAGTAGCCCCAGCCGTTCATGTCCGAGTAGGCCGCGCCGGGTGCCGCGCCAATTTGATAAAGCGGGTCTTCCAGTCCCAAGGGGTCGAGCACGAACAGCGAGATGACGAACAGCACGATCACGCCCATGCCGGCGAACTTGTTGGGCACCAGGGTCTGAACGAATATTGCGAAGATCGCCATGACGTAGAACAGCAGGCCGTAGTCGAGCAGATGACGGGTGACATACAGCATGGGCTGCAGGTCGGTATGTCCCTGGCTCAACTGAAACAGCATGGACGTCACCACGCCGATCAACAGCAGTACTACCAGCACCACGATCATCGCGACCATCTTCGAGCCAGCCTGCACCCAGCCCGGTACTGGTGTTGAATCGATGACTTCGTGCATGCGCGCTTCGCGCTCGCGCCAGACCAGCTCGGCGGAGTAGTAAATGACCACGATCAGGACGGACAGCGTGAACGTGCCCTGCATGATCTGGGTCATCAACCGGGTGACAGGGTAGACCGCGGTCTGGAAAATCTGGTCCAGCGACAGGAAATTGAGGATAGTGACCATCAGCGCGAACAGCACCAGCACCATGAATGGCACGCTGAACAGCACGCTGCGCGCTTCGAAGCGGACGCGCTCTGCGAACTGTCGCCACTTTGCCGCCGTGCCATAGGCCGGATGCAGCACCGGCATCGGTGCCGGCCGAATCGGCTCGCCGGATTCTTCGGGTTGTTGGTCGCCCTTGCGTTTTCGACTTGGGGGCTGGACGTCGAACCGGAATCGCTTGACGGTGAATGCGAGCACGCCGAGGCTCAGCGCAAGCCAGGCCAAGCGGTTGCCCAGAATCAGTCCGGTCAACGGTGCAAGTTGTTCATTGCGCTCGAAGGCCGTCCAGTAACGCACCACTTCCTGGTAGGCCGCGCTGCCGAACGGATCGAACATGGCCAACAGCGCGCGGTGCTCGGCGGAGTTGAAGATATCGGTGATCGCGCCGACGACACCGGTCAGCAGGAAATAGCCGACGATGACCACGTAGGTCATGGCCATGCTGCGCGTGAGTGTGGCCAGGGCGAATGCGATCGCGCTGGCAAAGAACAGGTTGACCACGCCGTAGATCAGAAACGGCTGCAGGTAGTGCATCAGCGCAAACGGTCCCAGGCGCTCGGGATCCAGCCACGGCATCTGCACGCCGATCATGATGCCCAGCGGTATGGCCACCAGCAACAGAACCGAAACAGCAAACGCACCGCTGAAGCGCCCCAGCAGGTACTCGAACTTGCCGATGGGTGTGGAATAAAACATCTCGGCCGAACGCGATTCGACATCGCGCAGCACCACGTTTGCGACGAAGGCGATGACCACGAACATCGCGATCAGGCTGAAGATCAGGATGTTCTGGGTAATCGCGTCGGGCGAATTGACGTTAATGTTGCCCAGGGCGCCGAGCTGGACGTTATCCGACGTAATGCCGCCGAAAGCGAGCAGGAAAAACAGTACGAACGAAACCAGGAATACCGGACTCTTGAGCTGGTAGGCGGCCTCGAATCGCACGATCGGGAAGAATCGACTTTTCATACTCACGCCTCAGATGCCGCAGGCGCTTGGGATGCCGCAGGCGCTTGTCGCGTTTCGGCCAGGGAGGCAAAGTAAACGTCCTCCAGGTTCGGCGCGTGCGGCTCGAAGCCGTCGCCGGGGTTAGAATCGCTGGCGACGTGGACCACGGTGCGGCCGGCGCGCAGGTGCGTGGAGATGACCCGATAGCGCGCGCGGCACTGCTCCAGTTCGCCGCGCTCGATCGCCTTGCGCCAGACCTTGCCTTCGAGTTCGGCGGTCAGGGCCTGTGGTACGCCTTCGCGCACGATGCTGCCGTTTGCAAGAATGGCCATGCGCGGGCACAGATCGGCGACGTCGTCGACGATGTGCGTGGAAAGAATCACCACCCGGTCCTCGCCGATTTCGGACAACAGGTTGTGAAACCTGATGCGCTCTTCGGGATCCAGCCCCGCGGTGGGTTCGTCGACAATCAGCAGTCTGGGGTTGCCGATCAGCGCCTGGGCGATGCCGAAGCGCTGGCGCATGCCGCCGGAAAATCCGGCCAGCGCCTTCTTGCGTACCGCATGAAGATTGACCTGTTGTAAAAGCGCGTCGACCAGTTGCTTTCGTTCGGACTTCGAGACGATCCCCTTGAGTACCGCCAGGTGATCCAGCATGGCCTCGGCCGAGATTCGCGGATAAACGCCGAAATCCTGCGGCAGATAGCCCAGCGTGCGGCGCAACGTGTCGGGTTCGCTCAATACGTCGATGCCATCGAAGGTGACCCGCCCCGTATCGGGCTGCTGCAGCGTGGCGACGGTGCGCATCAGCGTGGATTTGCCGGCGCCGTTCGGCCCGAGCAGGCCGAACATGCCGACCGGAATGTCGATGGACACATCATCCAGCGCGCGTACGCCGTTGGGATAGGTCTTGGAAATCGATGAAATTGAAAGCATGCGCGGGCTCCTGGCGGCCGGATTCGGAAAGTTCGAGTGGCTACTATGCCCCCCGGGCCCGGGCCGGCGTAAGGGCCGGAAGTCACCGGTCAAGATCGTGACTTGCGGCACGTGGAGGCAATTGCCAATCGTATGCCGGCTTTATGTACTGGCGAAATCCCCGTTAGATGAACTGCTTACAGGGAAGCTGCTGCATTTTTGCCACTAGTGGATCGCTCCGGGTTGTGTTATTTTCGATTGCTCATCACCACAGGAGTAGCAACATGATTGCAAGCGCCGCACGCAACACGCTGATTCTTTTGCTGCTGGCCGCCATGACCATGCCCGCCAACGCGCAGCTTGTTTCCACCGGTGACGCGCTCGCCCTGGAAAGCGGTCAACTGGAACAACGCATCGAGGCTTTCCTGCTGCGCGACGATGTTGCCGCCGAGCTGGCGCAGTACGGCATCAGCCACGAGAAGGCCATGGATCGCGTGGCCAATCTCAGTGCCGCCGAGCTGGAGCAGGTGGCCGGTCGCATCAACGAAATGCCGGCCGCAGGCGATGGTGTAATCGTCATTGCCGGCGTCGTGTTCGTTGTGCTGATCATTCTGGAAGTCGTCGGCGTCATCGACATCTTCAAGTCACGCTAAGCCACCTCTGAATGACCCGCCGTCGCGCCCGCGCAAAGCGCTCCAACGCTCCGCCCCCTTTGGGTGCATGGCCAAGCATCAGCGTAGCCGCCGTAGCTGCGCTGATGCTGTTGGGCAGCGGCTGCGCCAGCTTCGACGTCCGGATTCCCGAATCGCTGGAACCCCGCGTCGACCTGACCGATACCCCGTTCCACCCGCAACTGGAACACCACTGCGGACCAGCCGCGCTTACGACCGTGCTGGAGGCCAGCGGTGCCCGACCCGAATACGAGGAGGTGGCCGATCGGGTCTACGTGCCCGATCTCAAAGGCAGCCTGCAGGTGGAAATGATGGCCACGGCCCGAAACTTCGACCGGATACCGTTTCGCGTACCCGGTGAGCTTTCGGCTGTGCTGGCAGAAGTCGAGGCCGGCCACCCGGTACTCATCCTGCAGAACCTGCGCATCAGAAGCCTGCCGGCGTGGCACTACGCGGTGGTGGTCGGCTACGACCGCGAGCACAAGGAGATCCTGATGCGCTCGGGCACCGAACGCGAACTGACCACCCCGGTGCGACGCTGGATGCGCCAGTGGGACTGGGCCTCGCGCTGGGCCATCGTGGTACTGGAACCCGGTGACCTGCCGGCCGAACCCAGCCAGGCCGCGGTATTCCGCGCGCTGGCCGACTTCGACGAGAACGCCAGGCCCGAATCGCGACTGCGCGCCTGGACTGGTGCGGCCGAACACTGGCCGGATGCAGCGCTGGTGCACATGGGCCTGGGCAACGCCCGTTACGAAATGGACCGGCGCGAGGCCGCGGCCGACAGCTTCCGCCAGGCGCTGGCCACCCAACCCGAACACTGGCCGGCCCGGCTGAACCTGGCCCAGGTCCTGCTCGAACTCGACCGGCCCTGCGAGGGCCTGCAGGTCATCAAGGCCCAAGCCATGGACTACGATCATCCGCTGGTCGAAACCCACGGCACGCTGTCGATCCGGCTGGAACAGGCCTGCAACGCGGGCAACCCTTCAGGCTGATTCTTGCCGCGAGAGACCTCCCGCCCCGACGCTTCCCCGCGAGCTGGGTGGCGGCAAATTCATTCGGGTGGATACTAACGTCTAACTCACAGGTCTCAGGACCGCGCGAAGCAGCGGGACCGGAGTCCTGTGCAGCGACAAGTTAGCCCAGCAGCTTGCCATATTCCGCATGAGTGCCGATCCAAAACCAGAGGATGCCATCGGTAACCTCGACGCCAAGCGCCCGATAACGTAAGCCGACCCGAACTGAGAAGTAGCTTGCAACCTTCTTGAGGTGAAGAGACGGATGACGGGGATCGGCTTTGAGGCGCTCGTATGAGCGGCGGGCAAGTTGCTGAACCTGCTCTGGTTAGTGCGTCGAAATAACGCCAGAAGGCGGGATAATGCCTCACAACTCGCTGCTTCTGCCGGCCTCATGATCCGCCAGGGCATCCTTAGCGGGCTTGTCGAGCCTTCCAGTCTGCGCATCGGCCTCGAACTGGAGGACCCAAGCTGCCGCATCGTAGCGTACAAACCATTTCCGGAAGGCCGCAAGCTCTTTCGGAGACAGTTCCTGGACCTGCTTCTCGATGGCTTCAATCCGGCGGCTCATGGCGGGGCCTCACGTCGCATTATTTATCCATTCGACCAGCGTCGAGGCACCTTGGGCTAACGTTGCCATCACCGGCGGGAATGGAGCGCAGCGGAATTCCCGTCCGAGTGTATAAGAAGAACTGGACAGGCACCACGTAGGAATTCTCAGCTTCACGACCGGGCTTGTTCAACTACTGGTTAAGATCGTGGTTCCCTTCGCTCGCACGATCTAACCTTGTATGTTCGTTGTACGGCGCCCTACTTACTGCACGAATTAACTTGAGCGGGACCAGCGCCATCGCCAACGCTACGATACCGAGAGCCAAAACTGGAAAGCCGTCGAGTAAAAGCGATCCGAATACGTAGAGAACTAATGCGAGAAGCCACAGTGCCGCAGATATCTTTAGCCCACCAAATGCAAGGGGCAGGTTGCAATTCGGGCATGAGCCACGACGATATCTGTGGGAAGGCACAGAGTACCATCTTAGATTCTGAATCTTCTCAATCTTAAGAATATGGCTGCCCTCTAACGCGGTCTCGCAGCGAGGGCAATGTAGGCCCTTTTGGATCATGCCGTACAACGCTCCGCCCTGCGGCTGGCAAAAGCGGATACCGCTTTTTGGCTGGGGCTTTTGCCTGTCCGGCAGCAGCCGCTTGTTAACAGTTTATTGCCACTCAATTTTTAGGTCTTTATGTCACTGTGCGCAGTCGCGCAGATAGAGATTAATGAGGCGCTGATACGGAAGGTCCTTTTCCTCGGCAAGTTTCTTGAAATATGCAACGGTATCTTCATCCAGCCGGATCGTAACCTGCTTCTTGAGCTTATTGGCGTATGGGTTCTTGACGGACTCTGAAAAATCGTAATGATCACGCATGTCGATACCTTTCATAGGTCTTTCGTTCTCGCTTATCCGACTTTCGCGCAGAAGTGATTCGAATGGTCTCATCGTCTCTAACGCTGTGGAACACCACCCGCAAACGAGAATGAATGCTCGTTCCGAGGAGTATGAACCGGTCCTCCTCTTCAGAATGTACGTATTGTCAAGGCGACGACTCAGGTACAGTTAACTTGAAAATGGCCGGCGAAAACGCCGGGTATTGAATACAGCGGCTGAAATGCCGGTTATGACGCGCCGTTGCTTCAACCGCATCTTATCCTGCTGAGAGTAGAGGAAAATTCCGGAAATCCTTCTGGAAATATCCGCCTTTGCCTACTGATATTGTCCATTTTTCCTACCCTCTGGAGAGCCATTTTCCGATCGGCCTGCTCAGCCTTCGCTGCTGGAATGATGCATCAAATCAGTAGGCAAGGCAAATCCGTGCACGGACGAGCAACCTCTGTTCCGAATGCGGCGGGTCATCCGGACCCGCCATTACAGCTACCGGACGAAGAAATCGTATCTCGGCCGGGTGCTACGGGTGCGGGAATTCCGGGAGAAGGGATGCCCCTGCGAGACCGGCGTTTATTCGGGGTCTGGCGGGATCGTGTCGAGGTCCCGGATATCGCCTGTGGCGATTCCGGGATGACGGGGCTGGCGATTTCGGGAAGTCACAGTGGCAACACCTGACGTGCAGCACACTCGGTGCAAGCACGGCCATAACACACCACCGGAGACGAGCACAACACGTTTAACGGTTAGGTTCCTTAGAGCCCGAGCCAGAAGACCCAGGCAAGCAACGGGAAAATTCCTTGAATGACGGCTGCTCGCAACATCTTTCGGCCGGCAGACACGAACAGCACGACACTTGCTGCAAACATGCAGGCGGAGTTGAACAACACGAGTGTTTTACCGACGGTCGTATTCCCATCCAACTGCAAAACCCCCAGACCAACAAAAGCGCCGATGGCGAGGAAGAGGTTGTAAAAACCCTGGTTGAAGGCGAACAAGCGGCGTGCTTCGGCATCCGCAGTTGTGCCCGCACCGAAGCGCTTATGCACCTTGGGCCGCATGAACCACAAACTTTCCATGCAGAAGATCAACACGTGCAGAGCGGCGGCAAGAAATGCAAACGACTGGCTGGCGATGTTCATCGTATACGGATTTTCCTCGGGGTTGTAGCGTATAACGTCTAAGCCCGCCTTATTCACCACCCCACCTACTGCGGCACCGCCATGCCCCGCGTCTGCGGCGTTTCGCTCGGTC
>JBBDSL010000088.1:0-24636 GCA_040904965.1 Wenzhouxiangellaceae bacterium
TGAACTATGCTGCGGCTGAAAAATCTCCGCGCCACGCCCCGGAAACACTACTCTCTGGGCTCTCGCACTCGGAGATTTATGCAACTGATGGGTGACCGCGGCCGGTGCGCGCCGATATGTATTCGGCGCGGCGGTCTTTCCCGGGCGACTCAGATCCGTTCGGTATCCGGGTGGAAATTGAACCAGGCGAACCAGAATGAACGTACCGCGGAATGGCTGCGGCCGTGATCGTCGACGGCCGTTACCCGCCCATCGTCGTGTCGGGAAATGGTGATCGAACGATTGCCCAGCTCGGTCTCGATATTTGCGTTTTCCTCCAGCGCCGATTCGGTTACAGCCAGATGCATTCCGTCGATGGTGAATCCGTGGACCACCGTTTTCGGATGAATGGACAGGTCCCGACGGGCCGCAGGAAATGCCAGTCGGTCGCTTTCCTCATAGGCGGCATACCGGCGGCTGTCTCCGTAGTCCATGTCTGAATCGGACGGCGGCGCCATCACTCGCGTTTCAGGGTGCGCGCTCCTCCAGTTCTTCCACGCGGTAATGGTTGCCGGAACCTCTTCGAGTGTCTGACCCATCGCCGGCCCCATCACCGCTTCGCCGGTAATCTGTTGCCATAGCGAATTCGTCTTTCGGTCGTACATCACCAGGTCGGAATCGTGCAACAACCCGGAAACGCCGAACTCCACGGTTTCACCTTCAACCTTGCGCATGAACGCCAGTCCGGACCCGCACAACGGGCACCAGGTCACCGCGATAGGATCGCCTCCGATGGTGTCGTTGACGATTTCGTGGAAATCGAGCACCCGGATGGGCCAGGCACGCTTGTCGCCGTTATGGTCGACGGCAATGACCAACTCGTCGTCACCGAGAAATGCGGATGCCTCATCGGCCTCCACATACTCGGGATCCTCGATCGAGGGAATGCAATCGCGCTCCGGGCAACCCTGGAACATTTCCTCGAATTCCACGGTCGCCGGGGTGGACTCGTCATACCCGAAGGTCTCTTTCAGGATGTCGTGATCGAACCGATTGCGCGGACGTTCCTCCGCCTCCTGGGCAATGGTTGCGCTCGACAACAACGCGCCAAGCAGGATGCCAAGCGCTATAAGAAGAACTGCAGGCGTATTTTTCGGGCTGTGCATGGTCGCGATCCTTAATTAGTATGCTATGGACTGTATCAGGATTCGGCCTGTGCCTCGATCCTGGGATTGCGGCTATAGAACGTGTCGCGGTCGAGTTCGCCCTCGCGATCGGCCACGATGCACGTGATGATGGAATCGCCGGTAACGTTGACCGCGGTGCGCGTCATGTCCAGCAGCCTGTCGACGCCCAGGATGAGCGCGATGCCGTCTCTCGGCAGGCCGACCTGGTCCAGTACTCCGGCCAGCAGGATCAGGCCCACGCCGGGCACCCCGGCGGCGCCGATCGATGCCATGACCACCATGAAGACCACCATCAGATATTGAGTGATGCTCAGGTCCACCCCGTAGAATTGGGCGATGAAGCCAACCGCAATACCTTGCATGATGGCGGTACCGTCCATGTTGATGGTCGCGCCCAGCGGCACGGTAAAGGAACTGATCCTGTTGCTCGCCCCCAGACGCTCCTGAACGGCGCGCAAGGTCACCGGGATGGTCGCCCCGGACGAGGCGGTTGAGAATGCGAATGCCAGCACGTCCCTGATCTGGCGGTAAAATACCACCGGGCTTAGGCCGGTAAACAGCTTGAGCAGAGTCGGGTATACCACGGCCGCGTGCAGCACAAGCACGGCCAGCACCAGCAGCACGTATTTGATAACGCCAGCAAAAGTCTCCCAGCCGGTGGTCGCGGCCATTGTCGTGATCAGCGCGAATACCCCGTACGGGGCAATCAGCATGACAATGCCCACCAGCTTCATGACCACTTCCATGAAATCGGAGAAAAAGTCCGAGACCCGCTTGCCGGATTTCCCCGCAAATGACATTGCCAAACCGAGAAGAAGGGCGAAAACGATGATCGGCAGCATGTTGCCCTCGGCCATTGCCTCCACCGGATTACTGGGCACGAGGTTGATCAGCACCTCGGTGAATGAAGGCGGTGTGGAAATTTCCGGGGTTTCCATGCCTGCCGGACTTGCACCGACCCCGGTCTGGAAGATCTGCCCGGCCGACAAGGCCAGCACAATTGCAATACCCGTGGTGATCAGATACAGACCGATGGCGCGACCGCCGACCCGGCCCAGGCTCCTGGGATCGGCCAGCGAAGAGACGCCGGTTATCAGCGAGACGAACACGATGGGAACGACCAGCATGCTCAACAAGCGCACGAACGCCTCGCCGACCACGTCGAGGATGCCGTCGAGCAGCCAGGTGCGGACCCATTCGGCCTCCGCGATGGTTGCGTTGAGAATCAGGCCTGTGACCAGGCCCAGCCCCAGCGCGAGCAGGATGCGGTTGCTCAGTTTGTGATGATCAAAGCGAATTTCGGACATAAGCCTTCTTTCTGTTTTTGTTTGTTGTCGCGCGAAGAAAAGCCGGTCCGGCCGCGCATAACGGGAATCAGGCCGCAGATTAGCGCAAATCCGTGCCAAATGGAAATCGCCCGGTCCGTGACGCCGGAGCTGCGCCGGCAAGGCTGGCGGCGATGCGATCCGCTACAATGGCATTCCGTTCTCAGACGCTGATTTTCATGAGCGAAACCGCCCCCACGCCGCCGGCGCATTTCATTCGCAACCGGATTCGCCAGGACATCCAGTCCGGCAGGCATGATCGCGTAGTGACCCGGTTCCCGCCGGAGCCGAACGGCTACCTGCACATCGGGCATGCCAAGTCCATCGTGCTCAATTTCGCCATGGCCGACGAGTTCGGCGGCGAAACCAACCTGCGCTTCGACGATACTAACCCGATCAAGGAAGAACAACGCTACATTGATGCAATCCGCGAGGATGTCGCATGGCTGGGATACGAGTGGACGCGTGAGTGCTTCGCCTCGGACTACTTTCCGACCCTGTACGAGTATGCTTTGCATCTGATCGACAACCGACTGGCCTACGTCGACAGCCAGGATGCGGAGCAGATCCGCCTCCAGCGCGGCACGCTGACCGAACCCGGCCAGGCCAGCCCGCACCGCGACCGATCGCCGAGCGAAAACCGCGATCTGTTCGAGCGCATGCGTGCCGGCGAATTCGAAGACGGCGCCCACGTGCTGCGCGCGAAGATCGACATGGCCGCGCCCAATATCAACCTGCGCGATCCGGTGCTCTACCGGATTCGCCACCAGAAGCACGCGCGCACCGGCAACCGATGGTGCATCTACCCGAGTTACGACTTTGCCCACGGGCAATCGGATGCCATCGAAGGCATCACACATTCGCTGTGCACGCTGGAGTTCGAGGATCACAGACCGCTTTACGACTGGCTGCTCGAGCACCTGCCCGTGCCAGCCAGACCGCAGCAGATCGAATTCTCCCGGCTCAACCTGGATTTCACGGTACTGTCCAAGCGCCGCCTGATGCGACTGGTCGACGAGGGCTACGTCGACGGCTGGGACGACCCGCGCATGCCGACGTTTGCCGGCATTCGGCGTCGCGGCTTTACCCCGCGTGCAATCCGGAATTTCTGCAACGAAATCGGCGTGACCAAGACCGAGAGCATCATTCCGTTCGGCGCAATGGAGCGCAACCTGCGCGACGATCTCAACGAGCGCGCCCCGCGCCGCATGGCCGTACTGGAGCCGCTGAAGGTCGTGCTGACCAACTTTCCGGGAAACGAAACCGAGTGGTTCGAAGCCGCCAACCACCCGCAACGCCCTGAAATGGGCACACGCAAGGTGCCGATGACCCGCGAGTTGTTCATCGAGCGCGGCGACTTCATGGAAGACGCCCCGAAGAAATTTTTCCGCCTCAAGCCCGGCGGCGAAGTGCGCCTGCGCAATGCGTTCATCATCCGCTGCGACCAGGTCGTCAAGAATTCCGCCGGCGAAGTCGAGGAGCTGCATTGCTCGTTCGATCCCGAATCGCGTTCCGGTCAGCCCGGTTCCGAGCGCAAGGTCAAGGGCACGATTCACTGGGTCGGTGCACGGCACGCCATCGAAGCCGAGGTGCGGCTGTACGACAGGCTCTTTTCGGTGCCGCATCCAGGCGGCGACAAGGAACGCGACTTCGTCGAGCACATCAACCCCGAATCGCTCAAGATCATCGGCAACGCCCGCCTCGAACCTGAATTGGAAAATGCCCGACTTGGCGAGCACTACCAATTCGAGCGCACCGGCTATTTCGTCGCCGACCCGGATTCGGCGCCCGAAAAACCGGTGTTCAACCGCGCCGTCACGCTGCGCGACACCTGGGCCAGACTGGAAAAGCAGTTGCGCGGCTGACCCGGCGCCGGAAATTCATGCAATAACCGGGTAGACTGGGCGCTGAACAATCGGGGAGTAACTGACATGATCTGGATTTTCCTGGGCGCCATCGCGCTGCTCGTTGTCTTCGTCGTCTCGATCTACAACCGCCTGGTCACGGCGCGCAACCGCTACAAGAATGCGTTCGCCCAGATCGACGTCCAACTGACCCGCCGGCACGACCTGATTCCCAACCTGGTCGAAGTCGCAAAGCGCTACATGGCGCATGAAAAGGACACTCTCGAAGCCGTCATCCAGGCCCGAAATGCCGCGGTCACCGGCCTGAAGAATGCGTCGAAGAATCCCGGCGATCCGGAAGCGGTCGGCCAGCTCAACCAGGCCGAACAGGGTCTTTCCGGTGCTCTGGGCCGGCTGTTCGCGCTGTCGGAGAATTATCCCGACCTGAAAGCCAACGAAAACATGATGCAGCTTTCGGAGGAAATCACGACCACCGAGAACAAGGTCGCCTTCGCCCGTCAGGCTTACAACGACGCGGTCATGACCTACAACATCCTGCGCGAATCGGTGCCCAACAACTTCATTGCCGGCCCATTCGGCTTCGGCCCCGCCCAGATGCTGGAAATCGACGACCCGGCAAAACGAGAGGCGGTGCAGGTGGATTTCGGCTAAACCGATTGGGAACCGCAGATTACGCAGATTCAACGGCCAGCACGTTCGGTTGTGCGAAATCATTAATCTGCGCCAATCTGCGTAATCTGCGGTTCCAAGGGCTTTTCGAGTGAACTTCTTCGAACACCAGGACAAGGCGCGCAAGCAGACCAGGCTTCTGGTCTTTTTGTTCATGCTGGCCGTGCTGGCTATTGTCATTGCGATGAACCTGGTCGCGCTGGCGACGTTCGGGCACTTTCCATCGCCCGAGGCCGGCTGGTTTTCGCCCGCGTTCTGGCTGTCCAACGGCGAGGTGGTACTGTGGACCTCGCTGGCCACGCTGCTGGTCATCGTGCTTGCAAGCGGTTACCGTTCGGCCCAGTTGCGCGGCGGCGGTGGGCAGGTCGCGCGTGAGTTGGGCGGAGTGGAGGTCACCGGGGACAGCACCGATCCGCTGCGCCGGCGGCTGTTGAACGTGGTCGAGGAAATGGCGATTGCCTCCGGGGTTCCGGTACCCCAGGTGTTCGTGCTCGAACAAGAATCCGCCATCAACGCCTTCGCCGCCGGCTGGAGCCCGGCCGACGCCGCGGTTGCGGTCACGCGCGGCACGCTGGAAACGCTGGACCGGGAGGAATTGCAGGGCGTGATCGCGCACGAGTTCAGCCATGTATTCAACGGCGACATGCGCCTGAACATCCGGCTGATCGGCATTCTGTTCGGCATCCTGGTGCTGGCGGTGGCCGGGCGGAAGATGCTCGGCTCGATGCGCTTCAGCACCGGGCGCAACAAGAATGCCGGTGCCATCGTGCTGGTTGCCCTGGCGGTGATGCTCATCGGCTACATCGGACTGTTTTTCGGCCGCTGGATCCAGGCCGCGGTATCGCGCCAGCGCGAATACCTGGCCGACGCCTCGGCGGTGCAGTTCACGCGTTCTCCCCAGGGTCTGGCCGGGGCGCTGAAGAAAATTGGTGCGCGCTCATCGGGCTCGCGGCTCAAGGTCAATACCGACGAGGTGGGCCACATGCTGTTCGCAATGGGCTTTTCGGGAAATCTGTTCGCCACCCATCCATCACTGGAAAAGCGCATTCTCGCGGTCGACCCTTCGTTCAGGCCGGCCGAGCTGGGCGAGCTTGCAAAGAAAATGGAGCGCCACCAGCAGGCTCGTCTCGCCGAGCGCGAACAGCGCGACACCGAGGCGGCCAAGGCGTCCGAACACGCGCTGCCGGGCGGCATTTCGCTGGACCCGACCGACCTGGTCAATCAGATCGGCCAGCCCGGCGTCGCCCAGGCGCTGCTGGCCGCGGCCCTGATCGCCGAGGTGCCGGCCCCGCTCAAGCGCGCCGCTCATTCCGACGAATGGGTGCCGGAACTGTTGTTCTACCTGTTGCTGGCCCGGGATCGCGAGCTGCGCGAGGACCAGTTGCTGATAATCGCCGAGTCTTTGGGCAGCGACAGCGAGTCCCAGGTGCGCGACCTGCTTGGCATTGCGCCGCAGCTCGACCAATCGCTGCGCCTGCCGTTGCTGGAAATGGCGTTTCCCGCGCTGCGCCGCCGCCCTGAGTCGGAGCTGATCGAGTTCATGCGTCTGGTCGAGCGGCTGATCGAAGCCGACGGCAAAATCCAATTGTTCGAATACGTGCTCGCGCGACTGCTCAACCGCGAGATCGAGACCGCGCTCAATCCCGGCCGCCGAAAGACCACCGGGCGCAAAAAACTGGCCGACTGCCCCGAAGCGGTATCTGATCTGATCGCGCTGATGGCCATGCATGGTCACCCTGATGATGCTCCGGGCGCGAATGATGCTTGCAGGCAGGCGATGGAAGGCATCGACGGCGTACCGGAACCGGATCCGCAGCGGTTTATCGACACCTGGCCGGAGCGGCTCGACGAAATTCTCGACAAACTGCAGGCGCTGCGGCCCGAGGCACGCGAACGGCTGATCGAGTCGCTGGTGCGATGTGCGCGCCACGACGGCGAAATCGTGGTCGCCGAGTACGAGTTCCTGCGCCTGGTCGCCGGTATCCTGGGAATCCCGATGCCGTTGGTGACACAGGCGTAAATAGTAAATAGCGGTCGCGGGCCTGGTCCGTAATTGGAGGAGTCTTCGACCGCCGGCATGTTCCTCCAAATTTCCGGAGCCACTGGCCCGGGTTGCCAATTACCATTGACTATTTACCATTTACGCCTTTCATCCACGTTAATCTTCGGTACCCGAAGTTTCTCGGCCAGAAATACCAACCTCGGAGCTTGCCGACAATGTCATTCCCGACCACCAGAATGCGCCGTGCACGCCGCGCCGGGTTTTCCCGGCGTCTGATGCGCGAGACCACGCTTTCACCCGGTGACCTGATCTATCCGGTATTTGTGCTTGAGCGTGCCGGTGCCACCGAGCACGTCCAGTCGATGCCCGGCATCCAGCGCCAGGGCATCGACGCCCTGCTGCGCACCTGCGAAAACGCCCTGGAGCTCGGCATTCCGTTGATTGCGCTGTTTCCGGTGATCTCGCCGGAGTTCAAGAGCGAGACGGCCGAGACGGCCTGGGACGAGCGCGGACTGGTGCCAGAGACGGTGCGCGCGATCAAGCAGCGCTTTCCTGAACTCGGCGTGATGACCGACGTGGCGCTGGATCCCTACACCTCACACGGCCAGGACGGCCTGCTCGACGATTCTGGTTACGTGATCAACGACGAAACGGTCGCCGCACTGGTGCGCCAAGCCTCGTGCCATGCTGCTGCCGGCGCCGATATCGTCGCGCCCTCGGACATGATGGATGGTCGCATCGGCGCCATTCGTGAGGCGCTGGAAGCCGACGGCCACACCAGCACCCTGATTCTCAGCTACGCGGCCAAGTACGCCTCGGCCTTCTACGGCCCGTTCCGCGACGCGGTGGGCTCGGCCGCCAATCTGGGCTCGGGCGGCAAGGAAACCTACCAGATGGATCCGGGCAACCGCGACGAAGCACTGCGCGAAGTGGCACTGGATCTGGAAGAGGGCGCCGACTGGGTCATGGTAAAACCGGCCCTGCCGTACCTCGATATCGTCGCCGACGTCAAGGCCGAATTCGGCGTGCCGACCTTCGCCTACAACGTCTCCGGCGAGTACGCCATGCTCAAGGCGGCCGCGGCCAACGGCTGGCTGGATGAGCGCAAATGCGTGCTTGAGGCACTCTTGGCCATGAAGCGCGCCGGCGCCGACGGCATCCTCACCTACCACGCCCTGGACGCAGCCACCTGGTTGCGGGAAGGTGGCGGGAATTGAGCTTGCGTTCTGAAGCATTGGAAAGTCAAAAGCTTGACACGAAGGACACGAAGAAGGCACGAAGGCCACGAAGAAAGGCGCAAAGCAAAAACTACATGATGATCGGTAACGAATATGGGAATTGTCTTTCCTTCGTGTTCTTCGTGCCTTCTTCGTGCTCTTCGTGTAATGCTTTTCGGGTGAATTCATGCCTATGCTGAAACTCGCCGTTTTCGGTCATCCGGTCACGCATTCGCTTTCGCCGCGTATCCACGGCATGTTTGCCGAGGCCGCCGGCCTGTCGGTCGAGTACGACCGCATCGATTGTCCGGCCGGGCAGCTGGCCGGAAAACTCAGGGAGTTTCGCGATCGGGGCGGGCACGGCTGCAACCTGACCGTCCCGCTCAAGGCCGAGGGCCTTGCGTTGGCCGCCCACGCCACGCGCGCCGCACGTGCTGCAGACGCCTGCAACACGTTGGTGTTCGCCGACGACGGCTGGCACGCCGACAATACTGATGGCGCCGGGCTGTTCGCCGATCTTGACCGACTGGGCATAGAGGTTGCCGATCGTAACGTGCTGGTGCTGGGTGCCGGCGGCGCAGTAGCTGGCATTCTCGGGCCGCTGCTGAATCGGCGGCCGGCCGATGTCCACGTGGTCAACCGGAACCAGTCCCGAGCCGATGAGCTGGTTGCGCGCTTCTCCGGATACGGTCGACAACCCGAGGCCTGCGGATTCGATTCGATTCCGGCCGACGCACGATTCGACCTGGTCGTTCAGGGCACCAGCCTCGGGCACCAGGGCATGTGTCCGCCGATCAGACCGGAATGGCTGGCGCCCGACGCGGTTGCCTACGACCTGAACTATGGTCCGGCCTACGAGCCGTTCGCGGCACGCTGCGGCGAACTGGGTCTTTCCTGTTCGCCGGGATTGGGGATGCTGGTCGAGCAGGCCGCCGTGGCGTTCGAGTTGTTCACCGGCGTGCGGCCCGATACAGGGCCTGTTCACAGGGCGCTTTCAGACGCGTAGCCCGGGTAAGCGAAGCGCACCCGGGGGGCATTCCGATCAAACTCCCGGGTGCGCGCTTACCCGGGCTACGTACTGCCCCGACCCACACCGCGCTCGCGCAGTAGCATCACCCGCGAGGTTGAATCGAGCTAGTCCTGCGAAAGGGGAACCCCGGCAGAACGTCACGAGCGATCGACTGACAGTGGCCGCCGGTGCGCAGGAGCCGGAATGTATATCTCAATACATGAGGATTCCGAGCACCGCCGGACGCTGTCAGGCGCCCGCGCAGTAGTTCTGCCGGTATTTCCAGGCTACCACTCGAAAATCTTCCAGTACACCGGCTTGACCGGCTCGAACCGGTCGTGCTTGATGTTCAGGATGCCATCGCCGGTGGTGTCGATCATGTAATACGCCGGGCCGCCTACGGGCTGGACGCGCACCATGTAGACCTGCCCGCTGCTCGTCACGTACTCCTCGATGGTGCGGTCCTGCTCGCGGCGGATGCGCACCTGGGGTTCGATCTGGTTGTCGGGGTCGGTCACCTTGGGTGGCAGCGGTTCGCGAATCGGTGGCGGCGGCGGGGCGTCCTCCCGGGCCGGTTCCCGGCCTTGCTGCGCGGCAACGGTGCCGGCAATCAGCAATGCAGCCAGCCCAACCCCTTGAAGAAATCGAAGATTCATACCTGCCTCCCGGTGTCCACGCATTTTCACAATACCAGCCTTGTCTATCATTATCCAGAACCCACGATCGACGAATGACCAGCCCCTGGGGCGTATCATAGTCGACCCGATTACAGTGCGCACCATTGCATGAATATGCCCAAGCCGAAAATGCTCTGCCTGATCGACGGCTCGTCGTACCTCTACCGTGCGTTTCATGCACTGCCAAGCCTGACCAGCGGTGAAGGGCTGCCCACCGGTGCGGTGTTCGGCGTGGCCAACATGGTGCGCAGACTGACCGAGCAGCATCGTCCGGACTATCTGGCGGTGATTTTCGATGCCCCGGGCAAGAATTTTCGCCACGAAGCGTTCGCCGATTACAAGGCCACCCGGCCGCCAATGCCCGAGGAGCTGCGCGCCCAGCTCGAGCCACTGGACGAGCTGATCGATGCGCTCGGCGTCAAGCGCGTGCGGGTGCCCGGGGTCGAGGCCGACGATGTGATCGCCACCCTGGTTCGCAGCGCCCGCAAACAGGGCCTGCCTGTGCTGATCTCGTCCGGCGACAAGGATCTGGCCCAACTGGTCGATGAAACCGTGGTGCTCGAAGACAGCATGCAGGAAAAGCGCTACGACCCCGATGCGGTGGTCGACAAATTCGGTGTGGCGCCGGAGCGCGTCGGCGACCTGCTGGCCCTGACCGGAGATACCTCGGACAACATTCCAGGGGTCGAGAAGGTCGGGCCCAAGACCGCGGCCAAATGGCTCAATACCTACGGCGATCTCGATTCGGTGGTCGAGCACGCGGAAGAAATCGGCGGCAAGATCGGTGAAAATCTTCGAAATGCGCTCGATCAACTGGCATTGTCGCGCGAATTGGTCACGCTGAAAGAAGACGTCGAGCTCGACTTCAGCATCAATGACCTGACCAGCCGGGACCCGGATCAGGAGCATCTGGTCGAATTGCTCAAGCGCTTCGGCTTCACCACCTGGCTGCGCCAGTTGGGCGACGCCGTTGGGCAGGCCGGCCGCGCGCCGGAAAGCGGCGAACTGGAAGTCGAGACCGTCACCACGCGCGCGGCACTGGCCGCGCTGGTCAAGGCGCTAGCATCGGCCGAGCTCGTCGCATTCGACACCGAAACCACCAGCCTGGAGCCGCTGGATGCCGACCTGGTCGGGTTCGCATTTGCGATCGAGCCCGGCAAGGCCTGGTACGTGCCGGTCGCGCACATCGACCAGAGCACCGAGTTCGACCGCGACGAGGCGGTGAATGCGCTCGCCTGGGTGCTGGCCGACCCCGACCGGCCCAAGCTGGCCCAGCACACCAAATACGACCTCAATGTGCTCCGGCGCGCCGGGGTAACACTTGCCGGCATCCGCCACGACACCATGCTGGAATCGTATTGCTACAACGCCACCGCCACGCGCCACGACCTGGATTCGCTGGCCGCGCGCTACCTTGGCCGCCAGACCACCACCTACGAGCAGGTCGCCGGCAAGGGCAAGCAGCAGCTTACCTTCGACCAGGTGTCGGTGGCGCAGGCGGCCGGTTATGCCGGCGAGGACGCCGAGGTCTGCCTGGCGCTGCACCGCAGGTTGTGGCCCGAGGTGAGCAAGTACGAGGGCGTGCGCAAGGTCTACGAACAACTGGAAATCCCGCTGATCGAGGTGCTGGCGCGCATGGAGGCACGCGGTGTGCTGGTCGACAAGGCGCAGCTCGCGGCCCAGAGTGCCGAGATCACGGACAAGCTCGGCGAACTGGAAAAACGCGCTTGGGAAGCGGCCGGCGGCGAATTCAACCTGGGCTCGCCCAAACAATTGCAGGAAATCCTGTTCGAGCGACTTGCCATTCCGGTGGTGCGCAAGACGCCCAAGGGCCAGCCGTCGACCGCCGAGGATGTGCTGCAGGAACTGGCCGTCGACCACGAACTTCCGAGGTTGATTCTGACCCACCGCGGCCTTTCCAAACTCAAGAGCACCTACACCGACCGGCTGCCGGAGAAGATCCGCGCAGACACCGGCCGGGTGCATACCCATTACCACCAGGCAACCACGGCCACCGGCCGGCTGTCGTCGACCGATCCGAACCTGCAGAACATTCCCATTCGCAGCGAGGAGGGTCGGCGCATCCGCAAGGCGTTCGTGGCACCCGATGGCTGGTGTATCGTTGCGGCCGACTATTCGCAGGTCGAACTCAGGATCATGGCGCACATGTCCGGCGACCAGCGCCTGCTAAAGGCCTTCGCCGACCGCGAGGACATCCACCGCGCCACCGCGTCGGAAGTATTCGGCGTCGAGCTTGATCAGGTCACCGGCGAGCAGCGCCGCTCGGCCAAGGCGATCAACTTCGGCCTGATGTACGGCATGAGCGCCTGGGGCCTGGCGCGCCAGCTCGAAACCGACCGCACCACCGCGGCCGAGTACATCGAGCGCTACTTCGCCCGCTACCCGGGCGTGCGCGAGTTCATGGACAACACCCGCAAACTCGCAAAGAAACAGGGCTTCGTCGAGACCCTGGCCGGCCGCCGCCTGTGGTTGCCCGAGATCAACTCCCGCAACCGCCAGCGCCAGCAGGCGGCCGAACGCGCCGCCATCAACGCCCCGCTGCAGGGCACGGCCGCCGACATCATCAAGCGCGCCATGATCGATGTCGACCGCTGGATAGAATCCGAACAAGTCGATGCCCGGCTGATCATGCAGGTCCACGATGAACTCGTGCTCGAAGTCAAAAACGATGCGCTCGACAACGTCCGCCAGGGCGTCATAGACCGCATGAGCGCCGCCGCCGAGCTCGACGTCGAACTGCTGGTCGAAGCCGGCGCCGGCAAGGATTGGGATGGGGCGCATTAGGTCCGTGCCCAAACGATCTCGTTCCAGCCGGTGGCAATGAGCCAGCCGGTGGCAATGAGTAAGCGCAGCGGCGTGCATCACCGGCTCTCAGGACACCGACCTCAGGTTGGGCGGCGCCGCGACGCGGCGTGGCTCGTGCCGCAACAGGCTAACGACGGAAAAATCGGTGAATTTCGGCCATTGATTGGCGAGAACGGGAGTAGATTCGGCGGATTTAGGCATGCTGGGAGCTATTGGAGACTCCAATGAGGGTTAGGGGCACGGCTGGCGCAGCTCTGGCTGCCCCTGGAAATAAACGGATGGGGGTGCTTATACTTCATATGAGCTAGGCTGCGAATAACAAGCGTATAGGTAAGCAAGCGGATGGCTAAAGAGCGCGCACCAGCATCAGGCGAAGAAAGTGCCATCAGGGGCTATTTCGCTCAGTACGAGTTTTCGGCCAGCACCCTCCTGCGCCTCCTGCAGGACAACCAGCTTGACGCGATTTCGGTATGTGATCACGCCGCGGGTATCTGCGATGACCTTGTCGCGATCAGCCGCCACGAATTATTTGCCCATCAGCTCAAATCGCAAACCTATCCTCGGCCCTTCAGGCTGAAAACAGAGCTTGTCAGAAACAATTTGATTGCTGAGATCGCAAAAAGCTGGAGCGCGCTAAGGCAAGAGTATCCGGACAAGAGAATCTGCATTCGTTACGTCTTGCCAGGCTATCCGTCCACCAACGATAAGAACGATCTCGGTGATGTTGGTCATAGCGCGCAGCTGCTTTCATTCCTCGCAGACCCTGATATCGAGCTGAGCAGGGAAGTGCTACTGGCTTCTCCTTGGGAGCCATTCATTTGCGAGCTTATGGCAGGGTCGACGCTGCGAGAAGAGCAGTTCTTCGAGATGTTCTGTCAGCTGAGATTCTACGACCAGAATGAGCTCATCCGGCGTCAGATAGAGAACCTTGATTCCTACGCCGCGAAAAAAGCGCGGCAGATTAAGCACCTACTGCCAGAGATCGTTGCAAAACGTAGTACGAAGAAACTCTGGACGGAGCAAGAGATCATCGACGCGCTTGGTTGGAACAGCATCTATGGGCTTCGCGCATCACACAGTTTTCCGCTCTATCAAGATGTACAGGTCAATCCTGCTGTTGAGGAAGCCCTAAGGCATGTGATTGACGATCACAGTTCCGGCTACATAAGCCTTATTGGCCCACCAGGTACGGGCAAGTCCACAACGCTGCAACGTGCTATTGCATCAACGCCGCGCTATGGCGTTGCGCGATATCTCGCCTTTGTGCCAGATGAGCGCCACGGTCTAGGTAGAGCCGAGGCTATGGACTTCCTCAATGACGTCACATTCGCTCTACACAAACTCGGTTTTTCACGTCCGCGATTTTCTGATGAGGAACAGCTTCGCCGGGAGTTCTTAAAGCAACTCGAAGAGGCTAAAGAACTCTTTCAGGAAAAAGGTCAGAAAACCATCATCATCGTCGATGGTCTGGATCATATTCAGCGCGAAGAAAATCCGCAGCACAACCTCCTGTCGATACTACCGCCGCCGCAAAGCGTGCCCGAAGGTGTTCTCTTTATCCTCGGCTCACAACACCTAGATCTTGATGGATTGGCTCCCAGTATTGTCCAACAAGCATTAGCCGAGAATCGGTGCGTTGAGATGGCCCCGCTGCCAAAGCAAGCCATCTTCGATATGGCCGACAAGGCTGAATTACCAGAGCATGTTGATCGGCAAGCCCTCTACGATGTGTGCACAGGTCATCCACTTGTAGCCCGCTACTACATCGAAAAACTCTCAGAGACCGAAACTAAAAACGAGGCTGATCATCTTCTATCTGCAGGTGAAATCGGCACCAACGTTGAGCAGATGTATGAACTCGTCTGGCAAGGGCTCCATCCTGACGATGATGCAAAGCACGTTCTCGGTCTGCTCGCGAGGGCGGATAACAAAATCTCGCCCGCGGAGCTCGCAAGCGTTGTCAATGATGCGGCCGTTGAGAGCGTTCGTAAGAAAGCCGGGTTTTTGCTCTCCGGCTTGAAGTCGGGAAAATGGAACATATTTCACAACAGCTTCCGCGTCTTCTTAGGCCAAGAAACCAAGAAGCGTTTCGGTCAGGAAGACCCGAGCGTTGACGCTGTCCTATATTCAGAGCTCGGAGATATTGCTGCGCGCGCCGATAGTGAAAGCGATCAGCACTGGCTTGAGCTGCGCTATCGCTCGCGTGCCGGAGATAAGCAAGCTGTAAAGGAACTGGCTACACCGGCCCTCTTCCGGAAGCACTTGGAGGAGTTTCGTCCAGGCAAGGATATTTACATTGACCTTCGTCTAGCATACGGCGCGATCGATGGTAAGGACGAACTACCAAAACTCGTTCAACTGATGATGGCCGAAAAGGAAATCGACTATCGCCTTGAGGCTATCAGTCAGCTTGACCTTGTCGACACCTATCTTACTTTCGAGGAACTAGATCGCGCTTACGAAACCGCGATTGCGGATGGCGAGGGGACTGACGGTGCGTTTGCGCTTCTCGATGAGCTTCATGAGGAAGGAGATTTTGTGCGTGCCCGATCGCTGTTTGAGGTGATCGAACCCGCCGAGTACTTCTTCGGGCAAGGCAAGCAGTTAACCCGCAACCCGGAGCTACAAATTCTATATGACTGGATTGAGCGCGCTCATCGCTTTCGCGGCATAGATAACATTCTTGAGATCGTTGCTGGTCTGCCTTTCGATGATCTTTTTCAGTACGACCCCACCGGTAATCTCAAGTTCGTGCTTGCCCGCGGCGTTCTATGCGATGACCCGACCACCGATGTGAACGAGCTTTGTGCCGAGATCGGACTGGAGGAACGGGCAAAGAGTGCTCTGCTCGTTCAAGCGGCAAACTACCTTAATGATGCAGAAGACAGCGCGCGCGTTGCAGGTTTGCTGGCGCAGCTAGACGAACAGGCTGCTGGTCTTTCCATCCCTAGCTCTCGCGTTTGCGCCCGTGTTGCGTTCGAGCAAGGAAATCTCGACCTCGCGCGGCGGTTCCTAGAAAGCGTTCGTGTAAGGGCAAGCGACGATTTCCGCGAGTACGGCTACCGCGAGCAGATCGGCGGGCTGCTCGCGAGTACCTTTTCAGTTGCACGACTGAGTGAGCACCTTGGCGTAGACGTTCTCTTTGAGGCATCTGAAGAAGATGAATTTCAGAACAAGGTGTTAGAGAACGTCATTAGATTGGGCCGCTTGCAGGGAAAATTGGAGATGGCAAGTGATCCCACTGACGTACCGGTCAAGGAAGAGGTCGTCAAGAGCAGTCTGTTTGTGGCCTTTGCTGACTCGGGTGAGAAGTATCAATCCCTGGAACCTCTATCCGGCGATAGCTTGAAGTGGTACGCAAATACGCTTGTTAGGATTTCAGCACTTCACAGTGTTGAAACGCTTGCAGCTCTCGAAGACCAAGTAGAGCGAATTTACGCTCGAGATGATACTCGGCTGCGCTTTACGCCGTTCAGGTTAGCGTTTGCCACGGAGGTCTATGGCATAGACGGTGATCAAGAGAAGGCGCTTGAGAGAGTAAGGTGCCTAGACGGCCTCATCGAGACAGAGTACTCGCCGCACTCCGCGGTTGAATTACGTGTGGATCTCGCAACGGCTCTTGCAGAGATCGGTGCTCCAGACCAGGGGAAGGCCGAACTAGCTCTCATTCACAGCGATACCTGCGGATACTGGCTTGCGGCTAAGAAGGAGCCGCAATACGTCTTCTGGAATGAAGCCTTCGAGCGGGCCTGCAATGCGGTGCCTCACCGTGCTGGTGAGTTAGCTTTGGAGTTTGCGCGATTTGTCATCGGCCTGTCCGACACTGAAGGAAGCGACACAGGGCATCGCGTTTCCTATGGGCTACTAAAGAATGCCGCCCGGGCACCTGGTCATTGCGCAGGAATCATCTCAAGGTTCATCGGAACCGGCCTTGTAAACTGGGCGGATATCGTTGCTGCCACCTCACACGGGATCGTGCTTGAGCAACCTGATCTAGCTCGGCAATGCTTTACGCTCTATGGGAGGCTCGTTGTTCCTTTTGCTGGAGATAATGCCTACGGAGCGATAGCACCAATTTACGAGAAGCTGTCGGAAGCAGTGCAAGAGGAGGCGGAGAACGCTTTCGTTACGTGCGCGCAGATGTTTGCGGATAGCTCCCATGAAGCAGCTTTGCTCTCTCGCCTCAAAGATGTGGCGACGGACAAGAACGAGCTACTTGATCACGCACTTGAACGTGCGGAGCGTGAACTTGCCGAGATCCGTAACGAAGGATCGCGGGAAGGAGCTGCTTCATCGTCCTTCGATGAGAACGAGAAGAAGCTAAAGACGATAGAGACCTTGCCAGCACTCGTAGCCGCTAGCGATGGGATTTCATCTTACGGAAGAAGAAATGTCGACTATTTGTATGCTCGGCGCGCAACCGATCTCCTTGAGACTGCATCGCTCGCGGAAGTAGAAAGTTTTCTGGATGAGCGTCCGATCGTTCTGGAGGACGCGAAGTTTGCGATTGCGGCGACATCACGGCTGATGGATCTCGGTGCAATGGACAAGGCTGAAGAGCTTTATGTTGTCGCTGAGAAATGTGCACTGAGCGGCAGCTGGTCAGTCTGGCTTGGCGGAGAAAAGATTGCTTTCCAACAGTTGCGAAAGAAACGCGAGGGTGAGGCAAGCCAAGCGGAGGGGTTTGGTTCGGTTGTAAGCGACTTTTCGCATGGTAGAGCGTCGGCGCAGATGGTGCTCCCAGATCTTGATGAAGTATTCGACCTTGTTGCCCCCGATGCGTCCTGGGATGAGGTGTGGATGCAAGTTCAGGATCATCTGTCAGTCTACCGAGAATACGGCGCCACAGAACCTATCCAAGTGTTCAATGACGTCTCTTCGCATGAAGAGCTGATAGGGCACATTTTCCGAACCGGATTCTCACTTCTATGCTACCCGCTCACGGATAGACTGCGCGAGAGCTTGCTCGATTTGGCTGCGGATGCGGAAGGGCTGCGGCTATTCGATGTGATTGCCGGGATGTTGGTCAGCGATGAGAACTGTCACCGTGAGGTATCGGCGATTTTCTGGAAGCTGGTTGATAATCCAGCATGCAGAGATGTCCTCATTAAGTATGCGCGCGATCTCTCTCTTTCCGAGGACGCAGTGGTCACCAACGTTGCGCGCAACATTCTCCATCGGTTTGACATAGCGTTCGATGTGCCTTCACAAGATCTGCCAGCGTTCTACGAGCTCGCAGTCCTCGGCGATGAAAACGCAGAGAGGTTCGAGCTCCCTGCAGGGGTTGAGCCGGATTCGAACTTCTGGATTGATGATCCATGGTTCTGGACGACTGCGCTCGGTTTCGAGATCAAGATGGTCTCGCGCGCTTCAGGGGTTAAAGTTGAAGCGATCCGAAGGCGATGCGCTGAATTCATGCGCGAGGCGGGCGGCCCAGACGTATTTGGCCCTCCCGCCGAGAAGCAGGTTAAGATCGAACTTAAGAGCCTCGACTTACGATTTTCCTACGCGCGGCTTATGCCGTATCACGCCCTGATCTCCCTGGGGAAGGCCATCGAAGAGCTCACAAGAGCTGGCCAATTCGACTTCCGTATCTTCGAGGTTCTCTGGCCTGAATTGGGAGGAGCACACTTTTCCCGTCGTGAGATCCAGTGTGAGCCACGACCTGACTGGATTACCCCGGCAGCTCTACCCACGATGGATCACTGGAAGATCGGAGCAGATACTTGGCTTCAATTGGGTCCAGAGAACTCCTTCGTGCCCATTGCTGATGGATTTTTCGTTCTCGCTGAACAAACAGAGTTCGCATTCCTCGGAAACTGGAAAAAATGTTCAGTAGTCCGTACATCACTACCCGATCTTGAATGGGATTGCGGGCCTGATGAGCATCTGTTCGGTATGGCAAGAGCTATAGATCTCGACAATCTAGGCTCGATGCTCAAGGATCGTGATGGCGCGATACTGTGTACTGTCGACGACCGCATGTATGGGGATCTGCGGGATTCAATTCTGACCTTGAACCAACGAATCCTTGATGAGTTCGGCTGGAAGCGTTTGCGAAAGCGTCCGTTTGACATCTACGATGCGGAAGACAAGCTCGTTGCAACGACCCGCATCTGGATGGACGGGCTCGGCTATCCCGAGACCAGCTTCATAGAGCGCTCTGGCCATGGGCACGTTGTTCTGATTTCTGAAGAAGCTAAAGAGAAGCTAGACGCGGGCTTCGGTAATCTCGTGATCAAGACGAGGACTATCCAACGCCATGAGTCCAGCGATGGCAAACAGCAGCGTGTGTACTTTGATGCGCTTGTAGAGGATAACCGAGTGTTGTCCCGGAACTAAAGTGCGAGCGCGTAGCGACGTGGGAACCCACCTCTAAGGAAGGCTGTGGCCCCAAGAACAACGTGGACATATATGGACGCCTCCCGCCAGTCAAGCCAGTTTTTTAGCCTTTCCGCCGGATCCGGGCCGAGCGCGGCTGACTTCCGATCTCCAAGAGGTCGCGTGTCCAGATTTCTCGCGATGAGAGAAGAGGATCTGATGGAATTTTTCTGGTGTCCTGTCCACACGGCCAGAACAGTGTGAGTGATGAAGATGACGCCCGTTTTGATCGAAATTAATCCAATTTTCCGTCCTCGATCTGATTTCGCGCCGATATTTGCCCGAGAACGCCCGCGCGCTACAACGCACTGGATCAGCGCACCGCCCTGTCCGATCCGGATATGGGGCTGCCCCGGATGATACATGACCCAATCTACTGCGACGGCCTCAAGCCCCACATCCGCGGCGTTTCGCTCGGTCGCTCATCCTCAACGTACCGGCGAGTACGCCTGCGGTGCGCTCGGTCGCAAAACGCCCCGGCTCCGGGACCTGAAGCCGTCTCGCTACGATTGGGCCATGGATCATCCGGGGATTACATTCGCCTACACCGGCGCCGGCGAGTTGATCGAGCAGACGGATGCCAAGGGTCAGACATTCGACTTCCACTACGACGCGCTGGGCCGGCTGATTGTGCGCGATGTGCAGGGCAGCGCAGGCCTGATCCGGGATGTGTGGGTCTACGACCGGCCCGCCGCCGGCCTGCTGGAGCGCACCCGCCGGCTGATCGATGGCCAGCCGGTATTCGACCGCGTATTCGCCTACGACGATCAGTTGCGCACGCGTGGCCAGACCACGTTCCTGGACCCGAACCCGCACATGCCCGGCGGCGAGTGGATCGGCTTCGAGCAGACCTGGCAGGCCGATCCGTACTTCGGCCGCATCTTTGCGCGCACCGACCCGGAGCAGCGCTTCCGCGCCGAGTACCGCTACAGCCGCGACGGCTATCGGACCGAGGTGCGCGACGCGGCGGCCAACCAAGCCCTCAAGCAGGTCACCGAACACAGCCCCCGGGGCCAGCTAGAACGGTCCCATTTGCGCAACGGCATCGAGGACAAGCGCACCTACAACCGTCGCACCGGCCAGATCACCGCCATCGACATCGACAACGGCGCCGTGGCCGACTTGACCTACGACTATGACGCATTCGGCAACCTGACCGCTCAGGGCAATAACAAGACGTTCGTCACCGAGGAATACAGCTACGACCGGCTGCACCGGCTGATCGAGCGCACCAGCGATTCCCCGGCGGTGGGCAACGCCAGCTACCGCTACGACGCCCTGGGCAACATCACCCGCAAGGACGACTATGCCGGCAGCTACCGCTACGGCCAGGCCGGCCAGTCCCGTCCGAGCGGCTGCCTGCAAGGCAATCTCAACCCGCAACCGGGCCCGCACGCGGTCACCGAAGTCAGCCTGATCGCCGGCGGGGCGCCGCAGACCCTGGCCTACGACGCCAACGGCAATGTCGTGTGCGCCGGCGACGGCGGCCTGAATGTCACCTACGACCCGTACAACCTGCCGACCGAAGTCCGGCGCTCCGGTACCGTGCAGCAATTCGGGTACGGCCCGGAGCTCAACCGCTACGTCCAGCAAGCCGACGACAAGACCACGATCTACCTCGGGCGCGGCTACGAGCAAGTCGACAATGGCCCGGCCCGGTTCCAGATCGACGAAGACGTGCTGGTCCGCATCGAGCCGCACAAAGCCCCCGAAGTGCACTACCAGCACAGAAACCGGCTCGGAAGCATTGTTGCCGTCACCGACAGCACCGGCCAGATGCCGCCCGACAGCGAACGCGGCTACGACCCGTGGGGCCGGCCAAGAGACGCCGACTGGCAAGGGGTGGACGAACTGCCCGGGGCCGACGTCACGCCCCGGGGATTTACCGACCACGAGCACATCGACGGCAGCCGGCTGATCCACATGAACGGCCGGGCCTTCGACCCGCTGCTGGGGAGATTTCTGTCGGTTGATCCAGTGATTCAGTTCCCGGAAAACAGCCAAAGCCTGAATCCGTACAGCTACATCATGAACAACCCGATGGCCGGGACCGATCCGACAGGGTTCATAGGCGTGGAGCCGGGTGGTCCACGGAAGGGCATTTGCGGCGGTGGTGGTCCCGAATGCCCGACTGATCTCGCCCGTGGTGAGCAAGTCAGTATCCGGGAAAGCCGCACTGGATCGAGAATTAAGCGCGAAATCGGAACCGCGACAGGTACGGCAAATGGAACACTGCTTACACCCAAAGGCGGCGCAAGCAGTACGCTCCTTGTTGATAATGGGGCCGGCAATCAGTCGACGACGGGCGGAACCGACACCAGCGGCGCGCCCGACCAGAAGGGTGCCACTGCAAATCGGCCGCAGACCGATGGTGGTACCGGAGTCGACGCGCAGGGCGAGGGGGGATTTGCCAATGAGGAAGCGAAAGGCCCCTCCGGGCTTCGGGTTGGCGCTTCTATCGGGATAGGGGTACTACCGATTGCAGGCTCTGCGCAATCGGGTGTAGAGTTACTGACTGGGCGGGATTTCATTACTGGAGAAGATGTCAGTCGGCTGCTGGCTGCCGCCGGGATATTTGCGGGCATATTCCCCGGGGGAAAGGCGGCACTAAAGGCTGGCACCCGGGCGATAACGGGATTTTTTCAAGGGGAGTTGCAAGGGGACCAGCGAAAGCATCGGATGGCCTGGGCAGCCTGCTTAATTCAAGTAAGTTTGATCGCTTGTTACGCAGCAAAGGTCGCGCTCTTCAGTTTCAGAATCCAGGCAGTGCTAAGAACGCGTTTGACCAATTAAGGAGAGATTTGAACGTTTCGGCTAATGATGTTGTTCCACAACCAGCAGGCGTCACAACATTTCGGAGCGGCAATCGAACATTTACCTTGCGCAGCGACAGTGCGGGCGGTAACACGGTATCTGTTGTAACGGAGAATAATCCGCAGCAGATAGTGATCAGGTTTGGTCAGGAGTAACGAAAATGGATTTGATACGCTGGACTACTCCAATCTCTGACTATAAGTCCCTGTACTTCAAACGGCTCGTAGATGATGGCGAGGGGCGCTTTATTTTGGAGTCAGACTCAGACGATGTTTTTGAGATCCTCATCGGCGGTCATTGTGGCCCTTATGTGATGAGCAATGAAGAATTTCTAACGAAATATTGGTCCATAAAGCCTAGCGGTATTGGCTGGACGTTTGTGGTGGATTCATCTGACTTGATCAGGCTCTTCCCGGGAGTGATGGAGCCTGACGATTACAAGCACTATGTCGTATCAACGCTTGACACGTGTTTAGAGATTCTTTCCATGAAGGAGCCTGTTATTCGAAAACTTGCTACTTGATTATTACGAACGAACCCCTGGGGTCGTGTAACGTGCATGGCAGCCTCCGCCGGCCGAGAGATCCCAATATTTTTTATCGACCGGAAAACTATTGCAACGCCTCGTGCTCTTACTACGTCCGCGCAATGAATGAAAAAAAAACTAAATTCTTACAGAAATGCCATGAAAGTTAGCACAAGGCGCAGCGCCTAAAGAAGTTCTCTTTGTTCTACGGGATGCGGGTTTCCCGAATATTCATCCTATAAAAGCGTTGGTGGATCTAGGCCAAGAAAATAAACGCAAATAAACGTGGACACCCACCTTCCACCCCTTGGACGATGCGGGTACGTTGGTTCGACAAGCGCCTGGTGCGCCTAAAAATAACCTCTTTGATGTTAAATAGGCAGATGTCATGATTCAAACGTACAAAGATGTTTTACACGGAAATTTAACGCCGGACGAAGCAAAGTCAAGATGGCAATCAGAGACTCATGGGGAAGATGTGAAAGAATTGTTTGTAACTCCTGAGACTGTCGGATCAATGCTAAATAAGTATCTTGCTGGCCAAGTAGATGCACAATCGCTTTCTGATTGGGCTGCGTTTTTAACGTCATGTGATGTGTATGTGACACACGGTTGGAAAGACGATAGCCAAGCCGATAAATACGAGCCGATGTGGGAGATTTTACAGCAACTATCCACTCCATCTATTGATGGTCCTATTACTAAGAATCGGGTAAAAAGTTACATCAATCTACTATCAAATATCACTGCCCCATAAATGGCCAGCGACCAGCAGTCGGAAGAGCGCGTGACGACAATGCGCTACACGGTCGACGGCTACTTCGTCGACGGGACCACCAACCCCAAGGGCCAGACCGCCGAAATGGACACCGACCCACGCGAGGGCAACGTCACCCGGCTGACCGGTATCGACGGCCAGACCGTGCGCATGGCCTACGACGTGTTCGGTCGCGAAGTCGAGACCTGGTTCCCGGTCAATGCCGACAACGACACCTTGACGCCGACGCCCGGCAGCCATTACGCACCGCGTTCAAGCACCCGCTACCAATGGGCCGGCGGCTGTCCCGGGACCGGCTGCGGTGATAACGGCGAGGTCTACACGGTTTCTTCCATCACCGACGGCAGCCCGGTGACAGTCGAGACGCTCGATCGCCTGAACCGGGTTGTGGCGCGCCAGACCAACGGACTGAACGACACCATTCACGAGGTCATGCGCTACACCGCGCGGGCAGGCCGCCAGCACCAGCGAGCCGAGTTTCGACGCCACGCCCCCGGCGAGCCTGCTGACGAAGTTCACCTACGACCCGCTGGGCCGGCAGCTCACCAAAACCGAGCCGCGAAGCGATACCGTCTCCGGCACGCGCAACACGTTCTACAGCTACTCGGGGCTTGAGACCACAATCCGGGTCACAACCCGATTCAGCGCCCCGACCGGCGCCTGCAGCGCGGTCGCCAACACCGCACTCGACGACGAACTGTGCGTCAAGCGCACCATCGCCGGCGACGACACGCTGATCCGGACCACCGACGCGCACGGCAACACCACGCGCTTCTGGGCCAATGCCAGAGGCCGGATGGCGTTGATCCAAAATACGCAGGGCGATTTGAGCGACGCGCGCTACAACGCGCTGGACCAGCGCACCGCGCTGTCCGATCCGGATATGGGCTGCCCCGGATGATTCATGACCCAATCTACTGCGACGGCCCCAAGCCCCGCATCCGCGGCGTTTCGCTCGGTCGCGCATCCTCACCGTACCGGCGAGTACGCTTCCGGTGCGCTCGGTCGCGAAGCGCCCCAGCTCCGGGACCTGGAGCCGTCTCGCGACGGTTGGGCCATGGATCATCCGGGGATGACATTCGCCTACACTGGCGCCGGCGAGCTGATCGAGCAGCGTGATGCCAAAGACCAGACGTTCGACTTCCACTACGACGCACTGGGCCGGCTGATCGTGCGCGATGTGCAGGGCAGCGCCGGCCTGATCCGGGATGTGCGGGTCTACGACCGCCCCCCCGGCCGTGCCGGGGAGGTCTTCGCAGTTTGATGGGGTATCTGGTGGGTGTCCAAGTTTCTTCCCGGGTTTCTCGTCCGAGTCCGCTTGTGGTCGGATGTAAATATCTTGTAGCAATTCATCCTGCCCCCATCCACCAAGTCGCGGCCC
>JBBDSL010000088.1:24646-28454 GCA_040904965.1 Wenzhouxiangellaceae bacterium
GGGACACGGCCGGGCGACTCGCGGGAGGGTAAGCCCGCTGAATGAGATTCTATCCGATGAAAAGCCGGGCGGACTCATTCGCCGGCAGGCCTGTCCTGGGGCGGCGGCATCGCGGCAAACGAGGGTAGGGAACCGTCTATGCGATCCCAGCTCGCGGCGCGATCGGTATATACCACCATCTGCGGTTTGAAGACCTCCGGATTATCCAGGCTCGAGGCGCGGACAAAGACCATGCCTGGCATCCCCGAGTTCGTGGAGTAGACCGGCGAGCCGCAATTGGGACAGAAGCCGCGGCTTACCAGATTCCCGCTGTCCGCCGGCGCGTCGTAGAACTTGACCTCGCCTTCCACCGAAAACGCGGATTCGGGCACGATCATGTGCGAACAATGGCCAGTGCCGCTGGATTTCCGGCAATCGATGCAGTGGCAGTGGCCGCCGCCGCTTTCCTCGGTTCCCTTGTAGCGCACGCGGCCGCAGAGACATCCGCCCGTGTAATAAGCCATATCGACCTCCATTTAACTTGTGAATTGCAAGTAACTTTAACTGAGTCGCTTGCAAAAAGCAAGCTAAAATAACGGCATGAGCAAACGCCGCGAAAAAGGAGCTCCGAAACGGGAATCGGGCTGCCCGATCAGCTTCGCGCTGGGCATCTTCGGGGATCGCTGGTCCCTGCTGGTATTGCGGGACCTCATCCTGAAGGGCAGGCGCCGGTATAAAGACTTGCTTGCCGCCGAGGAGGGCATTGCCACCAATATTCTCAGCGACCGACTGCGCCGCCTGGAGGCTCACGGGCTGATCGTGCGAGCGCCCGACGCGTCCGACGGCCGGCAGTTTATCTATCGGCCGACACCAATGGCCGTAGACCTGATCCCGATGCTGGTCGAGCTGGTCGTATGGGGTGCGCGCAACGATCCTGGTACCACCGTGCCTGACGAGTTCATCAAGCAGTTCGAGAACGATCGGGAAGCGTTGATCGCATTGATCAGGGCAAAGCTCAAGGCGCAGGGAAACGTCTGAAAGCGACTCTACTTTTTCTTGCCTCCGGCGATCTCAGTCTCCAGCGCGCTCCGCTTGGGCCTCCAAAATGCCTGAAACTGCTCCAACCAGGCATCGATATCCCTTAACGGCGTCGCATCCACGGAGTAGATCCGCCGTGCCTCGTCGACCCGAACATTGGCGAAGCCGCTTTCGTGCAGCACCCGCAGGCGCTGCGAGACGGCGGCCTGGATGATGCCGAATTCCACCTGAATGGCTTCCACGATCTCGCCGGCGCGGTGGGCCTGAAGGTGGCCACGGATGCACCCTATCAGGGCGGGTGGCGAAGTCATGACCACTGTAGCCGGCATGTTCGGGCCTTGAGCGAGGCCCTCTACCCGCGACCCGATCTTGCGCGGCGAATGTCGGTGGCCAGGCGGTTCATGGACCGGTGTTACGCCAAGCCCATCGACCTGGGTGCCATCAGCCGTCCGGCATGTCTGTCCAGGTATCATTTCATCCGCGTGTTCAGAAGGTTTTATGGACGAACCCCGCACCAGTACCTGACCGAGGCCGGCATTCCGCTGACGGCTTTTCAGGTCGAGGATTGACGGCTCGGCCGCAGCGTAAAACTGAGTTCGCTAATTGATGTAACTGTAATTTCCCTTTCCCTAATGTGCCCCGCAAAAACGTAAACCCGGTTGACATTCCGATTTCGGGCTCCTAAACTCCGACTCGTTGCGTTATTGAATTGACTGTAGGGTCTACGAATGAGTCTTCTCAAGATGGCGCTGCGTTTGAACGCGGTGAGTTGTATCGGATTTGGTGTACTGTTCGGTGTTGTTCCGGGCGCGGTTGCCGCGTTTCTCGGCCAGACAAGTCCGGTGCCATCGCTGGTCATCCTGATTCTCGGCATCGGCTTGATTCTCAACGGTATCGGGTTGCTTCTCGCGGCGCGTGCGCGGCATCCATCCGGATGGCTGGTGCTGTTCTTCAGCGTCGGCGACTTCCTCTGGGTGCTGGCCACGATCGTGCTGATCGTGATGGGAGTCTGGATCGAGACTACGGCCGGCATCATCGCCGCGCTGCTGGTGGCGGCCGTGGTCGGTCTGTTCGGACTGCTTCAGCTCATCGCGTGGGGCAGGCGCGGCTCGGCCTGAACAACAATCGATAAAAGAGAGGGAAGGGCAGGCATGCCGACTTCCATCAGTGATTTGTTCTCGCGCCATATGCGGCGTTGGATTCCGGATCCATTTGTTTTCGCACTGGTGGTCACGCTGCTGATCGCCGCGCTGGCATGGACCGTGACCGGTTCCGGTTTGAATGCCGTGATCGGCCACTGGTATCGCGGGTTCTGGATGTTGCTGGAATTCGGCATGCAGGCCATCCTGATCCTGACCACCGGCTACGCGATCGCGCTGTCGCCATTCGCCTCGCGCGGTATCAATCGATTGGCGCTCATGGCCCGTACGCCCGGGTCGGTATATGTGCTGGTGCTGGTGGTCGGCTCGTTGCTTTCATTGATCAGTTGGGGGTGGATCGTGCTTACCGCGATCCTCGCGCGCGAACTGGCCAGGCGGGTTGAGGGCGTCGACTACGCCTATCTGGTCGCCTGCGTGTACCTTTCGGGTCAGCCGTGGGTCGGTGGGCTGTCCAGCACCATTCCGCTGGTAATGAACACCGAAAATAACTTTCTTGTCCAGGCCGGGGTAGTGGCCTGGACCATTCCCACTCAGCAAACCCTGGGTGGCCTGATGAACTTCGCCTATATCGCGGTGTTCATGATCAGTATGCCGCTTTTGATGTGGTGGATGCGTCCGGATCCGCGTCGTGTGCGAACGCTGGATGAGCTGCGCGGCGACGGATCCGAGACCAAAGCCACAGTGGCGGAAGAGGCCGAGGCCAGCCGGCTCGGTGGCAGGACATTGTCCGACCAGCTCAATCACAGCAGCATGATTCAATTGATTGTCGCCGTCGGAGCGCTGTGGTATTGCGTCCGGCATTTTGCCACCAACGGTTTCGATATCGATCTTAACCTGATGATATTTATCTTCCTGGCGCTTGGACTGCTCGCGCACCGGACTCCGATGCGGTATGTAGTCGCGATGAAGCGTGCCTGCGCCAACGTCTCGGGTATCGTATTCCAGTATCCGTTCTACGCCGGAATCATGGGTATCACCATGTTTTCCGGTCTGGGCGCGATGGTGTCAAGCGGCCTGGCGTCCGGTGCAAGCATTTCCACGCTGCCGCTGATCGCGCACTTTTCCGGAGCGCTGATCAACTTCGCGATCCCATCTGCGGGAGGGGAGTGGGCCGTGATCGGGCCGGCCTTAACCGAGGCGGCGTTGAGTCTGACCGCGAATTTGTCGGTGGCCGAACAGCAGGCCTACGTGGGTCGTATCGCGATGGCGGTGGCCTACGGAGAAACCACCACCAATCTGCTTCAGCCGTTCTACCTGCTGGTAATTTTGCCTGTGATGGGCGCCGGCGTTGTGATCCAGGCGCGCGATGTCATGGGTTATCTGATCATACCGTTCATCGCAATCTACTCGCTGACTGCGGCACTAGTCTGGTTCGCGGCGGTCAGTTATGCATAAAAGTCACAACAGGTATCAGCAAGAAGCCAGACGTTGGACTCAATGTCTGGTGAGAGGCAGCGGATAACCTGTGTGCAAATGAGAGTCTTTCGAAGTCCGGGCGCATGCCTCTTGGCCTGAAGCACATTAATACGATGATTCTGGCTGAGCGGAAGCCGTGATTATTAATCCGGAAACGAAATACCTATGGTATTCGTTGCTCGCGATTTGCGGCTCATGTCCGCAAATCGCTCCGC
>JBBDSL010000089.1:0-27934 GCA_040904965.1 Wenzhouxiangellaceae bacterium
GGCTTGGCGAGAGGAAATGTCTTCTCTGTGAGCCCACAAATTCTGCGGACGAGCCCTCTTTCGAAATATGCACGTAAACAGGAAATCCAATGCCTGACAACGAAACATTCGACGCGCTCGTCATCGGCGGCGGCACGGTCGGCGCCGCGGCGGCGCTCGCGCTGGCGCGCACCGGACGCGAAGTCGCGCTGATCGACCGCAAGCAGCCCGAAGAGCGCCCGGCAGATGCACCGCTGGACCCGCGCGTGGTCGCGGTCAGCCCCGGCTCGAAGCGGCTGCTCGAAGCGCTGGGCGCATGGCAACACATCCGTCCGGCGCGCATCGCCGCCTACAGCGACATGCAGGTGGTTGCCGGGCGTGGAAAGGTCGATTTCCGCGCCACCGAGCACGGCCTCGCCGCGCTGGGCTGGATCGCCGAACTGCCCGAACTCGATCAGGCGCTGTGGCATGAATTGAACAAACGCCGGCGCGTGTCCATCCACGCCCCGGCCGAGGTCGGGGAAATTCATGCCGGCACCGACGAAGTCTCGGTGAAACTCGCCGACGGACAGACGCTGGCCGGCCGGATGCTGCTGGGCGCCGACGGCGCGAAAAGCCGGGTGCGCGCCGCCGCCGGCATCGATGCGACCGCGCATCATTACAACCAGCGTGCGATCGTCGCCCACCTGGAAACCGAACGGCCCAACCCGGGCACCGCCTGGCAGCGCTTTAGCGACCTCGGCCCGCTGGCACTGCTGCCGCTGCCGGAGGGGCGATTGTCACGACGATTGTCACGACGATTGTCACGACAATCGTCACGACAATCGTCTCTTGTCTGGTCGGTGCACGACGACGAGGCCGAACGCCTGATGGCGCTGGACGACAGCGAATTTCTGGACACGCTGGCCGAGCACTGCGTCGAACCGCCCTTCGGCGCGTTCACGACCGCCGGCGAGCGCCACGCGCTGCCGCTGGTTCGCCGACAGTCGAAGCCACTGGCTTCGGGACGCATCGCGCTGATCGGCGATGCCGCCCGAAGCGTGCATCCGCTGGCCGGCCAGGGCCTGAACCTGGGTCTGGCCGACGTCGCCGCACTGGTCGAGGCGCTGGACGGATGGCAGGGCAAGGACGACCCGGGCGATTGTCTCAATCGCTACGCCCGCCGCCGCTGGTCCGACTCGGTGCTGGTCGCCGGCGGCATCCACGCGATCAACGAAACCCGTACGCTGGGCGAAATCGGCAAGCACGCCCTGGGCGCCAGCTTCACCGCCATGCGCTTTGCCCGCCCGGCAAGGGAAGTCTTTGTCCGAAGGGCCTGTGGTCTGGGCGAGGTCAAAAAGGCGGTCGGGATTTTGACCGGATAACGGTTTACGGTTCTCGTAGGGTGGCGTTGAACCGCAGGCGAAACGCACCGATGGGCTGGAAGAACCACGCCTACCGCCACGTCATCAAGCGCGGAATGATCCAGTAATTCCGATCTTACGGGGAATCTCTCAGATCCAGTTCCCTGGTCCACCCGACAGCGGCGCGATAATTGGCGCGGATCCGGCTGCCGTCGGCATCGATCAGCGTACCGTTTGTGAACTGCTGGATGACGAATCCGATGACCGGCTCGCCGCTCATCCGGATGTCGTCATTCCTGATGCTTGCCGGGGTACCACCCATCAGGTGGCCCTGGTCGAATACCACCCGCGCGACGCCGCCGACGAACTCTCGATCTTCCAGCGAGAACCCCGGAATCGTTGGCGCCGAAAGAATCGGCGAGCGCTGCTCCATACCCACTTCGGAACCCGAAGCGTTCATCGAAACCACATCGACCACGCCGCCGACCGGCGCGACTGCAAACCAGTTTGAAAACATTAGAACACTTGTTGGAAGTTTGCAAGCTGCAAACGAAGTGATGTCCGGACTCGATGCGCCAGATGGCGCCTCGGCCGCTGCACGACGACTTCGGCACCCTGCGCAGGCAGTGATGGTTTCGTCGGGTCTATGAAACGAGGAGTTTCAGAATCAAAAGGCTTTCTTCATGTCCTTCGTGCCTTCTTCGTGTTCTTCGTGCCCTGCTTATCGCCTTCTGCCGTAACCCGCAAAGCACAAAATCTACCCCTTCTTCGCCGCCAGCCGCACCCGCACCGCCTCCTCGATCTCCAGCTCTTCCAGCGCGTTTTCCAGCACCTTCTGCTCGGCTTCCAGCTCCGGCAACAGGATTTTTTCCAGCGCTCGAACACGGCGCTGGGTGCGGCGGTATTCGGCTTCGAGCTTGAGCAGTTGCGCGATGTCGGAGGCCAGACCCAGCGCTTCGGCCAGCAGACCGGCAAACCGCTTCGCCGCCGTGTCGGCCGCTTCGATTTCGAAGACCGGAGGCCGTACGCGCTCCGGTTCCGGAAGTTCCACGAACCCGACGCGCTGGAACGCCACGCCGATGAACCTGACTGTCTCACGCGCCGTATCCAGCGCCGAGAGATCCAGCGGCGGGTAGACCTGGATCTGCTCCAGGCCCATCCGGTCGGTGGCCTCGATCAGCGCGGCATGTGCCTCTTGCGCGCGTTCGGTAAATGCCGCGTGCCGTTCGTCGAAAGCCTTCAGACGGGCCAACAATTCGCGCGCCAGCAGCACGCGACGCTCGTCGAGAAGGCGGTGTCCCTCGACGACGACCTCGTGCTCGCGCCTGAGCTCCAGCAGCTCGGCGCGCGAGGCGGAACCGCGCGCGGCTTCAGCCATCCCCGGTTTCCTCCCGTTGCGTGTGGTGACGCGCCAGCTGTTCGTCGCTGAGTCGCGTGAGATCGCTGGCCGGCAGCCCACGCAACACGTCCCAGCCGATTTCCATGCTCTCTTCCAGGCTGCGCGGCGCGTCCTGGGCGACCAGGCGCTGCTCGAACGCATCGCCGAATTCCAGGTAGGCCTTGTCCCCGTCGGACAGCCCTTCCTCACCGACCACGCTGGCCAGCAATCGCACCTGTCGGGTGCGCGCGTAGGCCGCATAAAGCTGCGCGGCCAGCGCCGGATGGTCGACGTCGGTATAGCCTTCGCCGATGCCCTGGTCGACCAGCCTTGAGAGGCTGGGCAGCACCGCGATCGGCGGCTCTATGCCCTTGCGGTGCAGGCTGCGGTCGAGCACGATCTGGCCCTCGGTGATGTAGCCGGTCAGGTCGGGAATCGGGTGCGTGATGTCGTCGCCGGGCATGGTCAGTATCGGCAACTGGGTCAGCGACCCGCTGCAGCCCCGGATGCGCCCGGCGCGCTCGAACAATGAGGCCAGGTCGGAATACATGTAGCCGGGATAACCCTTGCGCGCGGGAATCTCGCCGTGGCCGGCCGAGACCTCGCGCAGCGCCTCGCAGTAACTGGTCATGTCGGTCATCACCACCAGCACGTGCAGCCCTTCGGTGAACGCCAGGTATTCCGCGGCGGTCAGCGCGTAGCGCGGCGCCAGCAGGCGCTGGGCACTGGATTCGTCGGCCAGGTTCAGGAACATCACGGTACGCTCCAGCGCCCCGCTTTCCTCGATGGCGTTGCGAAACAGCGCCGCGGTGGTGTGCGAGACGCCGATACCGGCGAACACCAGCGCGAACGCCTCATGGCGTTCGCCAAGCAGACGGGCGTGCTCGGCGATGCGGATGGCCAGCCGGTCGTGCGGCATGCCGCCGCCGGAGAACAGCGGCAGTTTCTGGCCGCGCACCAGCGAGTTGAGCAGGTCTATGGCCGTCACGCCGGTCTCGATGAAGTCGGTCGGCAGGTCGCGCGCCACCGGGTTGATCGGCGCGCCGTTGACCGAGCGCTCCTTGACCACCGCCAGCGGCGGCCCGCCGTCGATGGGCGCACCAGTGCCGTCGAGGATGCGGCCGAGCAGCCCGGGGCCGACGCCGAAATTCAGCGACGCGCCGTGAAACCGTGCGCGCAGGCCGGAAAGCGGAAGGTCGCGACCCGACGCGTGAATATCAATCACGATGGCGTCGGGACGCAGCGCCACGACCCTGCCCAACCGGCTGTTGCCTCTGTCGTCGAGCACCTCGACGGCGTCGTGCAGACCGCACTCGATCTCCCGCTTGAGCACCAGCAGCGGCCCGTCGAGGCTCAGTGCCGCGTCCTCCAGCCGGATTTCGGCGCGGGTCCGGTCTTGCGCGAGAATGCTCATGATGCTGTCTCCTGGCCGGCTTCAGTTTCCGGTTTCGATTCAGATTCGGATTCAGTCCCGGACTCGACCGTGCCCGAGGAGGCCAGCGCCGCATCGATGTCGGCCTGCAGTTTTTCGAACCGCTGGACCTCGTCGTTGCCGATCTCCTCGCCCATCCGGCGAATACGTCTCAATAAAGAAAGCCCGGCAATCTCGGCGACGCTCATCCCGCCTTCAAGCGCGGCCTGCGAGCGGTCGATGAAGCGCATCAGCGTGCGCATCATCGCGATCTGCCGCTCGGGCGTGCAGAACGCGTCAGTGTCGGACATCGCCGACTGGCGCAGGAATGCCTCGTTGGCCAGCTCGGCGTTGAGCAGCGCCAGCTGCTGGGGCGCCGGCAGCGTGTCCTTGCCGACGATGCGCGCCATGCGTTCGAGCTGCACCTGCTCGCCCAACAGTTCCAGCAGGCGACGGCGGTCCCGGTCCCATTCCGGGTAGCCCTGTTCGCGCCACCACTGGCCGAGCTCGTCGGCGTCCTCCGAATAGGCCTGCAGCGGATGGATGGCCGGATAGAACCGAGCCCGGGCGCGCTCGCGGTCCAGCGGCCAGAAACAGCGCACGTTGCGCTGGGTATAGAGCGTTACCGGCTCGGAGAAGTCGCCGCCCGGCGGGCTCACCGCGCCGATCAGGGTGACGGACCCCACGGCGCCGGACAGCGCCTCGGTGCGGCCGGCGCGCTCGTAGAACTCGGCCTTGCGGCTGCCCAGATAAGCCGGATAACCGGCCTCGGCCGGCAGCTCGCCCAGCCGCCCGGAAATTTCCCGCAGCGCCTCGGCCCAGCGGCTGGTCGAATCGGCCAGCATCGCCACGTCAAAGCCCATGTCGCGGAAATACTCGGCCACCGTCACGCCGGTGTAGATGCTCGCCTCGCGCGCGGCCACCGGCATGTTGGAGGTGTTGGCAATGATCACCGAACGCTCGCTCAAGGGCCGGCCTGTGCGCGGGTCTTCCAGCTCGGGAAACTCGCGCAGCACTTCGGCCATCTCATTGCCGCGTTCGCCGCAGCCGACGTAGATGATGATGTCGGCGTCGCACCACTTGGCCACCGACTGCTGCAGGATGGTCTTGCCGGTGCCGAAGCCGCCGGGCAGCGCGGCGCGCCCGCCGCGAGCGACCGGAAACAGCGTATCCATGATGCGCTGGCCGGTGATCAACGGCCCGCTGGCCGACAGCCGGCGCCGGGTCGGACGCGGATCGCGCACGGGCCAGACCTGGCTGCATGCGAGTTTACGGCCATTGCCGTCCTCGCCGCTCAATTCGCACACCGTTTCGGTCTCGTCGACTTCACCGGCCGATGCGATCGATTCGACCTTGCCGGAGATTCCCGGCGGCACCATGCACAACAGGTCGGGCCGAGCTTCGCGGACCACCTTGCCGAACGCCTGGCCGGGCTCGAGCGCGTCGCCGACCTCCACCGTCGGCGTGAACGGTATCCGCCCGGTCGACCCGGCCGTGAAACCCGGCTCCATGAACGATGCCTCCGAACCGGTCAGCGGACGCAGCAGGCCGTCGAAGATGCCGCCGAGCAGGCCCGGGCCCAGCCGTACCGAAAGCGGCCTGCCGGTGCCGGTCACCGGGTCGCCGGGTTTGAGGCCTGCGGTTTCCTCGAACACCTGGACCACGATCTGGTTGCCGTCCAGCCGCAACACTTCGCCGATCAGGCGCTGATGCCCGACTTCCACCGCCTCGTTACTGCGGAATACGCCTTCGGTCTCGGCGCGCAGCACCGGGCCGCCGACCTGGACGATTCGTGCCGATGCTCCGCTCATGACGCTGTCTCCGTGATCATTTCCGGCACCTCGGCCAGCAGCACGCCGGCGATCCGGTCACCGCGTGCGGTCAGGCCGGCCGGCGTTGCATCCACCACGGCCTTGCCCGCCGAGACCACGAATCCCTTGCCCACGGCAGGATCCGGCCGCCATTCGATCCGGGCGTCTTGCGCAATGCGCTCGACCAACGCCCCGGCCGCGTCGTCCGGCGACCAACCCTCGGGATGTCGCACCACCCAGTCATCAACCGTCATCACGGCTCGCGCATCGGCCAGGGCGCGCTGCAGCCAGGCCGCGCGCACCCCGTCGGCGTCGCCTTGCCATAGCGCGGCCAGGGCCGAGCGCACGTGTTCCAGGCCCTTTTCGGCCACAGCCCGCCGCTCGGCGAGCTCGCGCTGCCGGATCCTGGAGCGCTGGCGTGCCCGCTCGGCCCTGATCTGCTCGTGCAGATTCCGACGTTCGCGCGCGCGCACCTCGCGCAGCAGTTCGGCAGCCCTGTCGCGCGCGGTCCGTCGGATCCGGTCGGCCTCGTCGCGGGCCCGGCCGGCGATTTCGTCACAACGTTCCCGGCACCGCTCGTCTACATGCGCCAGCAACGCCTCCAGAGATTCCTGGTTGTGGGTACGGTTGTCTGCAGTTGCCCGGCTGTCGCTGCTCTTCTCACTGGTCTTCGCAATCATCGTGCCACTCCCATGCGTTCGCGGATTGCGCCTGCGATATCGTCAGGCCGGTCCGAATCTGCGGCGTCGCCGACCACCAGCACCGCCGGGTCCAGCCTTCGGCGGGCCTCGGTCAGGCGGCCCGGATCAAGAAGGCGCGCGCAATCTGCGCTGATCAGCACCAGCGCCGGCGAGTCCGCGCAAGCTTGTTCGAACGCCTCGCGCACCGGCGCGGCCCGGAGCTCAGGCACCATCACCCTTAGCCCGGCCAACCGCCAGCCGGCTGCCGTCCACTCGTCGCCAATGAAGACAGGAACGCCCATCAGGCCAGGCGATTCAGGATCAGGATCGAAACGATCAGACCGTAGATCGCGATGCCCTCGGCCAGGCCGACCAGAATCAGCACACGGCCCAGCAGTTCGGGTCGCTCGGTCAGCGCACCCACGGCGGCGCTGCCCACGGTGGCCACGGCATAGCCGCCGGCAAGCGCGGAGATGCCGGTGGCCGCGGCGGCGGCGGCAAATCCCCATTTGAACACCTCGGCCGGAAGCTGGCCGCCGGCGGTCGGCTCGACGCCGAACGCCTGGGGCAGCCACAACAGGCCGCTGGCCAGCAGCGCCACGGCCACGGAGCCAAAAAAGATCAAGACGGGCCCAGGCCGGATGGATTTCGTTGTGGTGTTTTGGTCAGACATCGATCGTTCTCCTTTGGGTTTCGGGAACCAAGACCGGAGTAGTCGTGACCCGACCGTAGCGAGACGACTCCAGGCCCCGTAGCCGGGGCGTTTTGCGACCGAGCGCGCCGCAGGCGTACTTGACAGTACGTCGAGGACGCGCGACCGAGCGAAACGTCGCGGATGCAGGGCCTGGGGGCGTCACAGTAGGTCGGGTCATGGCTACTCCGGTCTCAGACTGGCGGCGCGAGCGGTTGAAACTCGCGGCCTTCGGCCTTGAGAAAGCGGTTGAAGAATTCGAACAGCACCAGGCGCGTGGTCTGTATCGATGCGACCAGCCCTTCTATCGCAATGATCAGCGCATTGCCGATGACCATCACGATCAGGTTGGCTACGAAATTACTGCTGCCGTCGGCCAGGCTGACCACGGCCAGCGAAAGGCCGGCGTGGGCCAGCGCGAACGCGCCCACGCGCACGAACGACAAGGTATTGACCACCAGCCGCATCAGGCCCTCGATCAGGTCGGCCGCGGCGCGCGCGAACGCCATGCCACCGCTGCTTCGAAACACCCAGGCCAGTCCGAAAAATTGCAGCACGAGCGCGCCGACGGCGGCCAACAGCAGGTCCGGGTTCTGCAGGCTGGCAATGCCCAGCACCATTGCCGCGCCCATGCCGGCCTCACCGAATACCCACTCGGAAAACCGCCCGGCCCATTGGTGCTCCAGCCCGCTGAGCAGGATACTGAGCACGATCAGGCCCGCGCCGAACAGCAGTGGAATCATGAGCACCGGCAGCGGCTCGACCACCGGGTGCAGCCACAACGCAGCAATCAGGTCCTCGCGGCCGAATACGCTGCCGAACAACACGCCGAATACGATCGACCACGCCCCGCCCCAGATCAGCAACGCCGTGGCCGGAAATCGTCGGCGCAAAAACAAGCCAGCCACGAGCAGCACCGCACCCTGTCCGACGTCACCGAACATGTAACCGAACAGCAGCGGCGCGATCACCGCCAGCATCATGCTGGGGTCGACCTCGTTCTGTCCCGGCGTGCCGACCAGCCGGGCGAATATCTCGAACGGACGCGCCCACGGCGGGTTGACCGTCAGCGACGGCGCCTCGCGCTCGGCCGGGGGCGGCGGGAATCCCAGCGCACACGGAATACCGGCCCGATCCAGCGCCGTGCGCAGCGCCTCGCCGTCCGGGTCGCTGGTCCAGCCGTGGAGTCTGGCCATGTACTCGCTGGCCGCGATACCGTCCAGGTGCTCGGCCAGCCAGCTGACCCGATGCAGACTGCCCAGCGCGGTAGCCAGTCGATGCCTGTCCCGGAGCTGTTGCAGCGCGCGATAATGCATGGCCAGCAGACGATCGGCGGCCGCCAGGCGGTGCCGCACGCGGGACAGCGCCTGCTCGGGGTTTCCGCGCAACATGGCAGGCACCGGGACGCTGCGCGCATGGCGACCTTCCAGCGCCTGGGCCAGCTCCCGGACCTGGGCGGCGCGGCCGAAGACCAGCAGCCAGGTCGCCTCGGCCGAATCCAGCCGCCGATACAGAATGGGATCTGCCAGCGCCGGCGTTTCGCTTTCCGGCGGCAGCATGAATACCTGCGCGATCATTTCCGGCGAGCGCGCGTGCAGGTCGCCGAAGTCGAGCTTGCGTTTTCCAATGCCCGCACGGCACATCGCCTCTAGCACTTCGAGCTCGCCGCGCTCGCGGCTAACTTGCTCGATGCGCTCGATATGCGCTGCGGCCTGGTCACACCAGCCCTCGATGCGCGCCATTGCGCGCTCCAGCTGCTGTTCCAACAGCCGGTCCCGCGAGGTCGCGGGTAGCCGCGGCTCGGACCAGTATTTCTGGAACCGCCGCTCCAGTTCGGCAAACCGCCCCAGCGGCTTGTCCAACGAGGGCACCGCAATCAGTTCCTCCTGTTCGACAGCCGAATCCAGCTCCACCAGGCCGGTTCGCGCCAGCACTTCCAGCGCCCGCGCGACCGATTCGCGCGGCACCAGCAGTTCGAACCAGCGTGCGGGAACGGTACGAAGCATCAGGCCGCCTCGCGCCGCGATGATTGCAGTTGCAGTTGCCGGCGCACAAGCTGGCCGCGCAGGAACTCGAAATCCAGCCGTTCCAGCCCGGCATAGGCAAACACCCGCACCGGCGCGGCGCGATCGCGCCGGAATACCCGCACCAGCCAGTCGGGGTCGGCGACTTCGATTTGTGCTTGCAGCAACGCCTGGAGCATTTTCATGCTGCGCGCGTCGACCGGCGACAACAACGCCTGGGCCCGGGCCAGCCACGCCGGGGCCAGTTCGTTGTCACCGAACCGTTCCAGTTCGGGCCAGCGCTCTAAAAGCACAAACCGAATCGCGCCCGGATCGTCCGGCAGCCGCGTCCAGTGCGGATCCAGTTCCATCCACTCGGCACGCCGTCCGTGCTGCAACAGTTCGGCCAAGACCGGCAGGTCGGGTGCCAGCGTCAGCCACTCGACCGCCGGACGCCAGCGCGCCGGCAGCCAGCGGGCCACCTTGCCAAGGCGCGCGCGCCAGGCTTCGCGCAGTGCAAATTCCACGGCATGAGCGCCGCTGGTGCTGCCCAGATTCTTCAGCCAGGTTTCGAAGCCGCCACGCGCGGCCAACTGCAGGAAATGGCCGAAATCGTCCACCGCGGCAAGTCGCCTGCGCGTATGTTCTCCGGCACGATCAGCGATGCGCGCATGCAACCGGGTCAAGGCATAGGCAAACGCCGTGCTCAAGCTTCCCCCTTTGCCACGCGCTCGCCGCTGCCGGCAGACTTGTCGCCCGATCCGGCTGAAACGAGCTCGCGCGCGACCGCCTCGGCGGCAGCCTCGATTCGGGGAAGTACGGATTCGGATTCGATCTGCGCCAGTCGCTGCTCGGCAGATTCGCGCAAACGAGTCACGCGCGCTTCGACCTGTTCGGCACAGGCGGCCTGGAATTGCCTGGCGACGACCACGGCATCGGCTTCGATTTGCCGCCCATCGGCGCGCGCGGCCTCCAATGCAGCCGCGGCTTTCCGCTCTTCCCCGGCAATTCGACCACGCGCCCGGCTCTCGGATTCGAGTACCTGGCGCAGGGCGGTGTCGGCGAGGGGACGCCCCTCTTGGTTCATGCGACGACTCCCGTCAAATGTCCCATGAAACTATCCTCCCGATAGCCTGGAACTGTATTGACGTGGGTCAATCGCGCAAATGTCGCGCGGCGAAATTCGCGCGCGCAGTGCGGGATGCTGAAGTGGGTTTCAGTTTGGGGTGGTGAGAGAGGTGCGGGCCTGGGTTCGGTCGGTGTTCTTGTCCGGTTAGCCGGCATCGCAAGACTATCCGCCCGACGGCTGTGGGCGGGCGGCCATGAACATATTGACAGAACCCCTGCTGCCGCCGAGCATTCCGATCCGCTTGGAATCGGCGCACCGACGCCTTGCCACGAACGCTGAGAGACAAGCTGAATGTCTGCTGATCGATGACCTCGTTAGTAAGGTTCAGCGCCGAGCCGAATCGCTGGATCAGCGTGACTGCTCCGGTGCGGGCGGACTGTTGCGTGTAACCAGCCTGCTTGATCAAGTGTGCAGCAATCGCCCGGTAGACGACGCCGAGCACCCGGCCAATCAACGCCGGATGCGTGGCCAACAGAAAGCGCAACGCTGCAGATGGCCGCTCAGCGGCTCGCCCGAAGGAGTCCCCCGGTTGCACCAGGACGGCGTTGCAGCGCTTGCCAAGGGCTGGGCCATTGCCGGCGCGCTACGCCTTGTCCCGGAACATCCGGGGGGCTCTGGTTGTATCGAAATCTATGGGTCACGGTACTAGTGGTCCGTCAACCTGATAATTTAGGATTCAGTTGGTCTGTCAGCGTTCAGGGCAAGGCGCGGCTCGCAGTGAATGGCCGTAGCCCTTTACAAGAGCCGGAACGCCGCCATGGACGCTGACAGGCCAACCCTTCGGGCGCTCCTGTGGCGCTGCGCTGCGGCGTTCCCGTGCTTGGAAAGGGGAACGGCCATTCCCTGCGCACGGCGCCTTGCCGCGAAGCGCCACAGGAACGCTGAATCCTAAATTATCAGGTTGAAGGACCACTAGTCCTCTTGGGGTTGCTTGAACGGCGATTCGTTGAGTACCAGCCAATAGAGTTGCAATTGGTGCACGGCCTCCTTGAATTTACCGAAATCCACCGGCTTTCGGATGAAGCTGTTGGCGCCTCGCTCATAACTTTGCAGCATGTCTTCCTGCTCACGAGACGAGGTCAGAACGACCACCGGCAGGTGCCGCGTGGTCGAATTGGCGCGCAACTGCTCCAGCACTTCCAGGCCGTGCAAACCTGGGAGCTTGAGGTCGAGCAAGATCAGTGCGGGCAGCGGATCATCCTTCCTGTGCGCGAACTCATCCCTGCGAAACAGGTAACTGAGGGCCTGTTCACCATTTTTTACGACATCGAGTCGGTTGGCGATGCGGTTCTGATCGAAAGCCAGCTGGGTCAGTTCGATATCATCGTCGTTATCTTCGACCAGCAATATATGCATGTTCTCAACTCCTAATCTCGGCGCCACTCGGTCGTAAAATAGAAAGTCGAGCCTTCGCCCTTTCGGCTTTCGGGCCAGATTTCCCCTCCGTGCTTTCGGATAATCCGGTCGACAATCGCCAGCCCGATCCCCGTTCCAGGATAACGACTTTCACCATGCAGTCTCTGAAAAGGTTCGAACAGCTTGTTCGCGAGACTCATGTCGAATCCGATCCCGTTGTCGTTTACGTAGATAACACGCCGACCTCCGACTGTCGTTTCGCCAACCCTGATGCGCGCCTGTGACTGTTCCTTGCTGAACTTCCAGGCATTCGAAAGCAGGTTCTTCAAGGCCATGGTCAGCATGTTGGCGTCGCCCTGGAGCGTCAGCCCCGATTGTATATCGACTTCCACTCGGCGCTCAGGGTCCTCTTGCTGGAGCTCGGTCACGATTCGCTCGGCGATCCGGGATAAATCCACGGTTTCGTTTTTCAGCGCCTCTCGCTGGAGTCGGGACAAGCTCAGCAGGTCATCGATGATGGCCTCCATGTTGTGGCTCGCTTCCTGGATGCGGTCCAGATAATGCTGTCCCTGCTCGTCGATCTGTCCAGAATGGTTGTTTTTCAGTGCCTCGCTGAATCCCGACATCCTTCGCAGCGGCGCCCGCAGGTCGTGTGAAACCGCGGAACTGAACTGCTCGAGCTCGTAATTGGCATTCTTCAGCGCGCGATTGGCGTATACGAGGTCGTCGCGGGTGGGCATCGACCGGATGGTGGGCAGCAGCCTGAAAAGCAGGTAAGCCGTCGGAATGGAAGCCGCGGCCGTTACGAACTTGACGCCGCCGGAGAACCAGTAATTCGAGTGCCAGATGTTCCAGATCTCCACCAAGTGCGTGAGGCCGCAGGCAACAATGAAAACGCCGAACAGCACGAACATCCAGGAAAACGGGAGGTCCCGGCGTTGCCTGACCACCATCAGCAGTGCGATGGGGATCGCCACGTATGCCAGGCCGATCAGCGCATCGGAACCCGCGTGCAGCATAACGAGGCTAGGCGTCCAAAGGTAACAATGACCATGCGGGATAAACCCTTGCGCCAGGGTTCCAAACGCTGATTCGTCCATATCCGATCCTCCGCCTGTCGGCGAATTTTGGAGTAGCTTACTGCGCCCACTTTTTTTGGGTCAAGGAACTTGGTGATTCACTAGTGTAGTGCGAGCGGCGCCCTTCCCTGCAATACGCGCAATGTCCCCGCGGCTACGACGAGGTCACGTGGATGGGCGTCAGCACCGCAAGAAAGCTTCTTCAACTGTACATATGGTACCGTGGCACGAGAGGAAGTGAGCGCGCGATTGAAAGGCTATGCGCGCAATCGGGCGGCGAACGTTGGAACTTTCTGTGACTTCCTATTCGTCGTGGAGCACTCCCGCACCGCACCCAGCATGATTTTCTGTGCCAGGTATCGTCGGGGTACTCGGGGTAGTTGAAGAATGCTTCACGGTGAATCACAAAAACGCACGGGGCTACAGGAAATATCGGGACGCCCCGCGCGTTCGTCCCGTCCCGGCCGTCGAATCGCGCTCGTCTACCTCGCACTGGGCCTCCTGTGGATCCTGGGTTCGGACGGCTTTTTGGTGTTAACCGGCGCCCTGGACCCGGGCGCCTTCGCGGAAGAAGCGATCAAGGGTAGCGTGTTCGTCGGACTCTCGGCGCTGGCGCTGTATCTGCTGGTGCAATACCTGCCCGCCGGGCGGCGCTGGCTGCCGGTGCTGGTCGCCCTGGCCTATCTTGCGATGGGTCTGGCCTGGATCGTCGGTTCGGACCTCTACCTGTTCCATACGGGCCAGTTGGCCCGCGAGGCGTTGTGGACGCAGATGTTCAAGGGCGCCGCCTTTGTCACGATCTCGGCTTTCGTCGTCTTACTGATCACCCAGCTCGTGGAAGACCAGCCCGTTACCGGATCGATTGCCCGGAGCGACAGGCCAAAAACGGCGTCCGGCCTCCGGATTCATCCTTTGCGCATCGCCGTGCTATTCGGTGTCATTCTGCTGGGCCTGTCCCTGATCCTGGATGTCTACGAGCTGGCGGTGAGCCAGAGGATCACACCGGCCGAATTTGGTCAGCACGTAGTGGAAAGCCTGCTCCTGACGCTGTTCGCGAGCACCACCCTGTTCCTGCTGCTGCGTTTCTACATTACCCAGGCCAAGACCGCCCATCGGGGACTCGCGGCGAGCGAGGCCCGCTTCCGGGCGCTTTTTGAGTACAGCCCGGACATGGTGTTCCTGTCGCGACCCGATGGCAGCATCGAGGCGGCCAATCCGACTGCCGAAACCGCGCTCGGCCTGTCGGAAGCCGAGATCATTGAGCGTGGGCGCGGCGGCATCGTGGACCCTTCCGATCCAGCCGTGGGAGAATTGCTGTTCGAGCGAGAGCGGAGCGGCCGGGCTCGAGGAACGGTACGACTGGTTCGCGCCGACGGCACCAGGCTGCCTGCAGAGGTGACCGCTGCAAGCTTCCAGAGCCCGGAAGGAGAAACACTGGCCTTTGTGGTGGCACGCGACATCAGCGACCGTCTGGAAGCCGAGCACCAGCTCGAGCTGGTGGCCACCGCTTTTCGCGGCGCCGACGAGGCGATGATGCTTTGCGACTCGGATTTCGTGATCCTGGACGTCAATCAGGCCTACACACGCCTCATCGGATGCGAACGCGACGAGGCCATCGGCACCCTCCCCCTGTTCCTGGAAGTCGAACAGCAAGAGAGCCACCTCCGCCAGGGGCTCCAGACCGAAGGCCACTGGCGCGGCGAGCTGCTGCAGCGGCGCATGGACGGTCACATGTTCGTGTCGCGGGCTGCCGTCAGCGAAGTAGAGGATCCTGACGGCGACGATCCCCACCTGGTGGTGAATTTCGAAGACATTTCCAAATTGCGCGACTACGAGCGCAAGGTCGATTACCTCTCCTACCACGATCCCCTGACCGGCTTGCCCAATCATGACGCCCTGAAGGATTGGTTTGAGAGCGCGGATATTCCAGGCGAGGCCGGGGTGATGTCGAATCGGGCCCTGGCCGTCATGAACGTGGACCGGCTCAGGACCGTGAACAATGCCTTCGGCCACGCGGCTGGCGACCAGCTGATCGAGGAACTGGCCCGGCGCCTGAGAAAAATCTGCGGAGGAGACGACTACGTGGCACGGTTGCTCGGCGATGACTTCGTGATGGTGGTTGGAGACGTTGCCGACGCCGAGAAGGCCGTCGAGATCATCCGTCAACGAATGAAGACCTTGAGCGCTCCGCTTCAGCTCGACCAGGCCCCCGTTCATCCCACCCTCTGTGCCGGCATCGTCCTGTCCCCGGAGCACGGCAGCAACCTCGAAGAACTTCTCCACAAGGCCGACATGGCCAAGCACGAGGCCAAGCGCCATGGTCGCGGCGAGGTTGTGGTGTTCAGCCCGGAAATGACCGACGAGATGGAATTCCGGCTTCTGATCGAGCGCCGGCTCCGCAGCGGCCTCGACAACCGGGAGTTCCTGCTCCACTACCAGCCTTCCGTGTCGCTGTCGAGCAACCGGATCATCGGGCTGGAGGCCCTGGTACGCTGGCAGAGTCCCGAGCTTGGCCTGGTGCGCCCGGATCATTTCATCTCGGTGGCCGAGGAAAACGGCATGATTATCGAGTTGGGCGCCTGGATCTTCGAGGAGGTCTGCCAGCAGATGGCCGATTGGCGGAACGACGGCGTCCCCTTCGGCTGCGTCGCGGTCAACTTCTCCCCCATCCAGTTCCAGGATCCAGGTTTGTTGGAAACGATCAGGGCGTCCATGGATCGTCATGGCGTGCAGGGCCGCGAGATCCGGGTCGAGATCACCGAAAACGTGCTGGTCATTGATCCGGACTGGACCGTGCAAATGCTGAAGAGCCTGCAGGAAATGGGCATCCAGATCGCGGTCGACGATTTCGGGACCGGCTATTCGTCGCTGGCCTACCTAAAGCGGTTCCCGGTGGACTTCGTCAAGCTCGACAAATCCTTCGTCAGCGGTCTCCCGCACGACGAGTCCGACGCCAGCATCATCGGTTCGGTCATCGACCTGGGGAAACGCCTCGGTCTGGGTATCGTGGCCGAAGGCATCGAACGCAAGGATCAACTCGAATTCCTGAAGAATGCGGGTTGCCCGGAAGCGCAAGGCTACTACTTCAGCCCTCCCATGGGTGTCGAAGACGTCCGCTGGCTGTTGAAGAATCACACGGAGCTACCGGTCAGCCGTCCGGACGACGGGTGCCGCGAGGCCGAATCCGGCGACTAGCAACTTGCGCCGCGGGTACTCACCGACCGCGGATGCGATGCTTCAGCGCAGGCGATCCTGCAGCGCTGCAAGCGCATCGGAACCCGGGCAAAGCTGCATAGAAAGTAGGGCACTCACGGTTCTAAAGGAGCTGTCGTCACGAGGGGCAAATCGGGCGGCGCAATCCACGCAATGGTAGTTAGGGTCAGGTCAGGTCGGGTAACGTGCATCAACGTCCTGCAATGCGCGTTACACGACCTGACCCTCGCGGCTCCGTATGTCAAACAGCCTCCCCGGGGGGGGAGGCCGTCCTGGTCTGCGGTGGTCTGCGAATGGCTGACGCCGTAGAGCGTACGGCGTCAGCCAATTCGTATTGCTTCAGCTACCGCAACCCCCGAGCGACCAAACGATGCCATCGCTGCTCGACAGCGTATTGTTACCGTAGGTCGAGCCGGGCATCGGCTGGTCCGAGCCCTCGGCAAAATAGTCCGGAGCCCAGAAATTGCCCGTGCTGTAGGCCCGACCGGCCGAGCGATGGAGGTAGTTCATGGTTGTGAATTCGCTACATTCCGGATCAGGATCCGGGCTTGGCTCGGGAGCTGGATCCGGGTCGGGCTCCGGATCGCCGCCGCTTCCCGGGCCGCGGCATGTCTGCACGGGCCCTTGACATGACGGCGCCCCGTCGGCGGTCCAGATGCACTGGTCGCCGTCGACAGACGATTCACGCATAATGAACTCGCTGGTTCCAAATTCCAGATAGCATTCCGCGTAGCCGTTGCCCCAGGTAATGTGGCCTTCGCCGATATGAAAGTTGAAGTCGCCGGTCTTGCCGGCGTCGATCTGGAAGGTGACGCTGTCGCTGCTGCTGAGGCTGGCGGCATCGGTTGCCGTTGCTGTGGCCGTCACGGTTTCGCCCGGCAGATTGCAGCGGCTGGCGACAAAGTCCGAACCATCGATCATGGCTTGGTTCGCGCCAATCAAAGTCCCGCCGGCCTCGAATTCGATATCGACAGAGACCAGATCCTGGTTGGCGTCCGAAGCCAGTCCGGTAATCGTCGCGCACTGAGCGTCGATGTTTGCCTGCAGTTCGCTGATCACGGGTGGCTGATCCGGCGGAGGATTTCCGATCCGTCGGGTTATTCGACGGGCGTCGCTCTCTGCGGCGGCATCATCTGTGGCGACCACGCTGACCTCGTAGAGTGCGTCGGGCAAGGGGCCGCTGGTTGCATCAAACCGGTTTGATCCGTCAACGTCAGTATCAATAATCTCGACCAGCACAGGTGTGCCATCGATGTTGCTGATCGCAATCTCGACGTTGGCGACGCTGCCATCGGCGTCCGATGCGGTGCCGGAGACCGCGAGCTTATCGGCGCTGACCGTGACGCTGAGGTTCGACACCACCGGGGCCTCGTTACGATCGATGCGCGGGTTGTTGGCCGCAAAAAACGCTCCCAGGTAAGTCGCGAAGTTGATGCTGCCGCCGCCGATAAAGGAACCCGATGCACCTGAACCTCCGGACCAGACGTGGTCCAGGCCTTCGAAGTCCAGCATCGCGACACGGCCGTTTTGCCAAAGCGTTTCCTGCGCGGTACCAGGACCTTCAACAATCGTGTTGCTGCCCGAAAGCTGGCTGACGCCGTAGACCTGCGCGTAGCCGTTTGCATTCTGCTGGTTGTAGCAGGTGCTGACGGTGGTGTCGTTTGTGCCCTGGGCGACGACCGCAACCTGGGTGTCGAGAAACCCCTCGACCGAGGCGGGGGCATAACTGCGGCAACGGCTTTCGAACTGCGCCGGCGAAACCGTCTCGCAGGTTCCGATCGCGCCGTTGGAGCTTGTTCCGATGGTGGGTCCGGCGCTGGGCGCTACGCCGGCGAACAGATCCGGCGCCACGCAGGCAGCCTGTGCCGCAAACGTAGCCCCCGACGACAGCCCGGTGATATAGACCTGGTCTGGATCGATGCCGATTGAAGCGTCTGCTAGCAGGGCGCCCACCAGTCCCACGAGGTTGGCGTAGTCGCCCGAAGTGCGCGAAATCGTGCCTTGCCAATACGACCAGCAGGAGAAGCCGGCCTTGTTCATCGCGTCGGGAACGGCGATCACCAACCCGTGCGCGTCGGCGGCGTCTTCCAGGTTGGCCGTCAGGTAGGCGTCGATCGCCTGCGTGCAACCGTGCAACACCAGCAGCAATCCGCGTCCGTTGCCGACTGGTGAAACAGAATCCGGGGTATAGACGTTCACGTCGTTAAACCCACCGAGCGACTGGCTCTGCTGCCACGTGCCGGCCGCCAACGGCGCGGAAAATGCAAAAAACAGCAAGCCAAGAAGGGCAAAATACCAGCGAGATGGGCGTCCAGGCGCCAGCAACCTGTTTACGCCGCTTGCATCAAAGATCATCATCTTTGTCTCCTATTGTGGTCCCGCAACCACGGTAACGACCGTGCGGCCCTCGTTACCATTGGACCAAAGGGCTGGACCGTGCGGATTGATGCGTAGCGCTACGGAACCACTGAACAGTAAGCCCCGACGAACCCACACCCTTATAGATCACTGTGCTGACGCCATCGATTACCACGATGGAGTACGGATAGTGTCCTGCGAGTTGGGAGTCTGAGCTCTCGCTGCTAGAGTGAAGAGGCGCTTTTACTAACCCCGTCATTAATCCTGCCACATTCAGGGCTCCGGACGAATCCGCCTGCGGCATTAAAGTGGCTCGACGAGGGTGGAAAATCCAGTGCTAGTCGTGACTACCCCCATCTTAGCCACGCCCCCACGCGCACGTATAGAGCCCATTCGACATGAATATCACCGGCGCGCTATCCTGCTCGGGAATGAATGCCTGGAGCTTGGCATGCCGTATTCGGGTCGATCCTGGATTCATGGAGTGCGCTGCGGCCGCGACGCGGACCACGGATCGAACGGAGCCTTCCTCCGGATTGCGACGAAGAAGACGGGCACAGGCGCAAGCTTATGAGACAGCGAATCGGTTTTTGCACCACGACGGACGATGTGCGCATCGCCTACGCGACGGCTGGACAGGGCAGGCCGCTGCTGCGCGTCGGCGGCTGGATGACGCATATCGAGCACGACTGGGACAGTCCGGTATGGCGCCACTGGCTGCGGGAACTGACCCGTGATCATACGCTTGCCCGGTTCGATATTCGGGGCACCGGTCTGTCCGACCGGGCCGTGGACAGACAGACTCTGGAAGCGTGGGTACGCGATGTCGAGGCGGTGGCGGACAGCCTGGGCTGGCGGCGATTTCCGGTACTGGGCGTCTGCCAGGGGGCAGCCATCGCCGTCGCCTACGCGGTGCGACACCCCGAGCGCGTCAGTCACCTTGTGCTCTACAACCCCTATGCGCATGGTGCATTCACAGAGGGCATGTCGGGCTATCGTGTCGACGAGGCAGAGGCCCTGGCGCGCATGATCGAGGTGGGCTGGGCACGCAAAACCGGTGCCTTCCGGGAAGTATTCGCCCGCCTGTTGTCGCCCGCCGACGCGGCCGATCAGATCACTTGGTGGGACGATCTACAGCGCCTGACGACAGACCCGCCCAACGCGGCAAGGCTGTGGCGCGGATTTCACGAAATCGATATCCGCGATCAGCTCCCGCTGGTGCGCGTACCCACCCTGGTCGCGCACGTCAAAGCCGATTCCATGGTGCCGTTCGAGGCGGGTCGGGACCTGGCCGGGCGGATTCCCGACTGCCGCTTTCTGCCGCTGGAAGGCCGCAATCATATCCTGCAACCCAAAGACCCCGGCTGGCGCCCATTCATCGAAGAGCTGCGCCGGTTCCTCTCGGCCGACCCGCATCAGGACGTGCTCATGGCGGCGCAGTTTCATGAGCTCACCCGCCGCGAATGCGAGGTGCTCAACCAGGTCGCTCGCGGTCTGTCGAATGCATCCATTGCCCGCGCGCTGTCGCTGGCACCCAAGACCGTGCGCAACCACGTCAGCAACGTTTGCGGCAAACTGGCTGTCTCCAATCGCTCGGAACTGGTGGTTGAAGCGAGGAACGCGGGCTTCGGCATCGATTGACGATCTTCCGGGACAGTCGTCCCGCTTTTCCCGATTTCGGCCATGACACTCGGGACACTCGCCTCATGCGCGCGATGTCCTCGTTCTCCATGCTGGTTACACGACAAAACAATCAGCAGAGGAGTCGCGAGCATGTCCGCAACACAGGAAGTATCCCTCGCAAAACGCCCGGAAGCCCTGCACCGGCACTATGTCGATGTGCCCGAGGACGCCTGGATCACCGACCACGCGCGCGCACTGCCCGGCCAGAACACAGACCCCGTGCATGGCGAGGTCGAACCCGCCAACAATGATGGCCTGCGCTATCGATGAGGAGAAATCATGAACGAAGCTAATCGCATCAAATACCTGCGCATCGTGCTGATCGCAGTAGGCGTCGTCTTTATATTCGGAATCGCGCCACTCACGGTCCTGTGGCCCTCGGGCTGGTCCTGGCACACCGAAGGCCGCTCGGAGTACCTCGAAATGATCATCGGCATATACGCCACCCTCGGCGTGTTCCTCATCATTGCCTCGCGCACTCCACTGGCGCACCTAAGCCTCATCTGGTTCACGGTCTGGTCGAGTGTCGTGCACGGAGGCATCATGGGCGTTCAGTCCATTGCCAACCCCCAGCACATCGGGCATCTTTGGGGCGACGTTGCGGCGTTGTTCGTAGTTGCCGCAGCACTGGCTGCTTTAACGCCCCGCCAGAGATCTCAGCGGGAATCGCCAGGAACCGCATGAGAATGCACTCAACTGAGTGCAGCAAAGACCCAACGCGCTCCGCGCAGGGTTGTTCAGAGAGTCCCTGGTCTCTGGCCGCGTCACTCGCCCGCCGGCGGGCGAGTGCATCCCAAAAGACCTATGAAGACCTATGGGGTTCTACCATCGAAATTGCATGGTGGCGTGCCCCGCCACCATGCAATCTCGATGGTAGACCCCACTGAGCTTCCTATCGTCCAGATCCGCCTCGAAGATCGGTTTGAACCGTACCGACTTTGCCGGAGGCTCCATACATTTGAGAGGATGGAGCAATGAGCAAAGCAGTGAGATACAGCCCGGAAGTCCGGGAACGAGCGGTTCGGATGGTGTTCGAGCAAAAGGCCGCGTACGATTCCAAGTGAGCGGCGATCCGATCGATTGCCGAGAAATTTGGTTGCAAGGCCGAGACGCTGCGATTGTGGGTGCGTCAGGCAGAACGCGATTCGGGTAAGCGTGCGGGTCCGGCCACAGCGGATCGGGAGCGTCTCAAGGCGCTGGACCGGGAGAACGCCGAACTCAAGCGAGCCAACGAGATTTTGCGCAAGGCGTCGGCTTTTTTCGCCCAGGCGGAGCTCGACCGCAAACCATAGTGATGGTGGATTTCATCGACCAGCACCGCACCGAATACGGGGTCGAGCCGATCTGCAGGGAGCTGCCGATCGCCCGTCGACGTATCACGCGTGCAAGGCGCGCCAGGCCGACCCGGATCAGCGCTCGGCCCGCGCGCTGCGCGACGCGGCCTTGAGTGCCGAGATCAAGCGCATTTGGGGCGACAACTTCGGCGTCTACGGCGTGCGCAAGATCTGGCATCAACTCCGTCGCGAAGGCCACGACGTCGCCCGCTGCACAATGGCGCGGTTGATGCGCCAGCTCGACCTCCAGGGCGCGGTTCGCGGCGCACACTGCCGGACCACCCGGCCGGGGCCTGCGACGGCATGCCCGGAAGACCGTGTTCAGCGGCACTTCCGGGCCGAACGGCCCAATCGGTTGTGGGTTGCCGATTTGACCTATGTGGCGACCTGGGCTGGGTTCGCCTACACGGCGTTTGTCATCGACGTTTTTGGCAACGACCTGGTTGGCTGGAGCTTTTCTTCCTGCCACCCTGTTCGCCCGAACTCAACCCGGATGAGTGCGCGTGGAACGATCTGATAAATAACACGATTGGACGAAAGCAAGTTACTGATCCAGACTCTCTCAAAGCCGAAGTCATTAGCTTCTTTCGGTACCTGCAGAAAGCGCCGCAGCGGGTCAAGGGTTATTTCAATACCGCGACTACGAATTATGCTGCAGCGGAACGATCAACAAATTATGCCTGAACTATTATGAGAAAGTTAATAAAGCCCACCCAACATCGGGGCAACACGAACAACAAACAAATCACCTTGCAATTGATGGGAGTCAAACTATGCAATTGGTAGCCATAGTCATCGGTATCGCACTAATCGAGTATCTGGTCTTTTCGGCGTTGGTCGGAAAGGCGCGAGCCACTTACGAAATCCATGCACCGGCCACAACCGGTAATGAAATGTTCGAACGCTACTTTCGCGTGCACATGAATACCCTGGAAGCGCTGATACTGTTTATTCCGTCGATACTGCTGTTTGCCAACTATGTCAACGCAGTGATTGGCGCCGGCATTGGTGTCGTTTTCGTTATCGGCCGTATCGTTTTCTTTAAGTCCTACATCAAAGATCCAAAATCCCGGCAGTTGGGCGCGATGCTCAGTGGCATTCCCAGCGTTGCCCTGTTGCTGGGTGGCATTATCGGCGCGGCGATCGATTATTTTTAAAGCTGCCCATTGAGCGCTTATCAGCGTCGATCCACTACTGGGCCTAGCATCGGCGTTGCGCCCGCAGGCAGCGTCCCGGGATCAAGCCGAGGTGACAGATGGATGTGGACGAGTATAGGAAGTATAAGCGCCCCATTTCCTGCTTTCCAGCAGTATCCGGGCAGTATCCGGAGCCGGGCCAGACCGTCGTTTGACCCCGGTTGCAGCCCGCAGTGGGACGAATCTCGCCCGATTCTGTCCTGTCGTCGCCAATCGAACAGCAAGGCACCCCCGTTTTACCGGCGTTGGCCCATCACGGCACGAGCGACACCGGGCCGCGCGGGCGACGTGAGAAAATAGCTTGTGATGCGTGACCTGCCCAAAATCCATCCCGAAAAGCTGATGCAGCGCGACGCCGGCCGGCTGATCGGTCAGCGTCGCAGGCTGGCGGGCATGGACGAGTCCGATCCGAAGCGGGCCGAGCCGTTCGAGAAGTTCACTTCCGCCCTGCGCGCCTCAATGGAGCGCCGTCGTCAGCGGCTGGAAGGTCTGCCGCATCCGCACTACGACCCCGATCTTCCGATCAGCAGCCGCGCCGACGACATCATTGCCGCGATCCGCGAGCACCAGGTCGTGGTCGTCGCCGGCGAGACCGGCTCGGGCAAGTCGACCCAGCTGCCGAAGATGGCCATGCAGGCCGGTCGCGGTGTACGGGGCCTGATCGGCTGCACCCAGCCGCGCCGGATTGCGGCGCGGTCGGTGGCCAAAAGAGTCGCAGAAGAGCTGGGCACCGACCTGGGCGACGCCGTCGGCTTCCAGGTGCGCTTCTCCGACCGCACTTCGGAAAACAGCTACGTCAAGTTCATGACCGACGGCATCCTGCTGGCCGAAACGCATTCCGACCGCCGGCTGAACCGCTACGACACGCTGATCATCGACGAGGCCCACGAGCGCAGCCTGAACATCGATTTCCTGCTCGGCTACATCAGGCAACTGCTGAAAAAACGCCCGGATCTGAAGGTCATCATCACCTCGGCGACCATCGATACCGAGAGCTTCTCGAAACATTTCAACGACGCGCCGGTGATTAATGTCGAGGGCCGCGGCTATCCGGTTGGCGTCGAATACCAGCCGCCCAACGAGGGCGAGGACCTGCCGCAACAGGTCCGCAGGGCAGTCGCGCGCGCCGGGGCGATCGACGCCCGGGGCGACATCCTGGTGTTCCTGCCCGGCGAGCGCGAGATCTTCCGGGTCTCCAAGGCGCTGCAAAAAGCCGCGCTGCCGCACACCGAGGTGTTACCGCTGTACGCCCGGCTGCCATCCGGCGCTCAGGACCGGATCTTTTCTTCACATACCGGCAGGCGCATCGTGCTGGCGACCAACGTGGCCGAGACTTCGCTGACCGTGCCCGGCATCCGCTTCGTGATCGATTCGGGGCTGGCGCGCATTTCGCGCTACGCCAGCCATTCGAAGGTGCTCCGGCTGCCGGTGGAGCCGATCTCGCAGGCCTCTTGCAATCAGCGCGCCGGCCGCTGCGGCCGGGTCGGCCCCGGCACCTGCATCAGACTGTTTTCCGAAGACGATTTTATTGCCCGGCCCGAGTACACCGAGCCGGAAATCCAGCGCGCCGGGCTGGTCGGCGTGGTCCTTGAAATGCTCGCGCTGGGCCTGGGCGACCCGGAAGCATTCCCGTTCATCGATCCGCCGCCGAACCGGCTGGTCAACGAGGCCTGGAATACGCTGGCCGAGCTGCAGGCCGTCGACGACCAGCGTCAATTAACCAAGCTGGGTCGAACGCTGGCCACGCTGCCGGTGGACGCGCGCCACGGGAGAATGATGATCGAAGCGGCCGAACGCGGCGCGCTGGCCGAGGTCATCGTGCTGGTCGCGGCGATGAGCATCAACGACCCGCGCGAGCGCCCCATCGACCACCAGCAGGCCGCCGACGAGGCGCATGCCGAGTTCCGGGTGGCGGGTTCGGACTTTCTCGGGCTGATCGAGTTGTGGCACTGGTGGCAGGCCACGCGCGCGGAGAACTCGCGCAACCAGGCCGACAAGCAGGCACGTTCGCGCTTTCTGAATGCACTGCGACTGCACGAATGGGGTCAGCTGGTGGCCCAGCTACGCGAGATTGCAAGAGAGGCGGGGTGGCGCGCGGGCAAGGTGCGCGGGCTGGACGATAATATCGCCGAAACCGTTCACAGAAGTTTGTTGGCCGGGCTGCTGGCCCAGGTCGGCCAGCACCTCGAAGACGGCGAATATTCCGGCGCGCGCGGGCACAAGTTCCAAATCTTCCCCGGCTCGACGCTGGCCCGCTCGCGGCCGGGCTGGATCATGGCCGCCGAGCTCGTGGAAACCAGCCGGCCGTTCGCGCGCACCGTTGCCGCTATCAAACCCGAATGGCTGGAACAGCAGGCCGGGCATCTGATTCGGTCCAGCGTGTTCGACCCGCACTGGGACAAGCGCACCGGCCGGGTCATGGGCTACCAGCGCGTCACGCTGTTCGGCCTGACGCTGGTCGAGAAACGCCGCGCCCACTATGGCCCCCACAACCCGGACGAGGCACGCGAAATCTTCGTCCGCCACGCGCTGGTAAGAGGCGAGATGAACCACCGGGCGAAGTTCCTGCAGCGCAACGCCGCGCTCAGGAGAGAACTCGCCGTCCACGAGCACAAGAAACGCTCGCGCGACGTGCTGGCCGACGAGGACCGGCTGGTGGAATTCTTCAATCAGCGACTACCGAAACAGGTCTTCACGGTCAAGGCCTTCGCGCGCTGGTACGAATCGCGGGAGCGGAAAGACCAGGACGCCCTGCTCTACGATCACGCAACGCTGCTTCGGCCCGACGCGCAGACCAGCGGCCAGGAATTCCCTGATCAACTGAACATTGGCAGCGAATCGTTCCGCCTGAACTACCATTTTGAGCCGGCTCATCCATCCGACGGCGTGACCGCGGTCTGCCCGCTGCATCTGCTCAACCGGCTCGATCCCGACCGGCTGGAATGGCTGGTGCCGGGACTGGTCGAGGACAAGATCAAGGCGCTGATCGGCTGCCTGCCGAAGTCCAAGCGCCGCTCGTTCGTGCCGCTGGCCGACTATGCACGCGCCGCGCTGGAGTCCATGGATTACGGGCAAGGCAGCCTGCACACGCGCCTGGCCGAGGAACTGTCGCGCATCGGCGGGCTGGTAATCACACCCGCCGACTTCCAGACCGAGCGCCTGCCGGATCATCTTCGCTTCAACGTCCGGGTAATTGGTGATGACGGCCGGGGTGATGACGGCAGGGGCGAGGACGGCAAGACCATGGCCGAGTCGCGCGATCTCGAAAGCTTGCAGGGCGACCTGGGCGAACGCGCCCGGCGCGATTTCATGGCCCGCCAGGCCGAGGACTGGCAGCGCGACGGACTGAAATCCTTCAACGATATCGAACTGCCCGAGCACGTCACCACGCGCACCGGCCACAGCGCCTGGCCGGCGCTGGTCGACCAGGGCAATGCGGCGGGCTTGAGGCTGTTCGACGACGAAGCGGAAGCCTATGCCGCGCACCATGAAGGCGTGCACCGTCTGCTGCTGATCGCGCTGTCCGACAAACTCAGATACGTAGCAAAAAAACACCGGCTGTCGCCACCGGCGGCGTTGGCCTGGACCCGGATCGGCGACGTGGCCTCGCTGGAAGCCGCGCTGGCCGAACGCGTGGTCAACGACCTGATCGAGAATGCCTGGACAATCCGCGACGCCGAGACCTTTTCCGCGCTCGAGGGCGAAATCCGCCCGAAGTTCGTCGAGCAATATCAGCGTGCGGTAGAACTCCTGGATCGCATGATCATCCGCTGGCATGAAATCACCCGACGGCTGGCCGAAATCGGTCCAGCCCAGCCCTCGGCCCAGGCGGACATCGAATCGCAACTTCACGATCTGGTCTACGACGGCTTCGTCGCTGACATCCACGTCGACCGCCTGGCCGACTACCCGCGCTATCTCGACGCCGTCGACCAGCGCCTGGATGCCCTCGAACTCGACCCCCGCCGCGACGTACAGCGCCAGGCCGAAGTCGAACCCTGGTGGCAGCGCTACCTCGACCACCTTGCCGAACACGCTACCTACACCACCGAACTCGACACCTACCGCTGGCTAATCGAGGAATACCGCATCCAGGTCTTCGCGCAGAAGGTCGGCACCAAGGAAAAGGTATCGGCCAAACGTCTCGAAGAAACCTGGCAAGCCGTCCCCTCATAACCCGCGATCTCAATCCGCTCTTGCGCCTCCAGATCCCGGCCCGCCCCCTGTAGGAGCGGTCTCCCGGCCGCGACCACCCTCAAACAACACCCGATCCCTCTACTCCCCGGTCATTCCCGCGAATGCGGGAATCTCGACAATCGCCCCCCATACAGCCCACTCGTCAACACGCAAAAGCAGCCGTACTACTGTGATAGCCATTATGTACAATCCGATATAATCGACACGTAACCACAGAACATACGGTACAGCATGAAAACAACTATTGATATTCCCGAAGACCTCATGCAGGATGCCCTGCGCGTTTCGGGCGCACGCTCGAAACGCGAGGTTGTCGTCAACGCCCTGCGCGATTATGTTCGGCGAAAACGAATGGCCGAGCTGGCACGGCACGCAGGGACCTGTGACGACCTTATAACCGCCGAAGAACTGCGCCAGCTGCGCCAAGGCGATTGATCATGGTGCTCGTCGACACATCAAGCTGGATCCATTTCCTGCGCACCGACGGTGCCTACGAACCGCGTGATCGCGTTCGAGCGCATCTGGTGTCCGGGGATGCGGTTTGGTGCCCGATCGTTCGCCTGGAGCTCTGGAACGGGGCACGCGGCGAACGGGAAAAGACGATTTTGCGGGAATTCGAGCAATCTCTGCCCGAGCTGGCGATCACGGACAGAGTCTGGCAAGCAGCCTACAATCTCGCGCAAACCGCACGTTCGAATGGACTCACGCTTCCGGCGACCGACCTCCTGATCGCATCCTGCGCCAAAGAGCATCAAGCCGGGCTCGAGCACTGCGATTCGGACTTTGATCTGCTTAATCGCCTACAGAACTGACGGCGATTTCAGCATAGTCCCCGAACGAGGAGGCGTCTATAAATGACCGAAAAAATTCAATACATCGCGCGCGAAGGCCGCGCCGAATATGCCGTCGTCCCCATCGATGACTGGAACCGCATCGTCGCGCTGGCCGAAGACGTCGAAGACCTTCGCGCGGCCGACGACGCCGTACGCGAGCTGCGCGCAGGCAACGACGAAACCGTGCCGCTTGAAACGTCGAACAACTTACTAATACATTCATAAATCCTGCCTCGTTCAGCTTGTCTCTCGGCGTTCGT
>JBBDSL010000090.1:0-27875 GCA_040904965.1 Wenzhouxiangellaceae bacterium
CTTGAATATTTTGTTGGAAATGCCGGCACGCAGCGAGGGGTTACTCGGGCTCCAGTGTGGCGTAGCCGGCAACCAGCCATTTCGGGCCGGCATCGTCGAAGTTGATCTGAATGCGCGCGTTTTCGCCCTGGCCCTCGACCGTCAGCACCGTGCCCGCGCCGAACTTTGCGTGGCGCACGCGTGAGCCCAGCGGGGGCAGACCGCCGCCGGAATCGCGCGGCGCGCGCGGCTGCGAGACATTGATCTGCGGCCGGATGTCCTCGATCAGTTCCGGCGGCAGTTCGCCGACAAAGCGCGAGGGCCGGCCGAACATGGTCTGGCCGTGCAGCCGGCGCGATTCGGCATAGCTCAGGTACAAAAGCTCCATGGCCCGGGTCATGCCCACATAGGCCAGTCGGCGCTCTTCGGAAAGCCGGCCCGGTTCCTCCACCGACTTGTGGTGCGGGAACAACCCTTCTTCCATGCCGGCCATGAACACCAGCGGAAATTCCAGACCCTTGGCCGAGTGCAGCGTCATCAACTGGACACAGTCTTCCCACTTCTCGCCCTGATGCTCGCCGGCCTCTAGTGCGGCCTGGGTGAGAAACGAGGCGGTCTGGCTCAGGCCGGCCTGCTCGTCTTCCATGGACTGGTCGAAGTTCTCGGTCGCTCGCACCAGTTCGTCGAGGTTTTCCTGGCGCGCCTCGGCGCGGTCGGCCGGCTCGCGCGCCAGGTAGTGCTGGATCAGATCCGTGCGCTTGATGATCTTGCCCATGATGCCGCCCAGGTCGGTTTCGTCGGCCTCGACGCGCAGCGACTCGATCAGCTCCACAAACGCGCCCAGCGCATTGCGTGCCCGACCGGTGAGGTTGCCGGCGGCCAGTTGGCGGCGGGTCGCATCCCATAGTGAAATGTCCTGGGCGCGCGCGGTCTCGCGCAGGCCGGCAACGGTGCGCTCGCCGATACCGCGCGCTGGTACGTTGACCACGCGCTCGAACGCCGCGTCGTCCAGCGGGTTGTGCACCAGGCGCAGGTAACCCAGCGCGTCACGGATCTCGGCGCGCTCGAAAAACCGCAGGCCGCCATAGACCCGGTACGGAATATCGGCCCGCAGCAAGGCCTGCTCGAACAGACGCGACTGGGCGTTGGACCGATACAGCACGGCCGCGCCGGAGGGTTTCCGGCCGGCCTCCAGCCAGTCCTGGATACGACCGATGATGAACTCGGCCTCCTCGTCTTCGTTATAGGCCGAAAACACGCGCACCGGATCGCCCTGCTCGCCCTCGGTCCAGAGGTTCTTGCCCATCCGGTCGTCGTTGTGGTCGATGACCCGGTTGGCCGCGGCGAGTATCGTCTGCGTGGAGCGATAGTTCTGTTCCAGGCGCACGATTTCGGGCTTGAAGTCATCAACGAACCGCTGCACGTTCTCGACCCGCGCGCCGCGCCAGCCGTAGATCGACTGGTCGTCGTCGCCGACCACGAACACGCGGGTCCGGGCGCCGCCGGCCAACAGCCTGACCAGCGCGTACTGCAGCGTATTGGTGTCCTGGAACTCGTCGATCATCACGTGCGAGAATCGGTCCTGGTAGTGGCGCAGCCGGTTGGGATTGTCGCGCAGCAATTCGACGGTTCTGAGCATCAGTTCGGCGAAATCCACCAGCCCGGAGCGCTCGCAGGCGCCCTGGTAGGTGCGGTAGATCTCGACCATCTGCATGGTCAGCGGATTGCCGTGGTGCTCGATGTGGTCGGGTCTGACGCCGTCGTCCTTGCGCGCGTTGATGAAGCCCTGGACCACGCGCGGCGGGAACTCGCCCTCGTCGAGCTGCATTTCACGGATGGTGCGCCGGATGAGCCGGTACTGGTCGTCGGAGTCCAGGATCTGGAAGGTCGGATTCAGATTGGCTTCGGCCGAATGCAGCCGAAGAATCCGGTGGCAGATCCCGTGGAAAGTGCCGATCCACAGCCCTGAAGACGGAATCTGCAGCAGTTCCTCGACCCGCCCGCGCATTTCGTTGGCGGCCTTGTTGGTGAAGGTCACCGCCAGTACCGACATCGGCGAGACATGTTCGACCTGGATCAGCCAGGCGATTCGATGGACCAGCACCCGCGTCTTGCCCGAGCCGGCCCCGGCCAGCACCAGACAATGCCCGTCGTCCAGCGTCACCGCCTGGCGCTGGGCGTCGTTCAAGTCGTCGATGAGGTGGGAGACGTCCATTAATTCGGGACTCGGGACTCGGGACTCGGGACTCGAACGGGTGCGGCGCGGATTGTGCCAGTCGACAAGGCTGGGCCCGAATTCCAGTAAAAGGGGTTTTGCTGCAACGGGGCTCGGGGGTGCATGCCGGTTTGTGCGTTTCCTAAATGAACAAAGCCACCACGCCCTGCATTGACCTCAGCCGTGAAATCAACACAGCTCCCGCCATCCCCTCGGGTCCCGAGTCCCGAGTCCCGAGTCCCGATATCCAACCAGGAATCCCAAACCACACTTTGCCCTGTGTTCTTGCTCACGCGCCCTTTCCGCTCCGCGCCAGCGCGCGGTGGCCGATGTCGGTGCGGTAGTAATCCTCGCGGAAGCCGATCTGCGGCAACCAGCGGTAGACCTCGCTGCGCGCCTTGGCCAGCGTGTCGCCCAGGGCCGTCACGCACAGTACGCGGCCGCCGTTGGTCACGACCTGACCGTCGAACAGGCGCGTGCCGGCGTGGAACACTTTGATCTCATCGGGCCAGTCCAGATCCAGGCCGGCGATCGCATCCCCTTTGCGATATTCGCCCGGATACCCGCCTGCGACCATGACGACCCCGATGGCCGAACGCGGGTCCCACTCGAGTTCCAGTTCCCCAAGCCTGCCGTCCAGCGTGGCCAACAGCGCCTCCGCCAGGTCTGACTTCAGTCTCATCAGGATCGGCTGGGTTTCCGGATCGCCCAGGCGAACGTTGAATTCCAGCACCCTGGCACCGGCGCGCGTCACCATCAGCCCGGCGTACAGAAATCCGGTAAACGGATGACCGTCGGCCACCATGCCGCGTGCAGTCGGCAGGATGATGTCCTCGATGATTTTCTGCTGCAGCTCGTCGCTGACCACCGGCGCCGGCGAGATCGCGCCCATGCCGCCGGTATTCGGGCCCCTGTCGCCTTCGTCGCGTTGCTTGTGATCCTGACTGGTGGCCAGCGGCACCACCGTCTCGCCATCCACGAGTGCAATGAAACTGGCCTCCTCGCCGACCAGGAACTCCTCGAGGACCACGCGATGGCCGGCCGCGCCGAATGCGTTGCCCGAAAGCATGTCCTCGAGGGTCTTCTTGACCATTCGCTCGTCCTCGGCAATCACCACACCCTTGCCCGCCGCCAGGCCGTCGGCCTTGAGCACCAGCGGAAATGGACGGCCTTTTGCGAATTTTAGCCCGTCCTCGACACGCTCGACCACAGTCCAGGCCGCGGTCGGAATCTCGTGGCGCGACAGGAAATCCTTGGCAAAAGCCTTCGAAGACTCCAACTGCGCGGCATCGGCGTCGGGGCCGAAGCATTTCAGGCCGGCCTCCTTGAAGCGGTCGACCACACCGGCGGCCAGCGGCGCTTCGGGCCCGACCACGGTCAGGTCGACCGAGCGGCTGCGCGCCAGCTCCACCAGCCCGTCGAGATCATCGGCGGCAACATCGACATTCTCCATGCCGGACTCGAGCGCCGTTCCGGCGTTGCCGGGCGCGACCAGCACCGAGTCGACCTGTTCGGATTGGGCCAGTTTCCACGCCAGCGCATGCTCGCGTCCCCCGGAGCCGATGACCAGAATTTTCATTTCACTTCCTTGCGAGATGCCGTAACGATTCTAACGCGGTGGATGGTTCAAAGGCCGATGGCGACCGGTCGCAAAAAGCTGGACACGAAGAGCACGAAGGAGGGCACGAAGGACACGAAGAAAATCAAATGCAATATTTTGCTTTCATCGCGTCGTGTTCTTCTCGTCTCTTCGTGTCCTCCTTCGTGATCTTCGTGTAACGCTTTTCCGAAAAGATTACACAACCCGAACCTGCGCAAACTTGCGCTTGCCCACCTGCAGCAGGCCGGTGAAGCCGGCCGACAGCACCAGCGTGCGGTCGCTCACCCTTTCGCCATCGATTTTGACCGCGCCCTGCTTGATCATCCGGAACGCTTCGGAGTTTGAGGGTGTCAACCCGGCTGCGGTGAGCGCTGCGGCAATGCCCAGTCCATCGCCGTCGGCGGCCAGTTCGGTCTCGGGCAGGTCCTCAGGCAGTGCGCTGTCGCGAAAGCGCGCGATGAACGCCTCGCGCGCCGCCTCGCCGGCACCGGTGCCGTGGAAGCGGTCGACGATTTCGATGCCCAGCTCGAATTTCACGTCGCGCGGGTTGCGTCCTTCCGCGACCTGGCGCTTCAGACTGTCCAGTTCGTCGGTGGGCCGGAAGCTAAGCAGTTCGAACCAGCGCCACATCAGTTCGTCGGAAATGCTCATGATCTTGCCGAACATCTCGGCTGCCGGGTCATTGATGCCGACATAGTTGCCCAACGACTTCGACATCTTCTGCACCCCGCCGGTGCCTTCCAGCAGCGGCCAGGTGATGATGACCTGGGGCTTCTGGCCGGCCTGGGCCTGCAACTGACGGCCGACCAGCAGGTTGAACTTCTGGTCGGTGCCGCCCATTTCGATGTCGGCCGCCAGCGCCACCGAATCGTGGCCCTGGACCAGCGGATAGAGGAACTCGTGAATCGCGATCGGCTGGCCGGAGCGGTAGCGCTGTTCGAAATCGTCGCGTTCGAGCATGCGTGCAACCGTGTGCCCGGCGGCCAGCCGGATCATGTCGGCAGCGTTCATCTCGCCGAACCACTCGGAATTGAACCGGATCTCGGTTTTGTCCCGATCGAGCACCTTGAACACCTGCTCGGCGTAGGTCTCGGCATTCGCCCTGATTTCGGCCTCGGTCAGCGGCTTGCGCGTGACGTTTTTTCCAGTCGGGTCGCCGATCATCCCGGTGAAGTCGCCGATCAGGAAGATCACCGTGTGACCGGCATCCTGGAATCGCCGCATGGCGTTCAGGATCACGGTGTGGCCCAGATGCAGGTCCGGCGCGGTGGGGTCAAACCCCACCTTCACCCGCAGCGGCTTGTCGCCGGCCAGACGCGCGGCCAATTCGTCGGCCTGGATCACCTCGGCCGCGCCGCGGATCAGTTCGTTGATGTCGGTCACTTTTAACCTGCTCCGAAAGCGTTGAAAAAAGGCTCCACAGTGTAGCCGCAGGGAACCTCTGAATGGCCCTGCACGGGCGGGACAACGCGCCCGAATCGACATGCGCGGCTTACCGGGCCGGGCTACCCGGAACGCGCCCGCTGCTGGAACCCGCTCCCGGAAGGGTTGTTCAGCAATTGCCTGATCCGGATTTTCAGTCCGGATTTTTATTTGACCTTTTACATACATAGCGCTATTGTATGAAGGATTTTGTCCGCCTTACAGGCAACTCAAGAGGGACCCGCATGCCCAGAACCAGAGCCATGGCCTCCCGCCGCAGCCGCACCGATTCCGCACGCGATTCAATCCGCGAAAAAGCATTTTCAGCCGCCCGGGAGTTCATCGCCCACGCCGCTCGCACGCTACACAATGGCGGCCCGGCCCGGCTGGCCGTGATCGGCGGCATCAGCGCGCTGGGTCTGATCGTCCTGGGATTGCAGTTCTCGAGCGCGCCGGATGAGCCGGCAGCCGGGATGGCGCTGGCCGACAGGCCGGTGGCAATCGAGGCCGATGCGGTCGCCGCGATCACTCAAACGAACCGGGCCGAAACCGACCTGACCATCAACCCGGCCAGCGTCGAAACCGCATCCGGTACGGAAACCGAAATTGTCGCAGCGCTTGCCGAACCGCTGCCGCTGGTCCCGGCGCCGGATGGCCCGCCGGAGCACACGTGGCACTACGTGCACGTGGCCCCGGGCGACACCATGGAGACCATCTTCCGCCGGCTCGGCCTTTCACCGCGCCTGCTGCACCAGGTGGTCAACCTGGACGCGCGCACCGGATCGCTGGTCGACCTGCGCCCCGGTGACGAAATTGCGTTCGACATCGATGATAACAATCTCAATGCGCTCAGAACCGAATACGACGACGAGAACTGGCTGTTCGTGGAACGGACCGACGAGGCGCTTGCCAGCCGGCTGGAAGCGCGCAATCTGGAAGTGCGCGTCGCCGAAGTCGAAGCCGAAATCACCTCGTCGCTGTTCAACGCCGGCAAGAATGCGGGCCTTTCGGACAACATGATCCTGCGCCTGGCCGGCATCTTTGGCTGGGATATCGACTTTGCGCTGGATATTCGCAGGGGCGATCGTTTTGCACTGGTATTCGAGGAGATTTACCGCGACGACCAGTTCCTGCGCCAAGGCGCCATCCTCGGCGCGCGCTTCATCAACCAGGGCAAAAGCTTCGAAGCCGTGCGTTTCGACGACGGCAGCGGCCCCGACTACTATGATCCGGAAGGCCGCCCGATGCGCAAGGCCTTCCTGCGCGCGCCGATCAACTTCACGCGCGTGTCGTCGAATTTCAACCCGCGCCGCCTCCATCCGGTCACGCGGCGGGTCCGGCCGCACAACGGCACCGATTATGCCGCACCCACCGGCACGCCGGTCTGGGCGGCTGGCGACGGCACCGTGCTCGAGGCCGGCTACACTAGGCCGAACGGCAACTACATCTTCTTAAAGCACGGCAACCATATCGTCACCCGCTACCTGCACCTGTCGAAGAAGCTGGTCAAGCGCGGCGATCGCGTGCGCCAGGGTCAGAGCATTGGTCTCGTGGGCGCCACCGGCCTGGCCACCGGACCGCATCTGCATTACGAATTCCTGGTCAACGACCGCCACCGCGACCCGCGAAAGGTCGACCTGCCGGAAGTCGAACCGCTGCCGGCCGACCTGTTGCCCGAATACAAGGCGCACGCCGGCACCTGGCTGGCCAGGCTCGAAGAACTGCTGCCGCCGAAGGTGATGCTTGCCAGCAGCAGCGGCGAAAGCCCGTCGGCACCGGAATCGCGCCCGCAGACGACCACCGCGCCGAAGTAATCCCGCGACGCCTAACGTCAGGTTTGCGATTTTCGTAGGGTGCGTGAAGCGAAGCGCAACGCACCGTTCCGGGATCTCGCACAACACGGGCTATAGGCTCGCTCGCGGACCCTTGCCGCATGCAAAATTCGGCGACAATCCTCACCATGAGCACGATCTATATCGGCCTGATCTCGGGCACCAGCATGGACGGCATCGACGCCGTGCTGGTCGACTTCGCCGGCGAACGCCCACGTTTGGTAGCCGGCCAAACCTTCCAGTACCCGGTCGCGCTTCGCGCCGCACTCGATGAATTGCGCGCCGATCCGGACGGGTTCCCGGCCGCGCGCCTGGCCCGGCTGGACGCCGAAGTCGGGCACGCCTTCGCCGAGGCCGCCAGCGGTTTGCTGGCCGAAGCCGATATTCCGGCACACCAGGTCCGGGCCGTCGGAAGCCACGGCCAGACCGTGCTGCACCGGCCCGACGACCCGTTCGCCCACACGCTGCAGATCGGCGACCCAAATCGAATCGCGGCCGGTACGGAAATCGATGTAGTCGCCGATTTCCGCCGCGCCGATCTTGCCGCCGGCGGCCAGGGGGCGCCGCTGGCCCCGTTGATCCACCAGGCATTGCTGGCAAATCACGAAGAAAACCGCTTGGTCGTCAACCTCGGCGGCATCGCCAACGTCACGCTGCTGCCGGCCGAAGGCAGCGTATCGGGCTTCGATACCGGGCCTGCCAACTGCTTCCTGGACGACTGGTACCGCGCCCGTCACCGCCGCCAGGGCCAGGATGGAACGCCCCCTCGCTTCGACGCCGGCGGCACGTGGGCGGCGAGCGGGCGGGTCGACGCAGCACTGCTTGAAGAACTGCTGCGCGAGCCCTACCTGCACCGCGAACCACCCAAGAGCACCGGCATCGAATATTTCAGCCCGGCCTGGCTGCGCGATCGCCTGCCGGAAGACGCAGCCGACCGCCCGACCGACATCCAGGCCACACTGGCCGAATTCAGCGCCGCCAGCCTGGCCACAAATATCGAACGCTTCGTCCCGTTCCGCCCCGACCGCATCCTGGTCTGCGGTGGCGGCACAGCCAACACCCACCTCGTCGAACGCATCCGCGCCCGCCTCGGCGAAATCCCGGTCGAATCCACCGCCGCCCACGGCATCGACCCCGACTTCATCGAAGCCACCCTCATTGCCTGGCTCGCCCATGAATTCATCGCCGACCGCGCCATAAACACCCCACCCATCACCGGCGCCCGCCACCCCGTCCGCCTGGGCGCGCTATGGCCCGCGTCACCAGTCTCGTAGGGTGCCGTTGAGGTGAAGCCGAAACGCACCGGGGTTTGTCGTGTCCGCGTATCTTCCGGAGCGCGGTGCGTTTCGCGTCGCTCAACACACCCTACGCGGGGAATAGCGGTTTTGTAGGGTGCTGTTGAGCGCAGCGAAACGCACCGAATCAGCGAAACGACGACGGACTAAACGACGAAACGACAAATCAAACCTGCTCCCAGAAATGACATCAAATCCAAGATGTGATATCATTTTCACCATGACTCGGAAACCATTCACTCTGCGGCTGGACAACGCAACGCACGCGACTCTGGCGCATTTGAGCGAGGAGCTGCATCGGCCAATGAACCAGCTTGTTCAGGAAGCATTGGGCGATTATCTCGACCGCAAGTCTCGGGAAGTGGAGCGCCAGCTCGATGAGCGCCTGGACCGGCTTCGCCGCTATCGTCAACAGGATCCGGGATTCGAGCGCGCGATCGATGACTTTGCCAAGGCAGAAGTTCTCAATAAGGACCCTGCGGAAGGAACGGCAGATAACGAAAAGACTGTTCGCTCGGAAATGCGCGACATCCTGAATGGATGACTGGGATGCCGACAGCACCCAACTGTATAACAACCTCCGGGGGCTGTTGAGCAGCTTGCGAGACGCTGCACAGGCCCGCGCGATTCCCGATTCGGATGACTTCAAGGAGTGGCACCGGCGCATGCTGCACGGGCTCGCTGCACCAGACAAGCACTTGATCGGAGCGTTTCGCGGAGAGCGTGGTCTGGAGACGCTGGAAGTCCGGGTTGGCCGGAACCGAGGCGCTGCCGCTAGGGACGTAGCCAATGCGTCGGCGCAATTTGAACAGCGCCTTGCCAGCCACCTGCACTATCTGGACGCTCAACTGAAAAGCGGCCACGATCACACAACCGATGAACTCCTGGCTGTCGTCGACCTTTGCGCATGGGTACACGCCGAATGGGTGAGGGTTCATCCGTTCGCTAACGGAAATGGCCGTATTGCTCGTCTCTTAGCCAATTTCGTTGCCATGCGCTACGGCTTGCCGCCTTTCATTCGATTGCGACCGCGCCCCGACATGGGTTATTCGACAGCATCGCAAAGTGCCATGTCGGGAGACTGGCAGCCCACCGCGCGAGTATTCGAAAAAATGCTGATTACGTTTCTGAACCAGAATCCATAATCGTCCCGAGCACTCTTCCCAGGCGCCTGACTCGCCCGCGTAGGGTGCTGTTGAGCACAGCGAAACGCACCGTCAACGAACCAACCAGCCAACCAGCCAACCAGCCAACTCCGCCCGCACCGGATTGGCGATCACATACCGTGCCATCGCCTTCAAATCTTCTTCCCGCCGCAACGCCCGATCATGAAACCCGCGCTGCCATACCTGTCCGGTAACAAACCCGCCTCTCCGAAGGCCCTGCGTCGTCAACCCCTTCAACTTCTGCACACAACGCGACAAGTCCAACCCACCCTTCGGCGCCATTAAGGAACCTCTGAACAACTCTGCGCGGGCGCGACAGCGCATCTGCGGGAGTCTCCGGCTCGGTTTGGGCGAGCGTGGTTTGGTCATTCCAAATGAGCGAGTCCAAACGAGACGGAGGCCCCGCAGAGGCCCGTCCCGTAAGGGTTTTGCCGGAGAGGTCGCATCTCGATCGTTGCGCCACTCGGCCGTAGCTATGGCTACTGTCACTCGCGTCGCACCGAACGACCTGCGGCCTCTCCGACCAAAACGCGCTCCGCGCAGAGTTATTCAGAGGTTCCTTAACCAATGCACATGATCCGGCATCGCCACCCAGCACCAGGTCTCGACATCTTCATCCATGCACCCGATCGCCCGGGCAAAACAGCGTCCGGCATCAAAGCGATCAAAAACCCGTCGTCTCTCATGACAGGCAATCGTCACCAGATATGGCCGCCCAACCTCACTGAACCGGCCGGTCCGCAGGCGATGCTGTCTTGCCAAAGCCATTTTTCCACCGTTTCTTTTCTCGAACAATGAATCCTATCCACCATCACATTCACGTGCGAGCACGCTCCTACAAAAACCTGCCACCAGACCCGTAGGAGCCTGCTTGCAGGCGAACAGATCGGCCTCTATGACCTGAGAGGTTGCGACACCTTCCCAACCTTCATCGGGCTGATGAATTTGTTTCAACGGCCTTTATGGCCTAAGGGGTTGCGACAATCATGAAATTCATATTATCAGTTGCTCTGTTTCAACGGCCTTTATGGCCTGAGAGGTTGCGACAGCTATCACGCATTGGGGAGGGGAAGTTTTGTTTCAACGGCCTTTATGGCCTGAGGGGCTGCGACCCGATCGACAACTCCGACAATTCCGATAACGTTTCAAAGGCCTTTATGGCCTGAGGGGTTGCGACGGCGACAAAAATACAGCGGCAAACCAGAAAGTTTCAACGGCCTTTATGGCCTGAGGGGTTGCGACAGATTTATGACTGCCAGAAGTCTCTGGGCACCGTTTCAACGGCCTTTATGGCCTGAGAGGTTGCGACAATATGGAGATGCTATATATTTTAGCAGTGTTTCAACGGCCTTTATGGCCTGAGGGGTTGCGACATCTTTTTCGATCCGGTACCGGGGGATGTCCGTTTCAACGGCCTTTATGGCCTGAGGGGTTGCGACCACTGCCGCCGGTCTCGGATGTCTTTTGCGTTTCAACGGCCTTATGGCCTGAGGGGTTGCGACGACGCCCATGGCGACCATCGCCGCGGTGGGCAGTTTCAACGGCCTTTATGGCCTGAGGGGTTGCGACAGGAGGCACCCATGAAGAGAAAAACCCTCGCCGTTTCAACGGCCTTTATGGCCTGAGGGGTTGCGACAAACTTTTATTTTTATTATGCCTGTTGCGGTGTTTCAACGGCCTTTATGGCCTGAGGGGTTGCGACAAGGGGAAAACTTCTGGCAGCAGAGTGTTTGTGTTTCAACGGCCTTTATGGCCTGAGGGGTTGCGACTTCACACAATTCACACTATGAGGTCTACAAAATGGTTTCAACGGCCTTTATGGCCTGAGGGGTTGCGACAGCGGGCCTGAAAATTCCTCTGCAATCAAGCAGTTACAACCCATAAATCGGCAACCCCAAAAAGTTTTCGGTAAATTTGTCACAAACCCCCTCATTTCAAACCTTGGCTTCTCCTAACTCTTTGATTTTACGGCATTCGGGAACCGTTTTGCAAGCGCTTTCTCCGAAACGCCTCATAAATGACTGATTTTTAAAGAGAGTCTTTCACGCCCTGCCCGTTTCGAAAAAATGCACAAGGGGTTCCCGTAGTGCGGCATTAACTGTAGCAAAAGCCACGCTTGCCTGCAAGCGCGGTTTCCGGCAAGAGACAGCCGGTGCATTTTTCGCCTGCAAGCAGGCTCCTGCGGTTGATTGGGCCGTCGCTCAGACAATATACATAATGGGCCGTTTGGCCAACGGGTTTCCGCCGGCGTCACTGCTGTCTTCTATGCCGTCCAGGGTGAGACGGTAGAACCTGATGCCGGCAGGGTCGCTGACCATTTCAGCGAGCTCGGAAGCCAGTGCCTTGCGCGCAGCCGGCGCCATTCGATGCAGTTCGAACACCGAGTACTGCACCCGTCTTCCGTGGCGCAGCAGCGTCTTGGCGACGCGATTGCGTTCGCGATCATCCTCGATTGTGTCCTCAGTTCCGAAGACCTACTTGAGCGCTTCCTCCAGCAACAGCCAGTCGTCGTCGTCGCGATAGCACTGATTGATGTGATCCCATTTTCGGGGCACATCCCGGCCCTCGGCCAGTTGCGCCAGAAACGGCAGCAGCGGCCGCTCTGGCGCGCGCTCGAGTTCGTGCCGGTCCAATGGGCTGGGTTCGCGCCAATCCGGAAAGGTTTCATGAAATCGCGTGTCACAGAAACCGAAACCGTCGAAGAAACTTTCGCTGCCCAGCAGCGGCATATACCATAGGCTGGGTGTGCCCGAGACGTTCTTCTTGACTGGCAGCTCACGTTCGACTTCCGATAGCAATTCAGACCATTCCGGTGTGTCGCCGCCCGCCTGTTGAAGCTTTTCCCAGGCGGGGTGTCCCACCGGGGGACTGACCATCAACACCGGTTTATGTTGTTGCCGCGCGATGACGATTTCGTGCACGGTGCCCACGCTATAGACGTTGGAGGGGCAGTATGCGATGACAAAGTCGCTGAGGTCGACCATTCGAAGATCGATGTGCATCGTGGACCAGAAGTATTCGGCCAGGTCGGCGCGTGCCATGGAGCCCTGTTCGGACTGTTCGAAGGTCCAGCTATCCCGGTGCTGAATCGTTTGTAAATCCTCGCGACCGTATTCGTGCATGCCGCGTACGCTGGGCTTTTCCCAGGGATCAAATACGTTGACGCCCAGACTCTGCAGGTAGGCCTTGACTCGTACCCGCCAGCCTGCGCGTTTCTCGGTAGCCCGGTCGGCCACGAAGTCCATCGGGCCTGACAGATAGGCACGCGTGCCGTGGAGGAAGTTGTGTGATTTTTCATTCATCCGCTTTACCCCTCATGGTTGACTAAAAAAGGCGGGTTTAAACGACTTCCGTGGAGGTGATTGTCGCGTTCCACCTGGCAAGTGCCTCCAGCGCGTGCGCCAGCACAAACCTGCTGGCTTCGGCAGCTTCCGGCCCTCCAAACAGGCTGAGCAGCCCCAGATGGGCCGAAGCGCGCGCCACGTGCAGCCGTGCTTCGAATGCCGGTGCCCGGGCGCAAGCCAGCGAGACGATGTGCCACCGAATCTCTCGCTCGATCATCGCCCGGCGGCGCTCGGCGTGAACAGGTGCGTTGTTCAAACTAGCGCTCAGTAGCCACTGACCGCTACGCGGCTGCCAGTCCGCGCCGCACAATTCAGGATTGACCAGCGCCCAGCCGACCGGCTCGGCGAAGTGCAGTAGCTTGCCCAGGTCGTAGACCGGGTCGGTGTAGCCGAAGTCCGGATTGGGATCAATGAAGCGCACAGCCAGGCCGTTTCCATATTGTCGTGCCATAACATTGCGCAAGTGCGGATCGCCGTGCACGAGCACGCCTGGCGCATGCGGCATAGTTTCGTGCAACCAGTGTTCAAGGTCGGCAAGCAGCTTGTTCAGTGGCGGGCACGGCAAACCACGCACGGTGCCAGGATTATCCAGCATTGGTGCCAGGGCCGGATCATTGCGTACGGCCTCGACCAGCTTCGGTCGGATGCGAGGCGTGAACGGATCGGTTGTAACCGGGAACTTGAGCCCGCTATCGGGTTTCAGTTCATGGCACGCCCGAAGACCCTGGAATGTCTTATCGATCGCACGCTCCAGAAGTCGGGCTGGCGTTTTTTTGTGATACACCAGATCGAAAAGCGTGGAATGATTTTTTAGATCCGCCATCAACAGCAGCCAGCGGTCATGGGGCAATTCCACCGATTCCAGCACCTCGACGAAAGTGCGTTCGCGCCTGGCGTTAACGGCGTTCATCAGGCGAGCATGTGCGTCGATTTCCTCACCGCCCAGCTTGATCACTGCATTCAGGTTTAGCGTCAGCCCACCGACCAGGTCGGCCTTCAATCCCCCGGCGTAGGTCTGAAATTCTCCGATGCGAACACACTGGCGCATAAACGACTCCGACAAACCGCGCCCCAGCAGGCCGCGCATGGCCGGCACCAGCTCCTCGCGAAGCCGCAGTACCTGTTCGGGATATCCGTTCGGAACAGTCATTGAATCAACACTTCGTGGCACAGTCGCTCAAGCCTCGCCCGGCCCGGGTCCGGAATCAGCAGACGCTCAACGCTTGCAGGGGGTTCGCAAGCGGCCGGAGCGTGTTGTCCCGAAGCCGAATGCGGGTCTTCCGTGCGGCTAAACGACCGCGGACGTTGCTTGAGGGCTGTCATGCGTTGCGCTCCGGCCAGGATTCGGCGATCAGACGGCGCAGCCAGCATTCCAAGGCGCGGGTGGCCCGCACATCGTCACGGTTGTAGGACTCGATCTCGGCCCGGATTTCAGCGCGCTGGCGTGGATCTTCGGTGTTTCTAAACTCCGCGTATCGCACCACCGACCACTGCGAGCCGGACTCCTCCAACTCCCAATGGAAATTGACCAACCCCGGATGCTTGCAAACGGGCTTGAGTCCATAGCCGGGCAGTGGTAACGCGAAGCCCTGGCGCACATCGGGCGCAAGGTCATGCAGGGGTGAGTCTGGCCCCAGCAGCCAAACGACGACCGGGTGGGTCTCCATCCGGTATCGCTGCGCGTATAGCTTGATCTGGGTAAGCTCAAATGGCGAATAATGGATCAGCTTCAGGTCGGGCGCGGCGGCACGCATCTGACCGAGCTTTTTAACAAAGGCTCGCCAGGCTTCTTCATCGGCGGCTTGGCCACCGTCGCTCCAGGCGCGCCAATAGTCGTCACCGCGGTAGGGTGGGGACAGAAGACCCCACAGGTAGACTTCGCCGCCCTCAATTTCCGACAACGGGTTGGATTCCAGGTCGAAGTGAATCCAGGTACCGTCTGGAAGATCCGGGCGCTCCAGCGGAATCACCTCGCCGTGGAGCTGCGCGCGCGCCTGGGCAATGGCGCGGTATTTTTTCGCACCCTTCAGATAAGGCAAGTCAGGCAGATCAGCCGCTTCAGCGTCGGCGAGCGAGGCAATATCGCCGATACCGATCGCCCGCAGGGCTTCGGCTGCACGCTCGTTGACGCCATATACCAGAGTGAGTTCGCCAGCCTGTTCGAACGCCGGCCGGCATACCGGATCGTAAGGGCATGCTGCGCATTTGGATTCGCTGAACGCCGCGTACGGCGGTCGCGGCGAATCAAGCTCCGCCGAAAATTCGCTGAGGAATCGCTCGGCCCGAGTGAAGTCCGTGGCACTGTCGACACTTTCAACCTGGCCGTTGCCCAAGTAGGCGAGCACCGGCAGGTCGGAGCCCGCAAGCCGCGCATACAACGCGAGCTGGGTGCGGATTTCCAGATGACCGGCCAGCGAAAAGGCGAATTTGGCGTCGGCCACCTGGTATCGCCCGCCGTGCTGCCGGATCAAGAAGTCCGGCCAGCCTTCCAGGCCGATGTCCGGAGCGGTGAACCGAGGTTGAAAGATCAGCGCAGTTCCACTGTCGATCAATTCACGCGTATGGACGGCCGAACGGGCCTCTTGGGCCGGGCCGAATTGATTTTCCAACTGCGCGAGCACCCGGCGCTCGTGCGCCTGGCCGGCTTCCATGATCAGGCGATCAAAAGCATCGACCCTTTCATCGAGCCCCGCTGGTGGATTGTGGTCGTACCAAGCGCGTCTGCGACAGTGGAACCACGATTTAGAATCTCCCGCCTTGATCATCGAATAGAACCCCCTTTGGCCACCTTGATTCAACCCGGTAAAGTCAACTGCCCATTACCACGACTCTCATTGGCGAATCTTATTGCGCACAACGCATCATTCGTGTTTTTTCGTAATGATTGATCCGCTACCGGCCCCATCTTAACGTAACAAGTAACAATATCAAACCATTTGTTGCAAGAATCAGCCGCATGTTCTCTTACGCAGCCTGCTCCAGCGGGGAGAAAATATGCAACGGCTCATCCTAAGCCGCCTGATGGGCACGCATGATCAGCTTCAACTTCCCGCTCCAACGGGTTCGGCGCAAGGTGTCCAGCCGCTCGAATGACCACGGCGGTGAGCACCTTTCATTCCTTCTGCGGTCGGCTGATGGACAATCTTGTCGCAAAAAGGCCGAGCAGGCACGCACATCAAGCCCCAGCAGCGCAACCAGCTGAGATCTTACGCAACGCCGGGGTCTTGAGGGCACGCCGGAACGCCTACTTCTCCATTCTCCAGCCAGCGCGCATATGCCTGTATATCAATCATCGGCACGGTCGCCAGTGCTTGAAGTTGCGACATCAAGCTAAAGAGAAACCCCGTGGCAGATTTGGTGCTTTGATGTATTTCATAGCCGTTATTCACCGGGCCGGGCGTAAAGTAGCCGTGCACGGCGATGCAGCCGCAGTCCAGCCTGCCATCCGCGGATTCGGCATCCAGAGCCTCGATTAGTGGCTGCCCGAGCGCCGGCTTCCAGTCACTTTCGAACGCTAAAATGCCGCCGAGGATCGGGGGTAGCGCCCTGGCGGCATAAGTGCCACCGGCGTGGGGAATCGGCTGGCTGGTACGTGTCAGACGGCGGACGCTGGCAACTTTCTTTTTCGCGTAGGCGACATTTTCGGCATTGATCGTCTGCTTGCACTCGAACACCGCGTAAACACTTTCAGCCGGAATGATCATGCCGCCTTGATAATGAAAAATGAAAGGTGAGTATTGCCGGTCGAACACGACCACATCGATCTGCTCGCTGAAGTCGCCCTCGCTATCGACCACATGGGCACTTTCGGTCTGATAGCGTCGCGGCAGGTAGGTCTGGAGCAGCTCCAGCCACACCGCTTCACTGGCATCGCCCATTGTGCCAGGATGGGGGAAGCTCTTACGAACTGCTCCCAGCTTCTGCTGGATATCGTCGTGCAGGCTGGATAAAAGTTGTTCCAGGGATCAATCGCTCATGCTTCTCACTCCTTGATGCTTTACCCGACCTCCAGACATTGGTTGGGCACTATTCGCTTTTACAGTTCCAGCGCCTGCATCATGCGCGGGCGATGGCCAAATTTAATCGGACTCGACGGACGCGCTGATCAGGGTAATAGCCTATAGGTCTTCTTCCGACTACACCGCGCTTTATTAAATGTCCAAAACCCCTCGCCTGCAAGCACGTGCCCACAAACCTTCGCAACAGCACGTAGGAGCCTGCTCGCAGGCGAACAAACACTGCCATGAACGACGGTGATGTTGCAGCCTAAACCATTGGCTACGGGTATAACTTCGGCGCCCAGTCTCAATGGCCTGAACGGCCGTGCTGTTGCAACAGAAGGCCCTTGGCTACCGCTGGGCACTGGATGACTTGTCTCAATGGCCTGTACGGCCGGGCTGTTTCAGCCAATCTATGACGGACTCTACTCCTTCAATGTTAACCCTGAATGCCTTAATGGCCGTGCCGCGTTGCGCCCTTTGCATGCAAGCAGGCTCCTACAGGGACAAAAATACGGCGAGCCAATCTTCGCCTGCAAGCAGGCCCCTACGGCATAGGACGCCATCAGCTCTTGGCATGGCTGCAATCGGCAATTGCAACAGTTTCCGGATTGTTAAAGAACGACTACGGCGGGGCAGTGGCGCATTGGCTTGCGGTTGAGTTTGCCGCTTTTTCTTCTCGTGTCCTCGCTGAATCGATAGACACGGATACTGTCGCCGCTTGCGTGGAGATTTTCAAGCTGTTTGCACATCGTTAAAAGCAACCTCTACCAGATACGGCCGGCCAACCTCGCTGAACCGCCGGTTCGTAACCGATGCGCTTTCCCCAAAAGCCATGTGAAGCCTTTCAAAAACCCCGAAACAAAAAAACCTGACCCCCAAAGGCTTCGCCTGCAAGCAGGCTCCTAGCTATTACAACAACGCTATCCCAACACCTACACCAACACCAACTAATACACCTACGTTTCAATGGCCTGTACGGCCGAGATGTTGCAACTACCGCCCTAGCCAAACACGGAGAACCGAAATGAGTTTCAATGGCCTATACGGCCGAGCTATTGCAACACTGGGGGAAATTCATTTACGGACTCGACCGATGAAAGTCTCAATGGCCTGTACGGCCGAGCTGTTGCAACCCGTTGGGCGGTTACCGACGGCACTCCAGACGGTCAATGGTCTCAATGGCCTGTACGGCCGGGCTGTTGCAACCTCCTACCCGCCCCTGCTATCGGCACCGTAGGAGCCTGCTTGCAGGCGAAAAAAACGATGGCCTAAACGGCCAAGTTGTTACAACGTAAATCGTCATGGTGGATACAAGTAGGCATTACACGTCTCAATGGCCTGTACGGCCGGGCTGTTGCAACGGGAAGGCATGAGCGGAATCGAACGCATCGCCGCAGAGTCTCAATGGCCTGTACGGCCGGGCTGTTGCAACGATCGCTGTCTTGTCCTTTCACCAACATACTCCCTGTTTCAATGGCCTGAACGGCCGTGCTGTTGCAACTTTGCGCACATGACCGTCGTAACAATTGCCGCCGGCCTGGGTCTCAATGGCCTGAACGGCCGTGCTGTTGCAACGTATGGCTAGCCTGCGCAACAACAATTGCAGTTGGCAAGTCTCAATGGCCTGAACGGCCGTGCTGTTGCAACTAGAAAATGTCCTGCAGTTTATGGCTGGCTACATGGAGTCTCAATGGCCTGAACGGCCGTGCTGTTGCAACTGCGCGCAAGGCTGCTTGGGAGGTTGCTGCTGCTGAGTCTCAATGGCCTGAACGGCCGTGCTGTTGCAACAAGCGAACAACTGCTTTAACGCTTTGCTGTTACGCTACGTTTCAATGGCCTGAACGGCCGTGCTGTTGCAACCACTGGCGACATTGGCCGTCGGCGCCATCACACTACTGTTTCAATGGCCTGAACAGCCGTGCTGTTGCAACATTATTCGCCGGCACTAAAACCAAAACCAAATTTGAGTTTCAATGGCCTGAACGGCCGTGCTGTTGCAACCTGGCTTGCTGGTTGCTTTCGGGCGCGGGGGCTGCAGTTTCAATGGCCTGAACGGCCGTGCTGTTGCAACCGGGCGCTACCACAACCCTGCCAGGTTCGACGCACTGTTTCAATGGCCTGAACGGCCGTGCTGTTGCAACCAATGCTATCATAAATATGGCAAAAGGCACTGACAGTTTCAATGGCCTGAACGGCCGTGCTGTTGCAACCACTGGCGACATTGGCCGTCGGCGCCATCACACTACTGTTTCAATAGCCTGAACGGCCGTGCTGTTGCAACGGGAGCAGGTTGGTTACTTCCGCTTTCAGATGGTCAGTTTCAATGGCCTGAACGGCCGTGCTGTTGCAACCGGGGTGGCTTCAGAGGAGATCATCATGAAAACTTTCAGTTTCAATGGCCTGAACGGCCGTGCTGTTGCAACCAAAATCAACCTGCGGCTTCGGGTGCTTTTGCCCACTTGTTTCAATGGCCTGAACGGCCGTGCTGTTGCAACTGATGAAATACGTTGAACACAACGATGCAGAGTTAAGTTTCAATGGCCTGAACGGCCGTGCTGTTGCAACAGCAGTCTGAATTCTACCCAAAGAATCAGCAGCTTGCAAGCGCTCTGCGCCGATCTGCGCTGCGCAACTGATTTTTCTTGCGATTCGAGCACTATTTCTACCTCTGGGTGTCGTAATCAGTTGATTTCATGGGGATCGCCGTGGAAACCTGAGTCGTAGGCAATGAAACTACCATAACCCACCGAAATATATGGCTTTTTTTGCTAATCGGAATAGAGCCCAATGAATCCCAGCGACATCGGCGCGGTAACGTTTCGCATTGCGGTGTTTGCGATGCGTTCCGTTCGCCTGCAAGCAGGCTCCTACGGCATAGGAAGCCATCAGCGCTTGGCATGGCTGCAATCAAGTAATTGCAACAGCGTTTCCGGATTGTTAAAGAACGACTACGGCGGGGCAGTGGCGCATTGGCTTGCCGTTGAGTTCGCCGCTTTTTCTTCTCGTGTCTTCGCTGAAGCGATAGACACGGATACTGTCGCCGCTTTCGCGGAGTTTTTCAAGCTGTTCGCACATCTTTTTCAGATCGGCTTCGGTCACGCAGGCCACCTCGAAAACCGAATACTGCACTCTTCTTCCCCAGCCGAGCAGACAGCGCGCGATCTTGTTGCGCTGGCGGTCGTCTTCGATGTCGTAACCGACCCGGTAAGACCTCATCTCATTAGTTCAGCCGCGTTGCCGCAAAGGGCTGTTCTCGATCCTGAATCCAACTGAGCAACGCCTGTGCCTGTCGGAACATGTGCTGATGACCCGTTGCCGAAAGCCCCTCGGAGGTGGTCATGCATCCGGAAAGGCAGCGGCCAAGCGCGACAAGAAACGCGCGGCGGCCTTCATCGGAGAATCGGCACCCGTTTTCCACATCGACCTTGAAAGCATCCTCGCCGAGTTGGCGGCGGTTGAGCTGCGCAATCGCCGTGCTTTCAACCAGATGGCGAAACGGCACCATCAGGTCCAAAGCCAGCGCCGCCTGGCGGCCTCGCCGTTGATGATAGAACCCGAAACCGGCATTCAGGCCAGCGATGCGGATCAATGTCTCGGTCTGGGCATAGAGCATGGTGTAGCCAAGCGACAGCAGGGCATTCAAGGGGTCGCGCGGCGAGCAGCGGTCGCGGCCCTGAAACCCGACCCAATCGGGAACGAGCCGGGCCACCTCGGCAAAATAGGCGCTGCCCGCCGTGCCCTCAATGTCGCGCAAGGATTCCAGCGATTCAGCATCTCCGGCATTTTGAGCGCACTTGCTGAAGACATGGAGCTGGTCACTTCGGATGCCTTGTCGCCGTAGCACCCGGCCTTGATGGGAAATCCTTGTCGCGACCAGTTCGCGCGCGATCAGCAAGCAGTCCGATTGGGATTCGCACGCGGCGGACTGCGCCGACCAGTGTTCACCGGGCTCATGCGCGGCGGCCGACACCAGTGTGCCCCTGAGGCGGCCGAACCGGTCAGTGAAATGAACCGGAACCTGGTGGTCCATGCAGCGGGAAAGCACCGGTTGGGTGATGCTCTGATGTCCAAGCAACAGCAGCGCGCCCAGTTCTGGCCAGGGCGCAATGCTTTCGGCCGGCTGCTCCGGGCGCCGGCGCCAGAGCTGGCCATCGCGCGTGTTGAGAACGCATCCGGGTTCGCTAACGACGATCAACGTGCCGGACGCAACCGCTTCTCCTACGCTGGCGCCGGCCTGGTCCGGTCCTGGTTCATCGAGAAGGGCATTGGTCGCGCTGTGGCTGAAAGACGGTCTTTCTTCCTTGCTGTGTGTGGCCCCCGGCAGCCAGCTTCCCGGCTGTGGGCCGTCTTCGTGTGCCGCGACGGGGTTACGCGGGCGCTTTGTCTCGATGGCCAAGCCATCGAGAAACCGGTACCCCAGAAACTTCAGGCCGTCTGAAAATGGGGCTACACGGCTCTGATGCTCATTCAGCGTCAGGCCCTTCTTTTCAAGCGATTGCTCGACTACCTCGGCGGCACGCTCGGCCTCCTCGCGTGACTTGCACGGGACCACGAAATCGTCGGCAAAGCGTACCGGTTTGAACCCGGCGGCGATCAGGTCTTTGTCGAAATCGTCCAGCACCAGGTTGGCCAGCAGCGGGCTGAGCGGCGAACCCTGCGGCAAGCCGTTTCGCTGAATCAGGCGGCCCTGGTGCCGAACCGGTGCGGTCACCCATTCCATGATCTGATCGATCGCCATGTCGTCGGGCAGAAGGCTCATCAAGCGGTTGTAGATCAAGACCGGATCGACCGCATCGAAGAAGCTGCCGATGTCGGACTCGAAGAACCAGGTGTAGCCATCGCGCACCAGCCGTTGGACAAGCCCGTGCGGCTGCATGCGATTTCGGCTGGGTCGATAGCCGAACGAGCGGGCGTACATGACTGGTTCAATCACGCGGTTCAGCGCTTGTGCCACCGCACGCTGCAACACCCGATCAAGCAGTGGCGGCAGCGCAAGGGCCCGCTCGCCTCCGTCCGGTTTGCGGACGATGATGCCTTCCAGCGCTGGCGTTGTGTATTCGCCGTGCTCGATGTGCTCGGCCATGCGCATGAGTTCGGTCCGCCGATCGGCGTCGGGCCGCAGTCCAAACGTGAACGTGTTCAGTTCTCGTTCGAATGCAGCCCGCTGCTTATTGCCGCGAATGGCGCCCCACGCGGCATCGAGATTGGGAAGCAAGAACGATGAGGTCAGCACACTGGCACGGCGCTGCGGCAATATTCCGATGCGTTCGCCTTTCGGCCCTTCGAGCCGGTACCGACCAAGCCCGAAACCGCGCCGCTGCCCGATACCGAGATGCTGGCCGAGCACCAGCCATTGCCAGACCATTTCGGAATCCGGCCCTTCGACCTCCAGTCCAATGACGCCACCGAGGCCAAAGACTGGTTTATCTGCGCCGCGGACATCGATCTGGCTGGTGCCGTGCCAGAACAGATCTCCGCCGGTGATTTCCATCCGCGCATCTGGCGTCGGAAATATTTCCTCCGAACCCAGTCTTCGAGAGAAGGCGTTCAAGCTTTGCCGAAGTCGCGCCAGCAGCAGTGCGCCAGAAAGCTCGCTTGCATCCTGACAGTACCGCCCCACGCCTTTTTCCGGACGTTTCTCGCGCTCGCGCAGCAGTTGCATTGGGCTGAGCAGACGCATCCACGCCGCGCCGACCGCTGATCGAAGGGTGGCTTCAGACTGCAGGACACTCAAGGTGAGGGGCCGAAGCTCGGGCGCCCGCCCGATCGGCGCATTCTCGCTGAATACATCGTCCGCGCCGACAAACACCCAGCGCGGACCGAACGCGCGGCTGTCGCCTCGAAGTTCCGATTCCGGTGGCTGGCTGGATTTCGCCAGCTTTTCCAACAATTGAGCCAAGGCCGGCAAACCCGACTCCAGCGCGTAGACGACAAAATCGTATTCGTCCTCCGGCCCGAATGCCGGCACCCCGGCATCCGGCGCGGCCAGCCAGAGTTCAGGCGGCAGCTCGCTGCCAATCAGGCCTTTGACAAAACCGGCCAAGCCCGGCCAGTGACCGGCCCCGGTCAGCGCCGGACGGGTGAAGCGCATACGGACGCGGGCCGCATATAGGCGATTCAGCACGTCATCGAATGACAAGGCCGACCGAATTCCGGCGCCTTCCGTCATCGAACGCTTTTATCATCAATGGCTCTTTTTAATTTCTTGACGGCTTTGCCCACACTATCTTTCTGCTTATCATGCTTAGCGACCACGCTCCATGCTTGCTCGATTAGACCAACGACTTTGTCTCTTGGTACTTCCTGGATCAGGTCGGCGGAAGCCAGTATCTGTTTCCGGATATGCTCGTCCAACTTTCTGAACGAGCTGGCATTCCACTCATCCGGAGATAGCAGATCCGCCAACTCCATCAGTGCGCGTTCTGGTTTGGCCATAGCCAGCTTTTCATGCTCACGCTTCGCAAGCTCTGCCTCCAGGTGACGTGCCTCCTCTCGCTCCTCGGCCAGCTCCTGCGCTCGTTGCCGAAACGCCCCCGGGGATTCGACAACATATTCGCCAAACCTGGCCTCGGAGCCGGATTCATACTCCTGCGGATCCACATAAGGTTGTCGGATGAACCGATCCGTCCCCTTTTTGGCATCTGCAAACTCTTTCGGTTCTCGCGGAAAGTTCCATTCCTTCTCACGGTCGCCAACAAAAGGGTCGGCCATCGCCAGTAATTGAACAAGTTGCGGCGACTTGATCCACTCGGATTGATCAGATCGAGCACGGTTCCAGAAGTCGTTCATAAGTTCAATGAATGCTGCCCGGCACATCTCATCCGCGACGTCCGAATCATCTACTGCATCTTTTATTTGGTCACGATTTGGCACGACTTTCATGGCTTCCGCTTCGAGTCGGACTTGGCCGAATCCAAACGGCTTCCCGGTTCCAAGCGCGTGGCTGGCTTGCGGCGCTCCGCCAAAATTGGTTGACCAGAGCAAAGCGCCCAATTCCGCCGGAAGTAGATTATGAAATCGAACTCGCGTCTTGAATCTCGACCGCGGCGGAACGACTTGCAGCCTCACCTGAACCTCCTTGTTTCTCTCTACCGTCTCCGTCAATTCCGGTTCCTGGTAATCGTCACGGACCGGATAGCGCTTCCATCCCGACAGTTCCGCCTTCGAATCCATCAGGGTTTTGTACGGGTGTCTGGTGTTGCCCCCTCTTTGCTGATCGATATAAGCGGGGTAGTAGGTTGACTTGGGGCTCGAAAGCACGAGCGAATCCGTCAGCGATTTCCAGGCGCGATTATCTGGATCGTCTATTCTCGCCAAGCCAATATTGATACGGCCTCGCAAATTGTTCCGACCATCAGGTTCGGATTCATCCACTCGCCCGAACATCAGTTGGGCGAGATCCGGCCATGTCGCTCGGACATGAGCTGGATTGGTATTGGCGATCGCATCATGAACGCTGTTTTCGTAGGCCAGCTTGTACATCATCGCCAAACCCATGGAATGGACCCCGGAAGGCGTTTGCTTGAAGAATACCGGAACGCCCGGCACCGCGCGGTTGTGCTCCAACTCGTTTCGCCAATAGCGCCATTCGTCCGAATCCTGATGAATGAACATAAAATCGGAAATTACGCGATCGGGCACTTTCATTCGTTCATTTTCCCGCGGATCATGGAAAATAAAATCCTTCTGCTTCGCCTTTGGATGGTTGAAATCCTTGCCCGGTTGACCAGTCACAACGACAAACCCAGTGTGCAAAGTTTCAGCGATCGCCCCCGATTCTTCCTTCGGATCCGTTAGCACAACCGAAGTCAGCACCTGATTTTCGTCTTCGCTGTCTATTTCCCGGCGGTAAAATCCGACTTCCCTTAATCCGCGGAGCAATCGATACCGCGCGCGCGCGGTGCGGTTATTTTTTCTTGGATCTTCTCTGTCTTTGAGATTCCATTTCGGCTCTGTGATTTCGAAATGACGAATAATTTCCCGTTGCTCTACCCGTTCCATCAAGCAAGGCGTAAGGTCCCAATGACCGTTGTTGTAATTTAGCCAACCTGCTTTGATATATTTCTCGTCCATGAGCTCGGTGTAGAAGTTCGAGGACTCAGATATATCGCGGACGCCCATCCGCACGTCATCTACTTGCTCGAAATGGCCGAATGTTGCGATCTCTAAAACATTCCGGAGCATACCCTTGATCGTGCTGCCCGGAATCGCAGGCCTGTCGTTTTCATCTGTAAAAAAGCAAATGGTACCCGCTTTGTCCTTGGTAGCCTTGATCTGTTCTCCGCCGGCGCACAACGGCGTATCGTTAATAATGCGTAGCGTCAATTCACCACTCAACCCGTCCCTGAATGGATGATCGTGGCTAACTTTATCCGCCCAGGCCGGATGCAGGATAGCGCGGGAGAGCGGAACAAAATTGTACGGCAGGTTCAACTTTTTCATTTATTCTCTCCATAGCCGGTCAGCAGCGACAGCGCCGGCACTGGCGCGGGTTCGTCGTTGATGTCGTTTTCGAGCGCCCAGAGCCTGGAATAGCGGATGCTGCCCGTCCCGTCCGCTTGCAGATGGCTGATGGGCTCGGCGAGATGAGTCGGCGTTAATTCGGCATTGGGTTCGGAAACAACGTACTGGTGAAGCCTCCAACCATCCGCAGCCCCAAGGTACCGAAGCTGCCATGAGGCGCCATCGACATGCCACTCGCCTTGAAGCGGATTTCCAGGTGGCAACGGCTCGGAGATCGGCAGGTGCAACAGCGTTTCGGTGAGCATCAGCCAGCCCCGCGCCGTCGTTACTTGATCGTCCAGCGCCTCGCGCAACGCTTCGGCTGTGGTGAAGGACTCAGCGTGGTGCTGAAGATGGACCACGCGGATTTCCTCCAGCGGGATGCCCAGCCCGAGCCCATTGAACCCTTCACCGAGGGCGCTCCAGTCCGCTACGATTTTCTGAAGATCAATACTCATTGGTTTGCCCTGTTTTTTCTGGTGCAAGTTCCGGTTCACATTTGACCGTGCCGATAAACACGCCGTGCCCTCTGGAGCCGCTGGCGCCCAGCGGCAACCGCCCTTCCGCCAGGTCGTCGAGGGCATGCCGCAGGGCCTTGCGTGCGTCGGCATCAATGCTGTCCGCCTGCAGCAGGGTAATTTTCAGTTTCACTGGCGTTTGCCACAGCAGTTCTTCTTCGAACAATGCGCCATCGATCACGCCGCCGGTAAAACGGTCGATGCGGTTGTGCATCTGGGTGAATGGCTTCGGATCTTTGATGTAGATGTCGTCGATCAGCAGCCGGCCACGCTGGCCGGGATTGCTTTCATCGTCTTCCTTGGCGTATCCCAGGATCTGACGCACGGCGTCGCATTCTTCGGCCGGTGGCAAGGTCTCGGTATCGTCGGCGAATTCGCCCTTCAAGCGACGGTAGTGGAACGCGAGCCGGTGGCGCAGCGCGCCCTTGACTGCCGAGCCCGGCAGCACCACGCCTTTCAGCCCGTGCTGGATTTCGGCCTTTTCATTCACCCACTGGATGCAAACCTCGGATTGCGGAAGCAGATCGGGCACGCGTTCTGTGTCGCCGGTTGGCGTGCTTGATCGAGTAAGCACATCTTCACCACCGCCGACCCGCCAGCCGGCCTCAGCTTTAAGATCGAGCGTGATGCTAATTGCCGTGCTTTGGTCTTTTTCCGCTTTTGGCGCGCCCGTTTTCGAGTCTTCGACGAGAAGCGCTGCACGGGTGCGTGGCCGGTCGCGAAACGCTGTCCAGTCATCATCCTTGGTCAGATCCCAACGCCGGCGAGAGATTACCTTGACGTCGAACGCGCCGCCGCCGGAACGGGTACCGTGGCCGAGCCGAAAATCCGGTGATGAGAACATGTCCAGCAGCGCGTCGAATTCCTCGTCCCCGCCGTTTGAATAGCGCGACAAAAGGAAGCTGTAGCGCGTGCCAGCGGGCACTAACGTGACATCGAATTTCCCGCGGTGCTCGGCCGCGCCGCGCGCGTTCAGGCGAACACGCTGGCGGACCAGGGGTTTTTCCAGCGTGAGCAGGGCGAGTAGCGGATCCTCGTCAAAATCCCGTCGCAGGCCTTCGACAGGCTGATTAATGCAGTCGTGCACGAACGCGGATCCAACGCGAATAAAACTGGGCGCGCCCTGATCACCTTCAACATATCCGAATAGCGCACGGGTTTTACCAACGCCGAATCTATCCTCGTACATGTGCCTTAACACGCCGGCCAGGCTGGTGCCGGGAATGTATGGCAGGCCGTTGGCGTCGCGCGCGAGCAACACGTCGTGCGTTGCGTCGCTACGCCCGGCACGAACGGCGTGCGGCGTTTGTGCTTCTATGCTGACGCAGGCGGTTTCGTAAATGTGTTCATATCTGCTCATGCCGCACCCTCCTCGGTTGCCGATTCGCGCTGCTCGCCCGAGACGGCTTCGCTCCACCGGGCGGTGAGCCCGAGAGCAGCAAGACGGCCCAGCGTATCGGCGAGAATTTTGCTGTCTCGGTACTCTTCCATCTGCTGGTAGAACAGGTCGGCCAGCGTCTCGTCCGGTCCCAATTCCAGCCCCCATCCTGAGCGCAGGGAAACGATTCCGTTCGTGCTTTCGTCTCGCGGACCATTACCATATACTTCGTGCCACAGCGCGGCATGATCGAAACGGTGACGGTTGGCCGCCTCCTTGATGCGGCCCCACTGGCTTCGGCCCGGCGCGTCCTTAATGGGTTTGCGTGCGCGCAGGCCCGCCCAGGCGCGATGGCGTTGCAGCGCCGCCAGCAATTCCGAGAACAGTTTGCGCGAGATCGATGCGGCGTTATTGCTGATATCCAGGGCGTCATGGCGACGTCGTGCCATGGCGATCAGCGGCGTTTCAACGGTTTTGACGGTTTTTACGGGTTTGCCGCCGTGCTCGGGAACGGACTGATCGGATGCCGGATCACCGGCGCTGCTGAATTCAATCAGCGTGACCTCCGGGGGCGCACGTCAGAAATTTGATGTTTTGACTGGCAACCTGAAAGATTAGGGTGT
>JBBDSL010000091.1:0-26504 GCA_040904965.1 Wenzhouxiangellaceae bacterium
ACCAGCCAACCAGCCAACCAGCCAACCAGCCAACCAGCTAACCAGCTAACCAGCTTTTATCCCCGCTCCGGCCCTTCAAGCATCCGATTAGTGCGTTCCAGGTCTTCCGGGCTGATGGTGCCGGCTGCGCGGCGCAGGCCGAGACGGTCGAGGATTAACTGGTGGCGTGCCTGGGAGTAATCGCGCTGGGCCTGGAAGAAACGCTGCTCGGCCAGTAGCACGTCCACGATGGTGCGGGTGCCGACTTCGAATCCGGCGTTGGTCGCCTCCAGTGCGCTGTCGGCCGAGACCAGCGCCTGTTTGAACGCTTCGACTTGGCGAATGCCGGCGATTACCGCGCGGAATGCGTTCTCGGTTTGCCGGACGACCTGGCGTTGATTGAGGTCGAGTTCCTCGCTGGCTACGTTGCGGTTGATTCGGGCGCGCTGGGTCTGGGACTTCACCGCCAGGCCCGAAAAGATCGGAACGTTCAGCCGTACGGTGGCCGACCACTGATCGTTCTGGAAAGTTGTCGTGCCGATTTGGGTCTGGTCATCCGCGCGCAACGCGAACTCGTTGTTCAGGCTGCGGTTGTAATTGGCCGACAGGTCGAGGGTAGGATAGTGACCGGCGCGCGAAATCCGGATGTCGGCATCGGCGATAGAAACGGCTTCGCGTGCGACGGTCAGATCCGGATTGGTCTCCAGGGCAATACCGACCCACTCATCAGCTTCGGTCGGCTCGGGCGGGTCCAGCGGCAGCTCTTCGGCCAGCGGCTTGAACGATTCGAACATCGTGCCGGTGAGCTCACGCAGACCTTCACGTGCATTTTCCAGCGCGTTCTCGGCCACGATCACCCGCGCCCGGGCACCGTCCCAGGCAGCCTGGGCTTCGAGAAAGTCGGTGACTGCGGACAGACCGACTTCGAAGCGCTGTTCGGCCTGTTCATACTGCCGTCGAAGCGCTTTTTCCTCGGCCTCGGCAAATCGCAGGCTGTCGATGGCGTTGAGCAGATCGAAGTAGCGCTGCGCGGTGCGCTGCAGAAAATCCTGCCAGGCGACGTTGAACTGCGAATCGGCCTGCGCCACGACCAACCGCGCGCGCTCCATTTGGACGAAGTTGCTGTGGTCATATAGGCTTTGGGTCAGGTTGAAGCTGTAATTTTCTGAATCGATATCGTTCTCGTCGAGTTCGAAGCCTGCAACCTTTGGCTGGCTGCTGCCGACCGGGGTGCGCTGAAGTGTCGCGTTGATCTGCGGCAGGAAATTGGCGCGTGCCAGTTTGGTCTCGATTTCGGAGGCATCCAGACGCCGCTCGGCGGCGCGGATTTGCGGATCGTTGCTCGATGCCAGTTCATAGACCCCCATCAGGTCGACAGCGGCGGCGGGGGTGCTCAGGGCCGCGACAATGGCGACGGTAAGGAATTTTCGCATAAGAATGGTTCCGACAAATTTGAATTCTTGTTCGTACCCGGCCCCTGGCCGGGAATGAAGATCAGAATCTGAAAACGGGCGCGTCCTCGGCGCCGATCAGCCGCGGCAGGTCGGTCTCGAACAGGCTGTCCTCGGACAGGCGACCCGATTCGGTGCGCGTGACGACCAGCGCTTCCATGGCGGGTGACTGGCCGCGCACGATGAACAGGCGTCCGCCCGGGCGCAGCCAGCGCACCATCGGCTCGGGAATGCTGGCGACCGATGCGGCGACGACCACAACATCGAATTGGCCCTCGCCGAACCCGGTTTTCAGGGCGTCGCCGGTTTTCAGCTCAATGCCGTCCACGTGCAGGGCTTCAAGATTGGCGCGCGCCTGGTCTGCGATCTCCTCGATAATCTCGATACTGGTCACGCTTGCGGCCATGCGTGCCAGGCAGGCGGTCAGAAAGCCCGATCCGGTGCCGATTTCCAGCACCTTGTCATCGCCGGCCATCGCCAGGCTTTGCAGCAAGCGCCCCTGTTCTATGGGCTTCATCATGACCTGGTTGTGGCCCAGCGGAATGCGAAGATCGGAGAATGCCAGCTTGCGATGGCGCGCCGGCACGAACTCCTCACGCGGCACTTCGCGCAGCACGTCAAGCACGCGGCTGTCCAGGACCTCCCAGGAACGGATCTGCTGGTCGATCATGTTGGTTCTGGCTTGTTCGAGATTCACCGAATTGCTCCTGCGTCAAACGACCCGTCGATAGCAGGTATTGTACCGGTCACGCGGTGATTGCAAAGGTGCCGGTCGTCATGTATCGCCGGCGCCGACGAAATCATCGACCGGTGCGGGCCGGGGTGAAGGCCGGTCCGGTCTGCTACCATTTTGACTTTGAATTCCAGAGGTTTCCCATATGTCCGATACTTCGTCCAATACTTCGGCCGAAATGGCGCGTCGCCTCGATACCGAATTGCTTCAATTGCCGACGGGATCGCGCCTTGTCCAGGTCACCGGAAGCCGCCCCGATCTGCGCGTTTCGATGCGCGAAATCCGCCAGCACGATACCCCGGCCACATTCGGCGTGCAACCCAACCCCCCGGTATACGTCTACGAGACCGCCGCGGCGTTCATGGATCGCGACAATCCGCCCGACCCGGCCGCCGGTCTGCCCGCGCTGCGTGCCGGGTGGATCGAAGAACGCGGCGACAGCGAGCGCCTGTCGGGCTTGAGTTCCGATTACGCGCGCCAGCGCGCGGATGACGGCGCCGGCGAGTCACGGTTTCCGGGCCGGCGCGCACCGTTGCGCGCCCGGGCCGGCGCTTGCGTGACCCAGCTCCATTACGCGCGCCGCGGCGAGATCACGCCGGAAATGGAATATGTGGCGATCCGCGAGAATGCGCGGCTGGACGAAATGCGCGAAGCCTACGAGGCCGCCGGCCTGCTCAGGCAGCATGCCGGGCAGCCGTTCGGCGCGAAGCTGCCGGCAATCGTGACGCCGGAATTCGTTCGCGACGAGATTGCCGCAGGCCGCGCCATCCTGCCGGCCAACATCAATCATCCCGAATCCGAGCCGATGATCATCGGCCGGAATTTCCGGGTCAAAGTCAATGCCAATATCGGCAATTCCGCGGTGCGCTCGTCGATCACCGACGAGGTCGAGAAGCTGGTCTGGTCGCTCAAGTTTGGCGGCGACACGGTCATGGATCTTTCCACCGGCAAGGATATCCATGAAACACGCGAATGGATCATCCGCAACTCGCCGGTACCGATCGGCACGGTGCCCATCTATCAGGCGCTGGAAAAGGTCGGTGGCGTGCCCGAGGAGCTGACCTGGTCGTTGTTCCGCGACACCCTGATCGAGCAGGCCGAACAAGGCGTGGACTATTTCACCATCCATGCCGGTGTGCGTCTGGCGCATGTGCCGCTGACCGCCCGCCGGGTCACCGGCATCGTCTCCAGGGGTGGGTCCATCATGGCCAAGTGGTGCCTGTCGCACCATAAAGAGAGTTTCCTGTACGAGCGTTTCGACGAAATCTGCGAAATCATGGCCGCCTACGATGTGTCCTTCTCGCTGGGCGACGGCCTGCGCCCCGGCTCGATTGCCGATGCCAACGATGCGGCCCAGTTCGCCGAACTCGAAACCCTGGGCGAGCTAACCACGAAAGCGTGGAAACACGACTGCCAGGTGATGATCGAGGGCCCCGGTCACGTGCCGATGCAGTTGATCCGGGAAAACATGGACAAGGAACTGGCCGATTGCCATGAGGCACCGTTCTACACCCTGGGCCCGCTGGTCACCGACATCGCGCCGGGCTACGATCACATCACCTCCGGAATCGGCGCGGCCCAGATCGGCTGGTACGGCACGGCCATGTTGTGCTACGTCACGCCCAAGGAGCACCTGGGTCTGCCCGACAAGCACGATGTGCGCGAGGGTCTGGTCACCTACCGCATCGCCGCGCATGCGGCCGACCTGGCCAAGGGGCATCCGGGCGCCCAGGTGCGCGATAATGCGCTGTCGAAGGCGCGCTTCGAGTTTCGCTGGGAGGACCAGTTCAACCTCGGCCTGGACCCGGCCCGGGCGCGCGAGTATCACGACCAGACCATGCCCAAGGATGCCCACAAGGTGGCGCATTTCTGCTCGATGTGCGGGCCAAAATTCTGTTCGATGAAGATCACCCAGGACGTGCGCGACTACGCCCGCGAGCGCGGTCTGGATCCCGCCGAGGCGCTGGATGCCGGAATGGAAGAGAAGGCCGCCGAGTTCCGTAGCGCCGGCGGCAAGGTGTACCAGCCCGAATAGCCGCCCGGCCAGGCGTGGAATCTTCTTGTAAAAACAGGATTGCAGTGCAATGGAAAACCCAAGGTACCGGTCATGAATGATGCGGAACGGAAAAGGCGTTTCGATGCGCTTGCAAGGCAGTACGCCGATGACCTGTTTCGCTTTGGTGTCTGGTTGTGCGGCGACCACACGCTGGCCAACGACCTGGTCCAGGAAACGTTCATGCGTGCCTGGAAGGCGCTGGACAGCTTGAAGGATGCAAAGGCGGCCAAGAGCTGGCTGATTACCATTCTCAGGCGCGAATATGCGCGCACCTTCGAACGCAAGGTGCCGCCGATCACCGACATCGACAACGTGGTCGTGACCGAGGAATCGGAACAGACACCTGAAGACCGGACCGAGCGCGATTTGTTGCGCAAGGCAATGTTTGAACTCGAGGAGAAATACAGCGAGCCATTGATACTGCAGGCCGTGATGGGATTGTCGATTGCAGAAATCGCCGTCCAGCTCGAACTGACCGAAAGCGCCGTGATGACCCGGGTGTTCCGGGCGCGCGAGAAGCTCAAGGACAAGTTGCAGCCGGTGGATCGCCAGGGAAATATTCATGAACTTGTTTGAATTCAAAAAGCGGCTGATGACCGACCCTTCGAGCCGAAGCCCGGAAATTCGCACCGCGCGCGCGTCCGGTGAAGAGTTCGCTGCGGTCGCGGCCGAGGCGGATCGGTTCGAGGCCATGCTGCAGCGGGCGCTGAACGTGCCGGCGCCACGTGGACTCGCCGAGCACATCATTCTGCGTCAGTCGCTGGAGGGTGAATCGAACAGGCCGCGCTGGCCCCAACTTACCGCGCTGGCCGCGGCGCTGGCGCTGGCCGTGGCGGTGACCACGTTCACCATGATGCCGAAGACCTCAATGGGCGACCTGCAACAGCACATCGCATGGCACTGGGAACACGACGGACCGCAGGTGCTGGCCGCATCGGCGGGTCGCGTGGAACCGGACCCCAACCAGGTGCAGCAGGTGCTTGCCGAATTCGGTCTGCACGTCGAGCCCGAACTGCTCGAGCAGGTGCGCATGACCAAATTCTGCCCCACGCCGGACGGCGCGGGGGCGCATATCGTTCTGGCCACGGCCTCGGGCCCGGTCACGCTGTACTACATGCCGCGTACCCGCATACCTTCGTCGCCGGCGAAAATCCGGCTCAACGACGGGATGGAGGCTGTAGCGCTCAACGTGGAACGCGGCAGCCTGGCGGTAATTGCAGAACCCGGCGTGGATGCCCCGGAGCTGGCACGCGAAATTGCCCGCCAGATGGCGTTCGCGCCGGGCATGACGATCTAGCCACAAGGCCTGCGAGCCTAGATTCAAAAGCAGAAACCACGAAGTACACGAAGGGCACGAAGAAGGCGGAACAGAAACGGCTCCGGAATCAGAGTTTCAGACTTCGCTGAACAGCGTATGACGGCTTGCGTATAAACGTTCGCCCTTTTTTGTTTTGAAGTCTTCCTTCGTGCTCTTCGTGTCCTTCGTGGTGACCTGCTTTTGACCCGCTTTTCCTTCGCGCCTTTGCGGTTTCGCGAGAGCTGTTTTGCAGTTTTTTGAGAGTCTTGGAGACGCCGCGGCGGTTGGGATTCGGATTCCAGGGTATTCCGGGCCGGTGCGCACATGGACTACCATATTGATACTTCATACCGGAGGTCTCGCCCATGATCCGCTCGATTCCTGTATTTCCGAGTCTGATGTGTCTGGCGCTGACGGTCGCGTTCTGCGCACCGCTGGCCGCACAGCACGTGCTGTTCGAGAACGCCCGCGTGGTCGATATTGATGCCGCCAGCGTCAGCGAACCGCGCACGCTGGTCGTTCGCGATGGCTGGATTGTCGAACAGCCGCCGGCAAGCGATGAATCGGTCACAACCATCGATGCCGCCGGTCACTATCTGATCCCCGGACTGGCCGAGATGCACGCCCATGTGCCGCCCGGTGCCGAGCAAGCGGCGGTGGACGATGTGCTGGCGCTGTTCCTGGCCCACGGCATCACCACGATTCGCGGCATGCTCGGCGAGCCCGGCCACCTGGCGCTGCGCGCCGGGCTGGCCAGCGGCGAGCGGACGGGCCCGCGCCTGATTACTTCCGGCCCGTCGCTGAACGGCAATTCGGTGCCTGATGTCGAGCGTGCGCGTGAGCTGGTGCGGCGCCAGGCAGAGGCCGGTTATGATTTCCTCAAACTGCATCCCGGCCTGCTGCCGGATACCTTCGCCGCGATTGTCGAGGCCGCCGACGGGCTGGATATTGGCTTCGCGGGACACGTCTCGATCGCGGTGGGCGTGGAGCGCGCGCTGGCCGCGGGCCAGGCGACCATCGACCATCTCGACGGCTACGCCCAGGTGCTGGTGCCCGAGGGCGACCCGGCGCGCCAGCGCGAGCCCGGCTTCTTCGGCTTCAACATCGCCTCGGCAATGGACCCGGACCGGGTCGATGAATGGGCCCGCCGCACTGCCGAGGCCGGCGTCTGGAACGTACCCACCCAGACCCTGATCGAGAACCTGGCGGTCAACGACATCGAAAGCCTCCTCGAACGTCCGGCAATGCGTTACGTCACAGAAGAAACACGGGCGCAATGGGTCGCGCGTGTCGAACAGATGCGCGCATCGGCTGAGCCCGACATACTGGAGAATTTCGTCGCGGTCCGGCGCGCGCTGATCAAGGCATTGCACGATTCGGGCGCGGGCGTGTTGCTGGGCGCCGACGCACCGCAGATCATGAACGTGCCGGGCGATGCGCTGCACCATGAGCTGGAAATCTACGTCGAAGCCGGGTTGAGCCCGGCCGAGGCGCTGGCGACCGGCACCGTCAATGTCGCCGAATTCCTTGACCAGCCGGCGCTGGGCTGCCTCCGCCCGGGCTGCGTTGCCGACCTGGTGCTGCTGGATGCCAACCCGCTGGAAGACATCTCCAACGTACGCCGGGTGCGCGGAGTCATGCGCGCCGGGCAGTGGTTCGATCGCGACCGCCTGGATGCCATGCTGGCCGACGTTGCCGAACGCGCCAACCCCGACGGGTCGACCGACCCGGCCGATTGAATGAAAGTGCCCGGAATCCCGCAAAAACCGCTTTTCTATGTCGATGCACTGGATCTGCGTTCGCCGGACTCGATTCGCCGGGTGGTGATTCATGCCACCGAACTTCCGGATCTGACCACCGCGCGCGAATACGGCGAACGCATCCATCACCAGGATTCGGGCACCGGCAACAGCGGGCACTTCTATATAGACCGCGATGGCAGCGTGGAGCAATGGGTGCCGCTGGAACGCGTTGCCCACCACGTGCGCGGCCACAACACCGATACCATCGGCATCGAACTGGTCAACCGCGGACGCTGGCCGGATTGGTACGACAGCCGGCACCAGGAATGGGAAGAGAGCTACCCGGCCGCCCAGATCCAGGCGCTGATCGAATTGCTCGCCCGGCTTGAGCGAACGCTTTCCACGCTGGCTGAAATCGCCGGACACGACCAGCTCGACCACGACTGGATCGCGTCCAGCGACAACCCGGAAGTACTGGTCCGCCGCAAGACCGACCCAGGCCCGGAATTTCCCTGGTCAAAGGTGCTGGCGGAAACCGGTCTGGAGCTGTACCGTGAAGGTGGCGACAACTGAGAACTGGGAAAGCGCGGCAAGCCTAAAAAGAATAAAGCAGGACACGAAGAGCACGAAGAAGGCACGAAGGGCACGAAGAAAAGCTGAAATCCTGCTTTTCGGTTTTCCGCAACTGGCTGAAGCAACCGACGGTTCTGGGCTACTGTTAACCCGGTTATTGCATAAATTTCCGGCGCCGAATCGCTATGCTGCCCGGTATAGCAGCGTTTCTGGGGCGCGTGCTCGTTTTTTCAATCCTCACATAGTGTGAACTATGCTCCGGTTGAAAAATCTCCGCGCCACGCCCCGGAAACACTACTCTCCGGGCTTCTGCATCCGGAAATTTATGCAATAACCGGGTTAATCAGGAATCCCGGGTCTGCGAATCTTCGCTGCGTCCGGCCACTTCGCCGACGGCGGCATCGGGTGATTCGGCCTGAACGCTCTGCAACCTGTCGAAGCCGCGCCTTGACAAATCATTGCGCCGCCAATCGTTGCCCTTGAATCCCACGAAAACGCAGAGCGCAACCATTAGCAGATCCATTAGCACTGCGCCCGATTTGCTGCCTTCCGCCCAGAACGCTGCCGCGCCGAGATTAAGCAGAAAAAGCACACCAAGGAGCACCCCGCCATTCCCCCACATCCTCTTGAAGAAAGCCCAGATCGCCGTGAAGAAAAATGCCGGCCAACTGAATCCCTGCTTGACGGCCTCGTATCCCAGCACCGGGTGCTTGTAAACGTCGAAGGTCTTCATGGCTTCCTCATATTGGCACGATTCAAGATTCAAAGTTTTCGGCACTGCCGGCGACATTGCAATATTCCGGTTCCGGACCCTCAGCTCAGTTGTGTTTAAAGTACATTTCTTGGAAATCAGTTGGACGTCGCGAAAGCGCCTGGCAACGTTCCAACATCCGATCTATTTCCGCGGGTTCCAGATGTCGATCCAATGGGGCCCCCTCGACGAATGTCTCTATACCAATAATGTTACCGAGCAAGCTCAAGTCCGAATGATCGGAGCTTGCGCGCAGAGTGGCTGGGTGAAAGCGTTCTTCGGGGTGTTGGCTTGTATACTTCAATTGCGGGCGATCTCCATGAAATTTATTAAACAGAGCCAGTGCGTCGCAACGCCCGACAATAGTTGCAAACGCCTCTTCATTAATGGTGTGCTCATCCGGCTTATCACCAGGGATTTCGATCCAACCAAGACCTGATGAAAAATGAATCAACTCATGATGTATCGTCCCGAGCATTGAAATCAGCGAATACTCGAATCGATCCGCGGTCCTGACATCAACAGATCCGACAAACTCCAAAGTGGGACGGTCAATATAATACCTGGTTTTCCGATAGTCAAAGCCGCTATTCAGCGGCATCAATCTGATCAGAATATTCATTGAATACGCTGACTCGGGCATTCCCCGCGCATAAAGTAACTCCAGGGATTGTTCGATTTGGTGTGCAAGCGGCCCATGGTATCTTTGCAAGTCCTCCAGAAGACTCGGATGGGACAACACAGTAAACTTGATCGATGTCCGGGACAAGGCTCTTTCGCCGCGAGACAGGTTCAAAACGACAGCCTCGCGAGGATCAGCCTGCAGTTCGCCATTCCGGACGCTACGTACCGTAACAAAACCAACACCAAAAACGTTCCCATTGCGCAAGTATGTCATTCGATCGCCCCTCTGGTTTAGAAGATGGTCGGAATGAGAGATGCCTGTCCCAGAGGCACAACCACTTACGATCGTCGCGATCAAAACAGCCAGCATCGCAGCTCGGTATAGACAACACGCGTATAGTAACGGCATTCTACAGATCTCAAATCGACGTTCGGCGTCTACATTACCCCAACGTTGCATAAATCTTCGGGCCGGACTGCCGACGCTGCACGGTACAGTGGTATTTTCGCGGACTGTACTCGCGTTGCTAATCCTCCCGTAGATTGAAGCTGCTCAACTCAGTGCGCTTAACCTCGGACGCCTTTTGAGCTTCGAACTACTTTTAGCAACTCGAATGCCATGCTCTCTTGATAGGGAGTTAGATCAGGTACCTGCAAAAGCCGTTCAAGATACATCTCGGCCAGTTCATAGTTCGTCTCGCTTCGGAGAAGTCCAGAATGTATTTCCGCAGCTTTTAACATTGCATCCGGATATCCTCGATCAGCGGCCTTGCGGACCCGATTAACTACAAGGTCAGTCCACTCCTCTGTGGTAAGGGGGCCATCCGGTCCTTGAAGAGCGCCAGGCGGGGGAGGAAATGATAGCTGCGCCACGATCGCATCAAAATTACCATTAACTGCGCCAAATTCGACCAGTTCCCACTTCTCATAAATAGCAACTTGGTCTACGAGAGAACATTGTTCAAAAATTACTTCATAGATATCCGGAAGATCTTCATCACTGGTGGCGGCACCAGCGGAGAAGTCACAATCCGCACGGATGGTCGCAGCCTTCCAAGCGGCATCACCATTTTGAGGCGCGTCCATTTCAGCATCAATATAGATATCTTCCAGGGATCCTGAGCTATCTGAGCTCAGCCCGAACAGAGAAAGAACTTCCGACATGCTATCGTTGGTATCTCGTGCGCGTATATTAGATACTTCGCCTACGTTTGCTGCCGCTGATTCCGAGTGTCTTGTCACATTATCGGCCTTGGTCTCTGCGCCGGAGTCGACAACGGCAGCATCACCGTTCGAATTGGCTGAAACTGTTTGATGGCCCTCACCGAAGTTGACAAAAAACCACACTGCACCAAGAAGACAGATGGCGGCGAGACTTAGGATTACAGCAAATCGTGATGGTGTTACTGAATGATTCAACATGACATGTTACTCCGCAATAATTTTCCCGAAACTGGCATATTGCATCTGACCAAATAAGCCCTGGTCGACTGGGCCCGGCGCAGCGGACTACGCCGGGCCCCGATACATTACGAACTATCAGCCAGGCAACGATGAGCCACAGCCGTTCGCGTCCCAAGCGTCGATTATAGTAGCGCAATTTCGCCATTCGCGCGATAACACCAGAAGCTCATTGTACTGGTTCATCCATGGCAAAAGGGCAACCGCCAGGTTCATTGCTACCTGGTACTGGACTCGAAGACCGAGTATCTCTGCAATCGATTCATACCATGAAGCGCGAGTGCGTTCCGTTGAGGTGACGCCCATGCGAAGATCAATATTATCCGCGCCTTGTAGACAAAGCTCTCGGTCCGGAATGGGGTCGGCCAGTATCATCCAAAACGTTGGTGCATCTATGGCATGTGTGTTGCACACGTTGCGTATCCTGGTGCGATAACGAGTTTCGCAGAATGCTGGGTCGTTAGCCTGATCGCTATAGCAATTTCTCAGCTCTGCGAGACTAGTCACAAAATGCCCCCGAAGTTGTTGTCCGTTTGCGGCAAAATTTGATAAGCGATCAAACTGCCACGGATCAGAAATAACTGAATTCACTGCTGGCAGGCCGGCTGCTACAAAGCTTCTCGTGCAGCCCTCGGGCAGCCCCGCCTGGGACATTAATGCGCAAATCGCAGGATTTTCCGGATCAGGATTTTCAAAATCGTTAGGCGTTATTGACCCACCATCGTTCTGATTGCCCTGCTGGGTATCTCCCCAGAAATATTCATCACTTCCGTTTCCACCCGACCCAAGTTCTATAGTCCGGGGCGGCTCCAGTGGTGGTGCAGTTACAACAATTGTTCCCAAATCGGCCGCGTCGCCCGCATCCTGCGCCACTGTGCCCTGAGCGTACACTGCGGTGATCGAGGCGGCTAAAAGTATACCTTTTCTCATGTGTAAACTCCTGTTTGCTAGATCCCCTTACGCTAAATTCCCCCATAAACAAAAGGCTCGAGTCTCGTTAGACGAGCTAACTCATTGCGATCATTGTCGTTATAGATTTTGGTTAGTTGATTGCGAGCTTGATCCAACCAATCGCCAATTGATATACGCTGGAAATATGTGCGGTCACGTTTACCTTCTGTTTGAATACGCTGTGCCGCTCGGCAGAATGCAACGCAATGATTGACACACGATTCAAAATGCGCACCAAGCGCTACCCGCTCGCCATCCAGAATGCGCTTAATTAGCACGTTATAAAGAGACTTTCCATTTCTTAGCAGAAAGAATACGGAGAGTGGGACCGGATAATGAGTGCCGGTGTTGCACAGCGCATTGAACAATATCCGAGATAGCCGGCCATTCCCATTTGAAAAAGGATGAACTGCCAGCAGCGAGAGTGCTAGCAACCAGCTTTCGGCTAGCCGTTTATATGGATCCTCAGATAATTTTGTCTTTGTGATCTGCTCAATCCATTTCATTCCGACAGATGGTTGCGAGCAGAAATAGGTACGGCCATTTATTCCGGTAAAGCTGGCTGGTTCCTCCCGACGCTCAAGGTGTGCAGAATCTTGCCCACAACTTGATTTATCAAACAGCGTTTTAAGTGCCGAAAGATTAGCTCTACGAAGAGTTTTCTGTTGTAACTGGAGTGCCACCGCCTGCATTTCGAGCGAGATCTCGAGTTGTTGTACGTATATTGTGTGACGCCTTGCATCTCTAGCAATAGCCGCTGGTGTTACGGTTGGGAAATAGCGCCAGACGCTAGTGAGCACCGAGTAATAAAAGACAAAATTCCAGATCTCGACATTGATGGATGACGTGATACGATTGAGATTGACGCTACGTGCCTGGGTTGCGAGAAGGTCTACGACTGGACTCGCAAGAATCTTGTCGATATGAAAGGGCACGAATGAGAATGCTGTTCTATTCCGCACCGGTCTTCCGAATGACATTGAACTCATGTTAGAAAATTCCATACTAGGATTTGTTACAATGTTTTCATTCTGTACCGACCACACTGCGTGCAGAGCATAATAAGCTCCGGCCGAAAGTTTTTAGAAGTGGCGATATCGAATACATCGTGTAGCTTGTTGTGGTAGTCGATTAGCCAAACTTGTTGCAGGCAGTTGGTCCTTCCTTGTGTCATACAGAACTAGCGTTGCCTTCGCAGCAGATGGTTTAACCTCTTCTGTATCTATTCCACCCATTTCATTGCTACTTATCATCTAAGTGGCAACACCAATGTTGCGGTAATAACTCTATGCTTAACTTTCGTGGATTGTCAAAGGCTCTTTTTCGTGACGACCGACCTGAGTAGCTTCCCGGCACTGAGTATCGCTCAGAATCGGACTTCACTCGTTCCAACTTTCAATGGGTTATGGGTTCTGCTGAGCAATACTCATAAGTTTTATGAATATTCCTCAGCGCCCATGAGTATTGCTCACAAGAACCGTTTTCGATCTATGCCGACGTGTTTGTTTACAGATGTTGTGTCGTGGGTTTCAAAGCGGGGAGTGATGTGATGCCATCTGAATGTGCGGGCACGGGCTGTGCATGGAAACGGCTACTATATTAGATGCCTTTAATAGGAATTTTTCCTATGCAAATTTTCCGTTTTTCCTACAAAAAATTCTCCGATTTTCCTATGGCGGTACAACAGGCGTCTGGCTAGACTTGACTTAAAAATTGGGGTTCGGTTCAGCAACAGGAGGAAATGCGCGTGGAGGATCTGGCAGACAGAATCCGCCGGGCACGTCGTATCAAAGGATGGAGTCAGACAAGATTGGCGGAAAGCCTGGGAGTTACGCCCGGCGCGGTTGGGCACTGGGAGCGGCCGGATGGCAGCCAGCCGTCATCGGAGCACTTGATTGAGATTGCGAAACAGCTTTCGGTCAATCATGAATGGCTCGCTGTCGGTCGCGGGGAGATGTTGCCCCGCGATTCCAAACGTTTGCAGCCGGGCGTGATTTCTTTGAGCGACGGAGAGCAAATGTTGGTGGAGCGCTATCAAGAGCTTCCTCCGCCCTCAAGGGTGTTGTTGCTGCACTTTCTGGATGCGTTGGTGACTTCACCTGAAGCCTTTACAGGATCAGGAGCAGCCCGGAGCGACCAGCGGATTTGTTGAATGGAGTTATGCCGCACAGCGGCCAATTTTTGAGGCGAAAATAGATCGCGGTCGGATACCGCTCCCAAAGGTTCTTCGCGGACTTCTGTAGGAGCGGAATCTGTCGGCGATTGGATGGCCGGGCCATTCGCGGTCGGATACCGCTCCTACGCGGTCGGTTGCTACAATCCGGGCGACTCATTACGAGGCATTGTCGATGGTTCTTAGCTGGTTTTACGGCATTTCCGCGAGCCCGTTCGGGCCGGCGCGGTTCAGCGGGCCGCAGGTTTAGTGGAATCTGATCCTCGCATGCAGGGCTTGACTCCGGTCGGTGTCGATACCGGCGGTACGTTCACCGATTTCGTCGCCTTGATCGACGGCCGGCTGCATACCGCCAAGGTGTTGTCCACGCCGGACGACCCGGCGCGGGCGATCACCGAAGGCCTGGAGCGGCTGGGTCTGGAGTCGACCCGCGTCGACCTGGTCCACGGCACGACGGTTGGCACCAACGCGGTGCTTGAGGGCAAGGGGGCGAGGGTTGTGTTCGTTACAACCACCGGTTTCGCCGACATGTTGAGCCTGGGTCGACAGAATCGCGACCGGCTCTATAGTCTGGCCCAGCCCCGAGTTGCGGCACCGGTCGACGAACAATTCTGCCTGGAGATCGATGCGCGTGCCTCGTCGGACGGCGAGTTGCTGGCCGAACCCGGCCACGACGCGCTGGCCGAACTTGCCCGGCGAATCGAGCAGCTCGCCCCGGACTCGGTCGCGGTCAATCTGCTGTTTTCATGGCTGCGGCCGGATCTTGAGCGCGCGGTTCGCGATGCACTGCCTGGCGACCTGCCGGTTTCGCTGTCGTCGGAGGTGTTGCCCGAGATTCGCGAATACGAGCGCGGCATCGCGACCTGGCTGAATGCCTCGGTGGGCCCCAAGCTGGCCGGCTATCTCGGCCGGCTGGAACGCGCACTGGCCGGCGGCCGGCTGGCGGTAATGCAGTCCAGCGGGCTGACCGTTTCGGCAAGCCAGGCCAGCGCACGCGCGGTACATCTGCTGCTTTCCGGACCGGCCGGCGGCCTGGCTGCGGCCGCGTTCATTGGCAGGGAGCTTGGCCGCGAACGTTTGCTGAGCTTCGACATGGGCGGTACGTCCACCGACGTGGCGTTGCTGGTCGGCAAGCCCGCGCTGACCCGCGACGGGCGCATCGGTCGTTATCCGGTTGCGGTTCCCATGGTCGACATGCACACCATAGGCGCCGGTGGCGGGTCCATCGTGCGCGTCGATGCCGGCGGACTGATCCAGGTCGGTCCCGAATCGGCCAGTGCCGATCCGGGCCCGGTCTGCTACGGTCGCGGCGGCACCGACATTACCGTCACCGACGCCAACCTGTTGCTGGGCCGGCTGCCGCGCGAGACCCGCCTGGGCGGCACCCATCGGCTGGATTTCGATGCGGCCGCGGCGGCCATGGACGACCTGGCCGAACACGCCGGGCTTGCTCGCGAGGCCCTCGCCCGGGGCGTGCTCAGAATCGCCAACGAGCACATGAGTCGTGCGCTGCGGGTGATGTCGGCCGAACGCGGCGTGGACCCGAAAAGCGCCACATTGATGAGCTTTGGCGGTGCCGGCGGGCTGCACGTGTGCGAGTTGGCCGAAAGTCTGGGCATGACCAGCGCGGTGGTGCCGGCGCGCTCCGGTGTGCTTTCGGCACTGGGCATGCTGGTGGCCCGGCCCGGCCGCCAGGCCACGGCCAGCTTGCTCAAACGCGCCGATGCGGTGGCCGAATCCGACATCGATGACGCGTTCGAACCGCTGACCGACCAGGTACGCGACGAACTGGCCGCCGAAGGCATTGCGACCGATGAATTGGAGGTCGAGCGCTGGATCGATTGCCGGTACGTTGGTCAGAGCGCGACCCTCGAGCTGCCCATGCAGGCACCTGATGGATTGGCCGACAGCTTCCACGAAGCACACCAGCGCGCGTTCGGGCATCGGTTGGAACTGCCGGTGGAATTGGTCGGCTTGCGGGTCGAGGCGCGCGGCGAGGCCAGGGTTCACGACGTGCCGCCGTTGCAGCAAGATGACCGGGACCCGGAGATTGATCACGAAGTGCCGGTCATGACGCGCGCGGGCCTCAAGGACAGGGAAGTGGCCGGTCCGGCGATAGTCATGGATCGCGATGCGACCACCTGGGTGGCCGAGGGCTGGCATGCAGCACTGGACCGCAGCGGACATTTGATGCTTCGAAACGCTTGACCGAACCAGCCGCCGGAGGCATGGTAGTAATGAAAGCGAACCGCCGACCAACGCGGGCCGATGCGGTTTTTGGGGAGCGCGAGTCGGTTGCTCAAAAGTTTCCTGGGGTTTGAAAATGAGCAGTACATCACAAAATTGCACTGGTCATTAGAGAGAAAACGTATTACCCTGTCGCTCAGGCGGTTGCTCGCCAGGGCATCCGAGGGTTCACAGAGGGAGTGCACCAGCTAATGAATACCCGCTATCCGTTCATCGCCGTTGTCGCGGCCGCATGGTTTATGGCGCCATTTACCGTCTCGGCGCAGACGCTTGATTTCGATGTTCTGATCGACAGCGATCGCAGCGCGACCACCGGCTGCGCGGTCACGCCCAGCGGCGGCGCGACCCTGAACGGGTTCGAACACCGCCTTCGCGCGACCGTGGACCCGGACGGTTCCGAGGTCGTCGCACTGGAACGCGCCAGCTGCGCAGGCGGCGCGTTCGGCGCGCCGGTGCCGGTCTCCGGCGTTACGGTGCCGTACCCGCTGGCATTGAACACCGGCAGCGGCGGCGCCGATGCAGTGGAGCTTGCGGTGGCGCGCGGGGCGCTGGGCGGTGCCAATCTCAGTCAGATCCGGCTGACCTTCGTGACCGACAACGGCAGCGGTTCGGACGTACTGGCCACGACCGACGGCAGCGCCGGCGGCGGGCCGATCGTGTTCGGCCTGCCGGTGCAGATTCCGGCGCTATCGATCTGGGGTCTGGGCGCATTGGTGCTGGTGCTGCTGACGCTTGCCTGGCTGGCGCACCGGCGCATGGGCCGGGTCGGCGCGGTCATGGCGGTGATGCTGGTGACCACCGCGACCTGGGCGATGACGTTTGCCGTCGACGGCGACCTGACTGACTGGGCTGGACGCGCGCCCATCGCCCAGGATTCGACCGGGGATGCCACGGATGGTTCTGCCGCGATCGACCTGGTCGCCGCGTTCGTGGTACTTGACGGCGATGTGTTGTTTTTCCGGATGGACGTGTCCGATACTGAAAGCCAGGCGCCGTTCGCGTCGGATGACGCTCATTCCACGGTTGAGCGGTCGTTGCTGGATGTCGCCGCCGCGTCTGGATTGCTGGCCAACGACAACCGCGGTGTGCCCGACGCCACCCTGACCAATTTTGGTGGCGGCGATCTGGGTGGCGCGGTCACCGATCATGCCGCGGGTTCGACGGTCACCCTCGGCGCCGACGGCAGCCTGACGGTCAATGCCGACGGCAGCTTCCAGTTCCAGGCCCAGACCGGTTTCGAAGGCGATTTCAGCTTTCAGTACCGGATCGGGAACCCGCTCGGCGACAGCGATGCGACGGTCAGCATTCAGGTGCAGACGCCGCCGGAGGCGGTGGCTGACGACTTTGAGACCGCCACCGGTGACGCGTTGACCGTTGCCACGCCCGGCGTGCTGGTCAACGACACCGGCCTGCCCGACCCGGTGGTCGCCAGTTTCGGCGGCGGTGATCTCGGCGGTACGGTCGACGACCATCCCGCCGGGACGAGTGTTTCAATCGCGCCCGACGGCAGTGTCGCAGTCAACGCCGACGGCAGCGTGAGCTTTACCCCGCCGACCGGCCTGACCGGCGACTTCGGCTTCGACTACAGCATCGAGAATGTCGCCGGCGGCGCCCAGGCCGCCATCACCATTACCGTCAACGACCCGCCTGAGATCACCTCGGCCGACAGCCACACCTGCGAGGTGGGTTCGAGCTGCGACTTCACCCTCACCGCCGACGGCTTTCCCGCCCCGACGATCACGATCGATGGCGCGCTGCCGGCCGGGGTAACCTTCAATGCCGCCACGGAAAGCCTGGAAGGCATCCCCGATGCCGGCACCGGCGCCGAGTACAGCCTGACGGTGACTGCCGACAACGGCGTACAGTCGACCCAGAATTTCACGCTGACGGTCAACGAGCCGCCGGCCATTACCTCGGCCGACAACCTGACCTGCGAAGTTGGTTCAACGTGCGACTTCACGTTTACCGCCGACGGTTTTCCGGACCCGACCTTCACCTTGCCGGGTCTGCCCGCGGGACTGAGTCTGGATGCCAGTACCGGCGTCTTGAGCGGCACGGCGGATGCAGGGACCGGCGCGGTCCATAATCTGACGCTGACCGCGGCCAACGGCATCGGTGCCGACGCTAGCCAGGCGTTCACGCTGACGATTAACGAGGCCCCGACGATCACTTCGGCCGACAACCTGACCTGCCAGGTCGGCTCAACGTGTGATTTCACCTTCACCGCCGACGGCTTCCCCGATCCGACCTTCGCCCTGCCGGGCCTGCCGGCGGGCCTGAGCCTGGATGCCAATACCGGCGTCCTGAGCGGTACGCCGGATGCCGGCACCGGGGCAGAACACAACCTGACCCTGACGGCGACCAACGGCGTCACCCCCGACGCCATCCAGGCGTTCACACTGACGATCAACGAAGCGCCGACGATCACTTCGGTCGACAACCTGACCTGTGAAGTCGGTTCAACGTGCGACTTCACCTTCACCGCCGATGGCTTCCCGGAGCCGACCTTCGCCCTGCCGGGCCTGCCCGCGGGCCTGAGTCTGGATGCCAATACCGGCATCTTGAGCGGCACGCCGGATGCAGGGACCGGCGCGGTCCATAATCTGACGCTGACCGCGGCCAACGGCATCGGTGCCGACGCTAGCCAGGCGTTCACGCTGACGATTAACGAGGCCCCGACGATCACTTCGGCCGACAACCTGACCTGCCAGGTCGGCTCAACGTGTGATTTCACCTTCACCGCCGACGGCTTCCCCGATCCGACCTTCGCCCTGCCGGGCCTGCCGGCGGGCCTGAGCCTGGATGCCAATACCGGCGTCCTGAGCGGTACGCCGGATGCCGGCACCGGGGCAGAACACAACCTGACCCTGACGGCGACCAACGGCGTCACCCCCGACGCTAGCCAGGCGTTCACGTTGACGATCAACGAAGCGCCGTTGGCCAACAATGATCCCGAAGGCGGTATTCCGACCATTTCGTCGCCGGGCAGCGTTGCCTACCACGGCACGTTTAATACCACCCTGAATGTCAGCACCGCCGATGGCGTATTGGACAATGATACGCGGGGCTTCCCGCAGGCCGATATCGTGTCGTTCGATAACCCCAGTACGGGCGGCGGCAGCGTGACGCTGAATGCCGATGGCAGCTTCGGCTACAGCCCCGCCATCGGTTTTACCGGCGTCGACAGCTTCGGCTATTGCATTGAAAACGTCGGCGGCAGTGATTGCGCCACGGTCGAAGTGGCGGTCGGCGAACGGCCGAGCGCGACTGCTGACACCTATCCGCAGACCCTTGTCGGCAACGTCGGCATCGATACCACGGCCGATTCCGGGTTTAGCGTCACCGCCGGCGGCGACGCCATCACGCTGGGCGTGGCCAGCACCACCAACGGTGACGCCACCATCGACTCCGGCGGAACGTTCACGTTCAATCCGGCCGCCGGCGTGACCAGCGCCAATGGTCTGCTTGAATTCTCGGTGACCAACGGCTTCGGCACGATAACCGCCACGATAACCATCCCGATCGGCGCCGATCGCATCTGGTTTGCCGATACCAACGCAGCTGCCGGCGGCGACGGCCGGCTGGGCACGCCGTTCGACACCCTCGCTGCGGCCGAAACCGCCGCCGATGCCGTCGGCGACCGGATCTTCCTGCATACCGGCAGCGGCGACTACACCGGTGGCATCGCGCTCCTCAATAACCAGCGCCTGCTGGGGCAGGGCGCCAGCCAGGCGCTGGTCAGCATTGCCGGCGTCACGCCGCCGAGCGACAGCGTGCTACCCGCGACCGCTGGCACGGCGCCGGCAATCGTCAACAGCGGCGGCAACGGAATCACCTTGGCGCAGAACAACCGGCTTCAGGGCTTCGGTGTCGGCAATACATCGGGTAGCGGGATTGCAGGCAATGGTTTCGGCACCTTGACGGTGCTCGATGTCTCGATCTTCGGCACCGGTCAGGCGCTGGATCTGGCCACCGGCAGCGTCGCCGGGGCCGGGTTCTCTTCGGTCAGCTCCAGTTCGGGCAGCCGCAACGTCAGCCTGGTCACCGTCGGCGGCACGCTCAATCTGGGCGGCGGCACGTTGTCCGGGGCCACAAACCAGGGCTTTTTCGTCGACGGTGGCGTCGGCACGGTCAGCTATGCCGGCTCGATCAGCAATACCGCCAACCGTGTTGTCGAGATCCAGAACAAGACCGGCGGGGCGGTCACGCTTTCGGGCGCGCTGACCAGCAACTCCGGCGGCACCGGTATACGGGTGGCCAACAACAGCGGCGGTAGCGCGGTCACATTCAGTGGCGCCAGCAAGGTGCTCAATACCGGCACCAGCCCGGCGGTCACGCTGGGCGGCAATACCGGCGCGACGGTCAGCTTTACAAACGGCGGGCTCGATATCGACACCACCTCCGGCAGCGGCTTCAGCGCCACTGGTGGCGGTACGGTCAACGTGACCGGCACCGGTAACTCGGTGAACACGGGCACAGGCATCGGCGTCAACATCGTCAATACCACGATCGGCGCCAGTCACGTGACCTTACAAAGCGTCTCCGTAGATGGCGCCGGTGCGGGCATCATCCTGGATACCACCGGAAGCACCGGACATTTTGAGGTCACAGGTGACGGTGCCTCCAGCACTTCGGAGACCACTGCAGGACGCACCACCTCTGCCCAGGGCGGCGGAACGCTGACCCTGGGTTCGGGCGGCACCATCATCAACACGACCGACGGCGTTCGTTTGACCTCGGCGACGGATGTCTTTCTGCGCAACCTCGTGATCGGCGAGAGCACGGCGGCCCCGGGAGATGCAGTCAGCGCGACCACCGTCATCACGGACAACGGGCTGGAGTTGAGCTCGGTCAACAATCTGGTGCTCGACAACGTGTTGGTCTCCCAGACCGGCGATCACGGAATCGAAGGTTTCGGTTCCAACGTCGGTCTCACCTTGATACACACCGAAATCCTCAATGCCGGGGACAACGGGGCCGGGCCCACGGACGGTGACGATGCGATGGATTTCAATACCGGCGCCGGTGCACCGCTGACCGGCGCGGTCTTGATCCAGAGCAGCATCCTTGCCGGCATGTCCGATACCGGCCTGGAGGTGGAGAACTTCTCCGGCGACCTCGATCTGACCGTCATCGACAGCTTCATAGGCAACAATCATCACAGCGACGCGAACTGCAACCCCTGTGAAGGAGACGGTTTCCTGCTGCGGGCCGACGGTGGCAGCGCGACCATCGACATGGTGGTGCAAAACACCACCTTCAATGATATCGCCAATGACGGAATCGATCTGGGCAACGACCAGGCGAGCAACGTCTCGACCCTGATTGCGGAGAACGTGACCGGCACCAACAACGATAACGCAGACAACCTGATCGACACCGCCAACACCAACGGAACCTTGCGGGCGGGAATCACCGGCCTGTCGTCGGATAGTTTGCATCGCGGCACCGTGCTGTTCTTCAAGGCCGACGGCGCGGCGACCACGGACGTGACCGTCAATAACAGCCAGATCCAGGGTTCCGCCATCGGCAACGGCATCGAGGTCTTCATTGACGGCGACCCCGGCACGGGCTCCGTCAGCGATGGGAATGCCCGCGTGCTGGTTCAGAACACCCAGCTCAGCAATATCTTCGCCAGCAGCATTACGCTGAATGTCCAGGACATGCAGACTGGCAGCTCGACGGCCGGTTTTCTGGACGCAACGTTGGACAGCGTGACGACCTCGCAGCCCCTGCGTACCGACACCCTTATCGGATCCGTGCGCGGTATCGCGGACTCGGGAGCCGGCAATGGCGCAACGCTGCAGCTGGAGATCATCGATAGCGTCATCGGCCTGGGGTCGTTCGACACTGGATTTGGCTTCCAGGCGGAGAGTCTCGATCTGACGGGCGACAGCAACATCGACATTGCCTGCGTCGACGACGGCAACGCTGGTAATGGCACGCCGTGCACCACCCATATCGGCAGCACGACCAGCACCGATGGGGTGGTCGCTGACGTCATGAACGAGAGCGGCAATCAGGTAGAAGACGGCGGGCCGCGAGCCTTCGCCGGCGCCGATGTTTTCACCAGCGCTGCCCTTCGTAACAGCACCGGAGAGGTGCTGATCATCAGCCCGGCGGCGGTGACCGACCCCACCTTGCCGTAATTGAAATCGTAGCCCGTTGGGCCACACCTGTGTAGAGAGGAGAATGCAATGTCCGAGCCGTTTCTTGCCGAAGTCCGGATGGTAGGTTTCAATTTCGCCCCGCGGGGCTGGGCGCTTTGTGATGGCCAGATCCTGCCGATCAATCAGAATCAGTCGCTATATTCCCTGCTCGGAACCACGTATGGTGGTGACGGGCGGACTTCATTCGCCCTGCCCGATCTGCGTGGCCGCACCCCGCTTCATAAGGGCCGCAGCAATGGGGACGCCGAGCATGGTCTGGGCCAGAAGAGCGGGGAAGAAACTCACACCTTGAGCGCCAACGAAATTCCCCAGCACACCCATGCCCTGGTTGGCACCAACACCGGCGGCGGTTCGGCATCGCCGGCCAACAACGTGTTCGCCAATGCCGGAACCGACCTTTACAACTCCGCTGATAGCTTGGTGGGCCTTAATGCCGGGGCGGTCAGTCAGGTCGGTGGTGGCCAGGCGCACGAAAACATTCAGCCGTATATCACGCTGAATTTCTGTATCGCGCTGCAAGGCCTTTTCCCGTCCCGCAACTAGGAGAATCCACATGTCAGAACCATTTGTAGGCGAGATTCGCATGTTCGCGGGCAACTTCGCGCCGCGCGGCTGGGCGTTTTGCGACGGCCAGCTTCTTGCCGTGTCGCAAAATGACGCACTGTTTTCGCTGCTGGGCACCATTTACGGCGGCGACGGACAGACTACATTCGGCCTGCCCGATGCGCGGGGCCGGCTCCCGATCCACGCCGGGCACGGTTCGGGCTTGTCCGAGCGTCGTCTGGGCAGCAAGGGCGGCGCCGAGAAAGTTACCCTGACCGTCAACCAACTCCCTGGTCACAGCCATAGCCTGCAAGCGTCCAGTCAGACCGCAGCGGAAGCACTACCGGAGACTCGGGTGCTTGCCCAATCGGACGCCCCTTTCTACGGGGTTGACGGGCCATTTGCACCCATGTCGAACCAGGGCGTGGCCAGCGTGGGTGGCAGCCAGTCACACGCCAATGAGATGCCCTTCCTGTGCGTCCACTTCATCATCGCTCTTTTCGGCATTTATCCGTCCAGGCATTAAAGGAGTCCAGTCATGTCAGAACCATTCATTGCCGAGATCCGGATTTTTGCCGGAAACTTCGCGCCGCGCAACTGGGCCTTCTGTGACGGTCAACTGCTGCCGGTATCCCAGAACACCGCGCTGTTTTCGCTGATCGGCACCACCTATGGTGGCGACGGTAGATCGACCACCGCACTCCCCAACCTGCAGGGTCGCGCACCCATGCATCCCGGGCGTGGACCGGGCCTGACAGCCAGGCGGCTGGGACAGCGCGGTGGCGTCGAGAGCGTGACCTTGAGCGAAGCTCAAATGCCGAACCACCAGCACACAGTCGAGGGCTCGGGTCGGCCCGCCATCCAGGACGATCCTGCGGACCGGTACCCGGCTGCTACCTCCGGTTTCACGCCGTATCACTCGCCGGAAAGCCCGGTGAACATGGCCCCTCAGGCCCTGACCGATACCGGCGGCTCCCAGCCCCACAACAACATGCAGCCGTTCCTGACGATGAATTTCATCATCGCGCTGCAGGGTTTGTATCCGTCAAGGAGCTGACGCGGCGTGGAGCAGGCACGGAGCATGCCGAAGCCGGCGCTGGAGCTGATTGAAGAAACGGACGGCGACCGTCCGTTTCTGGCCCGGTTGTATGCATCCACCCGGCAAGAGGAACTCGCGCCGGTGCCGTGGTCGCAGGACGAGAAGACGGAGTTCCTGCGCACTCAGTTCGAGGCACAGGATTCGCATTATCGCGAACACTACGCCGATACCAGGCGCCGGTTGATTCGCGTCGATGGCGAGCTGGTCGGAAGGCTGTACCTCCAGCACCGTGAAGATGAACTGCGAATCGTCGATATCGCACTGCTGCCCGAGTACCGGGGGCGCGGAATCGGCGGCAGCCTGCTCCAACAGGTGCAGGACGAAGCTGCGCGGGCCGGCAAGGCAGTACGCATTCACGTCGAGAAAAACAATCCCGCCTACGGCCTCTACCGGCGTCTGGGCTTCCGGATGCTGGAAGACAAGGGCGTGTATGATCTGCTCGAATGGCGCGCAGATCCCTGAACCGCTGGCCTTTTCCTGATTTCGTATGAGATTTGGCCGCGTTCCCGAAAGAGTTTTTTAACCGCAGATGGACGCGGATGAACGCAGATAATGAAGAATTCGGGGTTATCGATTTTTTCGGCCGGGTTCAATCGGTTTCTCATCTGTATCAATCCGTGTATTCTGTGGACCGCGTTTATTTTGCTGACCGAGGACAATATGCTGGAAAAACTCACCGCAAACATTTTTGAAGACCTGACCGAACAAGTCTTTCAACTCCGCCATGAAAACCTGCCCGACATCGAAGCCAGGCTGATCGAGGTGCGGCAACTATCCGACCAGACCGGCCCTGCAGGCCGCACGCCGTTCTCGCTGCTGTTCGCTTGCCCCGGCGACACCGAACCGGTGCAGTCCACGTTCCGGCTGGAACACGAAAAAACCGGCGAGCTGGAAGTGTTTCTGGTGCCGGTAGGCAAGGAAGACCAGGGTCTGTTGTACGAGGCCGTTTTTACTTAGCGCCCTCACCCGTCATCCCGGAATTCGCGCCAACCTCGTAGCCCCGCACCCGTCATCCCGGAATTCGCGGCAGCGAATATCCGGGATCTCGTAATGGGGCAGCAGAACCAGCGAGGCTGGTCCGGGAGACCCCGGAATACCCGGGGCGACGCAAAAAGAGGCTCAAATGTCCCGGCGCCGGAACACCATGGCGATCAGATAATTCCCAGCAGCCCGGCGAGCACGATCAGAATCATCAGCGGGGTGACGATGCGGGTCAGCCACAGCCACGCGGTGTAGGCCCAGTCCGGCATTTTCTCGTCGAGTTCCTCGCGTGTGATGCGCCCGGACAGTACCCAGCCGGCAAACAGCGCCGTCAGCAGCCCGCCGATCGGCAGCATGATATCGGCGGCGACGTATTCGATCGCGCCCATGATGTCTTTTTCGCCGAACGTGACCGCGGACCAGACGTTAAGCCCGAATACCGAGGCCAGGCCCATCAGCCAGGTCGCGCCGGCGACGATCAAGGCGATCTGTTTGCGCGAGAAATTCGTCGCCTCGACGAAGTACGCCGTAGGCGGCTCCATCAACGAGATCGAGCTGGTCCAGGCCGCGACCGAAAGCAGCAGGAAGAACGCCATGCCGTAGGCAATGCCGAACGGCATTGCGTTGAACGCCAGCGGCAGCGAGGTGAAGATGAAGCCGGCGCCGCCGCCCTCGGGATCCAGCCCGAACGACAGCACGATGGGGAAGATCGCCAGCCCCGCGACCAGTGCAACCAGCGTATCGGCGAACGCCACAGTGACACCGACGCGCGGAATATTGACGTGCGAGGGCAGATAGGCGCCATAGGCCATGATTGCGCACATGCCCAGGCTCAGCGTGAAGAACGCCTGGCCCATGGCGGTGACGACCATGGTGCCGTTGACGCGGGACCAATCGGGGCTGAACAGGAAACCGACCGCTTCCTGGAAGTGGCCGGTGCTCATTCCATAGCCCAGCAGCACCAGCAGCAGCATGAAAAGCGTCGGCATCAGTATCGATACGGCGCGCTCCAGACCTTTCTCGACACCCAGCGCGACAACCCCGACGGTCAGAATCATGAACACCGCGTGCCAGAAGATCATCCGGCCCGGGTCGGCCAGCAACTCGTTGAACGTTGCGGTCGGATCGGTGATTCCCGGACCGCCGAACAGCAGTTGTTGCAGGTAGCCAAAACCGTAGGCCAGGGTCCAGCCGGCCACCACCGAGTAGAACGACAGCACCAGGAAGCCGGCGATGATGCCGAGCCAGCCCAGCCCCATCCACTTGCGCGAGGCGCCGGCGCCGTCGGCCAGCTCGCGGATCGAATTGATCGGACTCATGCGGCCGCGGCGACCGATGACGATTTCGGAAAACATGATCGGCAGACCGATGACCGCAATACAGCCCAGATAGACCAGCACGAACGCGCCGCCGCCGTTCTCCGAGGTGATGTAGGGAAAGCGCCAGATATTGCCGAGGCCGACCGCCGACCCGGTCGCGGCCAGCACGAACATCAGGCGGGATGACCACATGCCGTGGACGGAAGTTGTCTTCATGAATCGCTACTCGCTTCTAGTTGTTATCGCCAGGCGGCCAATTGTGTCTCAACCCGCGCCCGGAAGCAAATCCCCGGGCTCCTGTGGGCGCACGTCAGAAATTTGATGTTTTGACTGGCAACCTGAAAGATTAGGGTG
>JBBDSL010000092.1:0-26135 GCA_040904965.1 Wenzhouxiangellaceae bacterium
CCGAACGGACAAAAAGATCCCGGATCAGCGCCGCGATCTTACACCTAACCACCGGACCCTCCGACCTCCTCCTTCAATGACTGCCGCCTGTAAAGCGCATTTTTGGTTACTTTTTTTTGCAATCGAAAAAAGTCACTCGCCTGCAAGCGCGCAGCGCGAGGCGAAACGGTTTTAGAGGTTGAAATTGAAAATCGCACCCGGCAAGGGTGCCAGCCATCAGATGGCGGCGAAACGCCTTTGACTTTATCTGTTTGATGAGCGGCCCGTCCCGAAGGGTTTCGCCGCGCAGAGTCGTCCAGACGTTCCCGCTAGCGGTTTTCGATCGGGACGTAGTCCCGCTCGGTCTTACCGGTATAAACCTGACGCGGACGCCCGATTCGGGTCGGATTGGCGGACTGCTCCAGCCACTGGCTGACCCAGCCGACGGTGCGGCCGATCGCGAACATCGCGGTGAACATTGAGGTCGGAATGCCCAGCGCCTTGTAGATGATGCCGGAGTAGAAATCGACGTTGGGATAGAGCTTGCGCTCGACGAAGTAGTCGTCTTCCAGTGCAATCCGCTCCAGTTCCATGGCCAGGTCCAGCAGTTCGTCCTGCTTGCCGAGCTCGGCAAGCACTTCGTGGCACTGCTTGCGGATGATGGTCGCGCGCGGGTCGTGGTTCTTGTAGACCCGGTGACCAAAGCCCATCAGACGGAACGGATCGTCCTTGTCCTTGGCACGCTTGACGAATTCGGGCACGTTGTCGACCGATCCGATCTGGTTGAGCATGTTCAGCACAGCCTCGTTGGCGCCGCCGTGTGCCGGCCCCCAGAGCGCGGCAATGCCGGCGGCGACACAAGCATACGGGTTGGCGCCGGTGGAGGCGACCAGGCGCACGGTGGAGGTCGAGGCGTTCTGCTCGTGGTCGGCGTGCAGGATGAACAGCAGGTCCAGCGCCTTGGCCGCCACCGGGTTGATCTCGTAGGGCTCGGCGGGTACCGAGAACATCATGTGCAGGAATCTGTCGCTGTAAGGCAGCGAGTTCTTCGGGTACGCGCTGGGCCAGCCCATCGAGTGCCGATATGCGGCCGCGGCCACGGTCGGCATTTTCGCGATCAGGCGCTTGGCGGCCAGTTCGCGCTGTTCCGGGTCGTTGACATCGAGCTTGTCGTGATAGAACGCGGCCATGGAGCCGACCACCCCCGACAGGATCGCCATCGGATGGGCATTGTAGTGGAAGCCCTGCATGAAGGTGTTGAGCTTCTCGTGCACCATCGTGTGGTAGGTGATGTCGCGTTCGAAGCCGGCAAACTGGTCCCGGTTCGGCAGGTCGCCGTAGAGCAGCGTGTAGGCCACCTCCAGGAACGACGAGTTCTCGGCCAGCTGCTCAATCGGATAGCCGCGATAGCGCAGGATGCCGGCACCACCGTCGATGAAGGTGATGTCGCTCTTGCAACTGGCCGTCATGCCGTAGCCGGGGTCGAAGGTGAAGTAGCCCAACTCCTTGTGCAAACCGCTGATGTCCAGCGTCGGGTCGCCCTCCGAGCCGGATACGACGGGAAGATCCAGCGATTTGCCGGATTCGGGGTCATTCAGGGTCAGTTTACGATCGGACACGGCTCAACTCCTAGACAGGGTCGACTCGGGGCCGGGCGGAAGTCAGGCGTTGCCGAACACTCGCCGACCGGCCTGAGCCAGGGATTCGGCTGCAACCATACGGTTGCGTATTTTCAGTATGTCACAGCGGCGCGACCGCGATCGGGCCGCGCCGTCGACCTTATTACTTGCTTTTGCCGTAACGCTGCTTGAATCGGTCTACACGACCGCCGGAATCGACGATCTTGTGCTGGCCGGTGTAGAACGGATGCGATTTGCTCGACACTTCGACCTTGACCAACGGGTACTCGTTGCCATCTTCCCACTTGATGGTGTCGCGGGTCTGGACGGTCGACCGGGTCTTGAATGCAAAGTCGCTGGACAAGTCCTGAAAGACGACTTCACGGTATTCGGGATGGATTTCAGCCTTCATATTGGGCGCACCTGATGCTTGGTGGAAAAGTCAGCCGTCTATTATCGTCGAATATGCGGATGAATACAAGGGAACCGGACACCGGCATTGTCGGGACCGCAAAGGTCGCCGTCGCTCAGGGCGCCTCTTCGCGGCCGGAACCGATCTTGCGCACGCTGGCGTCGCCGGACACCGACACCAGGCCCGACCACGGCGGCGGGCCGGCCAGCAGGCTCGAAATTTCTTCGGCCCCCACCGCGTGCATGAACAAAAATCCCTGACCGAAATCGCAGCCGTAACCGCGCAGCAGCTCCAGTTGGCCGGGCTGCTCGATTCCCTCGGCCACCGTCTTGAGCGACAGTTCGTGCGAAAGATCACAGATTGTGCGGGTGATGGCCCGGTCGTCGGCGTCTTCCTGAATGCCGCGGATGAAGCCCTGGTCGATCTTGATCGTGGAGATGGGGAAATTCTTGATATAGGCCAGCGACGAATAGCCGATGCCGAAATCGTCGACCACAATCGGCATGCCGATCTCGTCGAGCTGGTCGAGAATATCCCGGTTGCGCGCCAGATTCTCGATCAGCACTTCTTCGGTGATTTCCAGGTGCAGCTGATCGGGTGCGATCCGGTGGTGGTGCAGCAGCACGCTGAGGTCGCGCACGAATTCGGCCTCGCGGAACTGCGCGCCGGAGATATTGACCGCCAGCCAGGGCGGGTTGTCGAAGTTTTTCTGCCAGTCGGCCAGGTCCTGGACCGCGCGCGAAAGCGCATACTGACTCAGACGGTGAACCATGCCGGTTTCTTCGGCAACCCGGATGAAGTCGCGCGGCGGCACGTTGTAGCCATCCTTGTGCGGCCAGCGCATCAGTGCCTCTACCCCGCAGATTTCCAGCGTATCGAGATCCACGATCGGCTGGTAGGCGATGCGGAACTGCTCGTTGTCCAGCGCCTGGCGGATATCGCGGCTCAGGTTTAGCCGGTATTCCACCTGGAAGAACATTTCGGGTGTGAACATGGCGTGCTGGTTGCGGCCCATCTGCTTGGCCCTGAACAGGGCTGCGTCGGCATTCTGGATCAGTTCGCCGGGCGATGCCGATGCCGAATCGGCAAACGCCAGGCCGATGCTGGCGCTGATGAACAACTGGTGTTCCTCGATTCTGAACGGCTTATCCAGCGCGCCCAGCAGGCGGTCGGCCAACCGGATGACGCGCTCGCGGTCGCGTCGCTTGGCCACCACCAGGAACTCGTCGCCGCCCAGGCGGCCGAGCATGTCGTCATCGTCGAGTTCTCGCGCAAGACGCTCGGGTATCTGGCGCAACAGCTCGTCGCCCAGGTGGTGGCCGAGCGTTTCGTTGATGTCCTTGAACTGATCGAGATCGATGAAGAAAACCGCCAGACTGTGCCGCGGGTCGGTCTCGTGAATGGCGCGCTCGAGATGGCGCAGCATGCCTTGCCGGTTGGGCAGCCCGGTGAGCGAATCGTGGGTGACAAGAAATTCGAGTTCGCGCTCGGCCAGTTCGCGGTCGCGAATCTCGTTCTGGAGGTTCCGGTTGGCGCCCGACAGTACACGCGCCTGGCGCGCCGCAGCCATCGCCAGCAACGCCGCGACCACCAGCAACAACGTCATGACGAAACCGAACAACAGGATAAGCCGGGGCAGTGCGGTGCGCATTTCCGCAATTTTTTCCGGTCGCAGCGCAACCCCCAGGTTGAGTTCGCTGCGGCCGTTGCCGAGTTCGAATGTGATTATTCGGTGATAGCTGGCATCAATGTCGTCTACAGTAACGGTGCCGGGGATGGCAAATTCCGTACCGTCGAAGTCGCCCGACAGCGCCACGTCGCGCAGATAAAAGCCGGTGAGCATTGCACGAATCGAAGCCGGCACCTGCATGACTGCAGCGAGCCAGTTGACCACCTGGCCGTCGGCCATGATCGGGGTCACGAACAAAATCGCCGGTTCGGGCGTGGCCGCGGTCAACGGCTCCAATGCAATCGTATTCATGTCCGCCGGCTCGCGTGCCAGCCGCGCGCGCGCTTGGCGGGTGAGCGGAAAGACCTCGCCGGCCACAATGCCGTCGCGACCGCCGCCTGCGAGCCAGCGGACCGTAAAATCTCCGTCGAGTACCGCCAGCAGTTGGTAGTGCGGGTGATCACCGATCAAGCGTGCGGCATCGGACTGCCACGCCGCCTGGTCGAACGGCCCGTCGAAGGCCAGGCGCGTGGCCATGCGGCTCTGGATGGCAGCCTGCTGCTCGGCGCCGCCAAGCAGGTCGGTCTGGATGTGGGTGGCGATTGAATTGAAATAGCGGTCGATCTCCCGCTCCTCGGCGCGCTCGAAGGCGCGGCTGAGCATCACGGTTGCCGAAAGCAACAGCGCCAGCAGGGTCGCCGCAATCAGCCATGGCACCCGGCCGGGCGCGCTGTAGAGAATGTGACGTCGGGAAGCTCTCATGAGATCAGTTCTTGCAGGCCGACAGTCCACACGGCCTCGACCGCGTGCGCTCCGGGGGTGACGGCTTGTCCAGCGAGTATACCGCAGTGCCATAATGTGTGACATGATCAAACGGCAAGTCCAGGCGCTCGCGGGCGGCATCTGCGTCGCAATCATTGTTCAGGAAAGCATCTGGATCGGACTCGATCTGCTGGACCCCGCACGCGCATTGAATCGGCAACTGGCGGAGGCTCCGCTGGCCGACGGCTGGCTGACGCCGCTGCTGGTCGCCTGGCTGGTCGGCGGCGTGTTCGGCGGCCTGATGGCCACGCTGGTGGGGCGAAGCCGGTACAGCGGGCATGCCGCCGGACTGTTGCTTTCGAGCTCGGCACTGCTGATTGCCGCGATCTCTCTGCCGGGTGCCGGAGCGTTGCTGGTGATTGCCGCAACCCCCAGCCTGGGCGCCGCATTTGGAGCCGGGATTGGCGTGTCGCTGCTCGATGGTGAAGGCGACGGGCTGGTGCGACCAAGTCTTGTTACACTCCGCTCCGGTTTCAGCTAGCCCCGAAACATGGAATGGATCGACATCGGCTGCAATCTCAGCCACGAGAGCTTTGACGGCGACTGGCGCGAAGTCGCCGGGCGCGCGGCGGCCGCCGGTGTGGTCCAGCTGGTGCTGACCGGAGCCTCGATTGTCGGCAGCGAACGTGCGCTGGCGCTGGCCGGACAGGATCCAGCGCGCCTGCGTGCCACGGCCGGCGTGCACCCGCATCTGGCGGAGGAAGTTGACGACGAGGCGCTCGCGCGATTACAGCAATTGCATGCCGACAAGCATGTCGCGGCGGTGGGGGAATGCGGTCTTGACTACTTTCGCGACATCGCGCCCCGGCCGGTGCAGCGGCGCGCCTTCGAGCGTCAGCTGGCGCTGGCCGAGGCTTGCGGCAAACCGGTTTTCCTGCACCAGCGCGACGCGCATGCTGATTTCCGCGCGATGCTGGGCGAGTTTCGGGATCGGCTCGGTCCGGTAGTGGTGCACTGCTTTACCGATACGCGGCGGGCAATGTTCGACTACCTGGACCTGGATTGCCATATCGGCATTACCGGATGGGTCTGCGACGAACGTCGCGGGCGGGAATTGAAGACGATCGTGCCGGAGATTCCGGCCGACCGGCTGATGCTGGAAACCGATGCGCCCTACCTGAAGCCGCGCAACCTCAGGCCCAAGGCACGCACCCACCGCAACGAGCCGTGCTGGCTGCCGTGGATCGGCGGCACGGTGGCCGCCCTGAGAGGGGTCTCGCCGGCCACACTCGCCGAACAGACCAGCGCCAACGCCAGGCGGTTCTTCGATCTGCCGCCGGCACCTGAGGCCGGCTAACGGCAAATCAGGCGGTTTCCGGGATAATGCTGGTCAGCGCACGCAGCCGCTTGTGCTGCATCTTGAGCCGGAATTCCAGCTCCTTGAGCGAGGTACGCAGTTCGGTCTGATGCCAACGATCGCGCAGCGCCTCGGCGCCGTTTTCGACCTTGCGCATCTGAATTGCCTGCCACTCGCCGATGGTTTCGCGGAACTGCTGGTACTCGCGCTCGAACAGCTCGCGCCAGTTTTCCTGCAAGCCACCGCCCTCGGCACGCCGCTTGAGCCGGGCGAATTCCGTCGCCAGCCGGGCACGCTGGATGCGGAACCAGGGCGTGGGCTTGCGCTCGCTGGCCATGCCGGTCCAGGCCAGCACGTTGATCAACCATTTCGACGGATCGTAGTGCCACCAGCGGATTCCGTTGCGGTAGTCGGACTGGAATGCATGGTGATAATTGTGGTAGCCCTCGCCCCAGGTGACCAGCGCAAGAAGACCGTTGTCGACTGCGGTGTTGTCTTCGCTGTACGGGCGCTTGCCCCAGGTGTGGGCCATCGAGTTGATGAAGAACGTGAAGTGGTGGCTGACGACCAGGCGCAACACGCCGGCCAGCAGCACCATGCCGACAATGTCGCCGGTCATCAGACCCAGCGCCAGCGGAATGCCCAGGTTGGTGACCCAGACCAGCGACCAGTAATTGCGGTGCTGCCACATGACGATGGGGTCGCGCTCGAGATCCTTGACCTGCGAAAAATCGATTTCGCTGGTCGGCCAGGCGCGCAGCATCCAGCCAATATGGGCGTGCCAGAAGCCGGATTTGATCGAATGCGGATCGCGCTCGACATCGTCGACGTAGCGATGGTGGACACGGTGGCGCGCGGCCCAGACGTAGATGCTGTTCTGCAGCGCCATGCCGCCGAAAATGGCCAGCGCCAGCCGGACCGGCCAGCGCGCTTTGAAGGTGCGATGCGACCACATCCGGTGATATCCGGTGGTAATGCTCATGCCGCCCAGGCCCAACAGAACCGCGAAGGCGATCCAGGCGAAGGCGGTATAACCGTACATCAACCCCCACAGTGGCACCAGGGTCACGGCCAGGATATTGAAAAGCGCGAAGAAAAAGGTATTGCCCCAGAGGAGGCTTGGCTTGGAGTCTATGTTCATTTTGAAAAGGCCCGAGTTGGGCGATGCCGGAGGCCGCATCAATCGCGGCCGAAAAAACGGATGGAAAGCGGATACGACCACACTTCCCCATCATTGGCCTTAATGGCGCCGACGATCGGAAAAATCAAGGCCAGCAGGCCGAGCGCCCAAATCAGCACAAAACCGATCAGCACCAGCATCAGGATGATGCAGATCACCGCGTAGATGAGCGCGCTGAGCAGCCAGTTGACGACCACGTGCCAGTGGGGCTCGAGCCCCGGCACATCGTCCTTCTTGACCAGATAAATCACCACCGGCACGACCAGCCCGCCGAGTGGAATGATCAGGCCGGCCAGCAATGACAAGTGAAGCAGCGTTGCCCAGAGCCTGAGCTCCTTTTCGGCTTCGGGCGAGCCCGCGGAGGATTCGATGGGGTTGTATTCGGTCATTCGGGCCTACCTGGTCGTTGCCACGCTGATGTTGTCGATGCCGATGAGGTTCGCCGCATCGAGCACGATGACCAGCGAATTGGTGTCGGCGTCCGGATGGGACGCAATGATCAGCGGCGCTTTCGGCTTCTGGGCCCGCTCACGCTCAAGGTTGGCGCGCACGGCCTGGTTGTCCACCGAGCGCTTGTTGACCATGATCTGGCTGTTGCCGCTGATCTCGACCAGGATCTGGCCGATATCTTCTTCGACCTGCGTCTTGTCGCTTTGCTGCGGACGGGAAATATCGAGCCCCTTCTCGCGCACAAAGGAGGTGGTCACGATGAAGAAAATCAGCATGATGAATACCACGTCGAGCATCGGCGTGATGTTGATTTCGGCTTCGTCTTCCGGGCGTTGGCGTCTGCGCATAGTCGATCAGTCTGGATAAAGGAGTCGATTCAGGCCCAAGAGAATACCGCAGCAGGCGCGCCAGCGCCAGCCTATCCGCGGTCTTTTTTGGTCGGCCGCTTCCAGCCCGGGATGGTGCGCGCGCGCGCCCGGGCCACCGTCAGCGCGTCGCCCGGCACCTGACCGGTGACCACGCTGCCGGCGCCGACGGTTGCGCGGTCGCCGATGACCACCGGTGCGACCAGCGCCGAATTCGAGCCGATGAAGGCGTCCTCGCCGATCGTGCTGCGATGCTTGTTGGCGCCGTCGTAGTTGCAGGTGATGGTGCCCGCGCCCAGGTTGGCGCGAGCGCCGATTTCGGCGTCACCGGCGTAGCTCAGGTGACTGGCCTTGGCGCCCTCGGCGAATATCGCGTTCTTGGTCTCGACAAAATTGCCAATGCGCACGCCGGCAGCCAGCACCGTGCCGGGTCGCAGCCGGGCGAACGGGCCTATGGTGCAGGCGCCGGTGGTCTCGGCGCCCTCGAGCACGCAGTACGGCTCCAGTCGGGTGCCGGCGGCCAGACGGGCCTCGCGCAATACGCAGCCTGCCCCCACGATCACGCCGTCGCCCAGGGTGACATCGCCTTCGAGGATCGCGCCGGGTTCGATCACCACATCACGACCGGCCGTAACGCGACCGCGCAACTGCACCGATCCGGGATCGGGCATGCGCACGCCGGCATCCATCAACGCGCCCCGGCGACGCCGCTGCAAGGCGTGTTCAAGTGCGGCCAGCTGGCGCATGTCATTGGCGCCCAGCGTTTCCTCGGCGTCGTCGCAGCACATCGCCTCGATCCCCGCGCGATCGGCTGCGGCCAGCGCGATGCAGTCGGTCAGGTAGTACTCGCCCTGGCTGTTGTTGTTGTCGATGCGCGCCAGCCAGCCACCCAGGCGGCCGGCATCGGCGGCCAGTACGCCGCTGTTGGCTTCGGTGATGCGCGCCTCGGCCTGGTTGGCATCGCGCTGCTCACGGATGCCGACAACGCGCCGGTCGGCGTCGCGCAGGATGCGCCCGTAGCCGTGCGGATCGGGCGCCTGGAAGCTCAACACCGCAAGCGGCGCTTCGAGGGCGGCGAAGACTTTCAGGGTTTGCGTGCGCACCAGCGGCATGTCGCCCGGGAGCACGATCACGCGCGCCGATTCGGGAATACCGGCCATCGCCTGCTGCACCGCGTGGCCGGTACCCAGCCGTTCGCGCTGCTCCACGGTCGCGATCCGGTCATCGGCCAGCGTCTCGATCATTGCCGAGACCTGCTCGGCGGCGTGGCCGACGACAACGTGCACACGTTCGGGATGCAGTGCCAGCGCGGCTTCAAGCAGGTGCGCCAACATCGGCCGTCCGGCGATCGGCTGCAGTACCTTGGGCAGGCCGGAATTCATCCGCTTGCCTTCGCCCGCGGCCAGCACCACCAGGTGCAGGGCTTTTTCGGTCATTCGATTATCCGTTCAACTGCGGTGATGCCCCAAGCATAGCCGGTGACTTGCGGCAGTGCATGAAAAAGCCGCCGTAAGCTATCGCGTACGGCGGCCCCGGGGGAGCGGACGGTCAGCGAACCGACCATCCGCACACGTAGCGACGAATCAGTTGTCGTCGTCGGCACCACCAGCAGACATCGACTGGAACTGACTGGCCAGGTCGTTGAAGTCGAAGCCGCTCAGCGCATTGCCGCTGCCGATCAGCTTGCCAATGACCACCGGGTCGATATTGCCGTAGATGTTGATGAATACCGCCGTGCCACCGGCTTCGGTCACCATCAGCACCAAGCCCTCGACGAACTCATCGGATTCGTTCAGGTACATGTCGACGTTGGTGCCGTCGTCGCGCACTTCCATCGCCGGTGTCCAGCCGGCATCGCTGAGCTGGCCGGCGGTTTCGGAAACGCGACCACGGGCAGCACTGGTATCGACATCCTCGAACACGACCAGCCGGAGCCCGGAAATCGAGTCCAGGATGCCGGCAACCTCGGCGTTGGAGCCGCGCACGCTTTCGGCAAAGCCCTTCATCATCGCCGGGCCGAAGTTCAGATTGACTTTGGGATTGCTGCCGATGGCATCGGTAATCGGCTTGAGATCCACCTGGCCGATGCTGCCGGACTGGGCGAATACGGTCGAACTGCACAAAATTGCAGAAAATACGATGGTGCGGATTGCATTTTTCATTGCGGATTCTCCTTGGCTGTGGTGATTGAAAACCTTGTGTAATCAGGATCGATCGGGCAAACGACGATTCGGGCGGTCCCGTCGCTCGAAATACGGCCGGATGTAGCCGGCATACGGCAATTCGGAAAGACCGAGATCGGGCACGGTCAGGCTCTCGGAGAGTTCCCGCCCGGCCAGCGTTGCGGCCCGGTGGCCGGTGGCATTCAGCGTCTCGAAGGCCAGTTGCAGTTCGGCCATGTCGCTTGCCGATGGCGTGACCGCGCGCGGCGTCTTGGGCACCTGCAGCGTCAGCGTCACCACCACGGCGGCAACCACGACCGCGGCAACCGCCATGAACCAGGGCGCGCGCTGCTCTGCGGCAATCGTGCGCCGGGCACGCGCGCACACCACCGGCGGCAGCTCGGCCGCGCCCAGGCCTCTGAGTTCTTGTTTCAGCGACCAGTCGGCGGCCAGCTCCGGCTCCGAGGGGGCCTTGCGGGCGCGCTCCAGCGCGATCTCACGCTCGAGTTCGATTTCAAATCGGTCATGCGACTTGTGCATTGGATTCCTCCTCGAGGCGATAACGCAACTGGCGACGCGCCCGGAACGTGTAGACCTTGACCTGGTTTTCGGAAAGCTCGAGCGTGCACGCGACGGTGGCCACGTCGAGCTCCTGGATATCGCGCAGAATCAGCAGCGAGCGGGCCGGCTCGGGCATTTCGGCCAGTGCGGCGCGCAGCGACCGGGTGCGCTCATCGATATGCATTTCTTCGGCAGGCCCGCGCTCGTCGGCATGGTTGAGCGCCTTGTTCTCGCTGACCACAAGCTGAAGCAGGCTTCGGGTGCGGGTGCGCCCACGCAGGATGTCCAGGCAGGCGTTGCGAGTGCAGGTGATCAGCCACGGCAGTTCCTCACCCTGGCGCAGATTTTCAGCGTTTCGCCAGAGCTTGACCAGCGTCTCCTGCGCCACGTCCTCGGCCTCGTCTTCGCGCTGCAACATCAATCGCGCCAGTTGGAAAATCCGGCTGCCGTGCTGGTCAACGAGCTGTTCGAAACGACGCTTCATACCCGCTTATACGCCGCTAAAGGGGAAAGGTTACAGCGCAGGCCCAATTTTTTCGAAGTGCCCGGCCGGGTTGAGAAAGCGCCATGACGAGCATGGCCATCGGGTCGGGTATGCTGCTATCAGCCGCTGAAATTCAAAGGCGGAAGCCGCAGCGTCGGTGCCGATTTCGGATATGCCGTCTATCCAGACGATGTCGAATCATCTGGGCAGCCGGGCCACCAGCCCGAGATGCTGCCGGACGCGGCCGACCGTGCCGTGGATCGCTCGATGCCAACCAAACGCCGGGACGCCGGCCAGGTCCCCTCGGGCATGAACGCCCCGAGGGGACCTGGCTGCGGTGTTTCCTGGAGCCAGCACCCGGGGTTATGCGACCGGGCGCTGGACCACGGTGGTTTTGTCAGACCATCTCCAGCGCACCACCGCGGGCGTAGGCGTCCAGAACCTCGGCCGCCCAGATGCGCGATGGCGGATGGAAAGCCAGTGCGCTGCAGCAGGCCAGGCGGTACTCGACCTCCGGATTGCGGATGAAGTGCATGCCGCCCAGCATCTCGGCGCAGGTATAGGCCATTTCACCCAACTGCATCTGAATTCCGAAGCGGATGGACAGCGCCCGCGCGACCAGGTCGTCGCTGACGCGCTCGTCGGCCGGAGAATTCTGGATCTGCTCGGCCATGCCGCGCAGCGCCGCGGCGCATGTTTCCAGCACGCACAGCACGCGACTGCGTTCGGCGGCGGAGCCGCGCTCCTGCTCCAGCGCGGTTTCGTACAATCGACTGACCGCGCCGAGATAGCTCGCGGTGCACAGCAACTCGAACCAGAGGAAGCCGCCGGCTTCAACCGCGTCCAGCGGCACGTCAGCCTGCGGCAGGAACAGCATGTCCTCGCCGATCTCGACGCCGTTGAGCACCACTTCCATGGTCTGGGCGCCGGCCAGACTGCGCGGCGTCCAGAACTCCTTGCGCTCGAATCCGTCGAGATGGGCCGGGATGATCGCGATCGCACGCTGCGACGGCATCGAGCCCCTGGCATCGAGCATGACGCTGGCGGTCAGATAATCCATCGACACCGCGACGCTGCACGGCTTCTTGGAACCGGTGATCGAGACACCGCCATTGTCCAGCCACTTGGCCTCCATCGTGGTGTGCAGGATGTTGGCGCCACTGCGCCCTTCGGCGAAGCCCGAGGCCAGATACCGCTTGTTCTCGCCAATATCGCGCAGAAACTCGCGCGTGGCATCGCCGTAAAACGAATACTCGGCAAGAAACGCCACCGTGAAGTTGTGCATTGTGGCCGCCACCGACAGCGACGGGCAGATTGAGCCCAGCATCTGATGCACCGCCACCGCCTCGGTCGCCGTCGCGCCGGTGCCACCATATTCCCTGGGCACCAGCAGGGTGGTTCCATTGACTCTTCGGAACCGTTCCACAACGTCGCTGTTTGGCCCCTCGCGCTCTTCCAGCGGAATCTCCAGGACTTCCTCGGCAAAGCCGGGATACAAGCCCTCGAAAATCCGCCGCTCTTCCTTCATGAAATTTGTTGAATGACTTTCCCGCATGAAATTCATTGACTCACTCTCCCGCGTGATTTCGGATGAGGTTGTTCGCGACGATCGAGTGTCGGCGCCCCGGTTTTATTCACGGAGCGCGAGTCCTCGATCCGCCCGGTCCCATCGGGCCGGGGGAACGAACCGGTTCGAGATAGATCCGGTAACCTCTGTTATTTTCCGCTCAGTATTAATAAATGAAGGGGACCAGCCGCTTCACCGTGCGCGCGTAGTCGGCATAGGCCGAGCCAAGCTCGCTGCTCATCGCGGCCTCTTCGTACTTGATCCGGCGCTGATAGGCGAAGAACTGCAGCACAACCGCAACCACCACGCCAATCCAGGCCCCCAGCATCAGCGGAATGGCGCTGTACAGAATCCATGCCCCGGTATAGCCCGGATGGCGTACCAGCCGGTACGGACCATCGGTGACCACCTTGTGGTCGTCGAACACAGTGATGTGCCAGGTGAAATGGCGGCCCAGAGTCCGGAACGCCCAGGTCCGAAGCCCCAATCCGACCAGCGCGAGGATCAAGCCTACCGTGGTATGCGGGCCCCAGGCCCAGGATTCCGGAAACCGGAAATACACCGCCTCGACCACCGAGACGATCATCGCCGTGTACACCGACCAGACAATCTGGGTCGAGGTGCCGCGATCGTGCGCGGGGATATCCGGATCGATCGGCTTGTAGGTCGGTTGCCAAATGGCGGCAACGAAGACAATGGCGTAAATAATCCAGAGCTGCGGATACTGCCAACTTTCGAGATTGCCCGCCGCCACGCCCAGAAACAGGACGAATGGGACGGCAAGCGCCGTGATTACCTTTCTCATTTCTGCTCTCCCATCAAAGACATACTCCCAACTGACGCAACGGATTCAGCAATCCGAGTTCGTTTCCCCTTGCTTCCTCCAATGAGGAAATCGTTTCCCAATGGCGCTGACGCAGCGGCGCGTCGAACACCGGTGCGGCGCATTCGAGATATTTCGCCTTCACCAAAGCCAGCTTGTCGGCCCAATCGCCATTGCCGGCAAAGCCGATCGGAATGTGCTGGCTGGCGGACAATTCACGGCCGTCGGCAGTGCGCACATGCAGCGCGCAGCCCAACGGCTTGGTCAACTCTTCGACGGCCGGCCGTGTCCGTCGGCGACGCCGCGCCCACTGCGCGATGAAATCGGCATCGCGAATCCAGTCGTGAAGCCGACCACCGCGCCCCATGGCGCGACGCAGAAAAAATCGGATGAAACGAATCGCCTCAAGCGGGTGCGCCGACGCCAGCGCCTGACCGGTGGGGATACCGTCGAGCAGCGCGTCGTGCGAATGGCGGCGCGAATACCGGATCCGGATCCGGTGCATCAAATCCCATACGCGTTGATCATCACGCACCGCTGGCGCCAGATTGCGCAGACCGAAATCCCCGTGCGCGAGCGTCGACGCCAGCACCCAGCGCGGACTGAACGTCAACGCCGCGACCGGAGTTCCCGGTCCGCGCAGGTAGCCTTGCGCGTAGCGCTCGACCATGCAGGTGAAGATGTTCGCGTCGAGCACAACTTCCTGGACCTTTTCGGCATCCAGCTCGTGGGCGTGCAGCAGGTCGCGCAAGCAGTCAATCGCCGAACAGATGTACCCGCAAACCGGATACGGTTTGAAGCTGTTGGTCAGCGTGAACCATTCCCGGCCCAGACTTTGGCCAAATGCATTGCAGATGTGCGCGGCTTCGTCGTCGAAGTATCCCTCGCTGCCGTCCAGCGATTCACGCGCTGCCCGCAGGCCCGCGCGGGCGTGGTCGACGGATTCCCACGCGGTCCGGATCGGACTCGCGGCGCAGAAGAACTTGGCGTCGCCGCCAAGAAACGCAGGGATGGACAATCTTCCGGTGTTGGCCAGCGCGAACGCCAGCGCCCGGCCATAGTGCTCGGGGGCATCCTGTTCGAACTTGCAGCGCGCGACGGTGGCCGTGATCAGGTGCAGCGAGGAGGCCATCTGACCGCGGGTATCGCCCAGCGCGTGCGACAGATTCATGCGTGCGCCGATTTCATTGGCCGTGACCTGCGCCAGGATCAGTTGCTCGCCGCTGCCGCCATGCAGCCACGCAAGCAGCATCGGCACCAGCACACTGGAGTGACCGGTATGCCCGCCGAGCATCACATCGTCATAGTCGTGAATCATCGACCACGACGCCAGCAGAAACACGATATGCGCCGGAGGCTGGCGCGACAGATCGAAGGCCCCGGCGCCTTCATGCAACGGCATGAAGCCATGTGCGCGGGCCAGTCGTTGTCCTTCTTCCGACTGGATCCCGGCAAGCAGCGCGGAAAGCGTGGACGCGATCTGACACTTGGCGGCAAGCACCACCGTGTCCGGCAGGTCAGCGAACTTCAGTCCGCAGGCCCACTCCGTGTATCGATCCAGATCAACTTTCACTCGATACTCCTGCTCGCATAAAATTCACGCCGAACAAGTTCGCGCGCGAACTTGTTCCTGCCCCGATGCCGCACACCGTGCGACATGCCCGCGGTCACTCCGACGGCCTGCAACAGAGTGATACCCAATCAAACAAACATTGGCGCATGCAACGCCGTAACGCCGAATCGAATCGTTTTAGTTGGGGAAGAACACCAACTCTCTCACGCGGCAGGTTTCATTAAAAGTTGGAGCCCCCCCAAAGGAATCTCACCTTCGTTCTGCCTCATACAATGAAGCTGCATCATGTATAAATGCTTGAGGGGCATTAACTGTTATGAAACTGTCATGCTTTCGAGTAATTCTGTCTCCGCCACTAACTCCTTACGCCATGTTTGTAAGCCTACTTGTTTTGCTGTTTCAATGCAAGTACTACCAATAAGTTTTTGTGCGATTCAGCGCACGGTTTTACAATGTTCAAAGCGCTATTACAGTCACCATAAGCAAAGCGTTACGACAAACTTTATCTGCCGCCGTATAACACTGACTTTCGCTCGCCGTTCCACGGGTTCAACAGTCACGTAAAGCTACGATGAACGGCACTTGGTTCCACGCTGCATGCCTGCATGCTCATTACCGAACTCCGATTCATGCGGGTCTCGATCGATCGCATTCCGAGACATCAAGTCATGCCCGCACCATGACCTTCGCGCACGACGCTCAAGCCGTGCGCACACTGCGTGCCGGCACCGATTCGTGTTCCGTTCGACGCTCCGCCGACCGGGCCGGAAGACCCGCGACTTTTCCGTCGCCGGCGCGAACCCGGAACAGCGCGTCGCGAACCGATTCGCGGATTACGGTCGCGAGCTGGCGTGGCTTGTGTTCGCTGACATCAATGCCGGCATTGGCGATCAACCACACCGTTTCGTCATTGGTCGCGTTGGTCAACAGCTCCACGCCATGACTGAGCGTTCCCAGCGCCTGGTCACAGGCCCAGATCAGCGAACGCGGCGCGCGGGCGCGCGTCAGCGTGGCCGGGTCCATGGTCGCGGCTTCGCCCAGCGCGCGCATGGTGCGATCAAAGCGCGTTCGGTCCGGCGCCAGGCGGCGATTCAAGCGCCACATGCGACTTTCGACATCCGGCAGCGAGCGCCGGAACAACGCATTGAAGCCGGCCATACGCGACGCAAGCTTGATCGAATGGCGCGCCACCCAGAATGAAATGGCGCGTCCCATCGACGAGCGCCGATTCCAGCGCTTCCACGCCGCCGGCATACTGACTTCGGGATTGGTTTCCGACGTCGGATTGACCATCATCACGCCGTCGGTCGCGCTCGGCCAGCGACTCTGGTGATAAAGCGCCACCGGTACCGAAAGATCGAACGCCACCAGCCGATCGGCCTTGCGAATCTCGAGTTGGGCCAACAGGCCCTTGACCAGCGCGGCCTCGCGTGAGAGTCGCGCCTCGGGGTCAGACCAGTCCTGTCGGCGTACCGCGCCATGGGAATCCGGCACGATGACCTGGAAATCGCGGCGCAGCCGGCGCGCGAGTCCGAAGGTCGATTCAGGTCCCAGCACACCCGGCAACAGCACCACGACCGGACCCTCGCCGATATTCCAGTAGTCCAGCGGAATGTCGTCGACAACGCGCTGGTCGTGGCCATCCAGCGTATAAACGCCATCCAGGCCCAGCGCCGCCTGCTGCCGCAGCGCGCGCACCAGGCAGGCGTGGGCATCGAACCCGGGCCGCGCTTCGAGGTTCCAGTCGATCGCCCCGGCCGGCGCCTCGATGCCCAATTGCACGCGGCGGCGCTGGAATCGGAAAGTATCAGCCTGCCACAGCGTATAGAAATCATCGCGCACCGCGCGGGCGCAGTCCCGCCTGGTATCGGCCAGAGAATCGCCGCCAACGCGCACCAGCCAGTTCCGAATGGCGCGTGGGCGCCACGCCAACTTGCGTCCGTCCCCGGCAATGCTTTCGACCAACTCCATCATGCCGCGATGCTGTTCGACGATATGAAAGACGCCGACGGCGGTCCCGTCGCCCGGGTCCGGGCTCAGCACGTTGCGCGCGATGAATTCCGCGGCATGACCGGTGCGCGCGAACGGCAGCACCGCGCGCGGATCGGCCCAGGCGCGGCCGCGCCACATACGCACTGCCTGTACCAGCGCGTCACGTCGCGTTACCGGTTCCACCGATGCCTGATTGTCGTCGGGCAGCAAAATCGGAAGCCGGTAGATCGACATACGCGTGGCATCGATGCGCTCCAGTAGTCGCTGCTCGATCGTGAGCCGGGCCTGGTCCAGCGGGCAGTCGCAACGCTGGCCCAAATCGAAGTCGTATTCAGTGAATCCGCCGAAGCGGTTTCCGGCCACAAACAGCGATGACAACACATGAATCCGGGCGTTTGAATTCGACGCGCACAAACCGACGATGTCATCAACGACACGGCCGTAGAGGTGCTCGCTCTCCTCGACGCTCAGGCCCGCATCGAACGCCGACAGATCGAACACCACATCCACCGCTTCGCCAGTCAGCAGATCCAGCAAGGCGTCGGGAAGGCCCGCGAAGTGCTCGGTGAAATCCAGCCTGCGCGATTCGACACGGTTCAGGTCCAGCCCGGGCGATTGCTCCAGCCGTTCGAAGAACCGCTGCGTGGTCTCCAGCGCATCGCCTTCATGCAATACGTGAATCCGACTGGCGCCGGAAGCGGCGACCAGTCGCGTCAGTACATCCATGCCAAGCGATGTTCTGGCACCCAAAAGCACGATCTCATTCATACCGAGATTCCCTCCAGAGCCTTGGCCTCTACCTTGTGGGCCATGTAATCCGCCGACCAACGTTTCGAAAGCGGCATCATGAGCTTGAGCAGCGGGTCGTAGGGTTTGACGTAGAAGTACATATCCTCGGCCCAGCCGCCCAGGCGCATCTTGGGCACGTAGGTGCTCTGGCCCAAGTACACGCGTTTGCAGCCACGCTCGACCGCCGAGCGGATGCCCTGATACATCAACGAGGTGTAAATCAGCGGCGTCTCTTCCTGGCGATAATCGATGCCGATGCGTTTATTGAGTTGCTCGCCATCTCGAAAAAAGTTGATCAACGCACCAACCACCTGGCCGTTCTTGCGCGCGACGATCAGTTCGGTACCCATGTCGCGGACTTCCGAGCAGGCCTGGACGAAGGCAGGATTGCCTTCGTCGAACTGGTACTTGGCCTTGAGATAAGTGCCGCGCAGCAGCGGAAACACCTGATCGATCATGTGACGGTAGTCAGCGATGGATTCGAATTCGAGCAGCGACTCGGCCGCACGCAGGGTCTTGCGCGCGTGCTTGCGGGCGTTTTTCTTCAGCGCCGCGATGTAATCGTCAAAGGAGGCGAAATCAGTATTGACGATCACGGTGGGCAGCGAGAACGTGCGCTGGAATCCATGACGTTCTATCGCAGCCTTCCAGTCGGCTGGAAAATCGTCGTGGATATCCTTGATCAGGCACAGTTGCACCTTGAGCGAACTGGCGTACTGCTCGACGTGCCCGGTCATGGCCGCGACCAGTTCGGGTCCGGCGGCATCCTCGGCCATTGGAATCCAGCCCTTGTCCGAGATCGGGTTTCCGGCAATGCAGAAACTGGTGCGCTGGGCCAGACCAAATGAGCGTACGAAGCGGTCGATGCCGTTCTGCAGTCCCTTGGGCATCAGCGCGTTGATGTTGACATTGCTGCCCGAGTACACCGGCAGCATCGCGAGAATCCGTCCGTCGCGTTCAATCGTCAGATAGCGGACATCCAGATCGCCCCACAGCCCTTTCTCCACCACGCGCAACAGCGCGTGTGAAAAGTCCAGCGGCGAGCCGGTCAGGACATTGATCGACTCGGGCGTGAGTTGCTCGATGCTTTCATACATGTTTCGCTGCATGATCAATGCTCCTCGGTATTGGGCCGGTTGGCGTGTTGACGCCAGTCGAACAGCGCTTGTTCTACAAATACAGTCCAGTCCACGAACGTCCCTGTGGTGGCTGCCCGTGCCAGACGCGCGCACAGCCGGCCCAGCGCAGCGCGCGCCTGGTCCGGCATCGGATACGCGAACGGCCCGGCACAGCGCGCACCCAGCATTACCGCCATGGCACCCGGCAGACGCTCGCCGATCCGCCGCAGCCAGTTCGGGTGGCACAAACCGCAGCCGTAGCCGCGCAGGATTCCGTGCCGCGCGATATCCCAGGACGCCTCCGGGTCCGGCGCCGGGTGCTGGAACCAGGGAATCAGCGCGGCCGCCAGCAGGGTCGCGAGATCGAACACCGGATCGCCGCGCATGGCGCCTTCGTAGTCAATCAGTGCCAGCCGGGCGTCGGCGCCAATCAGCACGTTCTTGGCCCATAGATCGCTGTGATTCAGGCATTCGCGGGTCGTCGCCAGCCGCTGCAGCAGAGTTTCGGCGTGGTCCGGCGCTAGCTTGCGGATACCCGGGCCCATCAATTCGCGGTATGCAAAGTCGCGCAAATCCTGCTCGTGCGCGGCTTCACGGGCGTCGCCCGCGGTTGCGGCATGCACCCGTGCCACGGCCTCGGCCAGCGCCGGCACGGCGCGTTGGTACAGTTCATAGTCGTCCGCCAACACGTCCAACCCGTTGCGTCTGCCGGCGCCTACGTCGGTCATCAGGAAACTGTGGCTGTCGCGGTGCAGGTAGACGATGCGGGGCACATCGATGAGATGCCCAACCTGGTCGCGAAAGATCCGAGCGGTTTCGGCCTCGGCGAACACCCGTGCCCGTGGCAACGCGACACCCAGCTTGCGCGGCAGCGCATCGGCTGCCTTCAGCCAGTAGCAGCGCGCGCCGGCATCGCCCATCATGCTTGCGCGATACAGATAATTGAAGTTGGAATGCGCTTCGACCGGTTCCAGCACATAACGACCATGAGCGGTCAGGTAGCCGCGCGCATGCGCCAGCGCGGCGCCGGCGACATCACCGGAGCCCTGCTGTTGCTGTACCACCGTGCCGGCCACCTCGCTCATACCAGATATTGCTCCGCGTCTTCCAGATGCATGAAGCCAAGCCGACTGCGTTGAAGTTCGCGTTGCCGCTCGTAAGCAATCTCCATGCGCTGTTCGGGCGTGGTGTCGAGCAACCGCACACCGGGCAACAGTTCGTAGTCGGCCAGGAGTTCTTCGAATTCGGCCATGCCTTGCTGGAACAGATGCTCGCGCTGCAGGATCACATCGTCGGTTGGCACTTCGTTCCACAGCGTGACCCCGCGCCGTATCACCTCCAGCAAGCGGTCCTTTTCAGCCGGGTTCTGTTCGATGGCCTTGCGTACGATGGACGCGCCTACCGTCAGATGGCGGATTTCGTCGATGTTGGCGCCCCACTCGATCTGCGCGGCCGCCGGATCCAGCAGCCGCCACTTGAGTTCGCTGATCTCGGCGGCCGGCGCCAGCACGCCCTCGACCAGGATGGTGATGCAGACCACACCGCCGACGAAGTCCTGATCGTCGCGCATTACCCCGAGAATCCAGTCCTCCAGCGGCTTGAGCACGGTGTCGCGGCCTTCGCTGGCATAGCGCTCAATGATCCCGGGCAAGTCCGCCTCGGCGATGCCCATCTCCAGCAGATGGCCGCGGAACACCGACGAGTGGCGCGCTTCGTCGGCCACCTGGGTGACGTAGAATTCCATGGAGTTGCGATCGGGCGCGTGGATCACGAGATAACTCAGCACCCGCGCGGCGATGGCCTCGGCCAGCGAACGAAACGCCATTTCGTGGATCATGGCATCGCGCAGCGGCCCGGGCCGCTTCATGTGCGCCGGTGTCTCGGCTTCGGGCCGGTGACCATTGACCAGACCGCTCCAGGTGCCCTGGGCAACATTGCGAATCCAGTAATTCAGATCGCAGCGATCAACCGTCAGATCGGTGTTGCGCGCGCCCTCGGCCAGACCCGGCGCAGTATCCCAGCCGGCTTCGGCGGCGGGTTCCGGGCGCGTCGCGCCCACGACTTGTACGGGGCGCACGCTCATGCTTTCGACGCCGCGCGGGGAGATGCATGACCGTCACGCGAGCGCATGAACTCCGTCTCGAAGCGCTCGTATCCCGGATCGGGGTGCGGCTCGAAACGCGGGTCGAAGTGCTTGTAAATGTTGCCGAACACGCTGCGATCCCCGGCCAGATGAATCGGCATGGCCAGCATTTCCCACTGGAATCCAGTGAACGCGTACCAAATGGCCGTGATGATGCCGACGGTCGTGAAACTGTGGCAGAAGTTGTACGCCACGATGGTCCAGCGCGGTACAGGGCGCTCGGGATACCGGCCCTGGTAGTACATGCCCGGGGCCGTGCCGACGAAGTCGATCCACCAGAACACGATCAAGAACATCCACCAATTGATCTCGCGCCAGTGCATGGCGACGACGATCGACAGGGCGATCATGATCACCAGCCAGTCCAGGCGCACCATGCGGTACAGCGTGGGAGTAAAAAATCGGTTTGCCTTGTCCATTGGATACCTCCGTTAATTCCGTTTCGGCAAGCGCGCCGCCGCATCAGCCGGTCAGCGCCGCCTGGTCACGGCGCTCGGGCACGAACACGCTGAAGCCGTGCTCGTGCGCCAGCGCCTGGAAATGCGCCATGTTGGTCAGCTTCACGTCCATCCCGCGCACCGCCAGTTCGGGCCGCTGCGACAGCGCAATCAGCATGGTTTCGACCATGCAGGCGTAGCCTTGGCCATGCGCCAGATCGGTATGCACACCGAGGTCTGAATCACCCGGCAGGCGCACCACGCCGCCGTCGTAGACAAACACATCGCCACGCGCCTTGAATACCTGCTCGCTGACGTTGCTTGGCCGCGAGATATCGCAGACCACTGCGCCGCGCTTGAGATGACGCGGTTCGATCATCGCGCGCGGCGAATTGGTGGCCGTTACGATCACATCGGCCTGGGGCAGAACAGAATCCCAATCCGTACTCAGTTCGATCAGGTCCGCGCCCGGCAATTCTTGCGGCTTGGCGCCGGTTCGCAACCGCTGCGCTTCCAGCGCCAGCTTGCCCTTTTCCCGCGGAACGATGCCGCGCAAGGTTTCATTCTGGTGGTACAACGCGTGCAGCGCGCTGTCTTTCATCCGGGCGACCGATGAATCATGGTTCTCGGGATTGCCGACCAGAATCAGCTTGCGGACCGAAGGCGCGAACAGATGCACCAGGCCCTTGCCGATGGAGCCGGTTGCGCCGACGATCGCCACGGTGACGTCCGACAGCGGCATGCGCCGCCGGCCCAGCATTTCAATCACCGACTGGAAGCCGACCAGTGCGGTGTAGGTATTGCCGTTGGTGATGATGCAATCATCGGGCGCATTCAGCAGCAGCCCGCCCTGGGTCACGGTGGACGTATAGGCGCCAAGACCGATGATGTTCATGTCATTCTTGATCACTTCCTGAAAAGCTTCCTGAACCTCGAACAGTGCCTGCGCGCGCGGCATCTCTGCGAGGTCCAGGCCGGTACGCGGCACAACCCAGAACTGACCGGCGATCATCTGACCCGTATCCGACAGCATCTGATTCTCGCCGCCGAGGAACGGATCGAAGTTGTCGCCGAAGATCTGTCCCAGACGATTGAGCTGGTCGCGGTTGAACGCCGACAGCGAGCAGTCGAAATCGACATAGGTGCGCGGTGTCAACGGATGCAGAAGAAAGCCGAAGGTGTTGGCCCGGTCGCGATAGTCCGGTCGGGCAAAGTTGGCCTGGTAGGTCGGGCTGTCGTGCACCTGAGCGCTGTTGACGCCCACCAGATGCGCCACCATTCGCGCCATGTTGCGCGAACTGAGGGCTTCCAACGTGCGGTCCAGCGCGTTGAGGAAGAATTCACACTCCTCCCATTCGACGATCAGCGGCGGCTGAACGCGCAGCACGTTGCCATCGTTCAGCGTAAACGCCACGCGCACGTGTTCGTGATTGAGTAGATGGCTCATCAGCAGCGAGGTGATGAATTCTTCCTCGCCCACGGCCGCCAACAGACCCGAACCGAAGTTGTAGCGGTCTACGGCGATCTGCAGCGCCAGCATCAGGCCGCGTCCGCGCACCGACTTGATCAACTGCGGATACTTGCGCTGCATGTCGATCAGCGCGCGCTTGAGCCTCAGGCCAATCTCGTTGACGTGTTTAAGGAGCGCGCCGTCGTCGGCGGTCAGCAGTTCCAGCGTGCGACTCCCGACTTCACAGGCAAGGCCGTTGCCGGCAAACGTGGAGGTATGCCGCCGCCCGAACTCGTCGTTGTACACCGCCGGCCGCGCCAGACAGGCGCCGATCGGGACCAGCCCGCCGCCAAGGCTCTTGGCCACCGTGATCACGTCCGGCACAATGCCGTACTGCTCGCAGCAGAACATTGTGCCGGTCCGGCCGAGGCCGGTCTGGACCTCGTCGATGATCAGCAGCGTGCCCGTTTCATCGCATAACTCGCGCGCGACACGCAAAAACTCGCCGGAAGCCTCGACCACGCCGGCCTCGCCTTGAATCGGTTCGACGATAAATCCGGCGTAGTCGCCGGTGGTCAGCTTTTCGCGCAAGGCATCGACATTATTGAATGGCACGTGATCGAATTCGTCCGAAACCGCGAAGTGGCGCCTGTACTTCTCACGCCCGGTGGCCGACAGCGCGCCCAGGGTTTTGCCGTGGAATCCATTGATCGTCGACAGCATGCGTCGGCGGCCGGTGCTGGAGCGGGCCAGCTTGATCGCCGCTTCCACCGCCTCGGCGCCGCTGTTGCCGAACGTGCACAGATCCACATCCCCCGGCGCCAGTGCGGTCAGCCGTTCGGCCAGACGGCCGGCGGAATCCAGCATCGAGGGCTGCACCATCGCCGCGCCGCGACGGTCCCTGAACCGATCCACGGCGTCCCAGATGGCCGGATGATTGTGCCCCACTGGGAGCGAACCGTATTGCGACAGGAAATCGAGATAGCGCTCGCCCTGCTCATCGTAGAGCCAGACGCCCTCGGCGCGCACGAACTCCTTGTCCAGCATGAGCTGGGAGAGCTTGCGACCGAATTCCGGGTTGATCGATTTGACGAACGGATGACCGCTCTTGTTGGCCTTGTGCTGGTATTTGCGGTCCATCATCAGCACGGCGCTGTTGCGCTTCGGCGGTGCGGCAGCGTCCACCGGCGGCTGAGCACCTGAGCCGCTTACCATGCGCGCGCTCAGCGTGGCCAGGTCCGGGTTGCCTTCGTAGAGCATTTCCACATCGAGCGCGCGCCCCAGCCGCGTTTCCAGCAGCTCGATCAGTTCATACGACTGCATTGACGACAATCCCAGATCCGCGACGCTCTCGGCGCGCCGCACTTCTTCCTGATCCACGCCGGCTACACGAGCCAATTCGCGACGCAGCAGATTCAGCACGTCCTCGGCGGCCAACTCCGGCACCGCCGGCTTGGCCATCGGCTCGCGCTGCCAGTGCATCAGAGCACGGAATTCGCCGCCGACAAACATCTGTCGCGAGGCACGCCGTTGCACCTTGCCGCTGCTGGTGCGCGGAATCTTGCCGCGCTCGACCAGCATGATGTCTTTGAGGCCGATTTCATGATCGCGGTGTACAACCCGGTTGACCAGCACGCACAATTCTTCGAGCCGTTCCCGGCGGAGCGGATTGCGCCGGTCCAGTTCAACCTCGACCACCGCGCAGATTCGCTCGCCCTCGCCCTGCCCCGACGTGGACTCGTCAAACAGAAACACGGCGCTGCGTTGAATCTCCTGCGCACTAACGTCGATCGTGGCCTCTAGATCCTGCGGGAATATGTTACGTCCGCCGGAGATGAATACATCCTTGATCCGGCCGGTGATATAGAACTGACCGTTCAATCGTGCGCCCAGATCGCCAGTACGCAGGAAAGTCTTGCCGTCCACCCCGACAATGCGGGCGCGGAAGGTTTGCCCGGATTCCTCCGGGCGCTCCCAGTAACCCAGGGCGACGCTGTCGCTTGCCAGCCACATCTCGCCGACCTCGCCGTCGGCGCATTCCCGGTGCGTGTCCGGCTCGACGATGCGCATGTCCCAGTCATAAAGGGCGTGGCCGATGCTGACGTAATCCAGCCGATTGCCGCTGGACGCGCTGTCGATCACCAGACGCCGCTGGCCAAGTTGTTCCATGTCCACTGAGTGCGCGAGCGCTGGCTGTTCGACCTTCTTCGCGGTGACCAGCAAGGTGGCCTCGGCCAGGCCGTAACATGGATGTTGAGCGGTGGGCAGCAGGCCGGCACGCGCGAAGCGGCGGTAGAAATCATCAATCGTCTGCTTGCGCACAGTTTCGGAGCCGTTCCAGGCGGTGTGCCAGCTCGACAGGTCCAGGCTTTCGATTTCCTCGTCCGTGACACGCTGCACACAGGCATCGAACGCGAAGTTCGGTGCGCCGCTGATCGTGCAACGGTGGTCGGAAATCATCTTCAGCCAGCGATACGGCTTCTTGATGAACGAAACCGGGGTCATGAAGTAGCACGGCACGCCAACATACACGCTGCATAGAATCTTGCCGATCAGTCCCATGTCGTGATGCATGGGCAACCACGAAGCAATAACGGAATCCTCGTTGAATCCCATGCCGTCGCGAAGCGCTTCGCAATTGTGGAACAGATTGTCGTGACTCACCATCACACCCTTGGGTGTCGACGTGGAGCCCGAGGTGTATTGCAACAATGCCAGTTCATGATGCCGCGCGGGCGCGTCCAACATCGGCCGGCCTTCCTGTTCAAGCTCGGCGACATCCAGGACGGGCCCGGTGAAGTGGATCTGATTGCGAATCTTGGGCTGCTCCAGAAGTTCGCGCGTGCGGCCGTTGGCCAGCAGGATGGCCGGATTACAGTCGTCGTTGATGCCGCGCACCCGCGTTAGCGGACGCCCACCGCCAGGCGGATAGCCAGTGACCGGAATGCAGCCGGCATACAGCGCGCCGAAGAAGCCGGAAATGTACGAGATGCATGAGGGCAGCAGAATGAAGACGCGGTCGCCCTCCTGACTGCGCGCCTGAATCTCGGCTCCGATCCGCCGTGCCAGCGAATCGAGTTGACTGTAGCTGACTGACGCGGCCTGGTTGCCGCTCTCGACGTAAATGAATGCAGGCTGATTGGGACTCCGTTCGGCTCGTGACCGAAGGAGAGCCACCCAGGAACTGTGTTTGCTTGCCAACGCCATTTCTATGTCCATCCTTGTCCCGCGGCGCCGCAGGGC
>JBBDSL010000093.1:0-26041 GCA_040904965.1 Wenzhouxiangellaceae bacterium
CGAGACCCAGCACGGTGGTGCCGACGGTCATGAGGATGGGCCGCAGGCGATCCCTGCCTGCCTGCAGAATGGCCTCGTCGCGTTCGAGTCCGCCGTTGCGCAACTGATTGATGTGGTCGATGAGCACGATGCCGTTGTTGACGACCACGCCGATCAGGATCAGAATGCCGATCATCGCCATCAGCGAGAACGTGGTGCCGGTAACGAGGAAGAACCAGTACACGCCGACCACCGAAAACAGGATCGACACGATCATCGTCACCGGGTAGAGCAGCGATTCGAACAGTGCGGCCAGCACGATGTAGATGAGGACCAGTGCAAGAAGAATATTGATCAGCATGCGTATGCCGGTATCGTCTTCGCGGCTGAAGCCGCGTCCCAGACGCCATTCGTAGCCGGGCGGAAGCGACATCGCGCCCAGCGTGGATTCGATCCGTTCGCGCGCCTCGGACATCGTGATGTCGTTCAGGTTGGCCTCGATGGTCAGCGCGGTTTCCCGGTCGACGCGCTGGATCCGGCCGGGGCCGGGGTTCTCGACCAGATCCACCAGCGCAGTTACCGGCACCTGGCGCCCGTCCGCGTTGGTCAGCAGCAGGCCGGACAGCGCTTCCGGCGATCCGGCATCTTCATCCCGGAATCGGATGCGGACCGGCACTTCGCTTTGCTCGCCCTGAAACTCGCGCAGGTTCACGCCGCGCAGCGCCATGGCGATCGTGGTTGCGATCTGCGCCGAGTCGAATCCGAGCAGCCGGGCGCGCTCTCTGTCGATCCGAATCTGAAGTTCGCGCTCGTCCGGCGCTTGCGGAAGCCGCACGCCCTTGAGACCTTCGATTGGCGCCAGCAGGCGGATGACCTCGTCGGCCAGTTGGCGCAGACGGGTACTGGACGCGCCGACCAGGGTGACGCTTACGCCTTCGCCGCCGCCATTACGATTCTGGTCGAAGCTGGGCCTGCCGATCGCGATGTCGGGCATGTTGGCGAGAATTTCGTCGGCAATGTCCTTGCTCGAGCGCTCGTCATCGGAGTTCTCGGTCAGCAGGATGGAGGATTGGGCTTCGCCGGTTTCGTTGTAGTAGGAGTACACCGACCGGATCTGCAGTTCGGGCTGATTTTCATACAGGTAATCCTCGATGCGGTCGACCGCCCGCTTGACGCGTTCCAGCGGGTAATGGCCGTCGAGGTTGTACATCAAAAACAGGTCGCGATCCTCGCTGGCCGGGAACATGTCGGTCTCGACCATGCCGGCCGGAATGATGATGGATGCAAAGGTCAGCACGATCAGCGCGGCGCTCTTCCAGCGATGCAGCAGCGTCCAGCGAAGCGTGCCCTGGTAGCGTCGGCGTATCGCATCGAGCACCGGCGAACGGGACTGGCGGGCCGGGGGCTTCAGCCGGCTGGCGATCATCGGGATCAGCGTTTGCGCCAGCAGCAGCGAGACCGCGAGCGACACTACAATCGCAATGGCCACATGCGACAGGAATATCGAAATCTCGGTCTGCTCGCCGAAGATGTTGGGCAGAAACACCGCAGCGCTGGTCAGCGTGCCGGCGGCCACTGCAAGCGCCACGCTGCGCACGCCGCGTTCGGTGGCGGCTACCACATGTTCCGGGCCCGGGTTCTTTTCGCGCTCGGTCGCGATGCTCTCGCTCACCACCACGGCGTTGTCGACCAGCATGCCCACGGCCAGCATCAGGCCCATCATGGAAAGAATGTTCAGCGAGATGCCGATGAAATACATCACGCCCAGCGTGATCGTGATGGAAATCGGGACTGCCAGTGCCACCATTAGCGTCATCGGCACGTTTCGAAGAAAGAAATACAGTACGAACAGTGACAGTAATGCACCCAGCAATCCGGCGTTGCGCAGGTCGGTCAGCGAACTGACCACACCGTCGGCCTGGTTTTCGAGGAAGAACAGGTTGATGCCGTTCATTTCGGGTTGGGCTCCGATGCGTTCGACTTCTTCGATCGTCCGTCGGCCGACTTCGACCAGGTTGGCGCCGCTTTCCTTCAGGATGTTGACGCCGATGGCGTACTTGCGATCCAGGTGGCGGCCGTAGTCGCGCTCGGCCGAGTCGTAGGTGACCTCGGCGATGTCGCCCAGGCGCAACCCGTCGCCGATCACCAGATTCCGGTACTGGTCGACATTGCTGAACTCGCCGCGCGGGGTCACCCGGTAGCGCATGCCCGAATCGGTGAGCATGCCGGCGGAGATCGAGAAGTTCACCTCAACCAATTGCCGCTGAAGCGCCTGCAGATCAACACGATGCGCATTGACGCGATCGGCGATCAGCTCGATGTTCACTTCCTTGGGCTCCAGCCCCTGAAGCTCGACCCGGGCGACGCCCTCGATGCGCTCCAGCGGCCGGATCAGCGTGCGCATGATCATGTCGTAGGCGTTGGAAAGGTCGCGTTCCGAGGAGATCCGCAACGTGAGCACCGGCTGGTCGGCGGTATTGAACTTCAGCACCTGGATGCGGCGCACGTCCTCGGGAAGCTGGTCGCGCACCGCCTCGATCCGCTCGCGCGCCTCGACCGCCTTGATCGCGACGTCTTCGCCCCAGTCGAATTCGATCTGGAACGTGGCCATGTCGGCCGCGGATGTACTCGACAGGCGCTTGACGTCGCTCAGTGTGGCCAGCACCTCCTCGACCGGGCGCGTGATTTCCTGCTCCACCTCGTCCGGGGTGGAACCGGGGTAGGGCACCTGCACCAGCACGAATGGGATGTCGAGTTCGGGAAAAAATTCCAGCGGGAGCAGGCGCGCCGAGATGACGCCCACGGCAACCAGCGAGACGAACGCCATCACAATGGTGATGGGCCGGCGAACGGAGAATTCGGCGGGTGAACTCATGGCTCAGGCCCGGGCCGGCTCTGCGGTGCCGGCCGGCACGCGCGCCCTGGCCCCCGACCCGGCCCCTGAAAAGTCCACCAGCGTGTAGACCACCGGCACCACGATCAGCGTCAGCGCCATGGACACCAGCAGGCCTCCGATGACGGTGATGGCCATCGGCATCCGGATCTCGGCGCCTTCGCCCAGCCCCAGCGCCATGGGCAGCAGGCCCAGCGCCGTGGTCAGCGTCGTCATCAGGATGGGTCTCAGGCGCTGGCTGCCGGCTTGCATGATGGCGTGGGTTCGTTCAAGCCCTTCGGCCCGCAGACGGTTGATCAGGTCGACCAGCACGATGGCGTTGTTGACCACGATGCCGCTGAGCATGATCATGCCGATGAACACCATCACGCTGATGGTCGTGCCGGTGATCGCCAGCGCCGCGGCAACGCCCACCGCAGCCAGCGGCACCGAAAACAGAATGACGAACGGGTGCAACAGCGATTCGAACTGTGACGCCATGACGATGTAGACGAGAAAAATGGCCAGGCCCAGCGCGAACAGCAGCGAACGGATGGAGGCCTGCAATTCCTCGTTCTGACCGAGCACGCTCAAGCGCATGGTCGGCGGCACGGGCACGTCGGACAGCCTTGCGTCCACGTCTTCCACGGCCGCACTCAGTGCACCAAACGCCAGGTTGGCGGAAATGACGGCCACGCGCTCCTGGTTGGCGCGGCGAATCTCGGCCGGCCCTTCCGCAATGACAATCTCGGCCACCGCGTCCAGCGTCACCGGCCGGGCGCTGCCCGGATTGACGATCTGGCGGCGGATGTCGTCTATAGAGGAGCGGTCCGGCTCGCCGGCCCGCACCAGGATGTCGATCTTGCGGTCGCGCCAGCTGTAGCGGGTCGCCACCGTACCGCGCACGGTGTTGACGAGCTGGTCGGCCACCTGGCGAACGCTCAGCCCCAGCGCCGAGATACGGTCCTGGTCAAAGTGCACCTGGATTTCCGGGTGGCCCCTATCCATGCTCGATTCCAGGTCCACCAGGCGATCGGAGTTCTGCAGCCTTGCCATGGCCTGGTCGGCGACCGATTTCAGCGCGTCCAGGTCGTAGCCGGCAATCTGGATCTCGATCGGCTTGTCGAAGCTCATCAGCGCCGGTCTTGCAATGCGCGTCTTCAGACCCGGCTGTTGCGCTGCGGCGGCGCGCAGCCCGGCCATGGCGCGTTGCTCGGCTTCGGGCGAGGCGTTGTTGAGGGCGACGAGAATGCGGCTGATGTTCTCGCCGGACTCGGTCGGGTTGGCGTCGATCCGGTTGCCGCTGCCGGCGACGCCGAAGACGTAATCGATTTCGGCAAGCGGTTCGGCGGCCGACTGGAGCCGGCGCATCACCCGGTCGGTCTCGGCCAGCGGCGTGCCCGGCGGCATTTCGACGGTAACGTCGAAGCGCCCCTGGGCCAGCTGGGGCACCAGTTCGGTGTCCTGCTGCACCAGGAAGGCCAGCGATCCGGCCAGCAGCACGGCGGCCACTCCGAGCACCGCAAGCCGATAGCGCAGGGCCCGTTCCAGCACGAACTGGTAGCGTGCGCGAACGGCCTGCATCAGGCGGCCGCCTTGCTCGCCGCCCGGATTGCCACCTGGATTGCCATTTTGATCGCCAGTGTCGAGACGTTTGCCGGCGCGCCCGCCAAGGCGCGCGGCCAGCATCGGAATCAGTGTCAGCGCGACCAGCAGCGAAATCGCCAGCGCATAGGTCACGGTCAGGGCCTGGTCGGAGAACAGTTGCCCGGCAATACCTTCCACGAACGCCAGCGGAAAGAACACCGCGATGGTCGTCAGCGTGGAGGCGAGTACTGCGCCGGCCACTTCGGTGCCGCCGCGGATGGCGGCACCGGCGCGCCGCTCGGCCGACGACTCACCGGACGATTCACCGGACGATTCACCGGACGATTCACCGGACGATAGGGCCGATGACCGCCGGCGCGAGATGTTTTCGAGTACGACGATCGCGTTGTCGACCAGCAGTCCGGTGGCAAGCGCGATGCCGCCCAGCGACATGATGTTGAGCGAAATGCCGGTCTGGGCCATCAGGAAGAACGTTGCGATGATGGAGACCGGTATCGAGACGGCCACGATGAGGGTCGAAGCCCAGTCGCGCAGAAAGGCGAATATCACCAGCATGGCCAGCAGGCCGCCCAGCAGGGCGTTGCCGACGACCTCGTCTATGGCCTGGCCGATGAAGGTGGCCTGGTTTTCGACCACCAGCAGCTGCATGCCGTCGGGCAGTTCGGCGCGCGCCGATTCGAGCCGTTCGATCACCGCGGTGGCCACACCGACGGTGTTGGTATCGCCTTCCTTGTACACGGCCAGCTCCACCGCTTCGCGCCCGTTGAGCCGGATCACGGCCTTGCGCTCGCTGAAGCCCTGTGAAACATCGGCCACGTCGCGCAGGTAGATCGGTCGCTCGCCGCGCTCGGTGACAATCATGCCGGCAATTTCCGCCACGCTGGTGAACTGGTTCATGGTGCGCACCAGGTAGCGCTGGTTGCCGGTTTCCAGCCTGCCGGCCGAGACATTGACGTTCTCCGCGGCCAGCCGGGCGGCCAGTTCGGCCACGTCGATGTTCAACCGCGCCATGCGCTCGGAATCGATCTCGATCTGGATCTCGTCTTCCAGACCGCCGGAAATCTTGACCGCGGCCACGCCAGCGACCGGTTCGATGGCCTTTTTAAGCTGCTCGTCGGCATGCCGGCGCAGCGCCTTGAGGGCGCGCGTTTCGATCTCCGGCGTCTGCTCGAAGCCGAGCCCCAGGCGCACGATCGGATCGGTCGCCGGGTTGAAGCGCAGCAGCGACGGCCGGCTGGCATCCAGCGGCAGCTGCAGCACTTCCAGCTTCTCGCGCACGTCCAGCCCGGCCATGTCCATGTCGGTGCCCCAGGCAAACTCCAGGATCACGTCCGACTGTCCGGTGCGCGATATCGAATCGATACTGCGCACGTTGTTGACCGTGCCCACGCTTTCCTCGATCGGGCGCGTGAGCAGGGTTTCGATTTCGGCCGGGGCGGCACCTTCGAGTTCGGTGCGCACGGTCAGGGTGGGGTAGCTGAGATCCGGCAACAGGTTCACGCTCAGGCCGCCGAGCGAAATCAGGCCGAACAGCACGAGTGTGACCGCGCCCATCATCACCGTGACCGGGCGCCGGACGGCGACCGTAATCCATTTCATGACTGGACGATCCCGGATTCAATGATCCTGGATTCGATGATTCTTATTGCGGCGCCGTCGCGCAAGCTGTTCTTGCCGCCAGTGACCACGGTTTCGCCTTCATCCAGGCCCTCGAGAATCTCCACGCTCCCGGCGCCGCTGTATCCGGTCTTGACGGTGCGACGTTCCACGGTGAATCCGGAGCCGTCTTCGTTTCTCCTGGTGACGAAGACGGCCACTTCGCCGTCCTCGCTCAGCAGTGCGCTCTGCGGCACCAGCGGCACGTTCAGGCGGTTGTCGTGAACTACCCGCACGCGACCGAACAGGCCCGGGCGCAGCCGGCCGCTGTCGTCGCTGAAGGTCACGGTGACCTTGAAGGTGCCCGTTTCGGCATCCACCACGGGACTGATCCGAAGCACCTCGCCGCTGAAGGCTTGGCCCGGAAACGCATCCACCTGGAGCGTGGCCTGCTGGCCGGTATCGAGCAGGTTCAGTTCGCGTTCCGGCACGTGCAACTCCGCCCACAGCGGGTCGAAGTCGTCGATCATGAAAAGCGGCTGGTGCTGCGCAACAAGGTTGCCGACCTTCACCATCCGGTCGGCGATCACGCCGGTAATCGGTGCGCGGATCTCGGTGTGCGCCAGATCGAGTTGTGCCAAGCCATTGGCGGCCCGCTGGGCTTCGGTATCGAAGCGGATACGCTCGTGTTCGTCGGTGCTGATCAGGTCGCGCTCGTGCAATTCACTGGCGCGTTTCAACTCATTTTCCAGTTTGTGCAGCCGGGCCTCGGTCTGCCGGGCCTGGAGTTCGTAGCGATCGCGCTCCAGCCGCGCAAGCACCTGCCCGGCCTCGACGCGATCGCCTTCCTCGGCCAGAACCTCGAGCGCGATGCCGCCGAGCTTGGCGACGGCCTGCGTCTGTCGCTCGGGCACAAGGGTCGCAGTGCCGGCGTAGGCAGAACTCACGTCGCCGAACCACACTTCAGCAACTTCCACGGGGATGGAAACCGGCGCATCAGCCGTTTCCGGGCTGTTCGAAGAGTTCGCATCGGCGCCGCAGCCGGTCAGCGCGACGATTGTGAACAGGGCAGCGAACAATGCAGTGAAGGGGACAATCAGGGCAAGACCAGGCGTACGGTACGGGCGGAACGTGGAGCTCGGCATGGCGGGGCCTGTAATGGTCATTTAGTGTAGTAGTATACTAACACACCAGTGCACCAAAAAGCAAGCCCGAGCGTCGACCGCCGGAGCAATTGCGAGCGCGGGTGCAACGAGCGCCCGGCGGTTCCAGGGGATCAACTGCTGGTTATGTTCTGCGCCAGGCGAAGAATTTCTCCGCGAATCTCAGGGCGGCTTCCGGCTTGCGTGCCTTCTTCCACTCGCCGGCGGCGAACTTGTTGGCCTCGTTCATCGTCGGGTAGATATGGATGGTGCCGAGGATTTTGTTCAACCCCAGGCCGTGCTTCATGGCCAGGATGAACTCCGCGATCAGTTCGCCGGCGTGCGAGCCGACGATGGTCGCGCCCAGGATCTTGTCCTTGCCGGGCTCGGTCAGCACCTTGACGAAGCCCGAATCGGCGCTATCGGCGATCGCGCGGTCGAGATCGTCGATTCGATAGCGGGTGACTTCATAGTCGATGTCCTGCTCGGCGGCCTCGGTTTCGCTCAGGCCCACCCGGGCAACCTCGGGCTCGGTGAACGTGGCCCAGGGGATCACGCGGTAATCGGCGCGGAACGACCAGAACGGGGCGAGCAGGGCGTTGACTGAGGCGAACCAGGCTTGGTGCGCGGCCACGTGCGTGAACTGGTACGGCCCGGCGACATCGCCGCAGATCAGGATGTTGGGGAAGTTGGTACGCAGGAACGGGTCGGTCTCGATGGTGCCGCGATCGCTCACGCGCACGCCCAGTTCCTCGAGACCGAATCCGCTTGTGCGGGCCTTGCGCCCGAGCGCGACCAGCAGGCGGTCGAATTCTATCGTGACTTCCTCGCCGTCGTGCTCGCAGATGACCCGGCCGCCGCTGCCGTCGGCCTCGAAGCGTTTGGCCTTGTGGCCGGTGGCGAGCTGAAGACCCTCGTGCTCCAGGCGCTGCATTAACTGTTCGCTGGCGTCCAGATCCTCGCGCGGCAGCAGCCGCTCGGCCATCTCGATGACGGTGACTTTCGAACCCAGGCGGGCAAACGCCTGGGCCAGTTCGGCGCCGATCGGGCCGCCGCCGAGCACGGCCATGCGTTCGGGCAGTTCTTCGAGTTCCCAGACGGTGTCACTTGTGAGGTAGTCGACGTCGTCGAGCCCGTCGATCGGCGGCACCAGAGGCTCGGCCCCGGTGGCCAGGATGATGCTGCGTGCGGTGATGGTCCTGCCGTCGACTTCCACCGCCCAGGGCGAGACCAGCTTGCCTTCGCCTTCGATGACGTCCACGCCCATGTCGCGGTAGCGCTCGGGTGAGTCGTGCGGCTCGATTTTCGTAATGATCTCGCGAACACGCTGCATCACGTCGGCCAGCGAGAACTCGGCGGTCATGGACTTGATGCCGAAGCGTTCCGAATCGCGCGCCTCCTGGACCAGGCGCGCGGTGCGCAGCAGTGCCTTGGACGGTACGCAACCGGTGTTGAGACAATCGCCGCCCATCTTGTTTTTCTCGATCAGCGCGATCTTCGCCTTGATGGTCGAGCCGATATAGGCCGAAACCAGGCCGGCCGAACCGGCGCCCAGCACAATCACGTTGTAGTCGAAGGATTTCGGTTTCGAGTGCCCTGCATACACTTTGCGGTTCTTGAGCAGGCGAAGCACGAAGCGCAGGATCAGCGGCAGCAGGCCCAGCAGTACGAAAGCGCCGATCAGCCCGGGCGAGAGAATGTCGCCGGTCGACTCGATCTGGCTCAACTGGGTGCCGGCGTTGACGTAGACGATGGTCGCCGGCAGCATGCCGACCTGACTGACCCAGTAATAGGTCCAGGTGCGGATCGGGGTCAGTGCCATGACCAGGTTGATGACCCAGAACGGGAACACCGGCACCAGCCGCAGTGCCAGCAGGTAGAACGCGCCGTCCTTCTCCACCCCTTCGTTGATCGCGCGCAGGCGCTTCTTGAACTTCTTCTGGATGGTGTCGCGGAACAGGAAGCGGGCGGCCAGGAAAACCAGCGTGGCGCCGATGCTGGAGGCGAACGACACAGCAATCGATCCCGCGGCCAGCCCGAACAGCGCGCCGCCGGCCAGGGTAAGAATGGCGGCCCCGGGAAGCGACAGGGCCGCCATGACAATATAGACCGCCATGTAGGCGGCCAGCATGCCCCAGAAATGTTCCCCGGTGAACGCCAGCAGCTGGTCGCGGCGCTGCCTGAGTTCTTCCAGGCTGAAGTACTGGCCCAGATCGAACCAGAAATAAGCGCCGATCAGCGCCGCGACCAGCGCCACGAGGGCGATGCGAATCGATGTCTTGTTCATTGGCGCAGGAACTCCGTCAGGGGTCGTCGGGGAAGGGGGATACAACGCCTATGGACCGTGTGCGGGCCCGGTTCATTGCAATCGCCGGCGCTGGAATCGAACCGCAGACGAACGCAGATAGACGCAGATGAAAGTCGTTTGAAATGCAAAAGCGTGAACCACGAAGGACAGGAAGTACGCGAAGAAAACCGGAACGAGAAGCCAGATCGATTAACCAGTTTGTTGTACTGATGACGAGAACCAGAGACGTGGTTGGGTCGATCATCTCTTCGTGTTCTTCGTGCCCTTCGTGGTTACATGCTTTTTAATCCGCGTCCATCTGCGGTTCGTTTCCAACGCTGCTTATTGCCAGGGGTTGCAGTCGTAGCCCGCGACCCGGGCGATTCGATCGAGCACCATGGAACCTGTTCCCTGACCAATCGGCGAGAAGTCGTAATTCACGCGCAGCCGGTTGCAATCGATCACCTCGATCTCGATACTGCCGACATCGGTGCCCAATACCTGATCTGCGGGCGGCTGATTGGGATCGGTAATGAACGCGCCGTTTTCCAGTGTGAACATCGGGATGCTGACCGGCCCGGGCTCGGCCAGTGCAGGAGCCGTGTTACCTGTCATCCAGAACGGTTCACCGTTGAGGTAGGTGAAGAAGATTGCGAATACGAAGTTGCTGTCGACCTGTTCCCCGACTGTCAGAAACAGGCCCTGGCGCGGAGCGCCTTCCAGCACCCACTGCCCGGAGTAGCGGCCGTTGAGCACCGGTTGTTCAAACTGCGGTGGGTCCAGCGCCGGGTCGAATCCGTCGAGCAGAAACACTGATTCCTCGGGCTGGGCGATTGAATAGCTGCCCCAATTGAACTCGACGGTGAATGGGCTGTTGTAGTCATCAGGGACAAAATCCGTCGTATCGTCGGGATTCAGCGGAAAAGGATCCACGCCCAGCATCCAGGTGGTGCCGGCAGTAGTGATGATGTCGCCGGAAGCACCGACATCGCCCGAGCCGGGCAACTGAAGCAGTTGAGCCTTGTGGCCCGGAACATCCACGTCGCCGGAGTCGGCGAATACCTGCGGCACCACGATCGGGTTGATGCCGCCGACATCGCGCATGCGCACCAGTACGACCGAGAAACCTTCGTCGTCGCAGGCCACCCGCCAGATCTGCAGCTCTACACTCCCGTCGCGAACGTCGCTGTTGAGCGTAGGTGCCGAAATCGTGGTGTCAACCAGCAGGCTGTTGTCGGAACGCGGCTGATCTGGCAGATTGATCGACAGACAGCCGGGCGGGAAGGGCGTGCCCAGATCGGTCAGAAGATTGATTTCCCCGGTCTGTGCTTGTGCGCTAGCCAGTGCGCCGGCCAGGAATAGTGCTGTGGTGGACTTGTAAAAAATCATGCCAATCGTCTCCATCGCGATGTCTGAGGAAACCGATTGTACGGCCTAAACCTGATCGGAAGCTGAACAGACGTCGAGACGGTCGCGATAGAACTGGTGGAGTCGGCGGCGCGAGACCCGGGGAAGCCGTTTGCCAGTCAGCTCCGCCGAACCCTCGTCCTCGAATCGCTCAATGTGGCGCCGAAACGTCCACTACAGACTCCCGGTAGTTGCGCGCCATCTTCTTGCGCCAGGCGCCGGGCCTGCCAGCCCACGTGCGCATCTTCAAATTCGCATTTTCCGAATCTCCTGTAGCAGTTCCGTCCGTAAGAAAGTTGACAATCAAAGTTAAACCGGAATACTATCGGACTGTGAAGTCCAAAAAGGCGGATACGGAGCTGGCACCTCATAACACCATCGTGAAGTCAACCAAATCAATCACACGCTTGTCCTTGACATGCACCACCACCGCGGTATGATCTGGTGCGTCATTGAATGCCTGATGCGCGTGGTGAGGCACGAAGCCGTTGGCGTCCTTTTGTCACAGCCAAACATCAGGGATGGCGAAAAACCAACTGAAATGATCGGTAAATGAATATCAAGATTCCCGCGCTCGGACTAATATTCGTTCTTGGTTGTGCTACAGCGAATGAGCCGTTCGAGCCCGCGCGCTTTGCTGATCCGGACGATACTGCTATTGATAGCGCTTTACTCAAGTCGCTTGTGCGTATATCGGAAATAGTTATTCTTGGAGACGTGAAAGCAATCAGCAGTATACGTCGAGTTGCGGATAGGGTAGTACCCGGCCCCTGGATCCTTAAACAGTACTTTGTGGAAGTTGAAGACGTAATTCTGTCATCTGCGGATTCGATTCCCGATTCCATCTCGTTTGTTTCCTATGGCGGCGATCTTATATTGGAAATTCCCGGATTTGAGACTGGGATAATTGAACCCAGTCTTTCGAAATCAGATGGGTACGAAATGATTATCCGAAAATTTGGCGGGTCCGAATCGTTAACGCACTCTGCGGGGATAGCGCAGACTGGGAAATATCTGATATTTATACAGACAACCCGGCAACCACATTTATTTGAAGGGCTCCGCTTGGCGGCAGCGTATGACGTTAAGAATGTTAATGGAGCCGATATCGTTAACGCCGTATCTCGATCTCGGACCAAAACCATAATGATCGACTATGACGATTTCGTATCAGAGCTTCATGCGCTATCTGAAGCTCTGGATACTTTCGAACCTGCCAATAAATCAAGCAGAAGGGATCTTCATCTTTCCGGCGAAGCAAAGCCAGGTGGGGCAACTGTACCTCTGCTGAAACTTCTTAGCGCGGCTGCAATTAATATGTTTGGTCCGGTAGTAACGGAATTCGTCGTTTCGGAGAATCCTTGTTTCATTGAAATCGGTAATGATGCTTGTACTTCGATAATATCCTGGACCGTTACGGGTGGTAGTCGTGCCGGTGAGACCGTTGTTTCTGATTCCGCCGGAGATGTCATAGGTTCCGGGGCGAATGGCTCGGTTGCAGTAGAACTTTCTCGGGGGAGCAATGTATTTGACCTTTTTTACGTGAATGCTTATGGCCACGATCGCTCATTGGCTTCTATTGATGCTGTTGCCGCTGAGATATCAGGCGACATATTCGGGTTTGATCAATGCGAAATCGAACCACTGTCTGTCGATATATGCAGGATGGATATCTATCTTCTCGGATTCGCGGAGCATGTGATTCTATATGATCTGGATAACGAAACAAGCTTATTCAAGTTTGATGCAAAAGGTCCGTTCAGAACAAAATTCCATCTTGATGTTCCGATTGGTGGAATTCGAATTGGATTGTTTTCGGACGATGTCTCAGAAGAGAACCTTATGGCGGTAAAAACGATTTCAACTTTTCCTCTTCGGACTGCACAATAATGCTTGCTATTATGGCTCCATCGCAATATCGTTTCTGTGTCGCCGCGCGAGCCGGACCTGCTTCTCGACCCTCAACACAAACCTGATATGGATTGTCAATGGCTATTAAAACCATTTTTTTCGCATTATTGCTAGTTATTGGCTACGTTTCGGCAAATGCACAGGACAAAGAAGATCCTGAACTGGGAGAGCCAATAGATCCGGAACCAATTGACCTTGGCTTTGACCTTATTGAAGTCTCGTCATTGGTAAGCAAGTCCGAAATGGTCATTCTTGGGAACGTGAAGGCGATCAGCAATATACGTCGAGTTGCGGATAGAGTAGTACCTGGCCCCTGGATTCTTACGCAGTACTTTGTGGAAGTTGAAGACGTAATTCTGTCATCCACGGGCTCGGTTCCCGATTCCATCTCGTTTGTTTCCTACGGGGGCGATCTTGTTCTTCCAGCTAAGCTGAGTGACGAAGGCGGCAACTGGCCTTACGCAGCCAGTTCATCGGATCTCGCTGGGTACAAAGCAATTTTTCATAGGTTTGGAGAGTCTCAATCGCTATCCCACTCTGCTCGAATTTCGCAGACGGGAAAATATCTGATATTCATACAATCAACTCGGAAACAACATTTATTTGAAGGGCTACGCTTATTAAGGGCGTATCAGGTCCGGGAAGTTAACGGGATAGACGTCGTTAGGATGCATTCTTCGGCCGAATATAAGATGGTCGACTATAGCAACCTCGCCTCATCACTTTCATCAGGATTTTCTGCGTCTCTGGATAGTTTTGACTTTGAACCTGATCGAAGTTCAAAAGGAACTCTACATATTGCCCGCTAAGCACATCTAACTTATTGCGCTCACATTATGTTTTGGAAACATTTTAATCAGGTGGGCCTGGAGATGGCATATCAACGATTTTGCCGTCGTTGAGACCTGCGTAAATCGTGAACCCGAGTAGCCTGGGTAGACGCAGCGCACCCGGGGAAAGGGCTGGTGTAGGGAGGCGTGGCAGGGACTAACCCCATCGTTTCATATACAACTTATTCCGTGCCGGGCTTCCCGGAAAATAATGAAATATCTATTCGGCCGGTTGAACCGTAATTGACTTCTGCGCCAGAAGATTTTCATTTGAAACGTTGTTCGAAAATAATCCAATCTGAATTCCTTGGGTCGGGCTATCAAGCCGGTATGTTGTCCTGAACAACCCTTCTGCATCAAGCTCGAAAAGGATTTCGCTATGATCAAAATTGTAAAGGATTACGCGGGATGCAAACCCGGCGAGCTGAATATCCATCTGGCACGTATCGTCTTCCGCTGAGCTGATTTCGCACTGATCAGGTCCCAGTATGTCTCCGGAGGCGTTGGCGGCAACCGTGTCAATGCTGGATGCCAGGTGGTTTTGTCCCTTTTCATTCAGATAGGAAAGAATGTAGGTGTGCTCTCCGGGCCGAAGTTTCAGCGGTAATGATCCACTCCATCCGGAACCCATGAGCTCGTCGGCGTTGTTATAAACAAGAATCCTTCCCGGACGGTATTCAGCGGCAACTTCCCAGGTCAGTGTCAAGCGACAAGTATCTTTGCCGATTTCGATGACACAATAGATATCCGATAACTCGAACTCCCTTACATAGGGGCGGATCGCATCGATAATGAACTGGGGTGGAGAGCCATCGTACTCCTTGGTTGGTGGTGGTATGGATGCCGTGCCTGAATCTGCTTGTGCCGGGGATGTGGACAACGTTTCGGGTTCCGGGTGCAGCGCTACATCGCGTGCTTTATTTATGACCGGATCGGAAGGCGTTGATGGGGCGTACAGCAGTGCGGCTATCGAACCAATGGAAATTACAAGCAGCGATACTAGGGCAATGCTTTTGAGGTTCATTCCCGATCTTTTTGGTTCATTATTTTTAACGATGGTAGCATAACCCGACTGAATGCCACGCCGCGCCACGGCTGGTGGAGAAATATGCGGATTCGGGTAGAATAACGGGTTTAACGAACTCGCACGAGAATCTCAAACATGGCAGGACACAGCAAATGGGCCAATATCCAGCACAGAAAAAAGGCCCAGGACGCCAAGCGCGGCAAGATCTTTACCCGCCTAGTGCGTGAAATCACGGTCGCGGCGCGTGAAGGCGGCGGCGATCCGGAGGCCAACCCCCGGTTGCGCCTGGCCTGGGACAAGGCGAATGCGGCCAATGTGCCCAAGGACAATATCGAGCGCGCCATCAAGAAGGCCACCGGCGAGCTCGAAGGGGTCGACTACGAGGAAATTACCTACGAAGGCTATGCCCCGGGCGGCGTTGCGGTGATGGTCGAGACCGTCACCGACAACCGCAACCGTACGGTCGCGGCCGTGCGCCACGCCTTTTCAAAGCACGGCGGAAATTTGGGCACGGAAGGTTCGGTGGCCTACATGTTTGAAAAAAAGGGCGTAATCACTTTCGCCCCGGGCACCGGCGAGGACAGGGTCATGGAGGCGGCGCTGGAAGCCGGCGCCGAGGATATCGAGAGCGACGAGGACGGCTCGGTTGAGGTGCTGACAACCCCGGAGCAGTTTTCCGGCGTACTGGGCATCATGCGCGAAGCCGGCCTGGAGCCCGAGGAGGCCGAAGTCACGATGCGGCCGGCAACACTGGTGGAGCAGGACGTGGAAGCCGGCGAGAAGCTGCTGAAGTTTCTCGATGTGCTGGAAGACATCGACGATACCCAGAATGTCTGGCACAACGCCGATATCCCGGCCGAGGCCTACGAGTGACGGCCTGATGCGCATTCTTGGCCTCGACCCGGGCTCGCGCATTACCGGCGTCGGCATCATCGACGGCGAGAAACTCATCGAGGCCCGCCAGCTCAACCTGGGCGGCGGCGAAATGCCCGAACGGCTGGCAGCGATCTTCACCGGGGTTGCCGGCGTTATTGCCGAGTTCCGGCCCGAAGTGGTTGCCATCGAGACCGTGTTCATGAACCGCAACCCGCAGGCGGCGATCAAGCTCGGTCAGGCCCGGGGCGCGGCGATCTGCGCCGCGGTTAACGCCGGGCTGGTGGTCCACGAATATGCGCCGCGGCTGATCAAGCAGGCCGTCGTCGGGCGCGGCGGGGCCGACAAGCAACAGGTACAGCACATGGTACGCGTACTGCTCAAGTCCAGTGAAAATTTTGGCGCCGACGCCGCCGACGCGCTGGCCGTCGCGCTCTGCCACCTGCACTCGGCACGTACGGCAAGACGTCTGCCGCAAGGGGTGGTGCTTCGGTGATCGCAAGGCTTGCGGGAACACTGCTGGAACGCCGCCCGCCACACCTGCTGGTGGATGTCGCCGGCGTCGGCTACGAGGTCGAGGCGCCGCTGAGCGTGTTCGACAAGCTGCCCGAAACTGGCCAGCCATGCACGCTGCTGATCCACCAGGTGGTGCGCGAGGACGCTCACCTGCTGTTCGGTTTCGTCAGCGCCTCCGACCGGGAACTGTTCCGCAGTCTGCTGAAGATCTCGGGAGTGGGGCCCAAGGTCGCCTTGGGGATTCTGTCCAGCGTTTCGGCGGCCGATTTCGCGCTGATGGTCGAATCCGGCGACAGCCAGGCGCTGACCCGCCTGCCCGGCATCGGCAAAAAGACCGCCGAACGGTTGATCCTGGAAATGAAGAGCCGGCTGGACGGACTGGACCTGCAGACCGGTTCCGGCGCCGGCCCCGGCGCTGCTGGCGCGAACTCGGCCGCATCCGAGGCACGCGCCGGCCTGGTCGCGCTGGGCTACTCGCCGGCCGAGGCGCTGAAGATGGTCAATGGCGTGGGCGACGACACGCTGAGCGCCGAGGCCATGATCCGCCAGGCGCTGAAAAACCGGATGCAGCGCTGAGCGGAGTTCTCGATTTTCTTGTTTCGCAATAGAGCGGGCCGACTGATTCAGCCGGCCCGAAGCATCTTCCGACAGTCGCTGGTCAGGTTCTACTCGAACGAGATTCTGTCAAAATCCACGGTCATGATCCGCTTGCCGAAAAATCCGATGACTTCGGCTTCCTCGGCGCCTTCCGGCACGACCGGATCAAGCCGGGCTTTCACAACCACTTCATGGAAACCCCGCGCAACGTCGGGTAGTGTCCACGTGAAGCCATTGCTGTTACGGGATTGTTCAAGCGCGTCGATAATCGAATCCGGATCAAGCGCAGCCAGGTCGGCTGTATTTTTCGATTGACAAAACACGACGTTGCCGTCGTCGCCGAAATTCGTATCCACCGGAACCGGTACGCCGTCGAGTTCGACCCAGGTCGTTACCGCGACGGAGTTCACTGCCGTGGAAGTATTGACCACCGTTACAAGCTCGTCGTCCATCGGTTGCGCTTCTTCACCGTCATCTTCGCCCGAGTCGATCAGTGCCGCGCACTCACCGTTGACCCGGATGACCAGATCGTTGTCGCGTCTGGACCGTTGGAACAGGGCAGTGCTGAGCAGTTCCACCGGTTCATTCGTCAAGCCGTCGGCGTTGAATTGTGCTTCCAGTACCGCCGGGTCGGAGCTGGATACGACGACTCTGTCGACCTGTCCTGGTGGGGGAAACGGGAAGAAGTCCGTGTTGGCGTCGGCGGGTTGGTTGCCCGCTTGCTGGGCGAGACCGCTGCCGGCAAAAGCCACAGCGATCGCGGAGAAGGCAAGCGCAATAAGGGCGTATTGGGCTCTGGATTTCTTTTTCATCATCACTACCTCGTAATTTAAGATGGGGTTAACGACTGTCGGAAGCGCCACCTGAGCCATTCAGGTATCGTGCCAACCGGGCGGGTCGGCGATCAGATCACAAACATCGGATGCAAGAATCGGATGCATCACGCTCATGCGGTTGCTGCGCCCGTGTGACAGTGGCTTGATCCCCCCTGGCTGACGCCCAATAGCAACAGTAAAAGGTTAAAATTACGTAACTCATTGATTTATATAGTATTGATTGTGTCGTCTCCCGGAGACGCAAGGAAATATCAGATCGCGGCAGACACAACGCGGTAGTCGCCCCTCTTTAGAATCTGAAAGGCTGCCACCGATTGACGAGCCGGCTTGTTGATGCGTTCCTTGCTCCGGCGGGTCGGGGAGCAGCAACGGACTTCGGTGTGCGTTCTGCCGGGCGATTTCCGCTACCATTCATGGTTGATCGAAGCGCCCGGCGTCCGAGCCCCGTAAATGACTGACAGTGACATGGTCGATGACGATTCCCGCCTGATTTCGGCCCGCCCGGCCGACGAGGAGGTGCGCTTCGAGGCCTCTCTGCGTCCGGCGCGGCTGAACGAGTACATCGGCCAACAGACCATGAAGGACCGGCTGGGGATTTACCTGGAATCGGCCCGGGGGCGATCCGAAGCCTTGGACCACGTGCTGATCTTCGGCCCGCCGGGGCTGGGCAAGACCACGCTGGCCAATGTGATCGCCGCCGAGATGGGTACGCATCTGCGCCAGACCTCGGGGCCGGTGCTGGAGCGCGCCGGCGACCTGGCCGCAATCCTGACCAACCTGGAACCCGGCGACGTGTTGTTCGTCGACGAAATACATCGTCTGTCGCCTGTAGTCGAGGAAGTGCTGTATCCGGCCATGGAAGATTACCGGATCGACATCATCATCGGCGAGGGTCCGGCGGCGCGTTCGATCCAGCTCGATCTGCCGCGCTTTACGCTGGTCGGTGCCACCACCCGCGCCGGATTGCTGACTTCGCCGCTGCGCGACCGCTTCGGCATTGTCGAGCGGCTGGAGTTCTATGCTGTGGAAGACCTGGCGAAGATCGTGACGCGCTCGGCGGGCATTCTCGAGATCAAGTGCGATGCAAACGGCGCGGCCGAGATTGCGCGACGGGCACGCGGCACGCCGCGGATCGCCAACCGGCTGCTGCGGCGGGTGCGTGATTTTGCCCAGGTGCGCGCCGACGGCGAAATCAACGCCGATGTCGCACGCCAGGCGCTGGAAATGATGCAGGTCGATGCCGAGGGCTTCGATCAACTGGATCGCCGCCTGTTGACCGTTCTGATCGAGCACTTCGATGGCGGCCCGGTGGGTGTGGAGAGTCTGGCCGCGGCGCTTTCCGAAGAACGCGGCACCATTGAGGACGTGATCGAGCCGTTCCTCATTCAGCAGGGTTTTCTGGTGCGCACCGCCCGCGGTCGCATGGCCACCACGCGCACCTGGCAACACCTGGGGCTCAAGGCGCCGGCGAAGCCCGGGGCGCCGCCGGATTTGTTCAACGATGGAGAGGATTCCTGAATGATGAAGACACGAATTACGGTCATTGCACTGTTGGCGCTGGTACTGGGTGGATGCGGCTCGATCCCGCTGGGCACGATGTGGAAGATGTACCGGATGGGCCCTGAGGCCTTGTACGAGACCGATCCGACCCACGTGCGCGTGGCGGCCATGAGCGAGAACTGGGTACTTGATCGCGAGCGTTTCGACTGGGGTGCGCTGACCGTCGACGTCCGGATTGCTGGTGCTGCCAGCCACGACTGGGCGTTCGTGCTCGAAGACGTCTCCAGGGTCGAGTTGCAGAAGCTCAATGCTGCCCCTGACGGTCAGCGTTGGCGGGTGTACCGGATCAGAGAAACCGATCTCGAGTCTTTCCAGCAGATGCAGGCCGAACTGCCCGGTGTGCTGGAAAACGCCGAGCAGAGTGACGGGGAAGGGGAAAACACTTTTCAAATCGGCGTCTCTTTCCTGGGCCACCGCGACCAGGACGAATGGGCGTCGAAAACCTGGAAATCGCAAGGGGAATCGGTTGACCCGTCCGAACTCGAAGAACTGGATCAACGCGAAATTCCCTACAGGCTGGACCTTCAGCTATTTCCCGACGACGGCTTTTTTCCGTTGATCAAAAAGTCCACCATTCCGGCTGCCTGGCTGGGAATAGAGAAGCAGGAATCGTGACGGAGAGCCTGCGCTACCGCGTCTATTGGGAAGACACCGACGCCGGGGGGGTGGTGTATCACGCCCGCTACCTGCAGTTTCTCGAACGCGCGCGCTCGGACTGGCTGGCCGGCCTGGGCGTTTCGCAGACCGATCTGCGGCGCGAGCACGGTTTGGTGTTTGCGGTCACGCGCATGGAAATCGACTTCCGCAAGCCGGCCCGGCTGGAAGATGAACTTGCCGTCTCGGTTCGCGTCCAAGCCGTGGGTCGCGCCAGGATCGATTTTGACCAGCAGATCCGGCGCGGCGACGAACTGCTGATCGAGGCCAGTGTGCGTGCCGCCTGCCTCGACGCAGAACGCTTCGCACCGGCAAGAATGCCGCTACAAATCCAGGAAAGACTGCTCGAATGCGCCCATTCCTGATTCGGAAAAACATCTAGAATACAAACAATTCCAGTAAATTCCCGGAAATTACATGAATACAGACATGAACATCTGGAGCCTGATCTCCGAGGCCACGCTTGTCGTTCAATTGGTGATGGTGGTGCTGGTGCTGGCTTCGATCGCCTCGTGGGTCATCATATTTTCCAAGCGTACCGTGCTGGCTCGGCTGGAGAAGCGCGCCAAGCAGTTCGAGGAGCGTTTCTGGTCGGGCGCCGACCTGGGGCAGTTGTATGACCGGATCACCTCCGAACACAAGGTGCGCGAGGGCCAGGAGATCATTTTCGAGGCCGGGTACCGGGAGTTCTCCAGACTGCGCGAAGAGCAGCGGATTGCCGCAGATACTTTGGCCAGCGGTGCGCAGCGGGCGATGCGGGTGGCGCTTACGCGCGAGATCGACCGGCTGGAGTCGGGCCTGAATTTCCTTGCCACGGTCGGCTCCACCAGCCCGTACGTGGGCCTGTTCGGCACCGTGTGGGGCATCATGCATGCGTTTTTCGCCCTGGCCGGCGTGCAGCAGGCCACGATTGCCATGGTGGCCCCGGGCATTGCCGAGGCGCTGATCGCCACGGCCATGGGCCTGGTGGCCGCGATTCCGGCGGTGATCGCCTACAACCGCTACTCCAACCAGGTCTACCGGCTGGAAGTGCGTATGGATAATTTCAAGGAAGAGTTCGCCGGCATCCTGTTCCGCCAGGCCCGCAAGCTGCAGGATTCCTGAGCCATGCAGACCGATGCCCCCATCCAGCGACGCCGCCGCGCCATGGCCGAAATCAACGTGGTGCCGTATATCGATGTCATGCTGGTGCTGTTGATCATCTTCATGATTACCGCGCCGATGCTCAACCTGGGCGTGGAAGTCGAGCTGCCCCGGGGCAGCGCCGAATCGCTGGGCGATATCAGCGATCCGTTGGTGGTCACCGTGGACAGCAATGGCGATCTGTACCTGAATACCGGTGACGCGCCCGAACTGGTCGACGGCCAGACACTGGTCGAGCAGATAAGCGTGCTGGTCGGGCGCAACCCGGAAATCCAGGTGCTGGTCGGCGGCGACCAGCAGGTGCCGTATCGCCATATCTACAACACCATGGTGCTGTTGCAGCAGGCCGGTGTGGCCTCAATCGGCTTCATGGGCGATCCGCCGGAGCAGTGAAGGCCCAGGCTTCGCCAAGCGTGGTTCGGCGCGAGTCGGCGATCCGCGACACCGTGCGCGCGCTGCTGCTGGCACTGGCCGTGCACGTGGCCGCGTTGGGCCTGTTGTGGCTGGGTAGCCTGAGCTGGCAGCCGCATCGCCCGGAAATCACGCCCAGTTTTACCCTGGTCGATGCCGCGCCTTTTGTCGAAGCCGGACGCCGCGAAGAGATCGCCGAGGCCCAGGCCGCGGCGGCCGAGCGCCGGTTGGAACAGGCCCGGCGCGAGGAAGCCGAACGTCAGCAGGCGCTTCAACGCGAGCGCGAGCAGGAACGCGCCGAAGAAGAACGCCAGGCCGCGCTTGAACGCCAGCGCCGGCAACAGCTCGAACGTGAGGCCGAGCAGGCGCGCAGGGCCGAACAGCAGCGGCAACAGGAACAGCAGCAACGTCAGCTCGATGACGAACGGCGCGAAGCCGAGCAGGCCCGCTTGCGCGAACTGGAAGAACTGCGCCGCCAGCGCGAGCAGGCCCAGCGCGAACGCGAGGAACAGGAGCGCCGGCTGGCCGAGCTTGCCGAGCAGCGTGTGCAGGAAGAAGCGCGCCAGCGCGCCGAGGCCGAGGCCGAACGCCTGCGGCTGGCGCGCGAGCAGGCCGCGGCCGAAGAACGTAGGGGCGACCTGCTGGACGAATATATTGCAACAATTGCCGAAGAGATTACTCGCAACTGGATAAGACCGTCGATTACCGACCCTGGGGTGCGCTGTGATGTACTTGTGATTCAGAGTACGGGTGGCTACATCGTCGACCAGGCAATTGTGTCGCCCTGCAATGCCGACGAAGCGACCCGACGCTCGATTCTGGCCGCCGTGGAACGAACTGCCGAATTACCCTATAGAGGTTATGAAGATGTTTTTGCGAGAGAAATCGTATTCGAATTCAGCTATGACGGCAATTAAAAGCCTTCTTCTGCTTGTCATTTGCGTGCTGCCGCTGGCGGTTTCTGCGCAGTTGCGTATCGAAATCGTCGACGGTGTCGAGGGCGCCTTGCCGGTCGCGGTGGTGCCGTTCGATTTCGGCACTGCCGAATTGCAGCCCGAGACGCCGCTGCACGAGGTGATTGCCGACGACCTGCGCCGAAGCGGCCTGTTCGATCCGCTGCCGGTTGGCGATATGGTGGACCGGCCGACGCGCCCGCCGGAAACCCGGTTCGGCACCTGGCGGCTGCTCAAGGTCGACTACGTCGCCATGGGCCGCTGGATTCCGGGCGGCGACGGCATGTCCGGGGAAATTGAATATCACCTGGTCGCGGTGCACTCGGGACGCACGCTGTTCTCGCGCGCGATTGCCGCCGGGCCCGGGGCGTTCCGGCTGCGCGCGCACCAGATTGCCGATGACATTTACGAGGAACTGACCGGCGCGCCGGGCGCATTCGCCAGCCGCATGGCCTACGTCCAGGTGCTCCAGCCCGGCACCGACGACGAGCAGTTCGAGTTGATCGTGGCCGATTCCGACGGACACAACCCGCAGACTATCGTGCGCCATCGCCAACCCATCATGTCGCCAAACTGGGGCCCCGAGGGCCGCCGGCTGGCCTACGTGTCGTTTGCCACCGGGCGTTCGAACGTCATCATCCAGGATATCTTCAGCGGGCAGCGCGAGATCATTGCCGAGGGCCGCGGCATCAACGGCGCGCCTGCGTTCTCGCCGGATGGCCGTTTGCTGGCGATGAGCCTGTCGCGCAGCGGCAACTCGGAGATCTGGGTGCGCACGCTGGAAACCGGGCGCATGGAGCAGTTGACCAACCATTGGGCCATCGATACCGAACCGGCCTGGTCGCGTGACGGCCGTCACGTGTTTTTTACTTCGGATCGGGCCGGGCGCCCCCAGATTTATCGCGTGCGGCGTGACGGCACCAATATCGAACGCATCACCCACGAGGGAGATTACAATTCGAAGGCGTCGGTAGATCCGCATTCGGGCCTGCTGGCCATGGTCCACGGCGGCGATGCAAACTTCCGGATCGCGGTTCTGGATCGCGAATCGGAGCGTTTGCGTGTATTATCACCGGGACGGATGGATGAGTCCCCGAGCTTTGCACCGAACGGTCGAATGATTTTGTATGCGGCACGGGAAGGCGAGCGGGGTGTGCTGGCGGCAGTTTCGGTCGATGGGAGTTTCAGACAGAGACTGGTGCTCAGCGACGGCGATGTACGCGAACCAGCCTGGTCGCCGCTGATCCAATAGGAAAGCACTTGAATCAATCCGGCAAAATCGAACAATAACCCCAATCACGGCATTTCCTGGAGGCAGCATGAACTTCGTTTCTAAAATTTTTCTGGTCGCGGCACTGGCGCTTTTGCTGGGCGCATGCGCGTCCGATACCCGAGAAGTACCCCCGGAACCGGCACCCGAACCGCAGCCGACCGAACCATCCGACCCGGTTGATGTTGATCGTGTTGACCCGGCTGATTTCGCCGATTCGCGCAACCTGGACAACCCGGACAGCACGCTGAGCCAGCGTGAAATCTATTTCGAGTTCGATCGCTCCGACGTGCGTCCCGAATACGTGCCCATCGTGCGCGCCCACGCGGCTTACCTGCGAGCCAATTCCAGCGCACGCATGCTGCTGGAAGGTCACGCCGACGAGCGCGGTTCGCGCGAGTACAACCTCGGTCTGGGCGAACGCCGGGGCAACTCGGTGCTTGACCTGATGCTGGCCGAAGGCGCATCGTCCCGGCAGATCGAAGTGGTCAGCTATGGTGAGGAACGCCCGGTATGCCGCCAGTCCAGCGAATCGTGCTGGGAGCGCAACCGGCGCGTGGAGATTGTCTACACCGCACGGTGATACCGATGTTGCAAGTATCGAGACCGCGATCCGGGCGCACCCTTCGGGGCGCGCTGGCCTGTTGTTTCCTGATAGTCGCGGCAATCGCCGCGGGCGCCCCGCCGGGCGCGGGCCAGGACGACAACGGCATGGCTTCCCGGATGATTCTGGAACTCCAGCAGATGCGCGAGGAAGTGCGCGAACTGCGTGGCCTGGTCGAAGCCCAGGCCCAGGAGATCGAGAACTTGAAACGGCGCCAGCGCGACCAGTATCTGGATCTCGACCGCCGTCTGGGGGAACTGCGCAGTGGTGGGGCCGGGCTGAATCAGGCTCCGGTACCGGGTTCGCGCGACAATGGTCCGGGCAGTCGTCAAGACAGCCCGGAAGACAATCGCGCAGGCAGCCGGGATCAAATGGCTTCGGGCGGGACGCCGACCAACCGGCCCGAGGCGGCCGAACCGCCCGATACGCGGCAGATGGAGTTGCCTGAAGTGCGCGCACCTCAAACCGAGCAGCCCGAAGTCGTGACCCTGGCCGATCCGGGCAGCGGCGAAGAGCGCCAGTTGCGCGAGCCGACGCAGGCCGAGCAGCAGGCCTACGACCAGGCGTTCAGGGCGCTGCGCGAAACCCGCTATGCCGATGCGGCCGAAGGCTTCGACGCTTTCCTGCGCGACCATCCCGAATCCAGCTATGCCCCCAACGCGCTGTACTGGCTGGGCGAGGTGTACTACGTCACGCGTGATTTCAAAACCGCGCTGGCCCAGTTCGAACGCCTGCAGTCGACCTATCCGGACAGCGGCAAGAAGGCCGATGCATTGCTCAAGATCGGATTCAGTCACTACGAACTGGGCAATTGGGACCGCGCCCGGGCCGCCCTGGAACAGGTCATATCCGACTTTCCGGGCACCAACTACTCGCGCCTGGCCGAGAACCGGCTGCGGACGATGAGGCTGGAAGGCAATCTCTGAATCCGGCTCGGCCTGGTCGCAGAAAATGTAACCGCAGATTACGCAGATTCTCGCAGATTATTGGCTGGCCGAACATTTAGCCTGGCTTATTCACCATCCGTCCGTCGCAGCAGGAGGGTGGTGAATAAGCCGGGTTTAGCGGTCTTTCATTAATCTGCGTACATCTGCGTAATCTGCGGTTCCGCTTGACCGCAATAAACGAGCATCCATTGCTACACCTCCCACCATGGCCGACCATAAAATCCATCGCTCCGAAACCGCACTGAAAATCACCGAGATATTCCGGTCGCTGCAGGGCGAGTCGGATTCGGTGGGTTGGCCGACAACGTTCGTTCGCCTGACCGGTTGTCCACTGCGTTGCGTTTGGTGCGATACCGCCTATGCATTCCAGGGCGGCGAGTGGATGGAGGTCGACGCGATTGTTCAGCGCATCGGCGAACTGGGCACCAGACACGTCTGCGTGACCGGCGGCGAGCCGCTGGCGCAGAAGCGCTGCCTGGACCTGCTGACACGCCTTTGCGATGCGGGCCACCGGGTTTCGCTGGAAACCAGCGGCGCATTGCCGGTGGCCGATGTCGACCCGCGCGTGGTCAAGGTGCTGGATCTCAAGGCGCCCGGTTCGGGCGAGGCCGAGCGCAACCTATGGGCCAACCTCGACCATCTCCAGCCGCACGACCAAATCAAGTTCGTGCTCGCCGACCGCGGCGACTTCGACTGGGCGGTCGAGCAGATTCGAACGCGAGATCTCACCCGTTGGGACGTGCTGCTGTCCCCTGTATGGGAAAGCCTGGCCCCGGAGACCCTGGCCGCCTGGCTGCTCGAATCCAGCCTCGAAGCCCGTCTGCAGGTTCAACTGCACAAGCTGCTGTGGGGGGATCAGCCGGGCAAGTGATGCCGACGAGGATTGGTTGCGGTGCGTTTCGCTGCGCTCAACACACCCTACGCGGGTCGTAGCCGATCTACGCGGGTTGTAGCCGGTCCAGTTTTCGTAGACATTATGGATTGACCTGTCCAACCTCGAACACTTGGGTTACGTTTC
>JBBDSL010000094.1:0-25124 GCA_040904965.1 Wenzhouxiangellaceae bacterium
GCTGGTTCGCTGGTTCGCTGGTTCGCTGGTTCGCTGGTTCGCTGGTTCGCTGGTGGGGCCTTGTGGGAGCAGCGTCCTGCCGCGATCATGGTTTCGGAATTTCAGGGTCAACAACAAAAGCATCAACCACGAAGGACACGAAGAACACGAAGTAAAGCTTAAAAAAGCGCTTTTACCGATTTTGATTTTTACCTTCGTGTTCTTCGTGCCCTTCGTGGTTACTGCTTTTTCGATTGAATATCATCAATCTGCGAAATCTGCGGTTGCTTTTTGGTTTTTTAACGTCAATGCCCGTACGTTCTGGGGCGCGTCAGCCGATCGATCAACGGTGCGGCCATGTTCATCAGCAGTACGGCGAACGCGACGCCGTCGGGGTAGCCGCCGTAGCGGCGGATGGCCAGGGTGAGAATCGCCACGCCTGCGCCGAAGACCAGCCGGCCTTTCATCGTCGTGCAACCCGAAACCGGGTCGGTGGCGATGAAGAACGCGGCCAGCACCAGTGCGCCGGAGAAAATGTGCTGCGGCGGCGACGGATTGATGTCCGGGCCCATCAGCCACATCGGAATGGTGACCGCCGCTACGGTTGCCAGCAATGCGACCGGCACGTGCCAGGAGATGACACGCCGCCACAGCAGCCAGAGCCCGCCGAGCACATAGAAATTGGCGATCCACTCCCAGCCCAGCCCGCCGAAGTCGCCGAAGATCGGGGCGTCCCGGATTTCGGTGACCAGCCGGTTCTCGGCCACGCCGGTCTTGAGCGCGTCCAGCGGAGTCGCCTGGCTGATCGCGTCCCAGGAAAGTGCGTCGGGCAGCGACCCGGTGAAAATCGCCTGGGCGGTCTGCCACAGCCCCGGCAGGCCGGGAGAAAGCTGCCGCGGTGTCAGCCACTGCGAAAGATCCATGGGGAATGCGATGATGACCGCGGCAAAGCCGGCCATGGCCGGATTAAACAGGTTGTAGCCCAGCCCGCCGTACAGGTGCTTGGCGACGACAATCGCGAATACCATCCCGGTCAATGCAACCCACCAGGGCGCCAGCGGCGGCATGCTCAGGGCGAACAGGACCGCGGTAACCACCGCACTGTAGTCGGACATGAAGGGCTTCAGCGGCCGGTCCCGGAGCTTGAGCATCGCCGCTTCCAGCGCCAGTGCGAAAGCCACCGTCAGCGCAATCTGGAACAGGATGCCGACGCCGAAGAACCACAGATGCGCGGCGATGCCCGGCACCAGCGCGTACAACACCTGCTTCATGACGCCGGCAACGGTATTGATGGGTGGAAAGTGCGGCGCGCCGGCGATCGCAAGCTTCATCAATTGTCGCTCCTGCCGTCGCCGCCTTTGTTCTCGTTCCTGCCGGACTTGGCGCGAGCCCGTTCGATGGCCGCCTGCACCTCGTCTTTGGCGCCGTCGCCTGATTGCAGCTTCTGCTCGCGCTGCTCGCGCTTGCGACGGCGCTGCTCCTTTTCTTCATTGATGCGCTGCTCGCGCGCCTCGAAGCGTTGCCGCGCCTTTTGTGCGCGGGCATCCTCGATGCCGCGCTCGCGCAGCACGCCCTTGCCGTGGCGGTACCAGTCGACCAGGGGGATGTGGCTGGGGCATACGTGCGCGCAGCAGCCGCACTCGATGCAATCGTGCAGGTTCAACGCTTCGGCCTCGTCGTAATCGTCGGCCTTGATGTACTTGTAGAGTTCCTGCGGCAACAGGCTGGCCGGACAAACCCGCACGCATTCGCCGCAGTTGATGCATGGCATGACCGGCTGCACGCGCTGCGTATCCTGGCGCCGCAGCACCAGAATGCAGTTCGAACCCTTGGCAACCGGGATGCGGTCCGAGGCCAGCGGCAGGCCGGACATCGGGCCGCCCAGCACCAGCCGTTCGACATCGTCGCCTGCGCCGCCGGCTGCGGCCAGCAAGTGGTGTACCGGAGTCCCCAGCAGCGCGATCAGGTTGCGCGGGTGTTCGATACCGGGCCCGCTGACGGTGACGATGCGTTCGATCAGCGGCGTCCCGTCGACCACCGCGTCGCGCGCGGCCGCGGCAGTACCGACATTCACGCAGACCAGCCCGAGATCCTGCGGCAGGCCGTCATGCGGAACTTCAGTTCCGGTCAGTACCTGGATGAGCTGCTTCTCGCCGCCCTCGGGATAGATGGTCGTGACTTCGACAACGCGGCAGAGACCATCGGGATCATGGGATCCAAGCGCGACGTTCAATGATTTTTCGACCGCGCCCATCTGGTCCTCGATGGCGATGACGATCTGCGAGGCGCCCAGTGCCCGGGCAAGGATCAATCCGCCCTCAATGATTGCGGCGGGGCTTTCGCGCATCAGCATTTCGTCGCATGAAATATACGGTTCGCACTCCGACCCGTTGAGAATCAGCGTGTGCACCTGCTGCCATTCTCCGCGCAGCTTGGCTGCGGTCGGGAACATCGCCCCGCCAAGCCCGGCCAGCCCTGCGGCGCGAAGCTGTTCGACAAGCGCTTGCGGCTCGGCCTGGCGCCATTCGGCCAGTGGTCTTCGTTCGCACCAGGTATCCTCGCCGTCGGGTTCCAGCACCAGGCATTCGGCTTCGCTGCCCGGCGGCCAACTGACCGGCCACGACTGCATGGCGGCGATGGTGCCCGAGGTTGGCGCATGCACCGGTACTTCGCGGTCGTTGCGCGCCCGGCTCAACGGCTGGCCCTTGAGCACCCGCGCTCCGGTTTCGACCAGCAGTTCCCCGGCAGGCCCCTGGTGTTGCTGAAGCGGCAGGTAAAGCGCCTGCGGCAGGTCCGGACGGGTCAGTGGCTCGCGACAGGCCACCTGCTTGTGGTGGCGCAGCTTCAGCCCGCCCGGAAATCGATACAGGTGCCGGCCGACTTCCAGCTCATGCATATTCATGCTCCCGCTTTGCGGGCGCGTCTTCGCCCACCGGCCAGATGAACGGCCGCCGGCGCGGCACCAGGTCGATGCAATCCACCGGGCAGGGCGGCAGGCACAGTTCGCAGCCGGTGCACTCGTCGGCGATTACGGTATGCATCAATTTCGGCGCCCCGACAATGGCATCCACCGGGCAGGCCTGGATACAAAGCTTGCAGCCGATGCAGCGGTCCTCGTCGATAACCGCGACCATGGGCGGTTTGGTCTCGCCGCGTGAGGCATCCAGCGGCTTGGGCTCGCGGCCCAGCAGATCGGCAAGCGCCCTGACCCCTTCCTCACCGCCCGGCGGGCACTGGTTGATGTCGGCCTCGCCATTGGCAATGGCTTCGGCGTACGGACGGCAGCCCGGATAATCGCACTGGCCGCACTGGGTCTGCGGCAGCACGGCGTTGATCTGCTCGATCACCGACCCCTCGTCGGGCTTCCACTTGCGTGCGCTGAACAACAGCACCACGCCGATGGTCAACAGCAGCGCGAGCAGGGCCGTCATGGCTGTGATCACCGCGGTCATAGTCGTGCGAACCCGGCAAATCCCATGAATGCCAGCGCCATCAGACCGGCCGTGATCAGGCCGATCGGCGCGCCGCGAAAGCTCTCGGGCACATCGGCCATGGCCAGCCGCTCGCGCGCGGCGGCCAGCAGCACCAGGACCAGGCCGAAGCCGAGCGCGGCACCGAAGCCGTACAGCGCCGATTCGACCAGCGAATGCTGTTCGCGCACGTTCAGCAGCGCCACGCCGAGCACCGCACAATTGCTGGTGATCAGCGGCAGGTAGATGCCCAGCACCCGGTGCAGCATGGGCGCGGAATGGCGCATCAGCAGTTCGGTCAGCTGCACCAGCCCGGCGATGACGATGATAAAAGCGACGATGCGCAGGTACTCCAGCCCAAGCGGCGCCAGCACCCAGGCGGTCAGCATGTAGCTGGCCACCGAGGCCAGGGTCAACACGAACGCGGTCGCCATGGCCATCCCGGCCGCACCCTCAAGCTTGTTCGAAACGCCGAGAAACGGGCACAGCCCCAGGAACTGGATCAAGACGAAATTGTTGACCAGTGCCGCGCTGACGATGATGAGGACTAGATCCATTTGTTCACCGTATCTCCGAAAGGCCGTCCACGGATTTCACGGATTGACCTGATAGAAATAATGATAGAAACAAACTGAAAAGAAAGCAGTGAAACCGCAGATTACGCAGATTCTCGCAGATTATTGATCTTGTTTGAAAAGTCGTGGACCGAAAACACCCCGTCCACAGATTTTTGCTCGAGTTCGACCTGTACGAGCTTCGAACTGCAATGAATTCAATCTGCGGAAATCTGCGTAATCTGCGGTTCCATGGTTTGACGACTTTCGAAACGATTCAGCGAACCCGCATCCCCGGCTGTGCCCCGCTATCCGGGCTGAGCAAAAACGGCCCCCCGTCGTCGCCGCCGGCGGCCAGCACCATGCCTTCTGAGAGGCCGAAGCGCATCTTGCGCGGTTTGAGGTTTGCGACCATCACGGTCAGGCGGCCTTCGAGATCCTTCGGGTCGTAGGCCGAGCGGATACCGGCGAATACCTGGCGGGTCTCGCCGCCGATATCGAGCACCAGCCTGAGCAGTTTGTCGGCGCCGTCGACGTGGCCGGCCTCGGCGATACGCGCCACCCGCAGGTCGACCTTCATGAAATCATCGATGGTGATTTCCGGCTCCAGTTCCAGCGCAGGCGTTTTTTGTTCTGTGCCTTCGGCAGGTGCCAGTGATTCGCGTGCGTCTTCCATCAGTGCCTCGACTTGTTTGGCTTCCACCCGCCGGGCCAGCGGGGTGAATGCATTGATTGGGTGATCGAGCAGCGGTCGCTCAATCTGCTGCCAGTTGTCCAGTTCGCAGTTCAGGAACTCGCCTGCCCGGGCCGCAATTCCGGGAATGACCGGCGAAAGCCAGGTCATGAGTACGCGGAACAGGTTCAGCGCCTGGCTGCAGACCGCCACGATTTCGGTCTCCTGACCGGGCTGTTTGGCCATCTGCCAGGGCTTGTGCTCGTCGACGTACTGGTTGGCCCGGTCGGCCAGCGCCATGATGCGCCTGATCGCCGAGGAATAGCTGCAGGACTCGAAATCCGCGGCGATCGCTTCGTGTTCGGCGATGAAGCTGGCGTACAGATCCTCGTCGGGCAGCACCGCGGCCAGCTTGCCATCGCCGAACTTGTGAATGAAGCCGGATGCGCGGCTGGCAATGTTGACCAGCTTGCCGACCAGGTCGGAATTGACCCGGCTGGTAAAGTCATCGAAGTTCAGGTCGATGTCGGCCAGCCCCGAGCCGAGCTTGGCGGCGTAGTAGTAGCGCAGATAATCGGCCGGCAGGTGGTCCAGCCAGGTGCGGGCCATGATGAAGGTGCCGCGCGACTTCGACATCTTGGTGCCGTTGACGGTCAGGAAACCGTGCGTCTGCACCCGGGTGGGGCGCTTGAACCCGGAACCCTCGAGTATGGCCGGCCAGAACAGGCAGTGGAAGTAGATGATGTCCTTGCCGATGAAGTGGTGCATCTCGGCGTCCGAGCCGGGGCGCACCCAGGCGTCGAAATCCAGTCCGCGCTGCTCGCACACCTCGCGGAAGCTGGCCAGATAACCGATGGGGGCATCCAGCCACACATAGAAGAACTTGTCGCTGGTTCCGGGAATGCGGAAACCGAAATAGGGCGCGTCTCGGGTCACATCCCAGTCTCGCAGACCCTCGTCGAACCATTCTTCGAGCTTGTTGGCCACCTCGGTTTGCAGCGCGCCGGAGCGCAGCCACTCGGCCAGGCCCTGTTCGAACGGCTTGAGCGATACGAAGTAATGCTCCGTGCTTTTCATTACCGGCACCGATCCGGAAACCACCGAGCGTGGATCGGTCAGGTCGGTGGGTTCATAAGTGGCGCTGCAGACCTCGCAGGAATCGCCGTACTGGTCCTCGGCACCGCACTTGGGGCAGGTGCCGCGGATGAAGCGGTCGGGCAGGAACATGCCTTTCTCGGCATCGAACAGCTGTTCGATGGTGCGCGTGACCACCGAGCCGCGATCGATCAGCTTGCCCCAGATTTCCTCGACCAGCAGCCGGTTGCTCTCGGCGTGGGTACTGGAGAAGTTGTCATAGGAAATGCCGAAGTCGCGAAAATCGCGCTGGTGTTCGGCGCCAAAATGCTCGATCAGTTGCTCCGGCGTCATGCCGCGCTTTTCGGCGTTGAGCATGATCGGCGTGCCGTGGGCGTCGGCGGCCCAGGCGAAAATCACCTCGTGGCCGCGGGCACGCTGGAAACGGGCCCAGATATCGGTTTGCGCGTGCTCCAGCATGTGCCCGATATGAATCGGGCCGTTGGCATAGGGCAGCGCGGCGGTGACTAGAATGCGGCGATTCATGGTTTGCCAGAGTTCACAGGAATCAATGATTATCGCATTTTGTGCCAGTCTTTCGAAAAGCAGGACACGAAGAGCACGAAGGGGACACGAAGGTCACGAAGAAAACCTTTCGATTTTAAAACTTCGTGCCCTTCGTGCCTTCTTCGTGCTCTTCGTGTAACTCGCTTTTAAAACGCCTGAATCAGCCTTCGGTCCCTTTCAATCCCCTCTCACCTCCGCTCCGCCGGATTCCAGCCGCGGGTCGTGCGCGGCCGACAGTACGTTGGCGACCCGGTCCCACATGACCGCATGCATGTTGCCCCAGGTGCGCTCGCGTATGCTCACCTCGTGTCCGAGCGCTTCGAGCGCGGCGACTTGTTCATCGGTCAGCGCTTCGCGCTCGATCGAGATTTCATCGGGCAGGTACTGGTGGTGGAAGCGCGGCAGCGAGACCCAGGAATCCGGCCCGTTGCCCTCGAGAAAATCGAGGACGCCCAGAATCACCATGGTGATGATGCGCGAGCCGCCCGGTGTGCCCAGGATGGCCACGCGTTCGTCCCCCTTGATGATGGTCGGGCTCATCGACGACAGCATGCGCTTGCCCGGTTCGATCGAATTGGCCTTGAAACCGATCAACCCGTAGGCGTTGGGTTCTGCCGCTTTGGCCGAAAAGTCATCCATCTCGTTGTTCAACAACACGCCGGTACCGGGGGCGGCGAACGCCGAGCCGTAGGGCAGGTTGACCGTCAGCGTGGCCGAGACCATGTTGCCGTCGGCGTCGATCAGCGAGAAATGGGTGGTGTTGTTCGACTCCCGGAGCCGGTCGGGGTCCGCGGCCAGGTGCGCCGAGGGCAGGGCGCGATCCATCCGGATGGTAGAACGCAGGCCGGCGGCGTAGTGGTCGGACAGCAGCATGTCGGTGGGGATATCGACGAAATCCGGATCGCCCAGATACAGCGCGCGGTCGCGATAGGCGCGGCGCATGGCCTCGGCCAGCAGGTGCACGCGCTCGGCCCGGCCCATTTCCCGCCAGCCGAACGGCTCGATCAGGTTCAGCACCTGGGCGATTGCGATGCCGCCGGAAGACGGCGGCGCGGCGGTCAGCAGCGTGTAGTCGCCGTGCTCGATGGTGATCGGCTCGCGCTCCACGGCCTTGTAATTGGCGAAGTCTTCCAGCGTCCAGATACCGCCGGCCTCGCGCGAGCCTTCCACCAGCAGTTCGGCGGTCTTGCCCGAATAGAATCCTTCGTGGCCGCCCCGGGCCAGGCGCTTGAGCGTGGCGGCCAGGTCTTTCTGAACAATCACGTCGCCGACGTCCGGCAGTTCGTCGCCGGGCATGAAGATTTCGGCGGTGTAGGGCCACTGCAGCATAATGTGGGCGCGCCAGTTCAGCAACTGCTGGTATTTGACGTCGACCGGAAAGCCCTGCTCGGCCAGCCGGATTGCCGGGGCCAGTACCTCGGCCAGCTCCAGTTTGCCGTAGGTTTCGCTGATGTGCACCCAGCCGGCGGCCGCGCCCGGAATGCCTGCGGCCAGCGGCCCGTTGACCGCAAGCTCACGATCCACTTCGCCGTTTTTGTCCAGGTACATGTCGCGGGTGGCCGCCCCGGGCGCTTCCTCACGGCCGTCGACCATGGTCGAAAAACCGTCGGAATCGCGATGCAGCAGCCAGAATCCGCCCCCGCCCATGCCCGACGAGGCCGGTTCCACCACCGCCAGCGCGGCCGACACCGCGACCGCGGCGTCGAACGCGTTGCCGCCTTTGTCCAGCACTTCGAAGCCGGCCTCGGTGGCCAGCTCATGGGCCGACGATATAGCGGACTTGCCGGGGCCTGCTGCCAGCGCAGGCCCGGCGAGGATGGCGATCAGGACGATGGAGGTGATCTGGAACTTTCGAGTCATGGAGTTTTTCCGAAAAAATATTTGGAACCGCAGATGAACGCAGATTAACGCAGATTAAGGCGGATAAAAGGTGGATAAGTCATTAAAGCCCGCATCGGGCTGAAGATAAAGCCTCTTTTGGAACCGCAAATGAACGCGAATAAACGCAAATTAATGCCGAATTAGGGCCGATTAAATTGGGCAAAAAAGGAAATATCAAGGCAGATTAAACCGCGTTCTCTAGCTCTTCGAATTTGCGTTTATTCGCGTTCATTTGCGGTTCAAAAGGGCTTTTCAGGTTTTCACCTGCGCCCATCTGCGGTTCAATACATCAAGCCCGTCACTTTTCGAATCCGTAGCGCGCGCGCAGGGCGGTGGCCACGCGGAGGTCGACGAACTGCGACACGTCGCCGTCCAGGCGGGCGATTTCCTTGACCAGGCTCGACGAGATGAAGCTGTATTCCTCGGCCGGTGTCAGGAATACGGTTTCCACATTGTGGGCGAGATGCCGGTTCATTGAGGCGAGCTGGAATTCATACTCGAAATCGGATACCGCGCGCAGGCCACGCAGAATCACGCCGGCACCCTGATCGGAGACGAATTTGGCGAGCAGGATATCGAAGCCGGTAACCTCGACATTCTCGCAGCCGGAGTCCTCGAGCACGCTGCGCGCCAGCAGGATGCGTTCTTCCAGCGGAAAAGCCGGCTTCTTGTGCGCGCTTTCGGCAATTGCCACGACCACCCTGTCGAACATGCGCGCGGCGCGCTCTATCAGGTCGGTATGACCGTTGGTCAGCGGGTCGAAGGTTCCCGGATAGATCGCGATTCCGTAATCGAGCGGTTCAGCCATGGGTTATGCCGTGACGCGTGTCATGATAATCGAGCGCCGATTATAACCAAGGACCATTGGACCCGCCCGTGTAAGCGCAGCGCAGCCGGGGGGAGACGTCGGGCTCGAGTATCGATCCCAGGGAGCACTTGCCTCGCTCGCCGACCCGGGCCGGTTGCGGCTGTAGGAGCCGAATCTGTCGGCGATTCGATGTCCGGTCCGTTCGCGGTCGGATACCGCTCCCACAACTAGGCACCGGGTCAGATGGGAGTCTGCAGGAGCTGCATTCGCACGTCGCCCAGCCGCTTTTCCCGCCGAATCGACCAGTCGGGTGGAGGCGCTACGATGGCCTCGCTCTGGCACGGGCTGGACGCCGGCGGTTTCTGATGGTCGTGCGGCTGGAACGGGGCCGGCGAGCGCGCATCGCTTTCGACGTACACCAGTGCACCGGGCGCCAGCAGGCCCGGGCGTGCCAGCGCGTCCAGCGTCGCCGCGTACAGTCCGGCGCCGAATGGCGGATCGACGAATACGAGGTCGAACGGCCCTTCGGCGCGTGCCAGCCAGCGCGAGACGTCGGCCTGCACCACCGTCAGAACCTCGCCGCCGGGCCACTGGTCGCCGAGATCAATCAACTGCCGGCAAAGCTGTCGGTCCTGCTCGACCAGTACCACGCTGCCAGCGCCGCGCGAGGCGGCCTCCAGCCCCAGCGCGCCGGTGCCGGCGAACAGGTCCAGGCAGCGTGCACCATTGACGAAGCCCTGCAGCCAGTTGAACAGCACCTCGCGGGTGCGGTCGCCGCTGGGGCGCAGTCCGGGCAGGTCAGGCACCGGCAGTTTGCGCCCGCGCCAGGTGCCGCTGATGATGCGTAGTTTTCCAGTCATGGTGCTAGCCCGAATGTTTCATAAATTCGCGCGATGATCGCGCAGTATATTGTTCGCACAAGGGATTTTCCGAGGGAGCGTCGTATCCGTCCATCCGGCCGATTGAGGACAAATTCCTTGTGAGGACAAGAGACGAGCGAGGGCGCGTGCAATTTATGAAACATTCGGGCTAGGATACGGAGGCTTTTCATTCCCTGCTGGAACCCGATGTTCTCGATATTTCGCCGCAACAAGACCGGCGGCCTGGAAAAGGCCGATGTCGTCGAAAAACCGCAAACCGGCCAGGACCCGCTGGAAGCGCGCCTGAGTCGCACGCGCTCGCATCTGACCGAGCTGTTCGGCATGGTGCGCGCTTCCAGCCGCATCAATGACGCGCTGCTGGAGGATATCGAGACCACGCTGCTGACCGCTGACCTGGGCGTGGCGGCCACCACGCGGATCATGGACAAGCTGGCCGAAGGCATCAAGGCTGGCATCGTCAAGGAACCCGCCGACGTGCTGCCGGCCGTGCAGGCCGAGCTGTACGCGCTGGTCGAGCCTTGCGAGCAGTTTCTCGCGGTGGACCCGGCGAAGAAACCGTTCGTGATCCTGATGGTCGGTGTCAACGGTGTGGGCAAAACCACCACCATAGGCAAGCTGGCGCGCCGGTATCTGGACGACGGACTGAACGTGATGCTGGCCGCCGGTGATACCTTCCGCGCCGCCGCGGTCGAGCAGCTCAAGGTCTGGGGCGAGCGCAACGATGTGCCGGTGGTCGCCCAGGGCCAGGGGGCGGATTCGGCCGCGGTGGTGTTCGACGCCCTGCAGTCGGCCAAAGCGAAGGGCGTCGACGTGCTGATTGCCGATACCGCCGGGCGCCTGCATACCCAGGATCACCTGATGGCCGAGCTGGGCAAGATCCGTCGTGTCATGGCCAGGATCGATCCGGAGGCACCGCACGAGGTGATGCTGGTGGTCGACGCCGGAACCGGCCAGAACGCGCTGGTCCAGGCACAGCAGTTCAACAAGGCCGTGGAACTGACCGGGATTACCGTGACCAAGCTCGACGGTACCGCCCGCGGCGGCATCGTGTTCGCCATTGCCGAGGCCTTGCAGGTTCCAATCCGCTTCATCGGCGTCGGAGAACGCGCCGTCGACCTGCGCCCGTTCGACGCCGGCACCTTCGTGCACGCGGTATTGCCGGTGGAATAGGACTTTGTCAGCCATGGCGCGGCTGAAAAAAGCGTGAAACCGCAGATTGCGCAGATTCGCGCAGATTCTCGAATTCGTCGGTAAGCCCGGTTCATTCATGCAATAACCGGGTTAATCTGCGAACATCTGCGTAATCTGCGGTTGCGCTTTTATCAACCTGAATCAATCAATGCCCCGATCCATTCCTCCATTTGCCGACCGACTCCTTGCCTGGTGGCAGGAAAACGGGCGCCATGATCTTCCCTGGCAGCAGCCGCGCAGTGCGTACCGGGTCTGGGTCTCGGAGATCATGCTGCAGCAGACCCGGGTGGAGACGGTGATCGGGTATTTCGATCGTTTCACCGAAAGGTTTCCCGATGTCGCGGCGCTGGCCGAAGCCGAGCTCGACGAAGTGCTGGCGCTGTGGTCGGGGCTGGGCTACTACGCCCGGGCGCGCAACCTGCATGCCGCGGCGCGACAGGTTCGCGACGAATTCGGCGGGGAAATTCCACCCGATGAATCAACGCTGGCCCAACTGCCCGGTATCGGCCGCTCGACTGCGGCGGCTATCGTGGCCCAGGCCTTCGATGCCCGCGCGGTGATCCTGGACGGCAACGTCAAGCGGGTGCTGGCGCGCCACGCCGGCGTCAACGGCTGGCCTGGCGCACTGCCGGTCGAGCGCGAGCTCTGGCATGAAGCCGATCGGCGAACGCCGGACCGCCGAGCGGCCGATTACACCCAGGCGATCATGGATCTGGGCGCGACCATCTGCCGCCGGCGTTCACCGGCCTGCGACATCTGTCCGGTGGCCAGCGACTGCATCGCGCACGTGCGCAACCTCCAGCATGAGTTGCCCACGCCCAGGCCGCAGCGCGCGCTGCCCGAGCGCGCGTCGCGCTTCCTGATTGCGCGCGACGAGGCGAACCGGGTGCTGTTGTTGCGCCGCCCGCCCAGCGGCATCTGGGGCGGGCTGTGGTGTCTGCCCGAGAGTGACGACGTCGAAGTCGACGTACTCGAATCGCTGCCGGCGCCGCGTACGCTGAGGCACGTGTTCACGCACTTCGCACTTCACATGTCGTTCGATCATGCACGCGTCGAATCCATGCCGGTGCAGGTGGCCGAGGGCACCACCCTGGAATGGTTCGCGCTCGATCAGGCGCTCGCCGCTGGTCTGCCGCAGCCGGTGCGCAAGGTGTTGAAGGCTTTGCCTCGGCAGGTCTGAAGCCCGGATGAGAAAAGCGGAACCGCAGATTACGGAAGAGCCGAAAAGCCGGACACGAAGAACACGAAGAAGGCACGAAGGACAGAAAGAAAGACATTCGGTTCTTTATGCCAAATTGTCACTCGATTCTAATTCGCCGAAAGTTCGCGGTATTTTCTGGCAAGTTTGTCGACGCGCCGTTGCAGTTCTTCCAGCGTGCCGGTGTTTTCGATCACGTCGTCGGCGTGCGCCAGTCGCTGCTTGCGGCTCGCCTGCGCGGCAAGCATGGCCTCGGCGTGCTTGCGTGAAGTTCCGTCGCGCTGTATCAGCCGCTTGATCTGAACTTCCTCGGGTACGTCGACCACCAGCACCCGATCGGCATCGGCGAACAGTCCGGATTCGACCAGCAGCGGTACCACCAGGATCGCGTATGGGGCGTCCAGTTCGTCGAGCCGGGCGCGGGCCGCCTCGACAATGCGCGGATGCAGCACACGCTCCAGTCGGGTGCGCTCGCCGGGCGCGTCGAAAATCCGCTCCCGGAGCGCGCTGCGGTCCAGTTCGCCGTCCGCGGTGATCACTTCCGGCCCGAACGCATCGGCGACCTCGGCCAGCCCTGCCGACCCCGGCGCCACGACTTCGCGCGCGAGCAGGTCGGTATCGACCACCGGCACGCCCAGTTCAGCGAAGCGGTCTGAGACCGCGGTCTTGCCGCTCGCCACGCCGCCGGTCAGCGCGACCAGCATGGACTTCCTGTCGTCGTCTTTCATGTCTTTCATCCAGCGGTCCGGTTGCCCGACGGGGTTGCTTGATGCTAACCCGGGGGCACCCATGGGGGGTGGGGGGGTTCAATTTCAACTTTGACTTCAATTTCAAATTCAACTTCTAAAACCATTTCGCCTCGCGCTGCGCGCTTGCAGGCGAGTGACTTTTTTCGGTTGCAAAAAAAGTAACCAAAAATGCGCTTCACAAGCAGCAGCTGTTCGAAGTACCGATCGGAGCGTGGTGGGGGTTAGGTGTAAGGCACGGAGCTTCGATCGGGGATCTTCTTGTACGTTCTGAGTGTTCCTCTTTGGCTCAGTGGCAGCCTCGCGATTCCGGCTTCGATGATTATCGGAGGTGGGTCGTTTCGATCGGGGCCGATCAGTATTTCCGTTTGCTGAAGCGGGTTCCAGCACCGTGGCCGTGGGTGCCCCGTGGCCTGGTCTCGGACGGAGCTCGTAGCCCGACAAGCACGCCCGAACTCACTCACGAGCCCGATCCGGAAGCATCTTCAGCAAACGGACAGGTCACAATTACCGCGATCAGCACGATCGCAGCTCCGATAATCATCGAAGCCGGAATCTCCTCGTCGCCCGGGAGCCAAAGAGGAACACTCTGAACGTACAGAAGGATCCCGAATCAGCGCCCTGATCAAACGCCAAACCACCTATTCCATCAACCCGCAGCAATGCCCTCTGCCGCCTGTAAAAAGCGCTTTTGCCTACTTTTCAGGCGATTGTGAAAAGTAGGTCGCCTGCAAGCGCGCAGCGCGAGGCGAAATGGTCTTGGAAGTTGAAGTTGAAGCGGGAGTTGAAGGTGAAACCGGTATCTGCACCAGATGCCACCACAACCCCCTTTCGCATTACCATTGCTGCATGTGTGAAAATAATGGAATTTCCCGAATCGCCAACCTGGCGTTCATGTTCGCAATTGCGCTGGGCCTTGCCGCCTGCGGTGCCTGGTCGCCGCCGGTGTCCGGGCCGGACGACGATCGGGTGCTGGAGGAGCGGGTGCGTGCGCCTTCGGCCGGTTCCGGCGAGGAATTGCAGGTGTTCGGCGTGCGCAATCCGGCCGTGGCTGCGCTGGGCCGCAATGCGCTCGCCGCCGAGGAGGAAGGCGACCTGGAGCGGGCCGATATGCTGCTGGAGCGTGCGCTTAGAATCGACGGGCGCGATCCGGCGATCCTGCAGCAGATGGCCGAGCTGCAGTTGGCGCGCGGCCGGTTGGAACAGGCCGGCAGCTTCGCCCGGCGATCGTTCGATCTCGGGCCGCAGGTCGGAGAAATCTGCCAGCGCAGCCTGCGCACGCTGATCGTGGTACACGAGCGCAGCGGTGCCTGGGAGGAGGCGCGCAAGGCGCGTGAAGGTCTGGCCGCCTGTCGCGTTGCGCCCCCGGAAAGGTTCTGAGCCCTGGCTAAGCTCGCACGCTTTGGATAATCTTGCCCGGCAATTCGAGCACGATGGTCCGTTGGCGGATCTGCTCGACGATTTCCAGCCGCGACCGGGGCAGTTCAAGCTTGCGCACCGGATTGCCGACTGTCTGCAAAGCAAGACCGACCTGGTGGCTGAGGCCGCGACCGGCACCGGCAAGACCCTGGCCTACCTGCTGCCGGCGCTGGCGGGCAGCGGCAAGGTCATTATTTCCACCGGCACGCTGAATCTGCAGGATCAGTTGTTTCAGCGCGACCTGCCGCTGGCGCTCAAGGTCGTTGGCGTCGAAAAGTCGGTTGCGCTGCTCAAGGGACGTGCGAATTACCTGTGCCCGCAGCGCATGGACAAGGCCGAAGACGGGCCCGGTGCGCTGGACGACGAGACGCACGAACATCTCGAATTCGTCAGGCGCTGGTCGCGGCATACCACCACCGGCGAAATTCGTGAATTGGCTGAAATTCCGGAGCGCGCCCGGGTCTGGCCGCTGGTGACTTCGACCGTGGACAACTGCCTGGGATCGGATTGTCCGCGCATCAACGACTGCCCGGTGCTCAAGGCGCGCCGCCGCGCCCAGGACGCCGATGTCGTCGTGGTCAACCATCACCTGTTGTTCGCCGACCTGGCGCTGAAGCAGACCGGCTTCGGCGAGGTTCTGCCCGGCGCCGATGCGATTATTGTGGATGAAGCCCATCAGATTCCCGACGTGGCCACGCGGTTTTTTTCGCGCAGCGTCAGCGCCTGGCAGGTCGCCGAGCTGGCGCGCGATACGCTGGCCGCCACCGCCGATGCCAGCGGCAGCCTGAAGGTGCTGCGCGAACCGGTGGAAAATCTCAAGGATCGGCTGGCCCAACTCGGCAGTCGGGCGCACAACATGCCTGAACGCGGCGACTGGCGCCGGCTTGCGCCGGTCACGCGCGAACTCGAGGCCTTGTCGGAAGCACTTTCGGCGCTGGCCGACGCCACCGACGCGCTGCAGTCGCAGTCGCGTGAACTGGCCGCCTGCCACGACCGCGCCGTGGCGCTTTCGGAGACGCTGGCAACGCTGCTGGCAGGCGAAAGCGAGCAGGGCGTGCGCTGGTTCACCTGCCGCCGCGGGCGTCTGTCGTTGACGCTGACGCCGCTGGATATCGCCGAGCCATTCGCGAAATTGCGCGCCGAACTGCCGTCGACCTGGATCATGACCTCGGCCACGCTGGCCGTCAACGGCAATTTCGATCACTTCACCAAACGTCTGGGGCTCGTCGAGCCGGCCACCGAACTGATCCCCAGCCCGTTCGACTATCGCGAGCAGACCCGTATGTGGCTGCCCGACGGGCTGCCCGAGCCGAACGATCCGCTGCACACCGAGAAGCTGCTCGAAGCCGTCAGGCCGCTACTGCAGGCCAGCCGCGGTCAGGCGTTCCTGCTGTTTACTTCCCATAGGGCACTCAACCGCGCCGCCGGCTGGCTGCGTGCCAACACCGATTTCCGCCTGCTGATCCAGGAAGACGCGCCGCGCGACGTGCTTCTCGAGGAGTTCCGCGCCCGCCCGGGCAGCCTGTTGCTGGGCGCGGCCAGTTTCTGGGAGGGTGTCGACGTGCGCGGCGAGGCGCTTTCGGTGGTGGTCATCGACAAGCTGCCGTTCGCCTCACCCGACGATCCGGTGCTTTCGGCAACCATCCGCGCGACCCGCGAGCGCGGCGGCAATCCATTCGCCGACCTCCAGATTCCGGCCGCAGTGCTTGCACTCAAGCAGGGCGCCGGCCGATTGATCCGGCACGCCGGCGACCGCGGCGTGCTGGTACTGGGCGATCCGAGATTGACTTCCAGGGGCTACGGCAGGATCTTCGTCAACAGCCTGCCGCCCATGCCGCGCTGCGGCGGCGTGGACGAAGCCGCGGCATTTATTCGAGGTGTGGCGTGAACCTGCTGGCGATCGAGACTGCAACCGAGGCCTGTTCGGTGGCGTTGATCTCCGGCGACCGGCGCCTGCAGCGCCAGCAGACCGGCGCACGCGTGCATGCCGCGGTGCTGTTGCCCTGGATCGCCGAACTTCTGGCCGAGGCCGGGCTGGACTACGCCGATCTCGACGGTGTGGCGGTGGATCGGGGCCCGGGCGGCTTCACCAGCATCCGGCTCGGCCTTGGCGTGGCCCAGGGGATCGGCCTGGCTCATGACTTGCCGGCGTACCCGGTTTCCAGTCTGGCCGCACTGGCGTACGCGGCCCGGCCGCAGGACTATCGAGGACGCATGCTTGCGGCGCTGGATGCGCGCATGGGCGAAGTCTATGCCGGCTGGTTTTCGTTCGACCAGGACGGGATGCAGACGATCGGCGAACAGATCCTCTGTCCGCCGGGCGCGTTGAAGTCGCTGGACGACGGCGCCTTCATTGCCGCCGGCAACGCGTTTTCCAGCTACGGTCCCGAACTTCGGGCCGCGCTGGGCCGCGGCCTGGAGAGCGAGTTCGCAGACACGTGGCCGAGCGCGCTCGCCGTGGCCGATCTGGCCATCGGCACCGAGCCGGTCGCTGCCCACGAGCTGGAGCCGATCTACCTGCGCGACCGGGTTACGAGCTGAGTCGTCGATCAATACCAGATTCAAACCCGAAACCAGCTCGCGCGAAGTCTTCAACCCCAAATTCGGCCCCGCTGGTGCGTTTCGCTGCGCTACACACACCCTACGAAATCACGATTGCCCGCGTAGGGTGCGTGAAGCTGAAGGCATAACGCACCATCCTGTTCCCTCCGCGACAGCGAGGTTGAAGACTTCACGAGAGCTGGTTTTGCCTTTGCTTTTCGGTTCGGAGTCAGCTCAGTTCCTCCACAACCTTGCCGTCGGGCCCGTCGGCCCAGATTCTGAGCGGGCGCTTACCGTGCATCAGGATGCCGCCGGGCAGGCGGTTGCTGCCATCGGGGCAGAAGTCGAAACGGTAGCGGCGTACCAGCTGCCATCCGTAGCCGCCGCGCTGGGCGTAGCGCGACTGAATGGTGACGGTCTGGTCCAGCAGTTGCCACTGCTGGCGCTGGCAGAAATTGCGCGCGGCCTGCCGCGCCCGGTCCAGCGCCTGCACCGAGGCGTGCCACCATAGCCCCAGCGCGGCCAGCAACAGCAGCGCGGGGATCACCGAGGTGCCTGGATCGTTCATTTCGACTTCCTCAGCAGCACGTAGACCGCACCGGTGCCGCCGTCGGTGGGCGGGGCCGAGGCGAACGCGAGTACGCTGGCGTGGCGGCTGAGCACGCGCGCGGCGATCGTCTTCAGGCGCGGGCCGGCCGGGCCGGAGCGCAGGCCCTTGCCGTGGATGATCTTGATGCAGCGCTTTCCGGTCGAAAGCGCTTCGTCGATGAAGATCCGGATCGATCGGGTCGCGGCCTCGGTGTTCATCTGGTGCAGGTCGATTTCATCCTGCACGCTCCAGTAGCCGCGCTTTAACCGGGTCAGAATGCGGTTCTGCAGCCCGGGCCGCAGCCACAGCAACTCTTCGCCGGTTTCCAGTTCGTAGTCGAACGGACGGGCTTCGGCCAGTTCGTCGACCACGCGGCGCTCGTCGGCTTCACGCATGCGCGGCGTGGCCCGCAACCGCTCGCGCTCGGCCTCGGCCCGGGTCGAGCGGATGCGGCGGACCGACCCGACGCTTTCGCGAAACAGTTCGAAATCGTCCTTGTCGTCGGTCATCCAGCGTCTCCAGCGTGCACAAAATGGGGTTTTCCCCGGCAACGGATCGGGTTCGGGCCGCGTAATTTCCCACTACAGGCATTATAGTTACCGCTTGCAAAAGGATCGTCTGCAAGTCGGACGAAAAGGGCACGATGCACATACTCATCAGCAACGACGACGGCCTGGATGCGACCGGAATCCGTCATCTTGCCGAACAGATCGGCGAGCAGGTCGATCAGGTCACCATCATCGCACCGGACCGGGACCGGTCGGGGGCGAGCAATTCACTGACCCTGGACCGGCCGATCCGGGTGGAAAAGCGCGACGATAACATTTACAAGGTATTCGGCACCCCGACCGACTGCGTCCACATCGGGATCACCGGCCTGCTTGGCGAGGAGCCGGATATGGTGATTTCGGGCGTCAACGCCGGTGCCAACATGGGCGACGATGTGATTTACTCCGGTACCGTTGCGGCCGCCATGGAGGGTCGATTCCTGGGTTCTCCGGCCATGGCCGTTTCGCTGGCCTTCGGCGATTCGCGCCCGGGCCACTACGCAACCGCGGCGCGCGCGGCGCGGGTATTGATGACCCGTATGCTCGAAGAGCCGCTTCCGGCCGACACCATCCTGAACGTCAACGTGCCGGACTTGCCCTGGGAGGAGATCAAAGGTTTCGAGACCACGCGGCTGGGCCACCGGCATCGTTCTGAAGACGTGATTCCGCTGGACGACCCGCGCGGCCGACGGTTCTACTGGATCGGTGCGCCGGGCGGCGAGGAAGACAACGGACCCGGTACCGATTTCCATGCCATCCGGCGCGGGTACGTGTCGGTGACGCCGATTCATGTCGATCTGACCCGCTACCAGGCCCTCGACCCGGTCGGCCAGTGGGTACAGAGCATCCGGCTCGATGAGGATGCAGCCTGAAATGAATGCCGGACTGACACGCGGCATCGGCATGACCTCGGAGAGAACCCGGCGGCGGCTGATCGAGAAACTGCGCGAGCAGGGCATCAGCGACGAGCGCGTGCTCAGCGCGATGACCGAGACGCCGCGCCACATGTTTGTCGACGAGGCCATTTCCAGCCGCGCCTACGAAAACAGCGCACTGCCGATTGGCCGCGGCCAGACCATTTCGCAGCCGCTCGTGGTGGCGATGATGACCGAGGCGGCGATGGCCGCGCCAAAGCGCGAAAAAGCGCTGGAAATCGGAACCGGCTCGGGCTACCAGGCCGCGGTGCTTGCGCGCCTGTTCGACAAGGTTTTTTCCACCGAACGCATCGGCGAGCTGGCCCGGCTGGCGCGTCAGCGCCTCCACGGCCTGAAGATCCATAATGTCTACTCGCGCCACGCCGATGGCCTGGCGGGCTGGCCCGGCCAGGCGCCGTTCGATGCCATTCTGGTCACGGCCGGTGGGCGTATTCCCCAGACACTGTTCGACCAGCTTGGCGAAGGCGGCGTGCTGGTCGCACCGGCCAGCGAGCCGGGGGGCGGGCAGCAACTGGTTCGATTTACCCGCACCGGCGACGAATTCGAGCGCGAGAATCTGGGTGCCGTCAGCTTTGTTCCGCTGCTTGAAGGGCTGGATTAGTGGCTCGCCCGAAGGGAGCCCCCCGGATGCACCAGGACGGCGTTGCAGCGCTTGCCAAGGGATGGGCCATTGCCTGCGCACGGTGCCTTGCAGTGCAGCGCCACAGGAACGCTGAACCCGCAATTATCAAGTTGAAGGACCACTAGATGTTCCGGGGCCTTTATGACCGGGTGCTGATCTGGTCCAGGCACAGGCACGCGACGCGTTATCTGGCCGGCCTGAGCGTGGCCGAGGCCACCTTCTTCCCGGTGCCGCCCGACGTGATGCTGGCGCCCATGGTGCTGGCAGACCGCAGCCGCGCCTGGTCGCTGGCGCTGCTGACCACGCTGGCCTCGGTCGGCGGCGGGATCATCGGCTACCTGATCGGCTGGTTCGGTCTGGAGCTGATTCATCCGCTGCTCGAGCGCGTGGGCTATCTGCATCATTACGAAAGCGCCGTGGAGGCGTTTCGCGACTATGGAATGTGGTTTGTGATCGTCGCCGGATTCACCCCCATCCCGTTCAAGATTATCACGATTGCCGGCGGGGCCTTGCTGATGCCGCTGCCCGGATTCATACTGGGCAGCCTGATCGGCCGCGGGGCGCGCTTTTTCCTGGTCGCCGGACTGATCTGGTCGGGCGGCGAGCGCATGGCCGACCGGTTGCGCGGCTGGGTTGATGCAATCGGCTGGGCCGTGATTGCCGTGATTGTGGTGGCCGGGTTGTTTTACATACTAAGATGAATTGCAACCAACCCATTGCCGGAACACAGCGCGCACTTCGATGGATGGGGATGGTGTTCGCGTTCGCGCTGCTGGTCGGCTGCGGTGGTGCGCCCGGGCCGTTGATTCCCGAGCAGCAGCGCGACCGCGCGGCGGATTCGCGCCCCCCCCCGGCGCCGGCCCCGGAGGCCTATCGGGTCCGCCGAGGCGACACGCTGTATTCGATCGCCTTCCGCTACGGTCTGGACTGGCGCAACGTGGCCCGGTGGAACGGCATCACTGCACCATATACGATACACGTCGGGGACTGGATTCGACTCCAGCCGCAACCGGACATGCGCCCGGCCGTGGTCGTTTCCCCCCGGCCTGCTCAGCAGTCCACGCCCCGGCGCGAGACCGGGTCCGAAGCGCAATCTCCATCACAAGCGTCGCGCGATCGCACCGCGCCAACTGCTGCCGAATCCGGAACCGAAATGGAAATGGAAGCCGAAACGGAAACCGGGCCGGACCGGGCGGCGGCGAGAGCGCCGACGGAATCGTCGACCGGGTCGCGGGCCCGGACCCGTCCGGAGCCGCAACCGGCAGCAGGCGATCGCGCCGCCAACACTGATTCGCCGCCGCCGGCGCCGACGCGCAATGTCGGCGGTGTGGCCTGGCGCTGGCCTACCGAGGGCCGGGTCGCGCGCGTCTTCAATGCCGGGGCATCGCGCAAGGGCATCCTGATTGCCGGCCGGGGTGGTCAGGCCGTGCGTGCGGCCGCCGAGGGCGAAGTGGTCTATAGCGGCAACGGCCTGCTCGGCTACGGCGAACTGATCATCGTCAAGCATTCCGACCGCATGCTGTCGGCCTACGCGCACAATCGGGAACGGCTGGTGGGCGAGGGCGATCGCGTCCGCTCAGGGCAACTGATCGCGCGCATGGGCAGCAACGAACGCGACGAAAACGTGCTTCATTTCGAGATCCGGCAGGACGGCAAGCCGAGTGACCCGGTGGAATTTCTTCCCCGCAGGTGACCTCGGGGTTTAATTGGAACAGGACGCCCGACAAGTCAATCTGCGTTCATCCGCGTTCATCTGCGGTTAAAACCGGTTTTCGCGTCGCAATTTCGCAGTAGATCGGGCTATGGCGGAGTGAGCTACGTGATCGGGTAATCGCCTGCCTGGGGCATCGCCTCCCAGATCAGCGCCGCCACCACCCGGCGGTCCTCGCTGGCCAGCACGTTGAACGTGCGCGCCGCGGCTTCCAGCGTCATCACTTCCAGCCCGACGTTGTTGCGCAGCATTTCGATCTGAATTTCGCGCGCCGGAAAACGCTGGGTGCGCCCGCTGGCCAGCAACACCACGTCCGGCTGCCACGCCAGGATCGGCTGCAGATGAGCGGTCTGGAGTTCGATCATGCTGGCGACCGGCCATTCGGCCACGCCGTGTTCGGGGGAAAGAATCAGGCTGTGGCTGTAGCGGGTCTCGACGATCTGGATCGCATCGGGGCCCAGCGAATGGATGAAATATCGTTGATCCGGCGGATGTTCGGTGAGTTGCATCAGAAATCGATTTTACGGTTCTCGGGGTTGGGGCGATAGAAACAGGCCACCTGGCCGATCTTCTGAACCAGCTCGGCCGAGGTTTCGGCCACGATTTCGTCGATCCACTCGCGGCGCTGCTCGCGCTCGCCGCGCAGCTTGACCTTGATCAGTTCGTGGCTTTCCAGCGCGCCGGCAATCTCGGCCCGGACGTTGTCGCTCAGGCCCTTGTCGGCGACCATGACCACCGGCGAAAGGTCGTGGCACAGGCCCCGGAGGTGGCGGATCTGCTTGTTGTTCAGCGGCATGTTTGTTTCAGCTTTGCACAGGCGCTGGATGATATCACCGATGCAGGATTTCGCCGCCCCGCCCGGGACTGCATCGCGACAGCGGTAGGGATGCGATAATCGGTTCTGAAACAGTCACCGTGTTCAACGCCATGAGCTCCAATCGCTGGCTGTCGCGCCAGGCGGCCGATCCGTACGTCAAGCAGGCGCGCAGCCGCGGCTACCGGGCGCGCGCGGCCTTCAAGCTGATCGAGCTGGACGAGCGCGACCGTTTTCTCAAATCCGGTCTGAAAGTGGTCGACCTGGGCTCGGCGCCCGGCAGCTGGGCGCAGGTGGCCGCCGAGCGGGTCGGAGCGAACGGCGGGGTGGTGGCGCTGGATATACTGCCCATGGATACCCTGGCCGGGGTCGAGTTCATCCAGGGCGATTTCCGCGAAACCGGGGTGCTGGAGCAGCTTGAGGCGCTTGTGGGCGAAAAGGTCGACCTTGTTCTGTCGGACATGGCCCCCAATATCTCCGGTATTGCCGCTTCCGATCAGGCCCGTAGCATGGACTTGGCGGAGCTTGCGCTGGAATTCGCGCGCGATTGGCTGGAGCCTGGCGGCGTTTTCGTGGTCAAACTCTTCCAGGGCGAAGGGTTCGACGAGTTTGTGCGCACTGCGCGTGATACTTTCGACCGCGTGCGGCTGCGCAAGCCGGCCGCCTCGCGCAAGCAAAGCCGTGAAATTTATCTGGTCGCCGATTCACGGCGATCAATGTAAAGTGTCGGAGTATCGGATACGGTGCCCGAGTGAATCAGGAGCAGATTTTTGAGCCAGTTTGCGAAAAACCTATTGTTGTGGATCATCGTCGCGATGGTGCTGATGAGCATCTTTCAGCACTATGCCGAAACCGAACCACCGGCGCAGGAGATGAAGTACTCGGAATTTCTCGAGTTCGTGCGCAATGGCCAGATCGAAACGGTCACGATCCAGGTGACCTCCGGCGGCAAGCGGCTGACCGGCGAGACCACCAATGGTCAACAATTCCGCGTGTTCGGCCCTCCTGATGACGACGGACTGATCGCTGACCTGGAAAACAACGACGTCACGCACGAAACGATCGAGCCCGAAGGCCGCTCCATCCTGGTCGATATCATGATCAGCCTGCTGCCGGTGCTGCTACTGGTGTTCCTGTTCATTTACTTCATGCGCCAGATGCAGGGCGGCATGGGCGGCCGCGGCGGCGCGATGAGCTTCGGCAAGTCGCGCGCCAAGCTTCAGGGCGAGGATCAGGTCAAGATCACCTTTGCCGACGTCGCCGGGGTCGAGGAAGCCAAGGATGAAGTCGTCGAGCTGGTGGAGTTTCTGAAGAATCCGGGCAAGTTTCAGCGCCTGGGCGGCAATATTCCCAAGGGTGTGCTGATGGTCGGCCCGCCGGGCACCGGCAAGACGCTGCTGGCGCGCGCCATCGCCGGCGAGGCCCAGGTGCCGTTCTTCTCGATCTCCGGCTCCGATTTCGTCGAGATGTTCGTCGGCGTCGGCGCCTCGCGCGTTCGCGACATGTTCGAAACCGCCAAGAAGCACGCCCCGTGCATCATCTTCATCGACGAGCTGGACGCGGTCGGTCGTCATCGCGGCGCCGGCCTGGGCGGTGGTCACGACGAGCGCGAGCAGACCCTGAACCAGCTGCTGGTCGAAATGGACGGTTTCGAGGGCCACGAAGGCGTCATCATGATTGCCGCGACCAACCGGCCCGACGTGCTGGACCCGGCGCTGCTGCGCCCCGGCCGGTTCGACCGCCAGGTTGTGGTGCCGTTGCCGGACCTGAAGGGTCGCGAGCAGATCCTGGGTGTGCACATGAAGAAGATTCCGATCGACGAAAGCGTCAATGCGCGCGTGATTGCGCGCGGCACGCCCGGGTTCTCGGGCGCCGACCTGGCCAACCTGGTCAACGAGTCCGCGCTGTTCGCCGCGCGCGAGGATTGCCAGGCCGTCACCCAGGAGCATTTTGATCGGGCCAAGGACAAGATCATGATGGGCGCCGAGCGCAAGTCCATGGTGATGAGCGAGGACGACAAGCGCCTGACCGCGTTCCACGAGGCCGGTCATGCCATTGTCGGCCGCATCGTCCCCGATCATGATCCGGTCTACAAGGTCACCATCATCCCGCGCGGCCGCGCGCTGGGTGTGACCATGTTCCTGCCCGAGGAAGACAAGTACAGCCTGAACAAGACCCAGATCGAGTCGCAACTGGCCAGCCTGTTCGGCGGCCGGGTGGCCGAAGAGCTGATCTACGGCAAGGCCAAGGTGACCACCGGCGCCAGCAACGATATCGAGCGGGCCACGGCCATTGCACGCAACATGGTTTCCAAGTGGGGCCTGTCCGACGTGCTCGGACCGCTGACCTACGACGAAAACGAGGACGAGGTTTTCCTGGGCCGCTCGGTAACCCAGCACAAGAATGTCTCGGACGAGACCCATCGACTGATCGACAAGGAAGTGCGCAAGATCATCGACAGCGCTTATACCCAGGCACGGGAAATCCTGACCGAGCACGACAAGCAACTGCACCTGATGGCCGATGCGCTGATGCAGTACGAGACCATAGACGCGCACCAGATCGACCAGATCATGGACGGCAGAGAGCCGGATCCGCCGAAAGGGTGGGATGACGATGGCGACAAACCGCCGCGTTCCCCGGGCCCCGGCGAGCCTTCAAGCGACTCCGAGCCCGCCGGCACGCCGGCGACCGGCCGGACCTGACTGGATGCACGCCCAGCAGTAAAGAAAAAAGTCCCGCCGCCGGCGGGACCTTTTCTTCGGCTCCTCCGCAAAATCTGTAGGTAGAGGTCTCGCTCGTAGAGGGCGCCAAGTGTATGATGTGCAGGAAAAAATAATGGCGGCTGAGCACATTTGTTGGGTTGGTTTTTTTCCGGATCAATTTTTTTGCTCTCGCCAAGACGCGAAGACGCCAAGAACAC
>JBBDSL010000095.1:0-24991 GCA_040904965.1 Wenzhouxiangellaceae bacterium
TGAACACTGACAGACCAACTGAATCCTAATTTATCAGGTTGAAGGACCACTAGTGGCTTCGGCGTCTTCTTGAACCGCGCCAAGCGTTGAAAGGAAAAGCCGGGTCACCGGCCCGGCCATGCCGTCCTGGCGCAGCCCGTTGCGTGCCTGAAAATCGCGAATCCAGGTCCGGAATTCCGGGCCGTATTGTTCATCCACGGGCCCATCCCAGGGTTGTTCGGGATCCAGCGCGGCCAGTCGTTTCAGTTCCGCGATGGCCAGATCGGTGTCTCCGGCCTGCCAGACGCTGCCGCGATCAGGCCACAGGGCGTAGAAATCGCCCAGCCAGCGGGCATCAAGCTGCGCTATCGGTACCTGAAAATCCTGGCCCGACTGCCGGGCCAGTACGCTCGACGACCCGACCTCCACAGCCATCAAGTGTCCGCCGCGCGGCTGCTCCAGCCTGAGCACCACCGGCCGATCGAGTTTGCGCAGCAGCGCCCAGCTGCCGCGCAGGCGATGGCAGGCAAACCCTTCGTATTGTCCTTCGCTGCATGCCCGCTCGATCAGCGCCGGATCGGCGCCGGGAAACAGTGCGGCCGCTTCGCGCCAGGCCAGCGACTCGCTGGAACCGGCAAGCATGGTCCGCCACAATGGCTGGCTGACTTCCTCGGTCTGCTCGGGCACTGAACTCAGCGACCAGATCATGCCGCCGGCCACGGCCAGTACCACCACCACCGCCAACACCGACAATGCCGTGGTCAGGCCGCGATGACCGCCGGATTCATCGCCGACGACGACTTCGCCGGCCGCCTTCCGGACCATCGCCGGGGTAATTTTGTCGGCCTCGCGCGAGTAGCCGGCCATCAGCGAACGGTCGGCGATGATGTTGATCAGTCGCGGCACCCCGCCCGCGACCCGGTGCAGCGTGCGCAGCGCCGACGAAGTGAACGGGCACCTGGCACCGCCGGCAATCTGAATGCGATGGCGCACGTAGGCCACGGTCTCGCGCTGGCTCAGCGGTGCAAGGTGATACCGGGCGGTGATCCGTTGCGCAAGCTGGCGCAGCGATGGGCGACTGAGCAGTTCGCGCAGTTCCGGCTGGCCCAGCAGGATGATCTGCAACAGCTTGTCGGTGGAAGTCTCCAGATTGGTCAGCAGGCGCACCTGCTCAAGCGTCTCGCGCGACATGTTCTGTGCCTCATCGATGATCAGCACCGCGCGCTCGCCGGCGGCATGGATTTCGAGCAGGCGCTGATTGAGGCACTGGCCCAGCGCCTCCAGCCCGGTCTCGCCGGCCGGCGGTTCGACTTCCAGCTCACGGCAGATCGCGCGCAGCAACTCGCGCGGCTCCAGCATCGGGTTGAGAATCAGCGCGATGCGGGTGTGCTCGGGCACCTCCTCGAGCATCAGCCGGCAAAGCGTGGTCTTGCCGGTGCCCACCTCGCCGGTCAATTGCACGAACCCGCCGCTGCCGCCACGCCCGACGCCGTACAGCAGGTGCGCCAGCGCGTCCTGGTGACGCTGGCTGAGAAAAACGAAGCGCGGGTCCGGCGTGATCGAGAACGGCCGCTCTTCCAGTCCGTAGAATTGTTCGTACATGATGGGTGGGGTTGACTCCTGGCTTCTCAGTCGGACAACACCATCAGCGAGGCGTTGCCACCGACGGCGGCAGTGTTGATCGTGCGGGTGCGCTCGACTGCAAACCGCTGCAGGTAGTTCGGACCGCCGGCCTTGGGCCCGGTTCCGGAAAGGCCCTCGCCACCGAACGGCTGGACGCCGACCACCGCACCGGTCATGTTGCGGTTGACGTAGGCGTTTCCGGCGTGCACCCGGTGGATCACGTGCTGCTGCACCCGGTCGATCCGGCTGTGGCAGCCCACGGTAAGCCCGTAGCCGGTGGCATTGATCTCGTCGATGACCCGATCCAGGTCGCGCGCGCGATAGCGCACCACGTGCAGTATCGGCCCGAAGACTTCACCGTCGAGCTGATCGACCGAATCCAGTTCATAGGCACGCGGCGAGAACCAGAAGCCCTCGCCCACCCCGGTCGGATCCGGAACCCGGGCCAGTGGTCGCGCTTCGCGCTCCATCCGCTCGGCGTGTTTCTGAAGCATTTCAAGCTGGGCCTGATCAATGACCGGGCCGATATCGGTCGATAATTTCCCCGGCCAGCCGACCACCAGTTCCTGCATCGCACCGGCCAGCATTTCGAGCATGTGGTCGGCCACGTCCTGCTGCACGTAGAGCACGCGCAGCGCCGAACAGCGCTGGCCGGCCGACAGGAACGCCGACTGGGTCACGTCGCGCACCACCTGCTCGGAAAGCGCCGACGAATCGACAATCATCGCGTTCTGGCCGCCGGTCTCAGCGATCAGCGTGGCCAGCGGGCCGTCGCGCTCGGCCAGCGTGCGGTTGATGATCCGCGCGGTCTCGGTCGAGCCGGTAAAGGCCACCCCGGCAATGCGCGGATCCGAAGTCAGTGCGGCGCCGATCCGGCCGTCGCCGGGCAGCATCTGCAGCACCCCGTGCGGAAATCCGGCCTGGTAGAACAGTTCGATGGCACGCGCGGCCAGCAGCGGCGTCTGCTCGGCCGGCTTGGCAATCGCGGCATTGCCGGAGGCCAGCGCGGCGGCGACCTGGCCGGTGAAGATCGCCACCGGGAAATTCCACGGACTGATGCACACAAATACACCCTTGCCGTGCAGCGACATCTCGTTGTGCTCGCCGGTGGGCCCGGCAAGCACTTCCGGCTGGCCGAAGTGACGCCGCGCCATCTGGGCGTAGTAACGACAGAAATCGGCCGCCTCGCGCACCTCGTTGATGCCGTCTACAAGCGATTTGCCGGCCTCACGCACGCACAGTGCCATGAGCTCGGCGCGATTTTCCTCCAGCAGGTCGGCCATGCGCTCAAGGCATTCGGCGCGCTCGCCGGCCGGGGTCGCATCCCATTCGGGCTGCGCCCGCCGGGCCGCTTCGACCGCCTTTGCGGCGGCCGCCGGGGCGGCGGCGGAAACCGACCCGACGACGTCGTTGCGGTCGGCCGGAGAGCGAACCTCGATGGTCTCTTCGGCAGCCAGGTCGTCCGAGCCCGTGGGCCGGGCCTTCCACTGGCGGTCGCGAAACGCCGACATCTTCTCGGCCAGCGCCTGCTGCTGCGATTCGGCTGCAAAATTGATGCCGCGCGAGTTGCGCCGCTGATCGCCGAAGATATCGGCCGGCAACGGTATCTTCGGGTGCGGGAACTGCTCGAATCCCTCAGCCAGCTCGACCGGATCCGAAACCACCTCATGCGCCGGAAGCTTTTCATCGACGATACGGTTGACGAATGAACTGTTGGCGCCGTTTTCCAGCAACCGGCGCACCAGGTAGGGGAGCAGGTCACGGTGGTCGCCGACCGGCGCATAAACGCGGCAGTGGCCATTGAAACCGGTGTTGTCCAGCACTTCCTCGTACAGGTCCTGGCCCATGCCGTGCAGACGCTGGTACTCGAAATCGTCCCGGCCGCCAGCCAGCTGGTTGATGGCGCAAATGGTGTGCGCGTTGTGGGTGGCGAACTGTGGATAGAACGCGTCGCGCAGCTCCAGCACCCGCGCGGCACATGTCAGATACGAGACGTCGGTATTGGGCTTGCGCGTGAACACCGGGTAATCGGCATGCCCTTCCATCTGCGACAGCTTGATCTCGGAATCCCAGTACGCACCCTTGACCAGTCGAATCGGAATCCGGTGGCCGGTGTTTCGGGCCAGTTCGGCCAGCCAGTCGATCGCCGGCCAGCCGCGCCGCAGGTAGACCTGCAACGCCAGACCGAAACCGTCCCAGCCGTCCAGATCCCCGTCGGACAGCACAGCGGCGAATACGTCGAGCTGCAGCATCAGGCGGGCCGCTTCCTCGGCGTCTACGGTCAACGCAATGCCGGCATTGCGCGCCTTGAGTGCCAGATCGCGCAGCACCGGCACGAGTTCCTGCAGCACCCGGTCGCGCTGGGCCATTTCGTAGCGCGGATGCAGGGCCGAAAGCTTTACCGAAATGCTGGGGGCGTCGAAAATATCGGTGTCGTTGGCGGCCCGGCCGATCGTATCGATCGCGGCGGCGTAGGCGTCGCGATAGCGTCTGGCATCGGCGGCGGTCAGGGCGGCCTCGCCCAGCATGTCGAACGAATAGCGATAGCGCCGATTGGCTTTCTTGCGCGAGCGCTGCATGGCCGAATCGATGTCGCGGCCCATGACGTACTGGTGGCCCATGATGCGCATGGCCTGGCGGATCGCCAGGCGCACTACCGGCTCGCCCGACCGGTTGGCCAGCCGCGCCAGCACCGAGCGCACGTCACGCCGGGCCGATTGACCGATTCTGACCATTCGGCCGGTCAGCATCAGCCCCCAGGTCGAGGCATTGACAAACAGCGACTCGCTCTTGCCCAGGTGCGACTCCCAGTTGGCTTCGGCGAGCTTGTCGGAGATCAGTTTTTCGGCCGTCTCGTTGTCGGGAATCCGCAGCAGCGCTTCGGCCAGGCACATCAGCACCACGCCCTCTTCCGAGGACAGGTCGTATTCGCGCATGAATGCCTCCATGGCGCCGTGGTGTTCGCTGCGCTTGCGCACCCGCTCGACCAGCTCCACCGCCTGCTCTTCGACGCGCGCACGGTCGGCCTGACCCAGCCCGACATTGGCCAGCAACTGCGGCACATGCTCGGATTCGGGCACGGTCCAGGCGCGCTCCAGCGCCTGGCGCGGCGCATCGACGGGAAATTCCGTGGCGGTGACAAACGACGGTTTCTGACTCATTGGCTGCCCTGCTCCGGCTGGTTTGAAAATCATCCCGGGCGAGCTTCTGACCGGCTGCAATACCCGGGCCCTCCGGTGTCTGGCGAGTGTAACGCAACCGTCGTGGAAGCTCTCGACAAACGCGCAACCGGATGCGGCGACACCCGGGCGGGGAGTCCGAACGTGAAGATTGTGATTCCCCGTCACATGAGCATCGGCTACAATACCCGTTTTGCAAAATCACCGTTTCTCATGATCCGCGCAAGCGTAATAGATCGGGACGAATCGGTGACGCGTATCGAGGTGCGTTCCAACCTGTCGCTGACACTGGACAGGCTGGCGGGCTTTTTCCTGGTGCTCAGCGCGGTGACGCTGACGGTTGCGCTGTTGCCGACACTTCTCGGCTACTGGCCCGTCATGGCAATCGCGATCATGCATCTGGCCATTGTCGGCTGGTGTTTCCGGCTGGCCTGGCGGGGGAACTGGGCACGCCAGGAGATCACGCTTGATGCCGACAGCGTCCGGGTGGTTTTACGAACCGCCGGCGGCGAGCGACACGATGAATTACCCACCGCCTGGGTTCGTGTTGCGCTGAGTTCGAGCAGCGGCGAAACCAGGGTGTACCTGGTACTGCACGGCACTCGGATTGAAATCGGGAGTTTCGTTCCGGTCGATGAACGGATCGACGTGGCCAACTGTATTATTCGGGCGCTCGAACCGCATTCGGCGTGGAATACCAAAGGAATCAAGGAAACAGCGAGTCCAGGATGAAAAGAACCAATGAATTGATTGTCGGATTGGCGATGGTGGCTGTACTTACGGTCATTACCTGGGGTGTATTCGCCGTTGGCGACAACATGCCCGCAGGCGTCACGCCGTTCAGCCGCGATGTCTACCAGTTGCACATGATCGTGCTGGGCATCGTCACCGTCATCGGCATTCTGGTGTTTGCCGCGATGTTCACGTCGATCTATCTGCACCGCAAGTCGCGCGGCGCCGAGTCGGCGAAATTCAGTCACTCTACCAGGGCCGAGATCATTTGGACCGTGATTCCGATCCTGATCCTGGTGGCCATGGCCATTCCCGCCACCCGGGTCCTGATCGACATGGAGAACACCGCGGGCGCCGAGCTCAATATCAAGGTCACCGGCTATCAGTGGCTGTGGCAGTACGAATACCTTGAAGACGATATCTCGTTCTATTCGGCACTGGATCGCGACAGCAACGCCGCGCGCCAGATCGGTTCGGGCATTTCGCCGCGGGAAGTCGAAAACTACCTGTTGGAAGTCGACAATCGCATGGTGGTCCCGACCAACACCCGGATCCGGATTCTGCTGACCTCCGCCGATGTGATCCATTCGTGGTGGGTACCTGATCTGGGCTGGAAACGCGACGCGATCCCGGGCATGGTCAACGAGGCCTGGACGCTGATCGAAGAGCCCGGCGTATACCGCGGCCAGTGCGCCGAATTGTGCGGCAAGGATCACGGCTTCATGCCGGTGGTCGTCGAGGCGGTATCGCCGGAAGACTATCGCGCCTGGGTTGCCGAACAGACCGGCGACCAGACCGCCGCGGTCGCAACCGGCAGCGGGCAGATGGATCGCCGATCGCTGCGCTGATCAACCGCACCATTGCCGGCTTTGGAAAATCGATGAACCCGAGGGAGCGCAACAGCCCGCTCTCCAATTTTGCCAGGAAACACAATGACTGATACAACCGCTCATATCGACGATCATCATCACGCCGGACCCAAGGGTCTGGCGCGCTGGGTGTTCACCACCAACCACAAGGAGATCGGGACGCTTTACCTGGTGTTCTCGCTGGCGATGTTCATCCTTGGTGGCGCGATGGCCATGATAATCCGCGCGGAACTGTTCCAGCCGGGCCTGCAACTGGTCAACCCCGAGTTCTTCAACCAGATGACCACGATGCACGCGCTGGTCATGATCTTCGGTGCGGTCATGCCAGCCTTCGTCGGGCTGGCCAACTGGATGGTGCCGCTGATGGTCGGCGCTCCGGACATGGCGCTGCCGCGCATGAACAACTGGTCGTTCTGGATCCTGCCGTTCGCGTTCCTGATCCTGCTGTCGACGCTGTTCATGCCCAGCGGCGCTCCGGCTTCGGGCTGGACGCTGTACCCGCCGCTATCGCTGCAGGGCGGCAACAGCTTCGCCTTCGTCATCTTCGCCATCCACCTGATGGGCATTTCGTCGATCATGGGCGCGATCAACATCATTGCGACCATTCTCAACATGCGTGCCCCGGGCATGACCCTGCTGCGCATGCCGCTGTTCATCTGGACCTGGCTGATTACCGCATTCCTGCTGATCTCGGTCATGCCGGTACTAGCCGGCGCGGTTACCATGCTGCTGACCGACCGCTACTTCGACACCAGTTTCTTCAACGCCGCTGGCGGTGGCGACCCGGTGATGTACCAGCACATCTTCTGGTTCTTCGGTCACCCCGAGGTCTACATCATGATCCTGCCGGCCTTCGGCATCGTCTCCGAGATCATCCCGACGTTTGCGCGCAAACGCCTGTTTGGCTATACCTCCATGGTTTATGCCACCGCATCCATCGCATTCCTGTCGTTCATCGTATGGGCGCACCACATGTTCACCGTGGGCATGCCGCTGGGCGGCTCGCTGTTTTTCATGTACGCGACAATGATCATCGCGGTGCCGACGGGCATCAAGATCTTCAACTGGGTCTCGACCATGTGGCGCGGTTCCATGACCTTCGAAACCCCAATGCTCTATGCCATCGCCTTCGTGGTGCTGTTCACCATCGGCGGCCTGTCCGGCGTCATGGTGGCCATCGTACCGGCTGACTTCCAGTATCACGACACCTACTTCGTCGTCGCCCACTTCCACTATGTGCTGGTCACCGGTGCGGTATTCGCGATCATGGCCGGGGTCTATTACTGGCTGCCCAAGTGGACCGGCAACATGTATGACGAGCGTCTCGGCAAGATTCACTTCTGGTGGTCGACCATCTCGGTCAACGTGCTGTTCTTCCCGCAGCACTACCTGGGCCTGGCCGGCATGCCGCGACGCATCCCCGACTACTCTGTGCAGTTCGCCGAATTCAACCTGATCTCGTCGATCGGCGGTTTCGCCTTCGGGCTGGCCCAGCTGCTGTTCGTCTGGATCGTGATCAAGTGCGCCCGTGGCGGCGAAAAGGCCGCGGCACAGGCTTGGGACGGCGCACAAGGTCTGGAGTGGACGGTGCCTTCGCCGGCGCCGCTGCACACATTCGACACGCCGCCGAAAGTCGACGACAGCGTTGCCGTACACAAGGACCAGCTGGTCTAACTAACCGTGGCCGATGATCGCAACCAGCAGCCCCGCAAGCTCGCCCGCCAGCGAATCCGATGGACGGTAGCATTGCTGGCCGGGCTCGCCGCGCTCATTTACCTGGGATTCATCGGGCGCGGCGTATTCGGCTGAACATTCAGACGTTCCAGTGCAACTGGCGCTGGGCTAAAATAACAAGCATGCGGCCGGCGCACTGTCCCGGCCAGGATAGAACCGGGAGTCAAAATGGCACAAGGTAGTTACTACGTTCCGCACCAGGCTCGCTGGCCGATCGTCGGCTCGATCGGCCTGTTCCTGATGGTCTCGGGCTTCGCCAACTGGATGAACGGCGCAAACGCCGCCGGCATCGGCCCCTGGATGGCGGCCGCGGGCGCTGCGACGGTAATTCTGATGATGTTCGGCTGGTTCGCCGACGTGATCCGCGAATCCGAAGGCGGACTGTACAACAACAAGGTCGATTCGTCGTTCCGCCAGGGCATGATCTGGTTCATCTTCTCCGAGGTTATGTTTTTTGCCGCATTTTTCGGCGCGCTGTTCTACGCCCGGCTGTTCGCCGTGCCGTGGCTGGGCGGCGAAGGGACCGGTGCCATGACCAATGAACTGCTCTATCCCGGTTTTCAGGCGGCCTGGCCAACCAACGGACCGGCAAATGTGGGCGGCGACTTCCAGACCATCCCGGCCTTCGACGTGCCGCTGCTCAACACACTGATCCTGCTGACGTCCGGCGTGACCATCACCATGGCGCACTGGGCCCTGAAGAAAATGAACCGCACCGCGCTGGTCGTCTGGATGCTGGCCACGGTCGCACTCGGCTTTCTGTTCCTCTACTTCCAGGTCGACGAATACATTCACGCCTACCGCGACCTCGGTCTGACCCTGGGATCGGGCATTTACGGATCGACTTTCTTCATGCTCACCGGGTTCCACGGCATGCACGTCACCGTGGGCTCCATCATGCTGCTGGTCATCGCATTCCGCTGCATGGCCGGGCACTTCACACCCGACCACCACTTCGGCTTTGAAGCGGTTGCCTGGTACTGGCACTTCGTCGACGTCGTATGGCTCGGCCTGTTCCTGTTCGTGTATGTAATCTGATCTACCCAGAACATCACGATCGAAAAAAACGGGGCCGAGGGCCCCGTTTTTTTATTGGCTGATCCCGGAACTGAAAGCTATACCGGGATTCCAGAATCGCACCTATCAGAACAAACCCTCGTACCACGCCGTGGCCGAAACCTGGACGAATGTGTTGTTGCTGTTGTTGAGAACCGTCGCATCCATCGTGATCGGATGGAACATCCGGATCGGCACCGAACACATCGTCTTGGACGAATCGCAGCGGCTGTCGGACCACAGAATCGTGAAGTTCGACGGAGGATTGTCAATCCGGAAGAATGCCGTTGCAAACGTTGCGCTACCGATACTGAAACACTGAGGCGAACCCCACTGATCGAAGCTCGGCGTGTCAACCAGGCAGCTCATTGCAGTCGCCGAAGCGGTTGTAAACTGCGTCTGCGACGATGAATCCTTCAGCTCGGGAACGAACCTTTCCAGTAACGCATCCTCATCGGAAATCGATATGTCTTGTGCGCTTACCAGACCGCCGCACAAGACGAACGCAAAGGCGGTTACCGCCACCATGGACTTGCGCTTCAATATAGATCTAATCATTTCGTTCTCCTGGTTTGTGATTGGATGAATTTAAACACCCGCCACCCGGAGATCCGAATTGCCACCCCCTCCCGAAGAGCCCCAACTAATGTGCCAGAGACTGCTCCTGGCAATGCGTCATCTCACATCGCGCACATAGCGCTTCGAGCAAACGGTTGCCAGAGGCCTGATAACTGTATATGCCAACAAATCAAGCCCCAAAGCCTTGATAGCACAAGAATTGAAGCAATGTCAAACTACAAACTTCGCATACCGTGAATCAAATCACAAGCCGGCAGAAACCATTAGACTCGCCAACCACAAAAAGAAATTCCGGTACACACTGCAATCTTCCGACGGCTCTGAGCCGCTTGCTGGCTATTTCGTGACTAAATCTGCGATTTTCACAGCGACCCCCGGAAACCCACGGCCGCAGTTTCGTGGAGAAAGCGTTCCCGCGGGAACGCTTTTTGAATCACAATCATTCTCGTCGGTACAGCCGACGCAGGGCGCCTGACGATACGTAAGCGCTTTTCCGCGATCCGGCCCCAAAACAGTACAGGCACCAATCGGAAGGCCTTGATGTCGGGGTTCAGGTTGGCCAGGCGTCGCGCCGATGCCGGTGGCGAGGAAACGTCCACAGATCTGGCAGTGGCGGCGTTTTCGTTGCGTGAGTTGGGTTGCGGATCCGGTGGCCAATTGAAGGCAGGCGACTCGGCGCAGAGGTCCCTTGGCCTCAGATTAATTGACCCAGGTCAAAAAATCGCACTGGGAAAACCACTAGTATATGCATGTAAAGGAACTTGTTTAGCTTCGTAGGTTGATTGGCCTGCCGGGTGACTGGCCAAATTTCAGGGGGTGAAATGCAAGCGCTTTTTGCGGGCACGTCCCGCGAATCGCTGTATCTGATTCCATCGTACTTTGATGCGGAGTCAATGCTTGTTTCGATAGTCGCATGGCGAGCCAGATGCAGATTCTGGGGTGATGTTTCGGAACTCTCGACTTTCGATGTGAAGGAGTTCTATGGCATCAACTGCACAAACCGCCAGACTTCCAGAACGGGAAATGCTGCTGGATGCATTGCCCGATGCGATTGTCATCGTTGATCGAGATGGCCGAATCGTGCTGGCCAATGAACAAACCCTGCGACTGTTCAGTTATTCACGTGCCGAGCTGATTGGCCAGGCTGTCGAGATGCTGGTTCCCGAGGGTATGGCCAAACGCCACTTCCGCATGCGACAGGCGCACACTGATTCTCCCCGGCCGCGCCCGCTCGGCGCATTGAATGAGCTATGTGCCCGTCATCGTAACGGCACAGAGTTTCCGGTCGAGATTAGCCTAGGCCCGGTCCATATCGACCAGGATCTCATGACCTGTGCCACCATCCGTGATGTCAGCGAGAAGCGGCTGGCACAATCCCGGCTCATGCAGCAGGAAAATGCGCTGAAAGAACTCAAGCGGCAACTCGAAGCCAAGGTCGCGCGCCGCACCGCCCAACTCCAGGCGACAATGGATGAGTTGCAGGCATTCTCCTATTCCGTCTCTCACGACCTGCGTGCCCCGCTAAGAGCCATCGACGGGTTCAGCCGTGTACTGCAAAGGAGAAAGGCCGAGCAGCTCGACACCGAGGCCATGTCCATGCTGGGCCGGATACGGGGCGCCGCAACTCGCATGGCAACCCTGATCGATCAGCTCCTGTCCCTGGCACGAATTTCCCGTCAGGGCCTGCAGCGCCGGGACGTCAATCTGTCCTCCCTGGCCACTGAACTTGGCGCTGAACTGGCAGCCGGCGAACCCGGACGCAAAGTGAGGTGGAACATTCAGTCCGGCCTCCTGGCCCATGCCGATCCCGCTCTGATGCGCTCGGTCCTGTCCAACCTTCTGGGTAATGCCTGGAAATTCACTGCCCACAAGGACGAGGTACTGATCGAATTTGGACAAATCCCGGGTGACGGGTCAGGCTACTTCGTACGTGACAACGGGGCCGGATTTGACATGCGCTATGCCGACAAGCTGTTTGGCGCTTTCCAGCGACTGCACAGTGAACACGAGTTTCCGGGCTCCGGGATTGGGCTGGCCACAGCGCAGCGAGTCATTCATCGTCATGGCGGCCGGATATGGGCCGAGGGAGTGCCCGACGAAGGAGCAAGCTTCTATTTCACAGTCGGTAGAGACGAGGACAATGATGATGACTGAGCCCCAGGTGATTCTGCTGGTGGAAGACAATCCCGACGATGCCGAACTCACCCGCATTGCCTTCGAGGAGGTCAAGATTACCAACAAGTTGGTGATCGCCCACGATGGTGTCGAGGCGCTGGAAATGCTTCTGGGCGAGAACCCTATCAAGCCGGCGATGATCCTGCTTGACCTGAAACTGCCCAAATTGAATGGCATAGAAGTGCTGAGGCGACTGCGCAACGACGATCGCACCCGGCTTACGCCCATTGTAGTACTGACCTCCTCGCGTGAGCAGCGTGACCTGGTGGAAAGCTACCAGCTCGGAGCCAACAGCTTCATCCAGAAGCCGGTGGATTTCGAGCAGTTTGTGGAAGCGGCCCGCCAACTCGGGCTTTACTGGCTGGTCCTCAACCAATCCCCGGCAAATGCATGAAAAACGCAGCTCCCATACGCGTGCTGGTACTTGAGGACTCAGCCGACGATGCTGAGCTTGCCCTGGAAGCATTGAGGAATCATGGCCTCGATATCCTGAGCGAGCGGGTCGAAACAGAAAGCGATTACCTTGCAGCAATCGAGCGCGGCCCGGACCTGATTATCGCCGACTGCAGCCTGCCTGGATTCAGCGGCAGGGATGCTCTTGATCTGGCGCGGGCGCATGATGCCGATCTGCCCTACATCATTTATTCCGGAACCATCGGCGAAGACATGGCGGTGGAGATGATGCGGTCCGGCGCCAACGACTACGTTCTTAAAAGCGGCAGTCTCCAGCGTCTCGGCTTGGTGGCAGAACGCGCGTTGCACGAAGCCGTTGAACGTCGATTGCAACGTCAGACCGAACAACGGTGCCTGCTCGCCGACAAGGCCCTGGCCAATGCCGCCGAGGCCATCTTCATCACGGACCCCGATTTTCGTGTCGCCTCGGTCAATCGCGCGTTCTGTCAGATTACCGGCTATAGCGCAGAAGAAGTCGTTGGCAAGACGCTTCCGGTGATCGCTGAGGGCGTCAATTCGGAAATGATTCGTGATGAGATCCGCCGGGCGCTGGCCAGCGTCGGCCAATGGGGGGGTGAACTGGACAACCGACGCAAGGATGGCCAGGTCTATCGCGAGCTGCTGAGCCTCAGCGCGATTCACGATGAGGAAGGCAATATCACCCACCTTGTCGGGGCCGCCAATGACATCACCACTCTCCGGCAGCACGAGGATCAACTCGATTTTCTCGCCCACAATGACTCTGTCACCGGCCTTGCCAACCGGGTGACATTGCAACAATACTTTTCTTCCCTGCTTCACCGAACCGATCACGTAGGCCGGCTGGGGGCCATCATCTTTCTGGACCTGGATCATTTCAAGTCTATTAATGACTCACTAGGCCATTCCATGGGAGATATGGTCCTGAAATTCGTCGGCCAGCGCTTGCGTGATCAACTGCGCGATGGCGACCTGGTCGGGCGCATCGGCGGCGATGAATTTGTCGTGCTGCTGACTGGTTTGCGCAGCGAGCACGATGCCATAGTCGTTGCCAACAAGTTGATCAGCGCGCTCCGGGAGCCCCTGCTTGTCGATCACCGTGAGATTTTCATGTTGGCAAGTATTGGAATTTCCCTGTATCCGAAGGATGGCAGAGACTTTGAATTGCTGCTGAAGAACGCTGACAGCGCCATGTACCGGGCCAAGGAACAAGGGCGCAACCAAGTGTGTTTCTATACACTAGATCTCAGCGCCAGCAGCAATCGCTACTATGAGCTGGCCCATGCATTGCACGGCGCCATCAAGCGACAAGAGTTCCACCTTGACTATCAACCCATGTTCGAACTCAGAACCGGCGCGCTGCGATCCTTCGAAGCACTCGTTCGCTGGAAACGGCCCGGAAACGGTCTGGTTTCACCCAATGAGTTCATTCCAATCGCAGAACAATCAGGTTTGATTCTCGAACTCGGTGACATGATCCTCAATACTGCCTGCCGCCAGGCGGCCGAGTGGGCAAAAGATGGCCTGTTCACCGGTCGCATGGCAGTCAATGTCTCGGCACGTCAATTTCGTGGTCAACTGCTGGAGCAGATCGAGGATGCACTGAGAAGCAGTGGATTGTCACCGAATCAACTGGAAATTGAAATCACCGAGAGCGCCTTGATGGATCACCCGGAAAACACTGCGGCAATTCTGGCCAAGCTGCAATCACTGGGTGTCTCGATCGCCCTCGACGACTTTGGCACTGGCTATTCCTCGCTGACCTATCTCAACAGCTTCCCTATCAACTTGCTGAAAATTGATCAATCCTTCGTATCCGATTTATCTCGAGGCTACAACGTGACAATAACCAGAACCATCGTAAGCATGGCCAGAAACCTGGACATCGACGTGGTTGCTGAAGGCGTGGAAACCGAGTTTCAGCGAGACAAGCTGCTTCGGCTCGGCTGCACGTTCGGACAAGGCTACTTGCTTGGCCGGCCCCTGCCGGCCGAACCCAGTCGACTTTTTCTCGAGCAGTGACCGAGTCCTTGACAGCTTGCAAGCGCCGCCCGGGCGGTCGTAAAATTGAATTGGACAGGTGCGATTCAGGAGACTGAATCTATCGGACCGTACTCTACTTGGCGATCGAATTTCGAAAATTTTCCGATGCAGCCGGAAAGTTCTCTGACTCCGGACATGTAAAACCTGGCATCGAGGCCATTTGCTGGTTCAGGATTGGTGAACCGGGTTATCGGCCGCGGACAACACGGACACCCATCGAATAGAGAAATTCGCCAGCGAGTCTGTGGAGAGTTGCCCCGCCCGTGTCGAACGGCAGCAAATATCGGTGCGCGGCTACTTGCTGGTCGTTTATTAACCGACCACGGTCATGCCGAAATTTCTAGTTATGGCTGGTCCTAAGTTGGGGAGGTTGACATTGCGACCATCGGGATCGAAATCTGGTTTGGAGTGGCTTCAGCCCGGACTTGGACCCACGTTATTCACCACCCTACCTACTGCGGCGCTGTCAAGGCAGAGTCCCGGACACCCACGGCCGAGGTTTCAAGGAGAAAGCGTTCCTGGCCATCGGCTCGGAATCGGGGAGCATTTCCAGTCAGACTTACAGGACATGGCGGAAGCTGGGTGTCATGCTCGGACCGCAGGAAACGGAAGAAGGCGACTCGGGATTCCGGTTCACCCCAACGTTGCATAAATTTTCGGAGCTGGAAGCCCGGAGAGTAGTATTTCCGGGGGCTGCACGGCGTGTTGCGACGGAGCCTAGCTTCACTCTACGTGAGGATTGGCAACGCGAGTACAGGCCACGCCATGTGAATCACGACGGCTGCTATACCGGGCAGCGTAGCGATTCCGGCCCGACAATTTATGCAGCGTTGGGGTTCAGCCAGTCTCTGCCCAGGAGAAAGGCTTGCAAGCCACCTCACCAGAGATATGCCATGCGCGGGCTCGGAACTCGCTGTCGTTGGCGATTCAGCCATGTTCCGATTGTATATCAATGCAAACCTGGCACACAAAATGCCCACCTGCGAGAGCTGACAGCCCTCGCGACGAAAAGTGGGTTGAAGAAAGTCCGGCTTTTATGCGGTGAGCACAGCGGGGATCTGGTTGTCCCCGCGCCCTGCTGATTCACGGTTCCACGTCAGGTCTTCTTCGGTGCCAGCATCATGACCATCTGGCGGCCTTCCATGCGCGGGAACTGTTCGACCGTCACCTCGCCTTCCATGTCGCCCTCGACGCGCTTGAGCAGGTCGCGGCCGAGGTCCTGGTGGGCCATTTCGCGACCGCGGAAGCGCAGGGTCACCTTGACCTTGTCACCGTCCTCGATGAAGCGTCTAAGGTTGCGCATCTTGACGTCGTAGTCGTGGTCGTCGGTGCCGGGTCGGAATTTGATTTCCTTGACCTGGACCTGCTTCTGCTTCTTCTTCTGGGCCTGGGCCTTTTTCGATTCCTCGAAGCGGAATTTGCCCCAGTCCATGATCCGGCATACCGGAGGCGCGGCCTGCGGCGCGATCTCGACGAGGTCCATGCCCTCGGCTTCAGCCAACGCGATGGCATCCTCAAGCGACCGGATTCCGATCTGATCACCTTCGGGCCCCACGACCCTTACGTTGGACGCAGTGATGTCCTCATTGCGTCGCGTCTTCTTGTCCGTTGCGATGTGAAGGTCTCCTTCGTTTGAATTGTCAAATAGTTCAGTCGCCGGCCCGGGTGCGGCCGCGACGTGCTTCCCACTGACCAAGCCGGTCAGCAAATGCTTCCAGTCTCATGGTTCCCAGATCCGCGCCGTCGCGTTGTCGAACCGCGACGGTGCCGTCGTTCTTCTCGCGGTCACCCACGACGAGAAGATACGGCACCTTGGCCAGAGTCTGCTCGCGGATTTTAAACCCGACCTTCTCGTTTCTCAAGTCGCATTCTGCACGAAAACCGAGCTTCTGGAGGCGCTGCGCGACGGATGCGGCGTATTCGGCCTGGGCATCGGTGATGTTGAGCACCTGCACCTGTACCGGCGCCAGCCACACCGGCAGGTTGCCGGCATAGTGCTCGATGAGCACCCCGATGAATCGCTCCAGCGAGCCAAGTATGGCTCGATGCAGCATGACCGGCACCTGTTTTTCACCGTGCTCGTCTATGTACGATGCGCCCAGCCGCTCGGGCATGGATAAATCGATCTGCATGGTGCCGCACTGCCAGACCCGGCCGATGCAGTCGGTCAGCGAGAATTCGATCTTGGGCCCGTAAAAGGCGCCCTCGCCGGGCTGGATCTGGTAGTCGAGGTTTTTCGCCTCAAGCGCCTCCTTGAGCGCGGCCTCGGCCCGGTCCCAGACCTCGTCGGAACCCACGCGCTGCTCGGGCCGAGTCGAGAGTTTGACCTGAATGTCCTCGAAACCGAAATCGCGATAGACGTCAAACACCATCTCGTTGAACGCCAGCACCTCGTCGTGCATCTGAGCCGGGGTGCAGAAGATATGCGCATCGTCCTGGACGAAGTTCCGCACCCGCATCAGCCCGTGCAGCGAGCCGGAAGGCTCGTTTCTGTGACACGACCCGAATTCAGCCATGCGCAGCGGCAGGTCGCGATAGCTGCGCAGACCCTTGTTGAAAATCTGCACGTGGCACGGGCAGTTCATCGGCTTGATCGCATAGGTGCGGTCTTCCGACGAGGTGATGAACATGTTGTCCTTGAAATTCTCCCAGTGGCCAGACTTCTGCCACAGGCTGAGATCGACCACCGCGGGCGTGCTTACTTCCTGGTAATCGGCCTCGGCCAGCCGCTGGCGAATGTAGTCCTGAACCAGCCTGTAGATACGCCAGCCGTGGTCGTGCCAGAACACCATGCCCGGCGCCTCGGCCTGGGTATGGAACAGCCCGAGCTGGCGCCCGATCTTGCGGTGGTCGCGCTTCTCGGCTTCCTCCAGGCGCTTGAGATAAGCCTTGAGCTGCTTCTTGTCGCCCCAGGCCGTGCCGTAGATGCGCTGCAGCATTTCGTTGTTCGAATCACCGCGCCAGTAGGCGCCGGCCAGCTTGGTCAGCTTGAACGCGCCCAGCTTGCCGGTCGACGGCACGTGCGGGCCGCGGCACAGATCGATGAAATCACCCTGGCGGTACAGCGAAAGCGTCTCGTCGGCGGGAATATCGGCGATGATCTCGGCCTTGTACTTCTCGCCCTGATCGCGGAAGAACTCAATCGCCTCGTCGCGCGGCAGCTCGCTGCGCTCGACTGGCAGGTCCTCTTCGACGATGCGCTGCATTTCCTGCTCGATCGCCTCGAGATCTTCCGGGCGGAAGGCCTTTTCGCGGGCGAAGTCGTAGTAGAAGCCATACTCTACGGTCGGGCCGATGGTGACCTGGGTTTCCGGATACAGCCGCTTGACCGCCTGCGCCATCAGGTGCGCGGTGGAGTGGCGGATGATCTCCACGCCCTCGTCGTCGCGCGGCGTGATGATGCGCAGCTTGCCGTCGTGGTCGATGCGGAAATCGACATCGACCGGCTTGCCGTTGAACTCGCCGGCCAGCGCGGCCTTGGCAAGACCCGGCCCGATATCGGCCGCAACCTCGCGCACCGTCACCGGCTCGGAAAACGATTTCCGACTGCCGTCGGGAAGCATGATTTCAGGCATGAATATTTCGCGCTTTCACAAATAGAATTTCGAACCCCCAATTGTACCCGCACCAGCCCCCGTGCGCGCACGCCGCAGAGTGACCCGGCACTTTCCAGGCGCTCTTGCGCGGGGCAAGGCGATGGTGCGTTCTGCCGTCGGCTTCACGCACCCTACGCACGTTCGACCCGGTCACGGGTTTCGAGGGTGCGTCCCGCGCGGTGGCTCCCGCAGCGCAGGAACCGCAGTGTTGAACCGCATCGCCACAACCCCGCCTCCTGCCCCAACGGTGAATTTTCTTCTCAGGGTTTCTCGGGTGCGTGCCAGACGCCGTCGCGCGGCGCGCAGAAACCGCAATATACGAACTGGGTATATGAGGATTTCGAGCACCGCACGGCGGCGTCTGGTGCGTGCCCGGGGAAGCCTGAGGAGAAAATTCTGGTGGGCGATGCTGGATTCGAACCAGCGACCTCTGCCATGTCAAGACAGCGCTCTAACCAACTGAGCTAATCGCCCGAAACAAGCCGCGCATTATACCACCAAAGGCCCTTCCGACAAGCCTCCAATCGCCCTTTTTCGCCGGTCCCGGGCTCGGCGGCGAATCCGTTCCGGCGCTATAATTTCAAGCCATGCCCGAGCTCCCGCAAACCGCTTCCCGGCCCGAATCCCGACCATTCGTCCACCTGCGGGTCCACTCCCAGTACAGTCTGGAAGACGGCCTGGCAACCCCCGCGGCGCTGGCCGCGCAGGCGCGCGAGGCGGGCATGCCGGCGCTGGCGATCACCGACTGGCACAACCTGTTCGGCCTGGTCAAGTTCATCAAAAGCGCGCACGCCAACGGCATCAAACCGCTGGTCGGCAGCGATGTACGACTGAGCAACCCGGCCAACGAGGCCGAATTTTCCTCGGCCACGCTGCTGGTGCAGGACCGCACCGGCTATCTCAACCTGTGCCGGCTGATTTCGAAGAGCTTTATCGACGGGCGCGTGCAGGGCCAGCCGCGCCTGCGGTTCGATTGGCTGCCGGGGGCCTGCGACGGACTGATCGTGCTGCTTTCGTGGAACTCGGATGTCGGCCAGGCGCTTGTCGGCGGCCATTACGAGGAAGCGCGCCGGCGCCTGGTCGCCTGGCAGCGGGAATTCCCGGACCGGCTCTATATCGAGCTGCAGCGCACCGGCCGCAGCGCCGAGCAGCGCGCCGAGAACGGACTGCTGGCGCTGGCCGGGGAATTGCAGTTGCCGGTGGTCGCGACCAACGACGTGCGTTTCCCCGCGGCCGAGCAGTTCCTGGCCCACGAGGCGCGGGTGTGCATTCATCAGGGCCGACTGCTCGACGACAAGCACCGGTCGCACGACTTCGTCGACCAGCAGTACCTGAAATCCCCGGCTGAAATGGAGGCGCTGTTCGCCGACCTGCCGGTCGCGATCGACAACACGGTGGAGCTGGCCAAGCGGTTGAACCTGGACCTGACGCTGGGCGAATACGTGCTGCCCGAGTTTCCGGTACCCGAGGGCGAAACCGCTGACGATTATCTGCGGCGCAAGACGCGCGAGGGTCTTGTCGAGCGCCTGGAGCGTTACGGCACCGCGCCCGGGTGCAGCGAAGACGACTACCGCCAGCGCGTCGACCGGGAACTGGAAGTCATCATCTCGATGGGCTTTTCGGGCTACTTTCTGATCGTCGCCGATTTCATTGCATGGGCACGCAACAACGACGTGCCGGTCGGTCCCGGGCGCGGTTCCGGCGCCGGCTCGCTGGTGGCCTGGTGCATCGGCATTACCGATCCCGACCCACTGCGCTACGACCTGCTGTTCGAGCGTTTCCTGAACCCCGAGCGCGTATCCATGCCCGACTTCGATATCGATTTCTGCGTAGTCGGCCGCGACCGGGTCATCGACTACGTCGCCGGGCGTTACGGGCGCGACCGGGTCAGCCAGATCATCACCTACGGCACGCTGGCGGCCAAGGCCGCGGTGCGCGACTGCGGCCGGGTGCTGGGCTACAACTACGGCTTCGTCGACTCGATTGCCAAGCTGATTCCGCTGGAACTCGACATCACGCTGGAAAAGGCGCTCAAGCAGGAACCGGAGCTCAAGCAGCGCTTCGAGGCCGAGGACGACACCCGCAGCATTCTGGAACTGGCCCGACAGCTCGAAGGCGTAGCACGCAACGCCGGCAAGCACGCCGGCGGCGTGGTCATTGCGCCCGGGCCGCTGACCGACTTCTCCCCGCTCTACACCGATCCGCGCAGCGGCTCGGTCGTGACCCAGTTCGACAAAAACGATGTCGAGGCCGTGGGCCTGGTCAAGTTCGACTTCCTGGGCCTGAGAAACCTGACCATCATCGACTGGGCGCTGAAGTCGGTCAACCGCCAGCGTCGCGGCGAGGATCTCGAGCCGATTTCGCTCGACGGCCTGCCGCTGGACGATGCCGATACCTTCAAGCTGTTGCAGAAGGCCCACACCACCGCGGTGTTCCAGCTCGAATCGCGCGGCATGAAGGATCTGCTGAGGAAACTGGTGCCCGACAGCTTCGACGATATCGTCGCGGCCGTGGCGCTGTTCCGGCCCGGCCCGCTGGACGCCGGGATGGTCGACGACTACGTCGAGCGCAAGCACGGGCGCGCGACGGTCAACTACCCGCATCCGCTGACCGAACCCATCCTCAAGCCGACCTATGGCGTGATCCTGTACCAGGAGCAGGTCATGCAGATCGCCCAGGTCGTCGGCGGCTACACGCTGGGCGCGGCCGACCTGCTGCGCCGCGCCATGGGCAAGAAGGACCGTGCGCTGATGGCCGAACAGCGCCAGATATTCGTCAAAGGGGCGGCCGAAAAAGGCCTCAAGCCCGACGAGGCCGAGCACCTGTTCGGCCTGATCGAGACCTTCGCCGGCTACGGCTTCAACAAGTCGCACTCGGTCGCCTATGCGCTGGTCGCCTACCAGACCGCATGGCTGAAGGCGCACTACCCGGCCGAGTTCATGGCCGCGGTGCTGTCGGCCGATATGGACAAGACCGACAAGGTCGCCAACCTGATCGAGGACTGCCGCGCCATGCAGCTGGAGGTGCGCCCGCCCGACGTCAACCATTCGCAGTGGCGCTTCGAGGTCGAGGACGGCGTGATCCGCTACGGCCTGGGCGCAATCAAGGGTGTCGGCGAAGCGGCCATAGAAGCCATACTCACCGCGCGCGACAAGCTCGGCAGTTTCGAATCGCCGGGCGCGCTGCTGCGCAACGTCGAGCTGGCCCGGATGACCCGCAAGACCATGGAAACGCTGGCCCGGGCCGGTGCGCTGGATTCCATACACGCCAACCGCTCGGCGTTGTTGCAGGCGCTGCCGGATGCCTGGTCGTCGGCCGAGCGCCACCAGGCCGATACCGAGGCCGGCCAGGCCAGCCTGTTCGGCGCGCCGGCCGGCGATGACCGCGAGCCCGACGATCAACCGCTGCCCGACGTACCCAACTGGACCTCTCGCCAGCGGCTGCGTGCCGAGCGCGAAACCCTGGGGCTGTATCTGAGCGGGCATCCGATGGACGATCTGGTCGATGAAGTCGGCGGATTCACGACATGCCGCCTGGGCGATGTCGGCAACCGCTTCGGCGATATCGAACCCGGGCGCGGCCGTCGCGCCGGTCTGCCGATGACGCTGGCCGGACTGATCGTGACCATGCGCAGGCGTCCCGGCAAGGGCGCATTCGTGGCCATAGACGACGGCAGCGGACGCATCGAGGTGGCGGTGTTCGATCGCACCCTGGCCGATTGCGCCGACCTGCTGGTTGCCGACGAAATCATCATTGCCAGCGGCAAGGTCGAAATCGACGACTTCAACGGCGGTTACCGGATGGTGGCCGAGCAGGTCCTGAGCCTGGACCAGGCCCGGCAACGCTTCGCTCGCCACCTGCACGTCAAGCTGCACCCGGCGTTCAAGCCCACCGACATCGACGAGCAGCTCGCCGCCACGCTGCGACCGTATCGCAATGGCGAAACACCGGTAATCATCGACTACGTCAACGGTCGCGCCGAGGCCACGCTCAGACTGGGCGCCGGCTGGCGGGTCAAGCCGTGCGCCGAGCTATTGGCGGCCATGTCCGGCGTAGAGGCCGTGGACCGGGCGACGCTGGTTTATGACTAGCACTCCCGGGATTCGCTCTCCGGTTACCCCGCACGAAGAACTCCCGTCGTCCCGGAATCGCCGCAGGCGATATCCGGGACCTCGAGAATCTCGCACCGCACCGGCCTGACTGCACCGTTGCGAGATTCCGTATCGGGGCTTCGCGTTATCCGGAATGACCGCCTTCTTCTTCAGAGACGGAGATCAGGGGTCGTCGCGAGATCCCGGATCGCGCTGCGCGCGTCCGGGATGACGGGAAAACGTAGCGCCGAGGCGCGGTCACCAGTTGACCTGCGAGCGCAGGTACAGGTAACGGCCATTGACACCGATCGGCACAATCGGGTCGAAGGCGAAGTTGCCGAAGAAATTGTTGGCGTTGGCCGACGCCTCGGGCAGGTTGTCGAACACGTTGTTGGCACCGGCCGAAATCTCCCATTGCGGCAACACGCGGTAACCCAGTTCGGTATCGAACGACCACTCGGCGTCGAAGCGCTGGCTGGCGAAGGTGAACACGCGCTCGACCGCGCCGAAGTAGCGTGCCCGGCCCAGCAGGCGCAGGCGGCTGCCCTGCCAGGTCGAAGTCGCCACGCCCTGGTCGCGTGGAATCGCGGTCTCGATGGTGTTCTCTTCCTCGATGCCCACCAGCGACAGCGACGGGTTGAGCGCGGCCAGCGCGGACGGCGGCGCGGCCAGATCGTCGATTCGATTCTTGACGTAGGTATAACCGGCACGCGTGGACCAGACGCCGCCGGCGAACACCGTGGTGTAGTCCAGCACCGCCTCGGCGCCGTAGGTTTCGGTATCGACCGCGTTGGTGAACGCGCTGATCGCCTGCACGCCCTGCCCGCCGGGCAGCGACTGGACGATATCGATCACCGCCGGGTCGGTGATGCTCTCCGACAGCGTGATGCGATCGTCTACCGAGATGTGAAACGCGTCCAGCGAGAAGTTCAGACCCGGGGCCAGCTCCGCCGTGGTGCCGAGGGTGAAATTGACCGAGGTCTCTTCGTCCAGCTCGGGAAAGCCCAGCACCTGGCCGATGGCCGAATCCACGCGCACCAGGCGCGAGGAGATGCGCGCGCCCTCGCTCGAGAACGTGTTGTCGCGCCGCGACCAGCCGATCTGGCTGAGGCTGGGCGCGCGGAAACTGTTCGAGGCGCTGGCGCGCAGGTTCCAGAAATCGGTCAGCTTGTAGCGGCCGGCCAGCTTGCCGGTCCAGGTCGACCCGAAGTCGCTGTAGTGCTCGAACCGCACCGCGGCGCTGGTCAACAGGCGGTCGGTGAGTTCGACCGAGCCGTCGATCCACAAACCGACGACATTGCGCGTGACGTTGGCCTCGTCTTCCGGCGCCAGGCCCTTGGCGCCCTGCGAACCGATATCGGGAAAGCCCACCAGCGCTTCCAGTTCGGGCGAGAAACGGAAATCGCCGGCAACGAACGAAGCCGGATCACCGGCGAACGATTCGAACTGTTCGAAGCGGTAATCAAAGCCGGCCGCGACATTAAGCGGGCCTGACGCGCCGGCGATATCGAAGGCGCGGCGCGCTTCGCTGTTGAAATTGACCTGGTCGAGGCGGAACGTGCCCGAATCGAACGACGTCGGACTATCCGGCCCCAGCGACGGGTTGAGCGAGTTGGCCACGCCAAAGTTGAACCGGTTGCGGCCTATACCCAGCGAATGGTCGGCCTGCCAGCCGGCCATCTCGTAGCGCAGGCCGCCGGTGATCCCGAAATCGAAATTTTCGCCTTGTGTTTCGGGCAAGAAACCATCGGCAAAGATCGCCGGCACGTTCTGGTTGGTCTCCGGGTGGCGAAACACCGCTGCGCCATCGGTTTCGCGCCAGGCCAGCGTGCCGAAACCGTAGTACTCGATATCGCCGCCGATGACCTCAGTGTTGAACCAAAGGCTGGCCGCCTCGGTCTCCGGATCGCCAACGCGGTGGGTGATATCACCGCGAAACGCCAGATTGGCCTCGGTCTGCGGGATGAACGGGCTGACCTGGTCGAAACCGGCGCGGTTGGTCGCTCCCCGGCGCGTGCCCTCGGCGCCGAAACGAACAAATCCGCCCGAGCCCAGCGCCAGGCCCTGGCTGAACCAGGCCGTCGCGGTATTGCCGTCGGTCTCGGTATTGCCGGTGGGCCCGACCTCGGTGCGGTGGGCGCCGTAGCTGGCGCCGAACTCGCCGCCGGCCGGGTCGTCGGCCAACACGATATTGATCACCCCGGCGATCGCGTCGGAGCCGTACTGGGCGCTGGCACCATCACGGAGAATCTCGACCCGTTTGACAGAACTCAGCGGTATCGTATTGAAATCAAAGGCATTCGTGCCGCGCCCGATCTTGGTGTTGTCGTTGACTACCGCGGATACGTGGCGGCGCTTTCCGTTGACCAGCACCAGCACTTGGTCCGGGCTCATGCCGCGGAGCTGGGCCGAGCGCACGTGGTCGGAAGTGACTGAATTCGACTGGCGCGGAAACGCGAAGCTCGGCGCCAGGATCGCCAGCGCCTCACCCAGTTCGTTGCCCACCGCCCCGGTGGCGCGCAGGTCTTCGGCGGTGAAGATATCCACCGGCACCGCCGAATCGAGGATGGAACGTGCATCCGAGCGACTGCCGAGCACGCTGACCCGGTCCAGTTCCAGCCCGGGTTCATCGTTGTCCTGGGCCATCAGCGACGACGCCGCAACCGACATCAGCACAATACACGCGACGGTCAGTTTTCGATGCATGGAAGCCGACCCGGGCCGGCGGTAGTCGAATTCGGTCATGGGAACTGTAATTCCTGAAGCTGGAGAGACGATTGACAGCGATTGGACCCGATTCGACTGAATCCGCTTGCAGCGAACCGGACTCGGACCCGGCAAATAATTTGGGCTCCTCCGCAAAATCTGTGGGTAGATGTTTCGCTCGTAGAGGGCGCCAAGTG
>JBBDSL010000096.1:0-24435 GCA_040904965.1 Wenzhouxiangellaceae bacterium
AGGCCAACCCTTCGGGCGCTCCTGTGGCGCTCCGCCGCAGCGTTCCCGTGCTTGGAAAGGGGGACGGCCATTCCCTGCGCACGGCGCCTTGCCGCGAAGCGCCACAGGAGCGCTGAATCCTAATTTATCAGGTTGAAGGACCACTAGTTTTCGCTGCAAGAGCCGAATCCGTCGGCGATCCGATGTCCGGACTGTTCGCGATCGGCTACCGCTCCTACAGGAATGGGGCGCCGCCAATGGGCTTGAACTGAGTATTCATACAGTATAGAATGCGGTCATGATTCGCAAGGAGAAAGGCCGCGGTGCGGTTTCCAATCGCGCCGGAAGGTTCGCCCGCCAGACCGTCGAGCATGTGGACGACGAATGGGCCGATGAACTCGATGCGCTGCCGAAACTGGAAACCATCGTGCGCGCGGAGACGGCGAAATCGATCATCGCGCGCAACCAGTCCCCGGACGTGCCGTTCGAACAGTCGATCAACCCCTACCGGGGATGTGAACATGCCTGCGTGTATTGCTATGCCCGACCAACGCATAGTTACCTCGACCTGTCGCCAGGGCTGGATTTCGAGAACCGGTTGTTCTACAAGCAAAACGCCGTCGAGTTGTTGGAAACCGAACTGCGCAAACCGGGCTATGTGTGCAAGCCGATCACCATCGGCGCCAATACCGATCCGTACCAGCCGATCGAGCGCGAGCTGCGAATCACCCGCGGGTTGCTGGAGCTCATGCTTGAGTACCGCCACCCGGTCAGCCTGATTACCAAGGGCGCGCTGATCGAGCGCGACCTGGACCTGCTGGTGGAGCTGGCCCGGCTTGACCTTGTGTCGGTGCACGTCAGCGTCACCAGTCTGGACGATGAGCTCAAGCGCAAGCTGGAACCGCGTGCGGCATCGGCGAAAGCACGGCTGCGTGTCATCGAAAGACTTGCCGCGACCGGTGTGCCGGTCGGTGTATTGGTCGCGCCGATCATCCCGGCGCTGACCGATCACGAACTCGAAGCCATCGTCGAGCATGTGGCGGCCGCCGGTGCGCACAGCGCCGGGTACGTGCTGCTGCGTCTTCCGCACGAGGTCGCCGGATTGTTCACCGAGTGGCTGGAGACCCACTACCCGGATCGCGCCAGGCACGTGATGAGCCTGGTGCGCCAGTCGCGCGGCGGCCGGGATTACGACTCGGCCTGGGGCCGACGAATGCGCGGCACCGGCCGGTTCGCCGAGCTGATCGAAACGCGATTCCGGCTGGCCTGCCGCAGAAACGGGCTGACGGGCCGAAACGACCGGAAACCGCGCACCGACCTGTTTTCCCCGCCGAGCCGGGCGGGCGATCAGCTTCGCTTGGGGAATTTCTGAACAAGTCTGCGGGTCAGATCAACTTCCGCTCGGCGGCCTCGGCTTCGATCAAGGCGCGCTCTCTTTCCAGTTCGCGCGCCTCGCGTTGCAGATCGCGCAATTCTTCCATCAGGTCGCGTCGTTCATCGGCCTCGATCTCATCGTCGACCACCCGCGCCTCAACCGATTCGATCCGGGCGTCGATTTCATCCAGTCGGGTCCTGACTTCGTACAGCGCACGACCGGGCCTGTAGCCGAACATGAAATCCTCCTCCAGCAGCGGCGGGCAAACCCCGTTGTACGACGTTCCCGCCACGCCTACGCGCCATCCGCCGGGCGCCGAACAGTGATCAAGGATTCCCTCACGCCAGCCGGCGCGCCAGGCCTCGGCGTCCGGCCGCACCCCGTGCTTTTCACACGCCTCGGCATGCCGGGCCAGCCGTGTATCGAGGCGACCCTCGCGCCCGTCGGACATGCCGACAGCGTACCAATCGGCGTACCTGCACTCCTCGTCGGAAAGCGTCGCGCAGCCGGCGAGCGAGGCCGCTGCAAGTACAACAATCAATCGAATCATTGGCGGCTCCCTGATCACCGACCGAATTCCCTGGACCGATTATCCCGGATTATAGGGCTCCAGCGCCGGGCGGCATCGATAGTGCCGGATGCCAGGCCGTCGTCGTTCAGATCGCGTCGATCACGCGTTGCAACCGCGCTCTGACCTGACCGGCGATTTCGCCGAGCTCGGGATTCTCGACCGCCTGCATGGACGCCTGCGGATCCACCGCCGAAACCTCGACCTTGCCGTCGTCGAGTTCGCGCACGATCACGTTGCACGGCAGCATCGTGCCGATTTTCGGTTCCCGATCCATCGCTTCCCAGGCCATTTCTGGATTGCACGCGCCGAGAATTGTGTAGTAGCGCATTTCCCGTTCGAGCTTTTTCTTCATTGTCGCCTTGACGTCGATCTCGGTCAGCACGCCAAAACCGTCGTCCGCCAGGGCCTTGATTGCGCGTTCGCGCGCCTGTTCGGGCGTGGTGTTCAGTATCTTGTCGATGTGGTAGCTCATGCGTTCACCTGTTCAAATATCAGATAAGTCTAATTTAGACGCCGGCCAGCGCGACTGGTTCATCCCGCGTGCCGCTGAATTCGCTATCCTTGGGCCTTGTTTTCACAAGGCCCCAGCCCATGCGCGTTTTTGCCGTCATTCTCGCAGCCCTGCTGTCCACTGCAGTCTGCGCCGCCGATTTCCTTCCCGAGACCGAATACGCCGCCGACGCACCACGATTCGAGGACGTGCTCGGCTACGATGCCGGCGAGCGCATCAGCTCGCCGGCCAACGTGCGCAAATGGTTCGACGCGCTGGAAACGGCCTGGCCCGACCGGATCAGGATTGTCCCCTACGCCGAGAGCTGGGAGGGCCGCGAGCTGTTCTATGCGGTGATCGGCACGCCCGATCGGATTTCGAACCTGGACGCCATCCGGGCCGATATCCAGGCCATCGCGCACCCCGACGACCACGAGGCCGACACCATAGAGACGGCGATGGAGCGCGTACCCGGTACGGTGTGGATGGCCTACTCGGTGCATGGCAACGAGATCTCGCCGGCCGACGGCGCCATGTTCACGGCCTGGCATCTGCTGGCGGCGCACAATGATGCGGTTGTCGATTCCATCCTCGACGAGACGCTGGTGTTCATCAATCCGATGCAGAACCCGGACGGTCGGGCGCGCTTCGTGCACAGCTTCGAAATGGCCGAAGGGCTGGAGCCGGCAGCGAGTCGGTTGGCGGCCGAGCACGACGAGCCGTGGCCGTCGGGGCGGGTCAACCACTACCTGTTCGATCTCAACCGCGACTGGCTCTCGATCACCCAGCCCGAGACCAAAGGCCACGTGGCGGCCCTTCTGGACTGGTACCCGCTGGCCTTCGTCGATGCGCACGAAATGGGCTCGGATGCAACCTTCTTCTTCGCCCCCGAGGCCATCCCCTACAACCCGTTGCTGGCCAATGCCCAGCGCGAAAACCTCGAGCTTTTTGGCAAGAACAATGCACGCTGGTTCGACCGCTTCGGCTTTCAATATTTCACCCGCGACGTGTTCGATGCCTTCTACCCCGGCTACGGGGCCAGCTGGCCGTCGTACTACGGCGGGGTGGCAATGACCTACGAACAGGGTTCGGCGCGCGGGCTGGTGATGCGCCTGCGCGACGGCACCGAGATGAGCTATGCCGAAACCGTGCGCGAGTACGTGGTCGCCTCGATCGCGACCGCCCAGACCGTGGCCGACAACCGCGCCAAAATGTGGCGCGACTTTCGCGACTATCGCGCTGCCGGCATCGAGCTTGCCGGGCGCGAAGGGCCACGTGCCTGGGCGATCCCGACCCAGACCGACCAGGGCGGCGCCGACCGGCTGGCCGGGCTGCTGGCCAGCCACGGCGTCGACACGTTCCGAACCGATGAGACCGTCAACGCATGCGGCCGCGAGCTCGCCGCCGGCAGTTACCTGATCCCGGCCGACCAACCCGAATACCGCAAGCTGCGCGTGCTGCTGGACCGCAACGTAGAAATGGACGCGGATTTCGTAGCCGAACAGGAACGCCGCCGGGGCAAGGACCTGCCCGACGAAATCTACGACGTGACCGCGTGGTCGCTGCCATTGATGTTCAATATCGAAACCATCGAATGCAGCAGCGCCGTGGCCATCGACGGCATGGACCCGGTGAGCCCCGGAGAGATTCCGACCGGCGAGATCAGCAACGCCGAGTCCGATGTGGCCTGGCTGGTCGCCGGCGGCTCGCGCGCAACGGCCAGGCTGATGGCCGCGGCGCTTCGCCGCGGCCTGTACGTTCAATCCAGCGAAAAAGCCTTCGTGCATGCCGGCATCGAGTATCCGTCCGGCAGCCTGATTTTTCCGGTGGCCCGGAACGCCGAGCTGCACAGCGACCGGACCGCTGACATCCTGGCAGACTTGGCGCGCGAGACCGGCGCCGATGTCGTCGGCGTCGACGAGAGCTGGATCACCTCCGGCCCGGATTTCGGCAGCAGCAAGGTACGGCGGCTGATCGCGCCCAGGGTGGCCATCGCCTGGGACACGCCCACCGACGTCTACTCGCCGGGTGCGATTCGCTACGTGCTCGAGCGCCAGTTCGGATATCCGGTTGTTCCCATCCGCACCGCAACCCTCAGGAATGCCGACCTCAACCGGTTCGACGTGGTCATCCTGCCCGACGAATCCCGCTTTCGAAGCGGCGGCTACCAGGGTGTGCTTGGCGATGCCGGTAAATCCAACCTGGCTGACTGGGTCTCCAACGGCGGCGTGCTGGTCACGATTGCCGGGGGCACAGAATGGGCCGCACACCCGGATGTCGACCTGCTGGCATTCCGCGCCGAACACCAGGTGCGTGATTCGGACGAAGAAGCGGCAGCAGACGATTCGGCCGAAAAAGCCCGGGTCCCGGGCACCCTGATCGAATCAGCCGAAGAATTCGAGCAAGTGGCGCAGCCGGCAGAGGAAAACCCCGATTCGGTTGCCGGCGTCCTGGTACGGGCGGTTGTCGACCCCGATCACTGGCTGTCCGCCGGCGTTGCCGAAAGCGTCAATGTTCTGGTGCGCGGGGATCGGATCTTTGCCCCGATGAAGCGCGACCAGGGGCGCAACGCGGCCCGATTCGCCGCCGCCGACGAGCTGCTGGCCAGCGGCCACATGTGGGAAGAAAACCGCAGGCAACTGGCGTTCAAGCCGTTCGTGGTCAGCCAGAGCCGCGGTCGCGGGCTGGTAATCGGCTTCACCGAAGACCCGGCCGTACGCGCCTATCTCGACGGGCTGAACATGCTGCTGGTCAACGCCGTGCTGCGCGCACCCAGCTACAGTTCGAAACTGAGATAGAAAAAGGAGATTCTTATGACCAACCCTCGCATCCTCGCCTTTGCCGGCAGTACGCGCAAGGAGTCGTTCAACCGGAAACTGCTGCGCCTGGCAACCGAAATTGCCCGGCAGGCCGATCTGAAAATCCAGCATATAGAGCTGGCCGATTACCCGATGCCGATCATGGACGAGGACTTGGAGGCCGAACAGGGCCAGCCGGCCAACGCCACGGCGATCCGAAGGATGATGCTGGAGGCCGACGGGCTGCTGCTGGCCTGTCCCGAATACAACAGCTCGATCACGCCGCTGATGAAGAACGTCATCGACTGGGTCTCGCGCAGGGAAACCGGCGGCGGCGGGCTGGAACCCTACGAGAACAAGAAGGCGCTATTGCTGGGTGCGTCACCGGGCAAGCTCGGCGGCAAACGCGCGGTTGCCGCGGTCCGTTCCATCCTGGGCAATATCGGCGTCGAGGTGTTCGACCAGGAATTCACCCTGCCAGGCGCCGGCGATGCATTCGACGACGGGGGGCGCCTCAAGGATACCGGGCTTCGCGACGCGCTCGCGACCACCGTGCAGTCGTTTGCCCGCTTTATGCGCTGAATTCGCGTCTTTCCGCTCCCACCCCTTCCCGGCGCGCTGCGCGCCGGGTAGATTTCAAGGTGCGCTCCTCGCTTTTTGTCAGCACTGCTCTTATACTCGGTTCGTCGGCCTGGGGAAGGGGGCGGCCGTGAGGATCAGGCTTTTATCTGAATGACGAACACAAACATAGCAAGGAGAGGGGAATGTCTGGATTGAAACAGCTTTTGATTGACCTGGGGAAGGACGCCGACCTGAAGGACGAATACGTCAAGGACCCAAAATCTGTAATGCAGCGATACGGGTGCACCGCTGGGGAAGTCAAGGCCATGCTCGACAAGGATGTCGGAACCTTGAAGCGCATGAGCGGCCTTGACACGCTCAAAGCGAACCACGGGGTCCAGGCCTACGATTACGATTAAGGTGGCAACGCGACCCGCCCTGACATGTCCTTGCGTGCAATAGCGCTGATCGCAATCTGGCTGCTGGCTATCGACGGCCATGGTCATATCAAGGACCTGAATGCCGGCAATGTCACCACCGAGGCTTTCGGGCAGAAGTTGGAGCTGGCCAGGAAACTCAATACCACTGCGCCGTGGCCGGAATCGCAGGAGTTGCTGGAAGAATTGCGCCCGCATCTGGATCGTGCCACCGAAGACCAGTACGCCGATTTTGTCTATCTGGAGGCACGCAACCTGACCCTGGCCGGCCACACCGACGAAGCGCTGGCATTGCTCAATGATGCGCTGGAAGGCGAAATGTCGCCAGATCGGAGAATCCACATTCTGCGACTTGCAGCGAACATCGCGATCAATGCGCGTCGGTTCGAACCGGCTTTCAGTATGCTCACCGCAGCACTTGCGTTGGCCGAGGACCAGTCCGAGGATGTCTACACGCCGGCCCTGTTCAGCCTTGCGTCGTACATCTATACGCAGGTCGACGAACTTCACCGCGGTTTCCGGTACGGTCAATTGGCACTGGAGGAGGCCCGCGCCATCGACGATCTGCGCATGCAGTGTGCCGCCGAGCAACGGCTGGCCTACTTGCACAAGGTCGCCGGCGATTTCGAGCCCAGCAGGGCGCTGTACCGGGACGCGATAGAGCATTGCCTGGCCGCCGGGGACAAATTGTACGTTGGTGTCGCCGAAGCCGGCCTGGCCGACTTGCTGCGCGAACACGGCGAGTACGAGAGCGTAGTCGATTTGTTCGAACGATCAATTGAGCGCCTGGAGCGTACCGGTTATACCAGCGGCGTTGTCGAAGCGCGGCTGTACTGGGCGCGGCTGGAAAACGCCCACGGCAACTGGGAAAAGGCCGAGGCGCTGCTTGTTCCCAGCATCGAACAGTTCGAGGCGGAAGAAAGCTGGGATTACTTGGCCGAAGCCCATAGCATGCTGGCCGATATCGAGCGCGGCCGGGGAAACCTGAATCGCGCACTCGATCATTACGACCAGTACATGCAGGCGCGCGAAAAGCATCTGACCATCGAGAACGCCCAACAGCTGGCCTATCTGCAAGTTGAATTCGATATGCAAAGCAAAGACCAGCAGCTGGCGCTGCTGCGCGAGCAGGCGCGAGTCAGCGAGCTCGAAGCCGAAACGCGCCGTCAGCAGGTCCGACTGACGATGATCGGCTACGTCATTGCCGGCTTTCTGCTCATTGTTCTCACGCTGCTGCTGGTCCAGGCCACGCGCGAACGCAGGCGCTTCCAGAGTCTTTCGCAGCACGACGGACTTACCGCGCTGAGCAACCATACTCGATTCTTCGAGCTTGCCGAAGCAGCCTATGATTTATGTCAGCAGAAGAACGTTCCTTTCATACTCATCCTTGCCGATATCGACCACTTCAAGCAAGTCAACGACCGCAACGGTCACCTCGCGGGTGACGAGGTACTGCGGCGGGTGGGCGCGCGGCTGCGTGAATGTTTCGGCAAGAAGGGCATCATCGGCAGAATCGGCGGCGAAGAGTTCGGCATCGCGCTGCCCGGCGAACGGCCGGAAGACATTCGCGATGCACTGGAGCAATTTCGCGAATCGATGACACAGGTGCGTACGGACGACACCCCGGCCACGGTCACCATGAGCTTCGGCATTGCCGCTGCGCGTGCTACACCCGAATCGTTGACACAATTGCGCGAGCGTGCCGATCAGGCGCTGTACGAGGCCAAGCACTCCGGACGCGATCGTGTGGTGTATGCCGACTAAGCACGGCCGGCTGATCGTTGTCGGTATCGGCCTGCAACCCGGTCGCCACGCCGGGGCTCGCGCGATTTCCGAGATCCGGCGTGCCGATACCGTGTTCGTGCTGGCCGACCCGTTCGCCATCGACTGGGCGCTTGGCCTGAATCCGGATACCCGCAACCTCGGAGCGTTCTACGCCGCCGATCGCGACCGGCGTGAAAGCTATGCCGGGATGCAGCACACCATGCTCAAACAAGTGCGCGCCGGCCGGCACGTGTGCGCGGTGTTCTACGGCCATCCCGGGGTGTTTGCCCAGGTCGGCCGCAAAACCATGAGTCAGGCACGTGCCGAGGGTTTCGAAGTGCGTATGGAACCCGGGATTTCAGCCGAGGCATGCCTGTATGCCGATCTTGACCTGGACCCCGGCGAGCACGGGGTGCAGTCCATCGAGGCAACGCAATTGCTCATCGAGCAACGGGTCATCGACCCGGCGTCATTGCTGCTTTTGTGGCAAGTCATGCATACCGGCAACCTGGCCTGCACCGGGTTCGACGCGCATCCGGAATGGCTGGAGTTGCTGGTCGAGAAGCTCGTGCGCTGGTATCCGGCCGAAACCGGGGTCATCCTGTACGAGGCCGCTACGCTTCCAATCCAGGATTTTCGCGCCGAGCGACTGACCCTCGGCGAACTGCCAAAGGCTAGACTGACCGAAGTGACGACACTGGTGATTCCGCCGGTGGCAACACCAGCGAAGGATGTCGAGATGCTCGCGCGCCTGCGCGCTATGGTGTAGCCGTCAAGCGTCCGTGCAGGTAGGCGAAGATCAAAGCGCTGAGGTAGGCGCGCTGCTTCAGGTTGGCCGCGCCGCCGTGGCCGCCCTCGATATTTTCGTAATACAGTACGTCGTGCCCCTGGTCGAGCATCTTCGCCACCATCTTGCGTGCATGGCCCGGGTGCACCCGGTCGTCGCGCGTCGACGTGGTAAAGAACGCGCGCGGATATTCAACCTCGGCCTTGACGTTGTGGTAGGGCGAGTATTTGCTGATGTATTCCCACTGGTCCGGATCGTCCGGGTCGCCGTACTCGGCCATCCAGCTGGCCCCGGCGAGCAGCTTGTGGTAGCGCTTCATATCCAGCAACGGCACCTGAACGACGACCGCGTCGAACAGGTCGGGGCGCTGCACCATCACCGCACCGACCAACAGGCCGCCGTTGCTGCCGCCCTGAATGCCCAGGTGCTCGGGTGATGTGATGTCGCGCTCGATCAGGTCCTCGGATACCGCGATCAGGTCGTCGAACGCGCGCTGGCGGTTTTCCTTGAGCGCGGCCTGGTGCCACTTGGGCCCGAACTCGCCACCGCCGCGGATATTGGCCAGCACATAGACACCGCCGCGCTCCAGCCAGGCCGAACCCGTCACACCCGAATAAAACGGCGTGCGCGAGACCTCGAAGCCGCCGTAGGCGCCCAGCAGGGTCGGGTTGTTGCCATTGGCCTTGAAACCTTTAGGCATCACGACAAAGTAGGGAATTTGCTCGCCGTCGGCCGAGGTCGCCTCGTACTGGGCCACCTCCATGCCTTCATCGTCGAACCACGACGGCTCGGCCCGGACCTGCGTGTGGGTATTCTCGATCGCGTCGGCCTCGAACAGCGACGACGGGGTCAGGAATCCGGTGTAGTTGTAGAAAAAGCGATCGGACTTGTCGTCGGCCGTCACAACACTGATCGAGCCCAGCTCGGGCACATCCAGCGCCACGTCCTGCCAGCCCTGATCGCCGTGGGTAAAGCGCAACAGGCGCCCGACCACGTTGTCGAGCACGTTTACTATAACCGCCGACTCGGTGGTGGTCACCCCGGATATGGACGACCGCACGTCGGGCTGGAATACCACACTCAGGTCGGGTGTTCCGGCCTCGAAGCTTTCCATCGGACCGGCGACCAGCGCGCCCTGCTTCCAAATCTGGCCGTCAACCTCCCAGTCGGATTTCAGTTCCACCAGCAGCTGGCCGTCGAGCATACCGGCCAGTTCGGCGTCGTCCGGAATATGGATGCGGCGAACTTCGCCGTCAACGTAGCGAAAGTAGTGGCGTGAAAAGAAGTCGGGCACGCGGATGATCAGGTCGTAGTAGTCGTCGCCGTCCCAGAACCGCACACCGGTGGAGGCGACATCGGTTTTCTCGCCCTCGAAGATCAGCTCGGCGTCCTCGCGCGGCTCGCCGCGCTGCCACAGGCGCACCGTGCGCGGGTAGCCCGAGTCGGTCATGTCGTCGTCGTCGAACGCCGGGCCGTAGAACACACTATTACGATCACGCCAGCCGATGCTGCTCTTGGACTCGGGCAGAAAGAATCCGTCGGCGACGAACTCACGGCTTTCCAGATCGAACTCGCGTCGCACGGCCGCGTCGGCGCCGCCGATCGAAAGTCCGACCAGGCAGCGGTCGTAGTCCGGATATCGACAGTTCGAGCCGGCCCAGACCCAGTTCTCGTCTTCATCGTCGGCCAGCTTGTCGACGTCGAGAATCACGTCCCAGTCGCGATTGTCGTCACGATTGTCGTCACGATCGTCGTCGCGATAGGCCTGCAACGATGTCTTGCGCCAGATTCCGCGAACGTGCTCGGCATCGCGCCAGAAGTTATACACCTCGCCGCCCATCAGCGACGGGTAGGCAATGCGATCGTCGGAAGTCAGAATTTCCAGCGCACGCCCGTGGATCGGCTCGAACAGCGGGTGGGCCTCAAGTTCGGCCAGCGAGACTTCGTTCTGGCCACGCGCCCAGGCCAGCGCATTGGGGCCTTCGACTTCTTCCAGCCAGATGTAGGGATCGTTGTGGGCCATCACCATTCCGGTCGCAGCCAGGGCTGCGGTCATTACAAGATTGCGGACGTTCATCATGGTTCGACGCTTCCAGGAGAATCCAGGCGCCTATTGTGCCGGGTTTTCGTTCCGGCAACGTGTGCCCTTGGTCAGGGTCGTTCAGAGCGGCGCTACTAAAGTAACACCTTGATTCCGGGTTCTGTTAGGCTTTGGGGCTGGAGTCCCACCGAGGAGAAACCCAATGAAGAAGCATGATGAAGGCAAGAACAGATTCATTCGAATCAACACCGCCATCCTGGCCTTGCTGTTTGCTCTCAGCGGCGGCTTTCTTGCAGGCTGCGACAACAACGGACCGGCCGAGGAAGCAGGCGAGAACATCGACGAGGCCGTGGAAGATGCAGGCGACGCGATTGAAGACGCGGGCGACGATATCGACGATGAGACCGACGGATAATTGATTCTGTCAAAGGCATGGTCGGACCCTCCGGCCATGTCGTCAAAAAGCAAGGAAGCTGAGTTTCTCTCGGAGCCTCGGAGCCTCCGAGCCGTGCGACGGTCCGCTGTCGCGTTCATGGTTGTGGGTTCGATTACTGCTCGGAAATTCCCGTAGGAGCGGTCTCCCGGCCGCGGTTGGGGTGATGCCATCGGCGCCGGAGACGCCTCCTACAGAAAGAAGATTGTGCCAGTCTCGCGATTCCGGGTTCGATGATTATCGGAAGTGAGTAGGCGCACCGCCATACGTCGCGCCCCAATGACATAGACTGCCGCGATGCCCGTGAGCGGACCAACAAGCGGAACATTCGACGTGGCCGTCATCGGCGCAGGTGCAGCCGGGCTGATGTGCGCGATTGCAGCGGGGCGGCGCGAGCGCCGGGTGCTGGTAGCCGATCACGCCAACAAGGTCGGCAAGAAGATCCTGATGTCGGGCGGCGGGCGCTGCAATTTCACGAACATGTATTCGGGCCCCGAAAATTTCCTCTCAAGCAACCCCCACTTCGCCAAGTCGGCGCTCAGCCGCTACACGCCCTGGGACTTCATCGCGCTCGTGGAAAAGCACGGCATCGAGTACTTCGAAAAGAAGCTCGGACAGTTATTCTGCGTGGAATCATCGAAGCAGATCGTGGCACTGCTGCTTGCCGAATGCGAAGCCGTCGGGGTTGAAGTGCGTACCCACTGCCCGCTGGAAATTGAACAGCTCGGGCCGCCGCACAAGCTGTCGTCAGCGGCCGGGACCATCGCCTGCGATTCGCTGGTCATCGCCACCGGCGGCTATTCGATTCCGAAAATGGGCGCGACGGGCTTCGGCATCGATTTCGCGCGATCGCTGGGACTGCCCATCGTGCCCACGCGCGCCGCACTGGTGCCGGTCACGCTGCCCGAACGCAAGCTCAAACAACAGGCCGATCTGTCAGGCGCATCGCTGGATACCGTGACCACCGCTGGACGGGCCGGCTTTCTCCAGGCCGAATTCAGGGAGAACATCCTGTTCACCCACAAGGGCCTGAGCGGTCCGGCCATCCTGCAGGCCTCGAACTATTGGAACCCTGGCGAGCCGATGACCATCGACTTGTTTCCGGATCTCGAGCTGGGCGCATACCTCCGCGAGCAACGCACGCTGCGCCCCCGCGCAGAGCTGCGCACCGTGCTGGCTGAAACCCTCACCCGGCGCATCGCCCAGCGCTGGTGCGAGCTATGGCTTCCCGACAAGCCGCTGGCCGAACTCGGCGACCGCGACATCGAAACCGTTGAGAAGCATTGCAAGAGCTGGACAGTCTGGCCCGACGGCACCGAAGGCTACCGCACGGCCGAAGTGATGTTGGGCGGCGTCGACACCGATAGCCTGTCGTCGAAGACCATGGAATGCCGCGACCACCCTGCGCTGTATTTCATCGGGGAAGTCGTCGACGTCACCGGCCACATCGGCGGCCACAACTTCCAGTGGGCCTGGGCATCGGGCCACGCCGCCGGCGAAGTGGCCTGAGTCGGCTCAAGACCGCAAAACAGCTCTCGCGAAGGCGCGAAGGCGCGAAGCCGCCAAGGGAAGGCAAAAAGCAAGAACAATACGAAGCCTTCGCCGTTGCCTCTTCTTTTACCCTTCTTCTTGCCTTCCCTTCGCGCCTTCGCGCCTTCGCGAGAGCTGGGTTGATCTTTTTGGTCTTTCGGTTCCTTGGTCCTTTAGCGCGATCCGGCACTCGGCTGCAGAGAAAGTTTCGGTCGCGACGCCGAATCGGGCCAGCCGGAAGCGTCTATGGTCTCGACGTAGCCGTGCCAGGTGGCGTAGCCGAGCAGCGGGATGACCACGATCAGGCCGAGCCCCGCCGTAGCGAAACCCAGCCCGGTCAGCGCCACGATCAGCGCGATCCAGACTGCCATGGCCGGCTTGTTGCGCAGCACCGCATTCACGCTGGTGATGCAGGCGGTGACCATGTCGGCGTCGCGGTCGACGATCATCGGAAGCGAAAACGCTGCGGCCGAAAATGTCACCAGGGCAAAGATGGTGCCCACCGCCGAGCCAATCCCCAGGAAGCGCAGAAGCTGCAACAGGTCCGGGTTTTCGCCGGCAGGAAAGAATACATGCACCATCACCCCGGCCCGCACCCAGACCAGAAAAATCACCAGCAACACCAGCGCGAACACCAGTGCGTCGCGCAACGCGAACTGCATGCGCCTGACCGAGCGCGCGTTCGTGCTGGTGTTCATGTCTTGTCCCTCACGTATCGGCCCGCCGGGCCCGTACACTTGGCGACATAGCGCAATTTCACATACGGCTTCCCACTTTTCCAGTCCATGACCGACCAGCCCGACCAGCCACCAGGCATATTCACCCAGATTCGACCGCTGGCCACCTATGGCCGACGCGCGCTTTCACTGGTCTGGGCGACAAGCCCCTGGCTCACCATCGCGCTTGCGTGTCTGACGCTTGCCGCGGGTCTTTTGCCGGCCTCGATCGCCTACGTCGGCAAGTTCCTGGTCGACAGCGTGGTCGCCGCCATCCAGGACAAAACGCTTGTCGACGCGGTATGGTTCTGGCTGTCGCTGGAAGCGGTGCTGGTGGCCGCCATGGCCGCCTCGCAGACCGCGCTGAACATCTGCAACAACCTGCTTCGCGCGCGCCTGGGACATCGCGTCAACGTGATGATCCTGGAAAAGACCCAGCAGCTCGAGCTGGCGCAGCTCGAGGACGCCGAGTTCTACGATCGACTCACTCGGGCGCGCCGCGAAGCTTCCACCCGGCCGCTCTCGCTGGTTCAGAAAACCTTCGGCGTGATCCAGAACGGTATTGCCATCCTGAGTTTCAGCGGGCTGCTGTTCGCGTTTTCGCCATGGGCGGTGCTGGTGCTGATCGCCGGCGGTCTTCCCGCCTTCCTGGTCGAAGCGAAATTCGCCGGCCAGGCGTTTCGGCTGTTTCAGTGGCGTTCGCCGGAGACCCGCGAAATGATCTACCTGGAATCGGTGCTGGCGCGCGAGGACTACACCAAGGAGGTCAAGCTGTTCAACCTGGCGCCGACTTTGCTACAGCGCTACCGGGACATCTTCGGCAAGATCTTCACTGAGGACCGCAAGCTCACCATCAAGCGAGGCTGGTGGGCATTCGGACTGGGACTGGTCGGCACGCTGGCGCTGTACGGCGCGTTTGCCTGGGTGGTGCTGGCCACCGTGGCTGGCCGCCTGACGCTGGGTCAGATGACCATGTACATGATGGTGTTCCGGCAGGGCCAGTCGGCGGTCAGCGCCAGCCTGACCGCGATCAACGGCATGTATGAGGACCACCTGTACCTGACGAGCCTGTACGAATTCCCGGAGCAGCCGGTACGCACTCGCGAGGGCAAGGTTCGACTCGGACAGGAACCCGGCCTCGGACTGGACATCGTCGACCTTTCGTTTCGCTACCCCGGCAGCGATGCACTGGCCCTGGATGAAATCAACCTGAGACTCGAGCCCGGCACCAGCCTGGCGCTGGTCGGCGAAAACGGCTCCGGCAAGACCACGCTGACCAAGCTCATCGCCGGGCTGTACGAACTCGAGCGCGGCGACATCCGGCTCGACGGCACCTCGCTGCGCCGCTGGGATCCGCGCGCACTGCAGGACCGTATCGGCGTGATCTTCCAGGACTTCGCTCGTTACCAGTGGCTGGTCGGCCACAACATCGGCGCCGGCGACGTGGACCAATTCGAAAATCAGTCGAAGTGGGAGGTCGCGGCGGTCAAGGGCCTGGCCGACGACTTCATCCAGGATCTGCCAAAAGGCTACGAGACACAGCTGGGCCGCTGGTTCAAGGACGGTCGTGAGCTCTCCGGCGGCCAATGGCAGAAGATCGCGCTGGCCCGGGCCTTCATGCGCGAGAACGCCGACATCCTGATCCTCGACGAGCCCACCGCGGCGATGGACGCCAAGGCCGAAGCGGAAGTGTTCCAGCACTTCCAGGCGATGGCCGGGAACCGCATCCTGATCCTGATCTCGCATCGCTTCTCGACGGTGCGCCAGGCCGACCTGATCGCGGTAATGGACCAGGGCCGCATCATCGAGATGGGCACGCATGAGCAATTAATGACGCGTGACGGCCAGTACGCGAGGCTATTCGAACTCCAGGCGGCGGCCTATCGCTAGTGGTTCACTGAGCGAAATGCCTCAACTGTGCGACGCGACGGCGCCGCAGTGGCATCAGTAGTGACAAAAGCGGGCTAAGACGCGACTGCAACATGACTGCCGAATAATCAACGAATAATCGCCGACCGCTTTTCCCCGACAATATTTGACCTGAATCAAATAGCATTTTGAAGATCAATGTATCGTCCTGCTTGGGCACTTCTCTTTTTTGGATCGTGCTAAGCAGTTGACCTATGAAAGAAGCGTTTCGCTCTCTTCGAATAGATCGTAGTCGCGACTTCCTTGGGGAATGCTCGATTGATAACACCCGGATGGAGCTGTAGTAGCCGATCCTCAACATAAAGTCGACTTTGTAGCTTCAACACTCACCTAAGATTATTCGCGGGAGTTTCTATGAAACGCATAACTACGCTGGCACTTTCTATTGCGATGACTCTGGGAGTCAGCACAATGGCAGGCGCCCAATTCGACGGCGACTTTTCCCAGGTACAGGGGAATTGGGTCGATGGCGAGCTGGTCGAGGGTAACAGTCAGGGCCTGACGTTCGATTATATTTCTACATCGGATGTTCTCTTTGTTGCCTGGTATACATATCAAAGTGTGGCTTCGATACCTGCGTTTGATGATGTGAGCGCAATCGACGGTCGCTGGCTCACCGCTCAACTTAGCATCACGCCAGATGGCACGAGCGCCGCTGGCACTATCTATGCAAGCTCCGGGGGTGAATTCGATAGCCCCAATAATGGATCGCAGGAGACCGTTGCGGTCGGCACCATGACAATCGAATTTATTGAATGCGATCTTGGCATGGTGATTTATGAACTTGATTCCGGCCTCAGCGGTGACTTTGGAATCATACCGCTGGAGAAAAGAGTCAATCCGGGCCGTTTTGAGTGTGAAACCCGTCAAACACCAGATCAGGGTCCGGCAGATGAATTCAATCTTCTTGCTGTCACAGATCCCGACCTGATCGACCTTGCCACAGAAGTCCAGGATATCGAATTCGGCAGTTGGTCAACGATACCGGCATTTTATCCGAATCAGGCCAGTTATCAATGGATCGGGGGTCGAAGCGTTAACCGGACGAATCCCCAGGTCGGCCACTTCGGTGGAGACGTAATAAGTACTGGGGCAGCCTGCGTGCAGTGCCACGCCGACTATGTTCCCGATTCTCTTTCCAACCCCGACGTTGGCGAATCCTTCGATCCGGGCTTCGACAAGCCGTCACAAGTCGATATGAAGGTACGGGCGGCGTTCACGAGTGACAAGCTCTTCGTGCATGTAAGGCATCAGTCCAACACGGATGCACAAGGTCAGAACGCTGACGACAAACAGGAAGGTCCGGCGTATACGCATCAAACCTATCGATTCAATGGCGAGGGTTTTGGTGATCGCGGGATACCCAAAGAATCAGGTCCTGACGGAGCATTTACGGGCACCTACGACACCCTTGGCAATCGTCGCTTCAACTACGAGGACCGTGTTGCCCTGATGATGGCTCCTGCTGCATTGGATTTGACCGACCAAAACGGCGCGCGATTCAACGCAGCGGGCTGCTTCATGGCCTGCCATGATGACATGCGCAACATGCCGGCAGATGGACTCGAAGATATCTCAGCCGATCCAGTTCTGGGCGCAGCCGGTATGGGCAGAAGTGACATGCGGCATTACCTTCTCACTAGCCGCGCCAATGTTACAAGCACTTCCGACCTTTTCACGTTGAGCTTTGCTGAAAGCACTTTCGAAGCCTACAAGTCGAATGTAATCCTGCCCGAAATCGAGGCTGGACGATATCTTGACATGTGGCAGGGTCGAATCGCTCGCGCGGCAGGTATGGGTCACGCAACCGATGATTACGTGCAAGCTTATCGCCGTGATAACAATGCAGAAGTGTCGGAATTTGCCGGCTGGGCGGAATCCGGCCAGAATACATTCTTCACGCAAGATCCCGACCCGGAACGCGGTAACCTGATGCCCTATATCTATGATCCACAAAAAACCGGTTTCTGGGCAATCCCTGAAAACCAGTTTGCGGCGTTCATGCGAGCCGAGTTCCTGCAAAACAATGCAGGTGTAATGATTTCGGAAGGACCTGACAGAAACGTTATAAACCTAGAAGAAGACGGCATCTTCGAGTGGGATGAGGCGGCCGGAGACTACATTCTGGTCGTGAATCACGGTGGTGAAACTGCCGGGACCTTCCTCAAGGATATCCTCAACGAAGGTGATCTGATCAACCGACGCCTACTGCGTATTCCAAGCGCGGCACGCAGCAGTCTAAAATTGTTCGCTTCATGGGAAGCTGGTGGAATCTACAACTCCATCTTTGTGCGGGACCTTGAATCGCGCTATGAAGGCGAACTGGTAACCGACCACGATATCGATTTGGCAAACGGAATGACCGTTGGACTTGGTATTTTCGATGACAATTCCAGTAATCGGTCTCACTTTGTTTCCTTCCCGGTTGGTCTGGTAGCGGAAGGTCAATCCTCGAGCTTCCTGGGGCAGCCTGGTGTCAATAACAGCACACGGGTAATCGAGGCCAGAGCAAATTAAGCATATATCGGGTTCTTTATCGGATGCCGAAGTAAGTCGACCGCCCCCTTCGCAGGGGGCGGTTTTCGTATGCGGAAGCGATAGGGTTATTGTGCGTCGCGCAAATAGGGCGTATGCGTGACGCCGAACGGCGTCGTTGCGCCGGAAATACTTTCACCGGAAATCCCCGCCAATGCTCCCAAACCCGCTCGAAACCGCACAGTACTTCATCGATTCCGCCCAGCGCTCTTTGCTGTTCTTCGACACCCTCAGGAAGCGCGGCAACTAGGCGCTGGATCACCACGAGGCCGGCAAGCCGCCGGTGCTGGTCTTCGACTACGAGACGGCCCTGGACGGCGCGGACTTCGACTGCCCGTGCAATTACTAATGAAATCAGAAGTATCGCCGCATTCAGGGCTTGCCTCTCGGCGCGTGTGGACTGCGATTGTCATGACAAGCGCGGCGCTTGATGTAGGCCCGGCTATACCTGGCGCACCGACGCCTTGCCACAATTGTCCTGACAAGCGCCGAGAGACAAGCTGAACGAGGCACGATTTATGAATGTATTAGTAGAGTCCTCAGCCGGCCCACGACAAGCCGACCGCCCGGATATTTCTGCGTCTATTTCCTTTCCTGCTTTTCCTTTGTGCGCTTCGTGTCCTTCGTGGTTACCGGCTTTTGACGTGATTTTCTCCGGCCCGGGGAGTTTCGATCACGACGCCGAATCGGGCCAGGCCGAGGCCTCTATGGTTTCGACATAGCCGTGCCAAGTCGCGTAGCCGAGCAGCGGGATGACCACGATCAGGCCGAGCCCCGCCGTAGCGAAACCCAGCCCGGTCAGCGCCACGATCAGCGCGATCCAGACTGCCATGGCCGGCTTGTTGCGCAGCACCGCATTCACGCTGGTGATGCAGGCGGTGACCATGTCGGCGTCGCGGTCGACGATCATCGGAAGCGAAAACGCTGCGGCCGAAAATGTCACCAGGGCAAAGATGGTGCCCACCGCCGAGCCAATCCCCAGGAAGCGCAGAAGCTGCAACAGGTCCGGGTTTTCGCCGGCAGGAAAGAATACATGCACCATCACCCCGGCCCGCACCCAGACCAGAAAAATCACCAGCAACACCAGCGCGAACACCAGTGCGTCGCGCAACGCGAACTGCATGCGCTTGATCGATCGCGCAAGCGAGACCGGCTCGCCCCTTGTGGTCTGGCGGCTAATCGAGTACATGCCTGTGGCCAGCAGCGGCGCGACGAATATGAATCCCGAAAGCATCGAGATGACCAATACATAACTGCCCAGCTTCCAGGCCAGCAGCGACACGCCAAGGCTGACGACGAACACAATCAGCCCGTAGACGAGGCTGGGTCGCAGACTGGTCCGGTAATCGCGCCAGCCGGCGGCAACCCAGCCGAACGGCGCGGAAGCCGAAAGCCTGCGGCACGGTGCCGCGAACGGTCTGGAATCACGGGTCTCATCGCTCGAATTCATGGTTGCATCCCCGGTCGGACAATCAGCCGCTTCGCAGCGAGCCTATCGTATACCGGCCGGCAGGCGTCGGCGACTTCCCGCGCCCAGCCCGAAAGCGACGGGGCCGCATCCGGCGGCGGGCCGAAGCCGGTTGATTCCCGGACGCTGGCATACCAGTGCGGCGCCCAAACGCCGTCGGAATCGCGCGGGCCCGCAGGCCACGACAGCATTGAGCCGCTGAACGGGATCTCCAGCGCCGCGCACAAGGCGCGCAGGTGCGCCTCGGGCTCGTGCAGAAATTCAGTCGAATCGAGCACCGGCGGCTTCTGTCCCAGCTCTTCGGTCACGAACCGGTACATTGCCCACTGCTGCGGCACGCCGATGTCTGCAGCACTCACCATGTCGCGCTTGTTCAGGTACGAAGCGACCACCGCGGCCGGGTCACGAATCAGGAACACGTGGACGAGCTTCGACAGCCAGTCGCGCTGCACCATCTCGGGCAACAGGTGATGCGTCATGTGCTTCTGGTACCAGATCGGCCGGCTTTCCGGCACCGGGCCGGTCAGCGACTCGGCGACCTTGCGCCAGTCGGTCTCCATGGCGGCGATCACGTCTTCGCGCATCGGGTGGTCCTCGCCGGTCATTTTCAGCCAGGCACCGTACAGCGGCTCGTCGGTCACCGTGCAGTCCGGCCGGTTCTCGAACGCGCGCATCATCGCCGTGGAAATGTTGCGCGGCCCGGACCACATCGCGATGCGCAATGATTCAGCCATCAAGCACCATTCGCAACGCCTTTCCCTGTCGCGTTCGGTAGGTTGAAAACCCCCGTCGATCCAGGGTCAGAATGTCAGCTATTTCGAGTGCCTCTGAAAGAAGCACCAGGGTTGCATCGGCAAAGTCCATCGGCGTGTCGGCATAGCGCTCCATCAATGTGGTGGCTTCACCAATCTCAGGTGGCCGACAAAGGTCGAAAACATCGATCTGACAGGCAGTGATCAAGTCCGAGAGGACGCGAGGACCCTGGCGAGCGGGGGAAACGAAATGCATCGCTTCGGTGACCACAGCGCTGGTTGTGACAAACCGACCCCGAAAGTCATCCCAGGCGGCAGATACCGCCCCATGATGTCTGTCGCCGGCATCTAGATACGCGACCAGCGGGCCGGTATCCAGCAACCAGGTGGTCACGGACGCCAGTTGCGCTCGGCCAGCCTGGCGCGCCACGGCTCCAGGGCTTTCCCGCCCAGATTCAGGGCACCGCGCAAGTGTGATGAACGGCTGTTCATGGGTGAATCTTCCAGCGAACGGGCGAGGATTTCCCGCACCAGGACCGAAATGGATTGGCCCTGCTCCCGGGCGCGCTGTTCCAGCGCCGCCCGCAGCTTCTCGTCGGTACGTATAGTGATTGTCGTGCTCATGTACACACCGTAATACGTAATGGGTCTGGTGTCAAGATTACGAGGCCTCGGCCTCCAGTAGCGCCGCATAGGCCTGCTGCAACCGCCCGGTCGCCGGGCCGCGTTGACCGGTTCCAATCTCGCGCCCGTCGATCACCCCCACCGGCCGGATGCCGGAAAGCGTGCCGGTGGTGAATGCTTCGTCGGCTGAGTAGACGTCGGTCAGGCTGAACGATTTCTCCCGGCATTCGATGCCGAGGTCGCGACACAACGCGATCACGTGGCCGCGGGTGATGCCGCCCAGGCAGTAGCGCCCGTCGGACGTCCAGACCGCACCGTCGCGCACGATGAAGAAATGGGTGGAATTGCAGGTGGCGACGAAACCGTCGGGGTCGAGCATCAGCGCCTCGTCGGCGCCGGCCACCGAGGCCTGGATGCAGGCCAGGATGCAGTTGAGCTTGCTGTGGCTGTTGAGTTTGGGATCCTGCACGTCGGGCGCGCCGCGATGGATGTGGACCGTGAACAGCTTCTGCGGATGCGTCAGCACCTGGTCGGTGACCGGATGGTGGCCGGGGATGATCACCAGTGTCGGGCCGGAACCCGCCAGCCTCGGGTTCTGATACGGCTCGCGCCGGACACCCCGGGTCAGCATGATGCGCAGGTGGGCATCATCGACCAGCGCGTTGCCTTCGATGACGGCCTGAACCGCTTCACGCAGTTCGTCCAGCGTCGGGACATCGGCCAGCATCAGCGCCTGCGCGCCTTCGGCCAGTCGGCGAAGATGCGCGTCGAGAAACGCCGGCCTGCCCCCGACCACGCGCACCCCTTCCCAGACACCGTCGCCGAGCACGAAGCCGGAGTCGAATACCGACACCGTTGCCTCGCGCTCGGGCACAACATCGCCGTTGATCCAGATCTTGAAGTTCGGGGCTGGGGTCATGAATGCACATCCCTTGTAAATGTTTACCGGAGTGTAATGTATCCCGCCCAAATTCCCGGGACCTTGCCGGAACCGGAGCCTGTGGGATTTCGCTACTCGCGAACGGCATGCTCTCGGCTTCGGGCACATGTTTCAGTTCGGTCTGGCGAATTCGGATAGTCGCAAACGTTGCGGCGGAGTGCCTCGAAACGACCGGTTGACAAGACCCCGGAGGTATATGTTAACGTGAATTCGGCGTTGAGGGGACCTCTGATTGTCACCGTTCCCAACAACCAAAATGACATATATGTCATGCACCACGCTGTTCGTCCCTTGAGGTCATGAACTACGCTGTTCGTCCCTTGAGTGGGAAAATGTTTTAAAAGTGGAGACTTTACTCATGGAAAATATTAAATCTCTCTCAATCGCTTCTGCATTCTTTGCCGCCATGATGATCTCGGGCGTTGCTTTAGCAGACACTTTCTGCCAGAAATGCACGACAAGTACAACGTGCGTTGATCTGATTGTCAAGCTTTGCGTTGATTCGACTACGTGCGAAGAGATTCCATGTCCCTAGTAGTATAAATTTGGACGCCAATGGCGATCCTATTGGACTCCAAAAAGAGACTCTTTGCATGGAGTCGGACGCACCCCGCAAGGGGTGCGTTTTTGTCACATTCACCCAAACGGTTAAAAATTTCAGGAAAATTAGCAATGGTCATTTCGTCCGTAAAAAAGACCGTTTTGCTTGCGCTTCTCGGAATTATTTCCGCCACACTTGTGCTTGGATTTGTATATCGAGACACGCTAGCAACATTTATTGTGAGCACTGTCAGCGAAGTAGATGAAAACCGCATTGAAAAGTTCGTCGGGCAGCATGCCCCGGAAAATTTCATGGTGACCCAACCGGACGGCGATGGCGTAATTCCGATTACGCACCTTCTCGATGAAGAGGCAATACTTGTTACTTATCGTGAAAGTTGCTCCGCCTGTCGCACCGCCGTGAATCAATATCTGGCATTGCGTGGCGGGAGAGATGATTATGGCAATACCGTGTACCTGCTCGCAGATCACGAAAGCAATGTTCCCAATGGTTTTCCGGCCAGTCAGTTCCTACGCGTTCAAGATGCCCCGAATGAACACATGTTCGAAGGTAGAGCAAGCCCCAGAATCTATAGATTCGATGAAGGCGGCGCTTTGGCCGACTTCATGATTGGCCATCACGATCTGGATTTCCAGCGATGGATGACCCAGATTTATGGCGGATGAGCGGGGAGCCCCAGTTTATTCCCGGCGGGCAATATTTTAATACCTACCTCTGGAGAATCGGAGCAAATCTAGTACCAATACGTTAATCTGATTTATTCTGAAGTCAGGAATCCAATGGATACCCCAATTACCGGCCAGCCGGTTAAAAAGTTTTCAAAGCTCAATCTGGCAATTTTTGGCGCCGCCGGAGTTTTGATTGTTGCACTGTTCGTATTACTTCTCTCGAAAAGCGATGATCCAGACGAGGATTTGGCCTGGACCAAAGTTCGCTTTGGCGACCTGGAGCACACCAGCCCGGGTATCGGTCGGTTCGTTTCAACGAGCCAACGAGTTATCACCACTCAGGAATCCGGCACGGTCAAAGAGATTAATGCCAATGTTGGTGAACCAGTTCAGGCAGGAGAGTCGTTAGTCGTACTTGCTAATCCGCAGCTCGAGAATGAACTGAACTCCACCGAAATTGAAGTTCGCCAGGAGCAATTGCAAAGTCGAGAGCGTCTGGAAGAGGCTCGCCGCGAAGTGGCGCATGCTGAAATTGAGGTTTCGACTGCAACTGTGGCCCTGGAAACTGCTCAAGCCGAGAACGAAATGAATGCTGAGTTGTTTGAGAGTGATGTAATTTCCAAATTGGAATTTGTGCGATCGGAAAGTCGTGTTGTCGAGGCCGAAAAGCGATTGGAAGGCTCCAGGCTCGAACTGACCTCCGCGCGAGAGCATTTGGAGCGGCAAAGTACAATGCACCATGAAACCCGGCTGCTTGGCGAACTCAGGCTCGAACAGCTTCGGAGTAGAATTGAGGCACTTGAGATCAAAGCGCCGGAAGATGGGCTGATTAAGCGTTTGGACATCAGGCTTGGCGACAATGTAAGCAGCGCCCAGCCCCTGGCCGAAATTGGCCCTCAAGCGCCCGATGGTGCACGTCTGCGCTTTCCGCAGCGCGATCTCGAGCAATTGCAGCCCGGAGTTCCGGTATCGTTGCGCTTCCTCGATCAAACCGTAGAAGGTCGTATCGTGCGCGTGCTCCCGGATTTAATCGATGGAATGGTTACCGCCGAAGTCCAGGCTGGCTCTCTACCTGAGAATGCACGTATTGACATGGCAGTGCGCGGCGACGCTCTACTTGGAAGATTGAGTAAAGTGCTTTTTGCCCCTTTACCGGCAACCCCGGGCTCCGACGGAACACTTGATGTTTTGCGGGAGCGCAATGGGAATCGGGAACGCATTCAACTCCAAAACGTTCGATCGGTGGCCGGAAATCTTGTTTTTGGCTCCGGCGTAAAGCAAGGAGATCGACTTACCGTGGTTGAAGAGAGCAGCTGATTGACAATTCCTGAAGTTCCAAGCTGCCACATGCGCTGCGATCAGCGCCCCCTATAACGGCCTTTTGGGCATCTAGTGGTCCTTCAACCTGATAAATTAGGAGTCAGTTGGTCTGTCAGCGTTCAGGGCAAGGCGCGGCTCGCAGTGAATGGCCGTAG
>JBBDSL010000097.1:0-98763 GCA_040904965.1 Wenzhouxiangellaceae bacterium
CGAAGCGTCACAGGAACGCTGAATCCTAATTTATCAGGTTGAAGGACCACTAGTGACTACGACGACATCCGCGCGCTGCCGGAGAACATGGTCGGAGAAATTCTTGGCGGCGAACTGCATGCGACGCCGCGCCCGGCGCCGAAGCATGCGCGCGAAGGCGTGTCGCATCTGTGGCTGGTCGATCCGGACGCGCGCACGCTGGAAGTCTATGCCCTGCAGGAATCCGCGCGGTGGCTGCTGCTGGAAACGCTCAGGGACGACGATGACGTACGCCAGCCGCCGTTCGACGCGATCGAATTTCCGCTGTCCGACTTGTGGGCCGACCCGCCGTCCGAAGCGAGGGAATCCTGAACAAGGCGGCTTACAACCACCCCTGGTCGCGTGCGATGCGCCATGCTTCGATGCGGTTGTCGGCGTTGAGCTTGCCGATCGCCTCGCTGAGGTAATTGCGCACCGTGCCCTCGGCCAGGTGCAGGCGCTTTCCGATCTCGGCATTCGACAGGCCTTCGCCGGCCAGTCGTAATACCTGGCGCTCGCGTTCGGTCAACGGGTCGCGTGTGTCGAACGCGGTCAGCGCCAGTTCCGGCGCGATCGCGCGCTCGCCGCGATGCACCCGCCGCACCGCATCGGCCAGTTTTTCGGCCGGGGTTTCCTTGAGCAAATAGCCTGCAACGCCGGCTTCCAGCGCGCGACGCAGGTAGCCCGGACGGGCAAAGGTGGTCAGAATCATGACCTTGATTTCGGGGTGCTCGCGCCGGAGCCATTCGGCCAGTTCCAGCCCGCTCATGCCGGGCATTTCGATATCGCTGATGACCATGTCCGGGCGCTGTTGCGCTATGAGTGTGCGCGCATCGTCGCCGTTGGCGGCGCGGCCGACGACTTCCAGATCGTCTTCCAGGTCCAGCAGCGCACCAAGCGCGCCAAGCAGCAGTTTCTGGTCTTCGGCCAGCAGGATGCGGATCATGAGTCTAGCTCGGATCATTCATGAGTCGAGCGTCGCAGTAGGTTGGCTCATGAATGCTCCGAGTTTAGTGTATCCGCCGGCAGCCGGGCGACGATTCGCGTGCCGCCGTCGAATTCGACGTCAAGCTCACCGCCCAGCGATTCGATGCGCGCGCGCATGCCCTGGACGCCGGAGCCTTCGGGCTTCAACCCGCCGCGGCCGTCGTCGTGGATTTCGATGCGCGCGCCGTCGCCGTCACGATGCAGCCCGATGCCGCAATGCCGCGCGTCGGCATGGCGCAGGATGTTGGTCACTGCCTCGCGAATCACCAGGGTCAGCATGGCTTCGCTTTGCCGGTCGAACGCCAGCTCTGGATCGCGCTCGAGCAGCAGTTCGATGTCGGCCGCGCGCAGACTGGTTTCAACGTGCGCGAGCACCTTGTCCAGCCGTTGTTCATGCAGGCCGCCGATCGCCTCGCGCACCTCGCTCAACGCCTGGCGCGCGGTTTGTTCGACGCTCTCGATCTCGGCTCGGGCACGCCCGGGTTCGGTCTCGATCAGCTTCGCGGCCAGCGCGCTCTTGACCGTGATCAGCGACAAGGTGTGGCCGAGTACATCATGCAGGTCGCGCGCGATGCGCTCGCGCTCGGCCACCCGCGCCAAGCGCCTGACTTCGGCCTGGCTCAGGCGCAGCTCGGCGTCCTTGCGTTCGTTCTCGCCAAACAGGATGTTTGCCGTTCCGATCACGACGCTCAGCGCGGCGCCCGGCAACCAGTACATCAGCATTGGGTCGGCCAGCCATGCAGTCAACGCTGCAATGCCGGCCACGGCGCCCACGACCCAGGCCGATTGTCGCGGCGGGCCGACGCAAAAGGCGAAACTGGACGCATAAATGAACAGCACACTGGAGCCGGCGTTGAAGTTCGCCCAGACCACACCCAGCAGCACCAGCGTGCCGATGTGAATCAGGGCCGCGTGGCCCCGGCGCCGGTAAGCGCTGAAGTACACCGCCAGAAACACGACAATTGTCGCGACGATGGCGACCATCTCGATCGCTCCGGGGCGCCGGAACAGGTACTCGATGAAGAAAAACCCGAAATACACCAGCCACAGGTATGGCATCCAGCCGAATTTCAGCGGCGGGACCAGCCAACGGTGCAGCGCGCCAAGCCGTTCGGACAGGCTCATTCCAAGCGTGCCTGACGGATCGTGAAATCGACTTCGCGTGCCGCGCCGCTGGCAAACACGCCAACCGCGCGCAAGCGCGCAAGATCAAGGCCACCGACCGAGTCCAGGTCGATGGTCGTCACCCGACCGGCCTCGATCGCAATCCGGGCCGGCGTCACGGCCTGGCTTTCACCGCTGAACATCAGCGCCTGGTAGTCGCCGGCGGGGCCATCGAGTTCCAGCACCAGTCGCTTGTAGCCGGTGTGGTCGCGCGGTTGCATCGGGATGGCATCGGCAAACCACATTGCGCCAGCATACGGGAACGCGTAGCCGGCAGCGACCCGCGCGCTGAGCTCAAGTGCTGGTGCATCTCCATCATCGGTCCAGGTGATTGCCGATTCCGAGGCCCCGCCCATGTAGTTGTCCGCCGATGCTGTCCAGCTTTCGCAGTCGGCAAGCAGATCCACCGGGCCGGTCGGCGTTTCATCAGCGGCCGCGGGTTCGACCGGCGCGGCCGGTGGTTTGACCTCGACCCGGTGGCCGTTCTTCCAGATCGAATCGATCTGCGCGGTGGCCGCGATATCGACCTGCGGGTTGCCATCGACTATCAGCAAGTCGGCGCGGCAGCCGGATTTCAGGCAGCCGCGATCTTCCAATCCGAATTCGCCGGCCGGCGCACCCGTCGCGGCGCGCAATGCTTGTGTCGGCGACAGTCCGGCTCCGACCAGCAGGCGAAGTGCATGATGTATCGAGGCGCCGTGGGCTGCACCCGGATTGGGCGCATCGCTGCCGGCCAGAATCGGAATGCCGGCCGCGTGCAGCGCGTCAATGTTTGTTTCGATCACCGACCAGGCCGAACCGTCGCCGGCTGCAATCGGGAATCGTTGCGCCAGCCCCTGGCGCTGGGCGGTTGTCAGCCGCGGTCCCAGAATCGGGTGCGCATCCATCCAGGCCGTGTCGTCGTGCCGGTGCAGTCCCGCCAGTACCGGCGTGGTCGGAACCACGAAGATCCCCGCCGCGCGAGCCGCTGTCAGGAATGCGGCATCCACAGGGCGATCGGTGAACAGGTGCATCAGCCCGTCAACACCAGCCTCGATCGCCGTAATCGCGTCAGCATAGGTTGACACATGCGCCACGGCCATGAGCCCGGCGGCGTGCGCGGCCTCAAGCAGGGCCGCGACCGTGGCCGGGTCCAGCGTCGGCAACTCGCGCCCGCCCCAGCCGGGTTCGATCACGATCTTGATCCAGTCCGAGCCCTCAGCCTTGCGCGCGGCCACCCATTGCGGCGCTTCATCCGGGCCAGTCAGCGCCGGCACCTCGATGCCGTACTGCGTACCGTGGCCGCCCGGCGCGGTGGCCAGAAACCCGGCCGAGTACAGATCGGCCTGGTCGGTGGGCGCCAGCGATTCGCGTTCGGCATGGGTCCGCTCGAAATCCAGCGGCGGCCGAAACATGTCCAGCATGGTCGTTACGCCGAAGCGCAGCGCATCGGCCCTGGCCGTCCCGAAACTGTGCACATGCGCGTCGATCAGCCCGGGCAGGATCGTCTTGCCGGATGCGTCGACAGCCGCGGCGCCGTCATCAACGGCAAGATCTCGACCCAGCGCTTCGATCCGGCCTCCGGCAATCACCAGCGTTGCATCGTCGATGAATTCTTCCCCGTCGAAAATGCGCGCACCCGTGATGAAGGTCCGATCGGCCGTCGATGGTGCATCCGGGGGTTCAGGAGCCGGTTCGGGCAACAACAGCAGCACGCCGGCCAGCCCGGCGACACTCCCGATCAGGATCCACGCGAAATATTTCATGTTTGCTCCGTTGAGCGGCCGGGTTCCGCCCAGCCTGATCGTTTTTCGTCGGTCGTCGCGATGCTACGGCGCTGCCGCTCCACCAACCAGCCCAAAACAGCCGTGACCGCGCCGGCCAGCAGCCCGATCACGCCCAGCGACATTCCGGCTGTTGCCGCCGACGTGCCGCCATTGGCGAAATCCAGACCCACGCCGGCCACCGCGCCGACTGCGCCCAGCGCTACACCGGCCGTGCCGAAGCGATGACCGCGTTCGATGCTGCGCAATAGCCGGGCCTGTTCCAGTGAGGTGTCTTCGAGCGCATCCGCATCGATTTCGAACACCGACGCCAGGGCCATGGCCGTCTCCATCGAAGCCACTCCGCCGCGCTCCAGACGCTGGATCGTGCGTGCGCTCAGCCCGGCCGCTTCGGCCAGGCTCTCCTGTGACATGCCGTGACGGTTGCGCAGATCCCGAACCAGATCGTTGTCGATTCTCATATTCGCCGTTCCTGTCGCCTGAAAGTTCTCGTCTATTATGGTGTCGGCCAGAGCGAACCGCCACGACACGGCCCCGACAGCACTGCGACACGAGTTCGCACGAATCATGCGCGAACCCCGTCGAGCCGTCGCCAGCCAATCGCGGTCAGTACGCCGAACAGCACGCTGTAGCCGAGCAGAACGGCAACCGCAACGACGATATCGGCCGGCTTGACGCCGGCAACGTGCAGCGCCAGTTCGGCCAGATGATAAGGCGGCAGCCATGTCGCGAAGCCCTGCAACCAGGTCGGGAATTGCGTGACCGGCACCCACAGTCCGGACAGAAATACCATGGGCAGGAACACGATATTGATCACCGCCGGCGCCGCGTTGGGGGAAAGCCATAGGCCCATGGTCAGTCCGATTAGCGAAAACGGCAGCGTGCCGACGACCAGCACGCCTGCCAGTCCCAGCCATTGCCCGGTGAACAGCCGCACATCACCCAGCCCGGCGGCCAGCGCGCTCATCAAGACCACGATCATCAGCCCGAACAGCATGGCGCCGAACGCCTTGCCGGCGATGACCGCCGCAATCGGCGCCGGCGAGGCGCGCAGCAGCTTCAGCCAGCCCTGGGCGCGCTCGGTGGCGATGCCGACGCCGAACGAAAACAGCGCCGCCGCGACCACGCCGAAGGTGGCGAAGGTGCACAACAGCCAGGCCGATTGCCCGGGCACCATCACCAGGCCGAAGAATGCGTAGAACATCACCGGAAACAGCAAGGTTGGCAACGTGTAGGCCGGTTCGCGCACCAGGTTCAGGCACTGGGCGCGGATCAGTTGCAGCCACGCGAGCCGGTGGATTGCTTCGAGGTTCATGCCGCCTCCTGTGCGGTGTCGTCGGTCAGGGCAAGAAACGCCGTTTCGAGATCTGCGGCCCGCACCTCCAGGCCGGCGACATCCGGATCGGCATCGAGCAGCGCCCGCAGTGTCTGCGTGCCGCCGGCCGAAAGGATTTCCACACCGGCTTCGGTGCGCCGCACATGCTGGACTTCCGGCAGGGCTCGGAGCTGTTCGGAACTCAGTGAGGTGCACGCCCGGATGGTGTCGCGCGGCACCCGGCGGCGGATCTCGTCCGGCGTGCCGGTCGCCCGTACGCGCCCGTGGTCGAGCACGCAGATCCGGTCGGCCAGCCGCTCGGCTTCTTCCATGAAGTGGGTTGAAAGCATGATCGCGGTGCCGGCGGCCCGGCGTGTCTCTATCGCGGCCCACATCCGCCGGCGCGCGGCCGGGTCCAGGCCCGTCGTGGGCTCGTCGAGCACCAGCAGCTCGGGCCGCCCGACCACGCCCAGCGCATACAGCACCCGCTGGCGCTGGCCGCCGGACAGGCGGTCGAAGCGGCGCGTATCCAGCCCCGCCAGCCCGCACTCTTCCAGCAACTCGTCAACCGTCGCCGGCGCGGGATAGAAGCTGGCGAACATCTCGATCAGCTCGCGCACGGTCAGGTTGTGCTGCACGCCGGATTGTTGCAGCATCACGCCGATGCGGGAACGGGCCTGGCGGTGGCCGGGCGGCAGATCGCCGAACAATCGAATCGAACCGTCGCGGCACGGCAGCAGCCCCAGCAGCAGATGAATCAGCGTGGTCTTGCCGGCGCCGTTGGGGCCCAACAGGGCGGTGATCTGGCCGGCAGCAAGTTCCAGACCGACTCCGGCCAGCGCCGGCTGGGCGCCATAGGCGTGGTGCAGGTTTTCCAGTTGTGCGACTGTGGGCGATTTCATGGTGAGCTGAATGGTTGAGAATATACACACAGTCTGTTCGCACGGACGCATTTGCCCCAGTGGGCAAAATCAGCAATTCGGCGTGACAATTGTCATGCGCCAATCCTTGCTATAGCCAATCCTTGCAATGGGGTAAAAAAATGAACGGTTCGCGAATTGCCGCAGTGCTCGTTCTGGTCCTGACCGCGTGGCTGGCGGTGGAGGCATGGTCGCATGTTGCGCCGGCCTACAACCAAGACTGGCTTGGCGCTGGAATCGCCGGCCGAATAGTCCTGCCGCTGATCATGGGCGTAGCACTCGCCATCTGGTTGTGGCGGCGGTAGGATGGACGCGTATTGGACCGGGACATCTGTGCAATGACCGACACTGCAAAACGCCAAGTTCGCTACGACGACCTCCGGGCACTGCCGGAGAATATGGTCGGAGAGATTCTTGGCGGCCGGTTGCATGCCACGCCGCGTCCGGCGCCGCGGCATGCACGGGCGTATTCGGCGCTCGGCTTTTCGTTGGGCGGCCCGTTCGACCGGGGGCAGGGCGGACCCGGCGGCTGGTGGATCATCGACGAACCCGAACTGCACCTGGGCGGTGACGTGATCGTGCCCGATATTGCCGGCTGGCGCCGATCACGCATGCCGACCCTGCCCGAGACCGCGTGGTTCGAACTCGCCCCCGATTGGGTCTGCGAAATCCTGTCGCCGTCGACTGTCAACACGGATCGTGCCGTCAAGATGCCGATCTACGCACGCGAAGGCGTCGAACATTTATGGCTGGTCGACCCCGATGCCCGCACCCTGGAGGTCTATCACCGGCAGACCGACGGTCACTGGCTGCTGCTGGCAACATTGAAGGACGACGATGGCGTGCGCCAGCCGCCGTTCGACGCGATCGAATTTCCGCTGTCCGACCTGTGGGCCGACCCGCCAGCGGAACCGGAAACCGACCACAAGGACGTCTGAACCATGCGCTATCTGCATACCATGCTCCGGGTCACCGACCTGGACGACTCGCTGGACTTTTTCTGCAACAAACTCGGGCTGGTCGAAATCAGCCGCAAGTATTCCGAGAAGGGACGTTTCACGCTGGTCTTCCTGGCCGCACCCGACGACGTCGAGCGCGCCCGCGAGGAAAAATCGCCGATGGTGGAACTGACCTGGAACTGGGATCCAGAGGAATTGACCGGCGGCCGTAACTTCGGTCACCTGGCCTACCGGGTCGATAACATCTACGAGACCTGCCGAAAGCTGATGGATGCCGGCGTGACCATCAACCGGCCGCCGCGCGACGGCCACATGGCGTTTGTGCGTTCGCCCGACGGGCATTCCATCGAGCTGCTTCAGGAAGGCGCGCACCTGCCGCCCGAAGAGCCCTGGGCGTCGATGGGAAATACCGGGCGCTGGTGACGGTGCGTCGGCCTGCCGCTGGCGATTGCCGTGGCGGCAGGCCTTGCCCTCGTGGGTGGTTAGTCCTCCTTGACCCGGTAGAGCACCGTGTTGAACGGACGCATGGGCGTGGAACTGTCGTACTTCGCGCCGATCGAGTATTCCTTGCCGGCCTCGACCACCACGGTAATCCGGTTGTGGCCTTCGGAACCGCGAATTCGCGTGTTGCGACGCAGTCCGGGCGGATTGGTGACGAATGCGCGCACGGTCAGTTCGTACTCGCCGGGCTCCAGCCACATGACTTCGCGTGGATGGATGTTCCTGCCGTCGATGGCAATGAAATCGACCGGATAGATGTACTGGGCCGTGCGCCCCACCGCGCCGACGATCATGGCCGAATCCGGACCGGGTTTGGCGAACGGAAGGTCATCGTCCTGGGCTTTTGCGGTGACAATTGCGGCCATGGAAATCAGCACGGCCGCCATAATGGTGGCGATGCTTCTGGCCGGAGCTGCCGAATTGATTGCGAATCTGTCGATGCTCATGCTGGGCTCCTTTGATCTGGTTGATACAGGTCCATCATGCGGCCCAGGGCCCTTCCGGTCTATGCAATTGGTCGTAGATTTTCCTGAAATTATCCGGAATCCAGCGACTCGCGCAGCCGCGGCCAGTCCTGGCGCAGTCGGTCGACGAGCGTGCCGGCGATGTCCGAAACCGGCAGGGCCGGATCGTTGCCGTCGACGGTCTGCGACCAGATGACGCGCCCGGACGGGACGGCAAGCAGCCTGAGATCCACCTGCCATTGCCCGGAATCGGCCCGGATCGATCCTTCGATCAGCAAGTCCACGTCCAGATCGGCCGCAATCGCGCTGACCACATCCTCGCGCCCGGCATAGGGGCGCATGCCGGCGCGTCCGATCAGTTCCAGATGCTCCAGTTCGCCACGCCAGAGCGCGGCCAGCACGCCATCGGCCAGCAGAATCCCGGCCTGGGCGGGGGGGTAGTCCGGGTCGCCGAAGCGCTCCAGCGGCAGGATTGCCAGTTGATACGGGCGCGCCGCCGGCACCGGCGGCGGTTCGCTGCGCCACCAGACGAGTGCGGCGGCCAGAATCACGAGCGTGGCGACGATCCAGACCGCATGCCCGGGGCTTTTGTTATCGGGGGTTTTGTTATTGGGCGGAGCGTTTTCCGAGGCCCGGCCGACCTCGGCCCGCAGGCGATAGCCCCGGCGCGGCACGGTCTCGATCAGCCGGGCATCGCCGCCGAGTTTTTCCAGCGCCTGGCGGATCTCGCGCAACAGCGCGGCCAGACCCGACTCGAAATCAACGACCGCGTCCGGACCCCAGACGGCGTGGCAAAGCGTCTCGCGGTCGAGCACGGTCTGCGGGTGTTCCAGCAGGTGTAGCAGCAGGCTGCCGGCCTGGGGTCGAAGATGCACATCGCCGGCTTCATCGACCCGCCCCAGGCGGCCGTCTGCGGGGTCGAAAATGAACTGGTCAAACTGATAATTCTGCACGCTCGCGATCCTTGCAACACGATCAGGCCCCGAATCCATGGTATCCAGCCGCTACAGATTACCGCAGTCGCCGACAGATTCGGCTCCTACAGCGGGTTATGGGTGCCGTGCCGTGGGAGCGGTATCCGACCGCGACATCGACGCTGTCATCTTTGACAATGCGGGCACCACACCGTGGCGCGCTGGCCGATCACCGCGCCGGTGAGTGCGCGCCCGCAGGCCGGGCATGGTTGGCCCGCCCTGCCATAGACCTTGAGTTCCTGGCCGAAGTAGCCCGGCGTGCCGTCGCCTGTTGTGAAATCGCGCAGGCTGGTGCCGCCTGCCTCGATCGCAAGGCCCAGGGTCTCGCGGATGGCCCGGGCCAGCAGGCGGTAGCGCGTGCGACTGATCCGGCCGGCCGCGCGGCGCGGATGAATGCCGGCGGCGAACAATGCCTCCGCGGCGTAGATGTTGCCGACGCCGACCACAATGGCACCGTTCATGATGAATTGTTTGACCGGGCCGCGCCGGCCGCGACTGTTGCGCCACAACCAGTCGCCGTCGAACGCATCTTCCAGCGGCTCGGGCCCCAGACCGGCAAGGCGCGGGTGGGCCAGCGGATTATCGCCCGGCTGCCACAGCACGGCGCCGAAGCGCCTGGGGTCGGTATAGCGGATCGTGTAGCCGTCGCGAATTGCAATATCGATGTGGTCGTGCCTGCCGGGTGCCGGTGGCGTATCCCAGGCGCGGAACGAACCCGACATGCCAAGGTGCCAAAGCAGGCTGCCCTGATCGAAGCGCCAGATCAGCCATTTTGCGCGCCGCTGTAGCGCGCGCAGCGTGTTGCCTTCAAGCGTTTCGAGTTGTTCGGCCACCGGCCAGCGCAGTTGCCGCCGACCCAACCGTACGCGTTCGATCGTGCGGCCTTCGACCAATGGTGCCAAGCCGCGGCGCGTGGTTTCGACTTCGGGCAGTTCAGGCACGGTGGGCCCCTTGAATTACGCTGGCAACGGACACAGGATCATGAATGGGGCAAGGCGTTCGACAAAGCAATCAATATTCATCATCAGGAGGTTTGATCATGAGTATCGCAAGAGTTACAGAAATCACTTCGACTTCGAACTCCAGCTTCGAAGATGCGATTGAAAAGGCGATGGCACGAGCCGCAAAGACGCTGAAGAACGTTCAGGGCGGCTGGGTCAAGGAACAGAAAGTCTCCTGCGACGAAAACGGCAGGATCAACGAATACCGCGTTGACATGAAGGTGACCTTCGTTCTCGAGGATTGAATCCGGAAAACCGCTGGACAACGCTTCGCCCCGCGCGGCGTTGTTCATCGGGTTTCGCGGAGCGGGGATGGCCGAATCAGCCGGCATCGGGCTCGTGCACCCGACTGCACGCCGGAAATAATCGCCCGTCGATCTCGATACGGGCCTGGTCGCCGTTGTCCCAGAATTCCACTGCCGTGTCGGCGAAGCGTTCGCCGGACGCGCTTTGCGCCTGGGGCAGCGCAAAAACCCGGCCTTCGTGATGCAGCGCGGCCAGTCCCGGCACGCTGCGGGTCGTTATCCGGACCGCCATCGAATCGTCGCCGCAGCGCCAGCGCGCCTGGCGCACGGCAAACGGTTTGTCCGAGCCCAGCAGCGGCTCGAACGCGACAATGCTGCCATCAGTCTGCGCTGGCGGCACGTCCATCAATCGCGCCATCAACGAGTACAAATCCACCGAGCGCACTGCCGGCAGCCGCTCGCCGGGCTCGAATGCGGGGCCGGTGGCAATGAAGATGCCGTGCATGACCGCCCAGGCCGGGTCCCAGCCGTGCATGCCGTTGAGCATGCCGCGTTGCATGCCGGCGTAGTAGGGCTTGTTCGAGATCATCCAGCCGAGCTTGGCTTCCACCGTCACGTCGGGAACGCGCTGGTGGTTGTCGAAGTGGTAGCGTGCCGGCGCGTTGCCCTTGCGCCATACACGACGGATTGCCGGGTGATCGCGATCGACCGAAGCAATGATCTGTTCGGCCGTGGGCCCGCCTTCGCGGGTCCAGATCTGCGCGGCCGGCCCCCAATCGGATACATGGATCTGGCCGAGGTCCAGGAAATCGTCCAGCAACAGGTAGCGTTCCAGGTCGACTTGCTGCATGCCGTGATCCGAAGTCACCAGAATATGCATGTCGCGATAAAGCCCGCGCTGCTCCAGCCCCTCGATCAGACGGCCCAGCGCGCGATCGACCTCGACCATGGCCTCTACGGTTTTCGGATGCCCGGGTCCGTGAGCATGCCCGGCCGAATCGACTGCGGAAAAATACAGCGTCAGAAATGACGGGCGCCGCTCTTCGGGCTGGTCCAGCCATTCCAGCACCTGATCGATCCGTGCATCGTGCGGCGTTTCGCCGGCGTACGGCTTCCAGATCGAAGGCCGAATGCCGCCAATCTGGGCCTCGGAGCCGGGCCAGAAATAGGTCGCAGCGATCCCGCCGGCTTTTTCAACGGTGTTCCAGATCGGCTCGCCGTCGTACCAGTAGCCGTCGCCGACGGCATTTCTATTACCCAGTGAAAAGCTCGACTTGCGCTTCGGGTCCCACATGCTGTTGGCCACCACCCCGGTGTTTTCAGCATAAAGCCCGGTTGCCAGCGCGTAATGGGTGACAAAAGTCTTGGTCGGGAACACGTGCTGCAGCGAATCGGCCTTCAGACCATCGGCGGCCAGCCGCTGCAGCGCGGGCAGTTCGGTCATCTCCATATAGTCGTGGCGAAAGCCATCGATGGAAATCAGCAGCAACGGCGGCGCGGTCGTTTCGCCGCCGGCCGTCTGCCGGGTCGGATTGCATGCTGCAAGCAGTAGCGCCGTGATCAGCAGAATGGAAAGAAAACGAATATTCGAGTGCATAGGGTCCCGCAGAAAGTCGAGGCCCGCGCGGGTATTCCCGGCGGGGCGCGCAAATAATGCTTTTTACGAGAAGAATGCCGGTCGATCCGGATTCTCCCGGGAAACGCAAGCGGTATTCTACCCGCCGCAAATCCTGTACCTTTCAGCGGCCGGCGGCGCCCAGCCGTGCCATGCGATGCAGCCACCTGGAACGATGTCCGTCGCTGCCTTCGACCATGCCGACCAGGCTGCTACGAACCGGTTTGATGCCGGAAAATTTCAGCACGTTGCGGCGAAAACTCCTGACGCTGTGGGCACGATAAAAGCTGCGATAGAAGAATGCAGGCATGCCCATGGTCACCACCAGGCGCGCCGAGCGGCCTGTCAGCAATTTCACCGGCATCCTCCCCTTCGGCTCGCTGAAGGCGAAATCCGGCCGCATGACCTGTTCCAGGAAGCCCTTGAGCAACGCCGGCATGTCGCCCATCCACAGCGGGTAGAAGAACGCCAGGTGGTCGCACCACCGGATGTCGGACTGGGCAGCCGCGATGTCTGCCGGCACATCCGGGCTGCGCCAGGTCGCTGCGCTGTCGAGCAGCGGAAAGTCGAGCTGATTCAGGGTCTGGAGCCGAACCGAGTGGCCTGCGGCCTCGGCCGATTCGACGTAGCGGGCGGCCAGTGCATCGCCAAAATGGCCATGCCCGGCATCCGGGTGCGCCTGTACGACGAGCATTCTTCGTGCCATTGTTCCTTTCCTCAGGCTTCGGCGGGTTCTTCGCTGGGTTGCTGGATGAAGTTGCCCTGGATCAGGTCCACATCCATCCGCCAGAACTTCGAGACCTCCTCGGCGTCTTCCAGCATCGGCACGATCAGCTTGCGTCCGGCCTTCCGGGCCGCATCGGCGAATGTCGCAAAGCGTTCGGCCAGAGCCTCGTCGTCGAGCAGCCGGCGGGCGAAATCGGCTTTCATGCGCAGGTAATCGGCCGGAAGATGCTTGAGCAGTATCGTCTCGGGCACTGTTTCGTCGATACCGGTCAGCGAGACGCCGACATTGAGCTTCTGCAGCCGCGCCAGCACCTGGCGTGCATCGCGAATGCGCGGTTTGAGATCAAGAATGTTGAACTCAAGCACCAGCCCGCGCTGATCGGGCTCCAGGGTTTCAACCTGCTCGATCAGCCAATGGACGAATTTCTCGTCCTCAATGATGGCCGGAGACTGGTTGACGAAAAGTAACGGAATTTCGGTCCCGGCCTCGATGCGCTTGCGCAGTATCTCGATCGCGTGCGCAATCATCCAGTGGTCGACTGCAGGCAACACGCCGCGCTCGGCGGCCACCGGAATGAATCGGGCCGCCGGGATCAGCGTACCGTCTGAACCGGTCAGCCGCGGCAGTAGCTGGCTTCTTTCGGTCTCGGGGCCCGAAGTTGCCAGCAGCGGCTGAAACACCACCTTCAGGCTGTTGTCGCGCAACGCCTTGGTCAGCTGGCCGAGCAGGGTGCCGGGCGCCTCGGCTTCATCGGCGGCGATCGTACCAATTTCGACCCGATTGCCACCGGCTGCCGAAAGCTTCTCCGTAGCTCGGGCCAGACGGACCAGGTTCGCTTCCGGTGGGCGCGGGCCTTCGCGTACGGGTCGAATGCCGATGCTCACGGTCGCGGCAACCATGTGTTCTCCGATCTCGAACAGGTTGTTGTTGATGGATTTCTTCAGCGCCCCGGCGGTGGCCTCGAACTCGCGATCACCGTCTTCCGGATCGAGGATGATTCCGATAGCATTAAGTCCGAATCTGGCCGTGACATCCGATGTGGAAAGTTGCGCGCGCGTGCGCTCGTGGATCGCATGCATCAGCTTTTCCAGCCCGGTGAAGTCGATCTGGTCGCGGTGGTTGTCCGCGTCGTCCAGCACGATCCAGCCGACTGCCGGCAGGCACGCGCTTCCCCCACCTTTGCGTGCCTTGCGACATTGCTGGTCAAGGTGACTGATCAACGTCGGGATGCGTACAACCCGTGCCAGTCCGTCCGGCAGGGTGTCTTCTTCGCCCGGTTCAAGCATTTCGTTCATGCGGCAACCCCCGTTTGTCAGGGCCGTTCAGGCACAGGGCGTCGGGCGGTCGGAGCGTGCATGCGGGGTCTGGCCTTACAATCGTCATATTCGTATCCGCTCTGCTGCCACAGTTAGAGTATAACGCCGCGAGGTTGTCCTGGATGAAAGCGAACCGCGCGGAGGAAGGTCCATAACCGGATAAAGAATGGAGAGTTGCATGACCAATACCACCTTTGCCTGGCTACGCAATCTGCTTCTGGCAGCCGCCGGCCTGGCCGCAACCATGGCGGCCCCGATTGGCGCGCTGGCACAGGCCCCGGCTGCCGACCTGAAGCACGTCTTCACCCCGTACCAGCAATTGCTCGAGCGTCACCTCGTCGAGCGCGAATTGCCTGACGGTGGTTTGATCTCAGCGTTCGAGTACCGCGACGCGCTGGCATCGGATCTGAGCATGGCGCTGCTGGACAGTCAACGCAGCTGGCTGGCGCGATTCGACCCCGATACTCTGGATGCGCGTGCCCAGGCGCTGGCGTTCTGGGTCAATGTCTACAATTTCTTCATGCTCGATTACCTGTTGAGCAATCCGCAAAACGGCCGGCCGGCCGATAGCGTGCGCGATTACGGCAGCTTTCTCAATAAATACAAGCTGTTCGAGCGCGAGCTGTTCGACGTCGGCGGCCGTGAATACGCGTTGCAGGAAATCGAGCTGGAAGTGCTGCTGGGCGACGAATTCGCCGAACGCGGCTGGAAGGATGCGCGCGTGCACTTCATGGTCAATTGCGCCTCGGTCGGCTGCCCGCCGCTACGCGCGCAGATCTACACGGCTGAAAATGTAGATGCAATGCTTGCCGAGAACACACGACTTGCGCTGGACACGCCGCTGCACCTGGAGCGCGACGGAAACACCCTCCGCGTGACCAGTTTGTTCGACTGGTATGCCGATGATTTCATCGAACAAAACGGCTCGGTGCGCGGGTTCATCCGTGAGCATGGCAGCGAACGGGCGCGCGCCCACCTGGAGGCTGCCGAAACCATCGAGTTCATCGACTACGACTGGTCGCTGAACAGCCCGGCCAATTTCGACCGCGTGCTCAAGGCGGCAGGCGTCGAGCCGTTTGCGATTGAAACCGCAAATGAACGCGAATGAACGCAAATAAAACCCAAATAATGTCTGAACACGGCATCCGATCCGGGTTGGTGGCCCAAAAGCGCGCGATCAGATTGCTAGCCCGGATTATTCATGACCCGACCAGGCCCTGCGCGGGTTGCGGTTGTAGGAGCCGAATCCGTCGGCGATTCGATGTCCGGTCCGTTCGCGGTCGGATATTCTTTCAGCGACGCCAGGCCGAGAGGTCGCGCCCGATGAGTTCTTCGAGCCGGTCGACTTCGCCGGCGAATCGCCGCACCAGTTCCGCGCGCAGTTCGGGGTCAAGCGGCGGCCACGGCCGGCGATGCGCGGCGCGCACCAGTCGCTTCTTTCGGGCCTTACGAATCGAATCGTAAAGCCCTTGCGGCACCAGGCTTCGAACCCGGTAGCGCAGCGTACTGGCTTTCCAGCGGCGGTGAATCCACGAGTTCGAAGTCGGTGCCGATACATTGTGGACGTCGAAGTCGGGCTCGAACGCCGGATTTACGCTGAGAAATTCCAGGGTCTGTGCGAACACCTGCCCCGGTGTGGTTTTCAGGTCGTCGAAAAGAATAATCCGCACCCGGTCGCGCCCGAAGGTATCGAAATAGCGCTGCAACTGTTCGCTGTAACGCGGTATTTCGGAGTAGTACAGGCTCTCGGGGAAGCGCACGTTGGCCGGAACACGATCGCCACGACGCCGTTCGGGCTCGGCGGCCAGCGCCCCGGCCAGGGTTTGGATATCGTCGCGCCGGCCGCGCTGGTAGTGGTGGGCATGCAGCGAGTAAAGCATCTCGGCCGGATTGCGCAGCATCGCGATGATCAGCGCCTGCGGATTGTGGTCGTGGATCTCGCCGGCGGCCTTGCGCGAATACAGGTACCAGGTCGATCGCTCGCCCACGACCTGCTTGCCGCCGGTGCTGCGGCACAACGCCCGGTACTGGCGCGGCGTCAGGCGCGGCGAGTTGTACGCGAGATCGCTGCCGAAAAAGTGCGGTTCACCGCGCACCACGAAAATTTCCGGATGCTGGTTGAGGTACTGCGCCATGGAGGTCGTGCCGCACTTGGGTGCGCCGACGATAAAGAAATGCGGGCGGGTCTGGTTGCTGACGGCGGCCATGGCTGTGAGAAACTGTAGTCGAATTCGCCGGGCTTGTGTGCAGGGACGTTGGCCGAAAAAAAGCCGGCTCCCGTGCGGGAGCCGGCCAGGCCAAATGAAAGAGCGCGACTTGTTGCTCAGCGCGACAGCCGCCGGTGACGATCAACCGTCGTCATCATCGTCATCGTCATCGTCATCGTCGCCGCCTCCGGGCGGGCCATTGCCTCCCGGAGGACCGGCGCCTTCGGGCGGGCCGTTACCGTTTCCCGGTCCATTGCCGTTTCCGGGGCCATTACCATCGTCTTCGGGTTCGCCTTCCGGGAACACGCCGGAAAACAGCAGCGTCGCGCCTTGGAGAATTTCGATCGTCTGTCCGCGCGGATCGAAGTCCAGTGGGTTGACGCCGCTGGGCGGAAATGCGAACTCAAGATCGCCGCCGGTCTCACCCATTTCGTTTTCCGAGACGCTGATATTGCCCTGATTGATACCGCCGACGAATACCGGATAGGTACCGGCCGGAATATTCGATACCTCGACCTCGAATTCAGCGCGGTTCCTGCTCATTTCGAACTCGGCCTCGGCCTCACCTTCGGCGAATACGCCTTCGTTGGTCAGTTCCAGTTCCAGCTCCAGGTCGCCCCGTATCGGCATGTCGAACGCAGGCGGGTTACCCGGAAAATCGCCTTTTTCCGGCGCAAGCGCGGTCAGGACCACTTCGCCGTCCAGGAGCACGTCGATGAGTTGGTCGCGCGGATCGAAATCGAGCAGCAACTGGCTTTCGCCGGCCGGCGAGCGGAACTCGATCGAGCCCTCGCCGGAGTCGTCCACGGTGATCAGGCCGCGGCTCTCGCCGCCCACCTGCAATTCGAATTCGCCGGCCGGAACATCTTCGATTTCGACTTCGAACCTGGCATTGCCCGGAGTGGCCTTGAATTCGGCCGTGCCGCTGGCGTCCGGAATTACACCGGTCGGGACAAGCGCGATTTCGAATTCCTCGGGCAGATCCACCGGCGAAAAGTCGTCGCCGATACCACCGCTGCAGACGCTGCCTGGCTGATTGCTGAGTCTTGCAATTCGGAACTCGCCCATGCCGACGACCGGATCGTCGGTGTTGAACTCGACATTGCCTTCCTTGCAATTTTCAAATTGCACATCCATTGTGCCGATCGCTTCGCCGAAGTTCGCGTTTTCGTCGTCGGGCTGCATGAACGTGATGCCTTCGAACCGGAACACCTCGGCCATGATCATGTCGTCTTCAATGTCGCCCTGGGCGAACAGCCAGGAAGGGTTGCCCACGTCGTCGTAGTGGGCCCAATAGATGACACCGGTCTTCTCGCCGTTCGGCAATCGGGAAACGGCGATGATCAGGCCCTGGTTTTGCTGATCGGGTTGGCCCCAGAAGCCGGTAAAGCTGCCGGTGACCTCCAGCGCCTTGGCGTTAAGCGCGAAAAGCGCGATTACCAAAGCGGCCGCGGTGCTGAACAATAATCGGGGTATGGAGGGGGCTATGTTTTGAGGAATAGAGATTCTCATGGATTCACTCCTGATAAAGCAAATAAAGGTTGGCGGGTGTCGTCGCATGTTCTTATGACCGCGCCTGCCTTGCGTATGGTTTTGGATGAATCCCCCTTGGTCTGGTCGAACTCGGAGAGTAATGCAGTCCGTATCCGGCCAGACAATCTGAATTATACCGCCCGTAGTCGACATAGTTCATTGTTAAATATATAGATATTTCCGGTGGCCGTCGCACTCGCCAGGTCGAAACGTGACGCGGTTCAGCGCCGTACCCGGAACCGCGGCCATGCGGCAGTGCATGAATATGAACCGGTGGCGGTGGCTGATGATCACGGCTGGCGGAAGGCAGCGGTCAGGAGACCTGATTGTTTCACAAGCCTGCAAAAAAACCGGCCCCAAGGTGGGGCCGGCCGGGGTCGCGCTGCCGAGGGAGGGGCAACGCTGCTCGAAAGTGCTACGAGGGGAAGTCGACACTGAAGATCAGCGTGCTGCCGTCGAATATTTCGATCAGTTGACCGCGCGGGTCGAAATCAAGCGGCAGTTCGTCGGGATCGGCAGGGCTGCCGAACTCGATTTCGCCTTCGTTGCCGTCGCCTGTGGGTTCGACCTCGATCGTGCCACGCTGGACGCCGCCGACAAACAGGTCGTAACCGCCTGTCGGGAGATCCTCGATTTCGACATCGAAGTCCAGATCGCCATCGTCATCGGCGCGGTAACGGGCATCCCCGGAAGCTGCCGGAAAGACGCCGGCGTTGTTCAGCGAAACCTCGATTTCACCCGGATCGGAATTGTCATCGCCGCCGCCGGAGTCGTCGTCGCCACCGGAACCGTCATCGCCGCCGCCGGAGTCGTCGTCGCCACCGGAACCGTCATCGCCGCCGGAATCGTCGTCACCCGAATCATCGTCACCCGAATCATCGTCATCGTCACCGCCGGTCGCCGGAAAATCGACCGAAAAGACCAGGCCCGAGGCATTCGATACCTCAATCAACTGTCCGCGTGGATCGAAATCCAGCGGCAGCTTGCCCGGTTCGGCCGGGAAGCGAAACTCGAGTTCGCCCTCGGGACCGCTGGCGGTATTCACGACCTGGATGGTGCCGCGTTCGGTGCCGCCGACGGCCAGCGTGTAGCTGCCTGTGGGGACATCCTCGATTTCGACGTCGAAGTCGACGCGATTGGACTCCTGCTCGAACTCCGCATCGCCGGAGCCGGCGGGGAACGCGCCCGCGTTGACCAGTGAAACCTCAATCTCCGAATTGCCGAATGGCGGCGGATTGCCCTGGTCACTGCCCGGAATATCGCCGCTGTCCGGGGCAATCGATTCGAGTACGACGGTGCTGCCCTGAAGGACTTCGATGATCTGTCCCCTGGGGTCGAAATCCAGCAGTTGCTTGCCGGGTTCTGCCGGCGACCGGAACTCGGTTTCGCCTTCCGGACCATTGGCGGTATCGATCACGCTGATGCTGCCGCGCGGCACACCGCCGACGTGCAGCGAATAGGCGCCTGCGGGCACGTCTTCGATTTCCACCGAGAAGTCGGTGCGCCCGGGCCGGCTTTCAAAATCGGCCTTGCCGCTGGCGCCGCCGATGGCGCCGGTGGGTATCAGTTGCACGCGAAACTCCTCCGGCAGGGATGTCGGCGGCGTGTTGTCGGAGATGCCGCCGCTACAGTGAGTTCCGGGCTGGTTCGTGATGCGCGCGACCCGGAAGCCGCCGGTGCCGACGATCACATCAGGCGTATCGAAAGACACGTCGCCTTCGCGGCAGTCACTGAACTGCACGGAGATCTCGCCCACAATCTCGCCGGGATTGTTGTCGGGATCGTCGGGTTGCAGGAAGGTCACGCCGTCGAACTGGTAGAGATCGGCCTGGATCGTGTTGCCCTGGATGCCGCCCTGGGCGAAAAACCACGAGGGGTTGCCCTCATCGTCATAGGTGGCCCAGTAGATCACTGCGGTATTTTCGCCATTGAGGCGCCGTGAAACCGATACGATCAAGCCCTGATTTTCGTGATCCGGCTGGCCCCACCATCCGGTGAAACTGCCGGTAACCTCGAGCGCGGAAGCCTGGCCTGATGCAAGGATCAGCATGAACAGGGCACACGCTGCCAGTCTGGCGGCGGATCGCCCCGCGAACGCTTGGATTATTTTCATCGTACTGTCTCCTTTCTGAGTCTGGATAGGGGTAAACATGATTGTGAGACGCGCTGGATTCGTGATATCTGATTATTGGAAGTAATAAAGCCCCAGACCCAGCCGTGCCCGACGCGAGTCCGTGGTGTGCGGAAGGTCTTTTGACCGTATTTCGAATTCGTAAAGCCAGTTGTCGACCTGCTCGGCCAGTTCGCGGGCTGCCGATTCCACCTTCTGTTTCGCCGGGCCGACCAGGTCCGGATGGATGGAACGGTTGTAGACCAGCAACTGCAGCCGTTTTTCGTCGCGCTCCGGCGCCCAGTTGTAGCAAAGGGTTTCCATCAGATCGCCGCAGGACATGCCGAAGATATCTGCATAGTTGATGTCGGACGCATCGGCCCTGCCGATATAGCGCGTGCGAACAAGCTCAATGGTGCGATCCGATTGCACGCGCACCGCCCCGTTGCGCTCGAGTTCGTCCAGCACGGCGCGCGCCGGTGCGCCGCCGGAGTGCCGGCTGACCAGTTTGCTGAAGCTCGGTGCATCCGCATCGGCCTCGAAGGGCAGTTGCTTCATCGGACGACCGTTGCTGTGGAATTCCCGATCATTGGCCCAGCCGGTAAGCACCAGCGCGGCGCGGTGGTATTGCTCTTCCTGGGGAATGCTGTCCGGTGGCGGCATGGTGAGAAGCTGGTTGACGTCGATTCGCGTCAGGCCGGTCAATACCGCAACGCGCGATTTCGACTGCTTGCGGGCCGGCAGCGCGAAATCTTTGTAGGCGACATCGGCATAACACCAGCGCAGCCACTCAGCGCAGGTCTTGTAGGAAACGTTGTGTCTGAGCATGATTCTGACCAGCGGGCGGAATATCCGCACCGCGGCCCTTGCCAGCGCATCCAGCGTTGTCGTCGATCGGGTTTGGGCATCCATAAATGTAAGTTCCCGTCAGGCGCGAGCGTTCTTTTGCCCGGGTTGGTCTGGTGAACAGGGCCGCGAACAGGGCCGGACACCCACGCCGAACCGGCAGTTCGCCCGCGCTGCCGTTTGCAGCAGCGGTTCCGGTTGACGTGGTGTGTGGGCGTATGCGCTCATAGTTTGTAAATTAATATACAAATTATGAGCTGTCAAGAGAAATGTAAAAATAATTTCAAATTATTCGGGTTTTGAAATGACGATGTATCGATTCGGGATGGTCCGTGGCCGGGTTCGATGACTTTTTCGGGAATGCGGGGCGGGCTGCCGAAGCCCGTATTCCGGCCTGCCGGAGCCATTCAACGCAATTGTTGCTGCAACCTGAAGGGTGGGTCGGGTCAGGACTCCGGTTGCGGGCCGTAAGCGTAATCGCCGCCCTTTTCCAGCGCGCGCAGGTAGGCCGGGCGCGACTGCAGCTTGTGCACGTAAACGGCGATGTTCGGGTAGTCGGCGCGCTTGATGTGGCCCGCGGCAAGCGCGGCTTCCAGCGGAAAGCTCATCTGGATATCGGCCGCCGAAATATCGTCGCCGGCAAACCACGGGTGCCCGCCCAGGTATCCGTCGACGTAAGCGAAATGGGTTTTGATCTGCGGGTCGGTGAACGTGGAATCGACCTGATCTGCGATCTTCCCGGAAATCGGTCGGATAAAAAACGGCACCGGTGGCTGGCGCAGCTTCGAGAACACCAGCTTGATCAGCAGCGGCGGCATCAGCGAGCCCTCGGCGTAATGCATCCAGTAGTTGAAATCCCAGTAGCGCGGGTCGTCGAGTGCCGGCGCCCAGCTGCCATTGCCGTGGGTGCGCGCCAGGTACTCGATGATCGTGGCCGATTCGGCAAGCGTGCGATCGCCGTCGACGATCACCGGCGACTTGCCCAGCGGATGCACCTTCTTCAGCGATGCCGGCGCCAGACTGGTTTTCGCGTCACGCGCGTAATGCTTGATCCTGTACTTGCAGCCAAGCTCTTCGAGCAGCCAGAGAACGCGATGCGAACGGGAATCTTCAAGGTGGTGGAGGGTGATCATATTCATGGCCGCTCGATGGAGTGGCCCACATTATGCGCTACCGCTCCCCCGAACCCCGTCGTCCCGCAAAAGCTCCCGTCGTCCAGCAAATCCCCCCGTCGTCCCGGAAACGATGCGCAAAGCGCAGCGTTATCCGGGACCTCGCGGCTTTGCCCCCAAACCGTCGTCCCGGCCCCCGAGCCGGGACCTCGCGACTTATCCCCTCAACCATCGACCCGCACCTCAGTCCCGTCGTCCCGCACCTCAGTCCCGTCGTCCCGCACCTCAGTCCCGTCGTCCCGCACTTGATGCGGGACCTCGCTACTCTTGCCCCTCAACGAATCAGTGACGAACGGGTGTTGGGAAAGGGTAGTTTCAAGGCCGAAACACAACTAGGTCAATCTCGTCGAGAAAGCGATAGTGCCGGTCACTGGCGGTGTGCAGCGTTCGTCCAAGATACCAGGCAGTAGCGGCAATCAGGGAATCCGCCATGCGCAGTCCATGGCCCGCGCTGAACTCCTCGATCCAGAACATGGCCCGCGCCGAGATTTCCTCGTTGATCGGCTGAATCTCCGCTTTCCAGTAGCGCAAGGCCTGGCGCAGCAGCTTTTGCTCATGCTTGCCGCGCGTGCCCTGCACCAGTTCCATCCAGGTCACGGCCGAGATCATGAAGCCGCGGTGGCTGTCCAGCAAGTCAGCGGCGACCTCATTGCCGCGCTGGTTCCAGATCAGTACATCGGTATCGACAAGCATCAATCGAAATCACGAACGGCGCGCAGGGAATCGATTTGCCGGTCGACCGCCTGGTCCAGATCACGCCACATGCCGAACGCGGGGTTGCGCGTCGCGTCGCGATGATCGGAATCAGCATCTTGAATAGGCACCAGCCTCGCCCGCCGTTTGCCGCGATAGGTAATCGTGACCACCTCGCCGCGATCCGTGGCTGCGATCAGTTCCCGTGTTTTTAACCGAAGATCTTTGGTTGTCGCTTCCATGAATCGGCTCTCGTAAGGTTTCACTTTGAAGTGTAACTTCGCCACCGGCAATCTGCAACTCAATTCGCGGCAGAAGTGGATCCACCTTCGTTCCGAAAAAGATTCCCCGTCGTCCCGGAAACACCGCACCAAAAGATCCCCCGTCGTCCGGGAACCATCGCACCAGAAAATCCCCCGTCGTCCCGGAAGCACCAAAAGATTCCCCGTCGTCCCGGAAACGATGCGCGGAGCGCAGCGTTATCCGGGACCTCCCGCTACACCCACCCATACCGCCGCGCCCCGGACTTGTCATTCCGCCATCAGCCCGTTATAGTCGCAACCAAGGGGCCTCAAGACCCCGCATCACCCCGCCAAAAACCAGCGACGAACCGCCCGGCACGCGCCGGGCATGACGAGGGGTGTGTGAATCGAGCGGAACGAATTTACCGGTTGCACGAACTGCTCAAAGGGCGCCGCCCGGTGCCGCTGGAGCGGCTCAAGAAACAACTGGGCGATGCCTCGCGTGCCACGGTGAACCGTGATATCGCCTACCTGCGCGACTTCTTCCGTGCCCCGGTGATCTACAACCGCGAAGGCAACGGCTACACCTACGATCCGGACGAACCCAGTTTCGAGCTGCCCGGGCTGTTCTTCAACGAATCGGAACTATTTGCACTGCTGGCCTCGGAACAGATTCTCGAATCCGTGCAGCCGGGCGTCCTCGCGCCGAAACTGGGCCCGTTGAAATCGCGCATCCGCCAGCTTCTGGCCGAAAGCGGCCATGCCGCCGACACCGTCGCCGAGCGTATTGAGGTCCATCGCTTCGCCCCAAGGCAATCCGATTCCGACCGCTTCGGCGAGGTCGCCGCAGCGGTGCTGGAAAACAAGGTGCTCGACATTACTTATCACAGCCGGACGCGCGACGAGCGCAGCGAGCGGCGCGTGCACTGCGCCCGGCTTGTGCACTACCGCGCCAACTGGTACCTGCTGGCCTGGTGCGAGCGCGCGCAGGGGCTGCGCTTGTTCGCGCTCGAACGGATCTGCTCGACCGACGCCCCGGGCCTGCCGGCCGCCGTGCCTGCCGATGCCCGGGCGCTTGGCCGGTTCATCGGCGCCAGCTTCGGCATCTTCTCCGGCGAGGCCGAACACTGGGCCAGAATCCGGTTCACGCCCGAAATGGCGCGCTGGGTGGCCGAGGAGTCCTGGCACACCGATCAACTTGGCTATTGGGTCGACGGCCGTTTCGAACTGCAGGTGCCGTACTCCAACCCCACCGAACTGCTGATGGAAGTCCTCAAATACGGCGCCGAAGCCGAAATCGTCGCGCCCGAGGAATTGCGCCTGGAAGCGCGCGAACGGTTGCGCCAGGCGCTCGGCCGCTACGAAAGCGAAACGCCCGCCGAAGAGCGCGAACGATGAGGCGCGAAGAAATCGTGCAACGGCGTAGCCCGGGTAAGCGCAGCGCACCCGGGGGAAAGCCAAGCGCGCGACCAACCCAGTTCACGGCTACACGCGTGGATCGACGGCCTGCGCGTTACCGTCGATGCGCTTTCATATACTCGCGCAGCAGCGCATTGATGCGCGTCTGGTATCCCTTGCCCTGTGCCCGGAACCAGTCCAGCACATCGGCATCCAGGCGCAGGGTGACCTGGGTTTTGGGCCCCACAGGCCTGAGCCGGTCACGGACGATGGCTTGCGCGAACCTTTCGGGTTTTATGGGAGGGATGTCTGAGAAATCGATATCCTCGTCGCGCATTTTGCGCAGACGGTCCATATCACTGCCAAATTTCTTTGAAGTAGCTTTCTCGCTCATAACGCTCAGCTTTTCGCGCGGAAATGATTCGAACTCCCTCGGCATCGTAACGACATTCTGGCATTACACTCAATCGAGACCAACCACCTCGAACACCTCGAAAATCACAAAGTCACGCCAGTTGGTCGTCGCGATGCGGGTAATGCCCGCGCTGTACCAGGTTGCGGCAAGCAGTGTGTCCAGAATGCGCTTGCGCCCGAGACGGTGGGCACTCATCCAGTTCAAAAACAGGTTTCCGGCCTCGGCGCCCGGCGCCACCTGCCGGCACTCGGAAGCATTCCACCACGTTCGACACATATCGAGCGCATCGGGCATTGCCAGCGGGCGTTCGAAACGTCTCGGATCGGTCACCACATGCGCGAACTCCGTCAGCACCTGCGGCGCAAGCGCGAACGACCCGGGCCGCCCGACGATTTCGGCCTCGAAGATCGCCTGGCAGGCCGCATGCACCGGATGTTCGCGCACCGCCAAACCCACCAGAAAACTGGTGTCGAGCCCGATCAAGATTCCGAATCCAGCATCTCGGAGAACAGATCATCGTCGCGCGTCAGCGGCTTCAGCACCTGGCCCAACGACGCAGGGCGGAAATCCCGCAGATCGCCGCCCGGACCCAGCCGCTCGGACCGGTACAACTCCATTGCCTCGCGAATCAACTCGGACGTTGGACGATCGAGTCGCCGGGACGCCTGCCGGAAATCCTCGTACACCGGCTCACTTACATTGATGGTAATGGTCTTCATACATGAATCGTAATGTATATTGAAAGCCAAGGCAAGCCCGGGCTGAAGCAGGCGTAGCCCGGGTAAGCGCAGCGCACCCGGGAATAGAACCGCCCCCGAGTGAATCGCGTCAGTCGGCACGCGCCGGTGCGAAAATTTTCCAGCAGGCTCAGTCTGTGAGACAGTGGGATGGTAAAAAGAAGTGGAATCGATCTTCTGGAATTGCCGGAAACCGCAACGGAGGGGGCATGAACAAACACAGCGCCTCGCAAATGACAACCGCCGCACACGCCGAACCGGCCACCGGCGCCGTCGATACTCCCGCGCGCCGGATCCTGATCCTGCGCACCCGGCTGGCCGGCGTCCGCTTCCACGCCGAACCCGAAATATTCGATCGCCTGCGCCCCGGCGATGCGCTGGCATTGGCGCGCGAGCCTGAGAACCCGCACGATGCCGATGCCGTTCGCGCCGACTGGCGCGACCACCTGATCGGCTACCTGCCCAGCGACCACAACCACGCCCCGGCCCGGCTGCTGGACGCGGGCGAGCGACTGGAAGGCCGGATTGTCGAAATCGACATTGAACAGCGGCCCAAGTGGCCGGTGGCGGTGGATGTGTTTCTCGCGGTTCCAGACGGCAATGTTACCGAGGCGCCAACATGAGGGAGATGCTCATTTTCCTTCCAAACAGCAGAACCAACGCCTGGACCGTTGTATTGCAAGGTATGTTTGATTTCCGGTTCCGCTCGTCTATATAAGGAACGATGGCAGTGAGTTATAGCAATTTTTTCCAGAACGCAACGGACAACCCGCCATACCCCTACCAGCAACGTCTGGCGGAAGGGGAATGGCCGGATGTGCTGAATGTTCCGACCGGGTTGGGCAAGACTGCGGCGGTAACGCTGGCTTGGCTATACCGGCGGCGTGCGTTGAAGCAGGATGAGATCCCGCGTCGTCTGGTGTGGTGCTTGCCAATGCGGGTTCTCGTTGAACAAACAGTAGCTAATATCGAATGTTGGCTCAAGAAGCACGAATTGCATGGCAATCCGGGTGATGGGAAAGTTAGTGTCAGCGTTCTAATGGGCGGGGCGGCGGAGCTACGCCAGGCACAATGGGCGAGCTATCCCGAGGAAGATGCCATCCTCGTTGGAACACAGGATATGTTGCTGTCCCGGGCGCTCATGCGCGGTTATGGCATGAGCCGATATCAGTGGCCGGTGCATTTCGCGCTTCTGCACAACGACGCGCTGTGGGTTTACGACGAAGTTCAGTTGATGGGCGCGGCCTTGCCAACGTCTACGCAATTGGAAGGATTGCGCCGCGGAATCTCAACCGCAAAGCCATCGCGCAGTCTATGGGTTTCAGCGACTTTGAACAAGGAATGGCTGCAAACCGTTGACTTTCGGGAGTACACGCAAGCTTTACAGGTCGGTATGCTGACTGATCGGGACCGAACGGAGCCTGGTGTTCGAAAGAGACTCAACGCTCCAAAAGAACTGGCAGCCGCAGACACCCGCCTGGATGCTGAGAACAAAAAACAGAAGGCCGCAGCCTACATTGATGCACTCGCGCATGAAATTGCTAAAAGTCATCAAGCTGGCCAGCAGACACTGGTCATTCTTAACCGCGTGGAGCGGGCGCAAAGTCTCTACAAGCAACTTCGGAAGAGATTGCCAGAAGTCGACCACCTGTTGCTTCATGCGCGATTCCGGCCGGCAGAACGGCGCGGTATTGAGGGTCGCCTGCATGATAAACCGAACGAACACGGCCGAGTGATAGTAGCCACTCAGGCGATTGAAGCTGGCGTCGATATTTCGAGTCATACGCTATTTACCGAGCTCGCACCCTGGTCTTCCATGGTGCAGCGTTTTGGGCGTTGCAACCGGGCAGGCGAGCATGCAAACGCCAGAATCTATTGGATCGATATTGACGATGAGGCAGATGAGGCGTTGCCCTATGAAGCCGAGGCGCTGGCGGCGGCAAGAGAACGATTGAATGAATTATTCGCCGCAAGCCCGGAAACGCTTCCAGGAGTAGCCGAACCCGCTGAGCGTACCCAGGTTCTGCGCCGGCGGGACTTGCTGGATCTGTTCAACACCGATCCCGATTTGTCGGGTTTTGACGTGGATGTATCACCATACATTCGCGACCCCGGCAACGCGCAGTCGCAGGTGTTCTGGCGCGATTTCGACGAACACCCGGTTGACGATGCCGCGCCAGGCCGCGACGAGCTGTGCCCAGCGGGATTGGGCCAGCTTAACGAATACCTTGGTAAAAAGGGGCGCGAGGCATGGACTTGGGACCCGCTTGCCGAACGCTGGCGTTCGATCGGCAAACAGCAGTTGCGCCCCGGCCTGGTATTGCTGCTGAAGGCCGGCGACGGAGGATACCTCGAAGACCAGGGATTTGTTGCCGATGCCAAGCAAACTGTTACGCCTGTCCAGTCCGATAGCGGCGTGGCGCAGGAACGTTATTCCGGCGATTCGTGGTCCATGATCGGGCGCTACGTGACGTTGACGGAACACCTTCAGCACGTTGCTGGCGAAGCCGGACGGCTCGCCGGCCAACTGGGGCTGGAGAACGCAGAGCGGGACATTCTTACCGAGGCGGGCCGCTGGCACGACGTGGGCAAGGCGCACGAAGCCTTCCAGCGCGGTATCGTCGATGACAAAAAACCGGATCGCGAAACACTGTGGGCCAAATCGGCGCAGGGAGGAATGCCCCGATACCACGTGCTCGATGAAGACGGAAAGGAGCTGAGCAGAAAAGGATTCCGCCATGAACTGGCGTCCATGCTCGCCTGGCTGGAACACGGCGATAAAAACGAGCATGCTGACCTGATCGCCTACCTCATCGCCGCGCACCACGGCAAGGTCCGCATGGGCCTGCGGGCGCTGCCCACCGAGAACGAACCGCCCGGTCAGGAAACGCTTTACGCCCGCGGCGTGTGGCACGGCGATCGGTTGCCCACCGTAGCGCTCAACGGCAAGAGTGTGCCGGAAACCGAACTGCATCTCGACCTGATGAAACTCGGCGAAGGCCCGCAGGGGCCGTCCTGGACCGAACGCACGCAACGATTGCTTCGAACCCACGGCCCGTTCCGTCTGGCCTGGCTGGAGACGCTGATCCGAATCGCCGACTGGCGGGCCAGCCGTAAGGAACAGGAGGCCGGACATGAAACATGAAGTCGCCCTGCCGGGCTGCACGCCCGTACCGCTGGCCGGCTATCTCAAGGCGCTCGGGGTGCTCCGCCTGGTGGCCGAACAGGCCGACGCCGAAGCGAAGGGGTGCTGGCGGAACGACCACTTTATCCTTGCCAGTGAATTGGATGCGGGTGCGCTGCAGGCATTTTTCTTGGATAAATATCGGCCGACGCCGGTGCTGGCACCCTGGAACGGCGGCAGCGGCTTCTATCCGAAAGACAATCGGAAGGGTATCGAGCCGATTGAGCAAAGCCAATCCGAACGGTTTGCGCCTTATGCAGACGCCATTCGCACCATCAGGAACGTGTTCGATGAGCACGGCATTGCTGACAAGCCGGAGGGCGAAGCCAAAGCCGTTTTGCTCACTATACTCCGCGGCGAACTGAATGAAGAAGCACTGGCGTGGTTTGATGCCGCCGTCCTGTTGACAGAAGAAAACCCGAAATACCCGCCGCTGCTGGGTACCGGTGGCAACGACGGGCGCCTGGACTTTACCAATAACTTCATGCAGCGACTTGTCGGGCTGTTCGATACAACCAGCGGCGAACCAAGGCTTGAAGCCAAAACCTATCTGTCCGAGGCGCTTTTTTCCGAGCCGGTGCCGGGTTTGCTATCCACCGCCATCGGACAATTCTCGCCGGGTAATGCCGGCGGCGCCAACCAGGCAAGCGGTTTCAGCAGCGACTCGTTAATCAACCCCTGGGACTTTATCCTGATGCTGGAGGGCGCGCTGTTGTTCGCCGCCGCGGCCACTCGCCGTCTGGAAAGCAGGGCACCGGGTGCTTTGAGTTACCCGTTTACCGTCCGCCCCACGGGGGCGGGCTCCGGAAGCACCGCTCTCGGGGACGAAAGCAATGCCCGGGCGGAAATGTGGTTGCCCCTTTGGTCGGCATTCACATCCCTTGCTGAATTGAAGTCCTTGCTGGCCGAAGGGCGCGTCACCGTCGGCCGCCAGCCGGCGCGGGACGGGCTCGGCTTCATTAGAGCCATATCGAAGCTGGGCGTTGATCGCGGTATTGTCGGCTTCCAGCGGTATGCGTTCATGATGCGGGCCGGCAAAGCCTATTTCGCCACGCCGCTGAACCGCGTGGAAGTCACACGCAACCCGGCCGCCGACTTGATTGACGAGTTGGACAGCCGGTATTGGCTCAGCCGTTTCCGGGCGTTTGGGCGGGGTGCAAACGTTACGAACCGCATTCAGTCGTTGGTACGCCGCCTGGAAGATGCTTTGTTCGAGCTTGCCCAGGAACATGATTATCCAGCGCTAAAAATTCAGCACGTGCTTGAACTATTGGGCGAGGCGCAACTCTACTTCGCCCACAGTCCGGCCGGCCGCGAATCCTGCCCGCCCGTACCGAGTCTTTCCGAAAACTGGCTGATGAAAGCCGACGACAACAGCCCCGAGTTCGCCATCGCCGCGGCGCTGGCCGGGTTGCACGGCCGGAAACTGTCCGGGGATGGCAAACCGCGGTACCTGCTGCCCATGCGCGTTCACCTGGCGCCGGAACAGGGCGGCCGGCAGCCCGCCTGGCTTGACAACGCCGGCCACCAAGTCACCTGGGGGCACGGCCGTCTGGAAGACAACCTGCTGACTACGCTGCAGCGGCGGCTGTTAATTGCCGAACAACAGGACTTGCCGGACAAGCCGTTTTATTCAGCGCGAAACGCCCCGCTGGCCGCGATTGCCGCATGGCTCGAAGGCAGCCTGGACAACAGCCGCATCGCGTCACTTTTGCCGGGTCTGACACTGGTTCGGATTCCTCCCGGGATGGTTCCGAGCGGCGAGCGCATGTCCACGCTACCCGCCGCCTACCGTGTACTCAAGCCGTTTTTCTGCACCGACAAACAGCTTTATGACGCCGGGTTGATCGAGGCCGACAGACAACTGTCGGTTCCCGCGGAACTGGTCCGTCGTCTGGCGGCGGACGATATCGGCGAGGCGGTAAAACTCGCGCAACGCCGCCTGCGCATCGCCGGCATCCCGGTTGACTTTCTGAAACTTAAAGGCGGCGGTACAAACGGGCGTCGTCTGTTGGCCGCGCTGATGGTGCCGATCAGCCACCACGAACTTAAAACGTTGTTGCCGCGCCGCGCGAAACAGCCCCCCGAACCTGAAATGACCGAATAAAGGAGAAGACCATGGCAATTGACTTCAACGCTCTTAAAGACTCGCCCCGGCTGTTGCTGGAGGCGGACCTCAAGCCCCTCCAAGGCACGCGCTTTCAGCCCACTGGCTTTCCAGACCTGGGGGCCGCGGAATACCCGGCGCCCGATGGCAGCGCGCGTATGCTGCTGGTCGAGTCGGCCCAGAGTATGGCGAACCGGCTGGAGGCAGTCTGTTGGGATGAGGTTAAAGAGAGTTGGATTGATCCGCTTCAGGGGTTACCTTTTGTAAAGGTGATGAAGAAAGACGGAAGTAACATGACTAATTCGGTTCTTGAAGCTCATCGCGTGAATTCGGCATATATCGAAGATAGTGATTGGTATGAAAATGAATTTGCTGAAAACATAGGTTTCGTTAAGAAAGGCAAGAATTTCGAGCCTAAGCCCGAATATCGTGATACTCCCATTGATTTCAAGAAACGCATTTATCCCACATTACTTCAATACGATCCTAACTCTTTGGTACATGGAGTCTTTCTGGAGTCGATAGCTGGATTGATTCGTGTTCCGAGATCGCTCTCAGCGTTTATTGAAGCTGCTGATGTGTCTGTTGCTCCGAGTGGAGGCGTCAAGAATGACCGCGTGCGCCCCAGTAAAGAGATGGGGGGCATCGCTGCTGAAGGTACAGGCAATGTTCCCTACGCCCGCGACGAATACGTCTCTCCCAATATCACAGCCTACTTCAATCTCGACCTGGCCCAGGTCCGGGCTTTCGGATTGGGCGAGAATGTTGAACAGTTGTTTATCGCCCTGGCCCTGTTCAAGATCCAGCGTTTCCTGGCAAGCGGCCTGCGACTTCGCACTGCCTGCGACCTGGAGTGCGAGAAACTTCGCACCACCCGCCCGGAAGGGTTCGATGTGCCGGCGCTTGGCGAACTGGAAGCGGCCATGCCGGGCCTGATCGAAGCGGTCGCCAATGAAGGCCGGTTCAATGAGCCGCGAGTCACTGAAATCACTTACAGGAAGTAACCATGCCGGCCATCGCCTTCCGATTTCCCGCCGGGCGGTACCACGCCACACCCTGGGGGCGTCACGTCAACGAGGCCGACGTGGAATGGCCGCCGGCGCCGTGGCGTATCCTGCGCGCGTTGATCGCCACCTGGCACCGCAAGGCCGATCAGCAGCAATATCCCGAATCGCTGCTTGAAACGCTGATCGAACGCCTGTCCGAAACGTTACCCGTCTACAGCTTGCCCCCGGCAATCCGCGCCCATACTCGCCACTACATGCCCGTTCGCGAGGGTAAGCGAGACAAAAAGGTGCTTATATTCGATGCGTTCGTCCGGCTTGAGCCGGACGAGAATCTTATCGTCTGCTGGCCGGATACCGACCTGCCGTCCGACGAATCCCGGTTATTGAAGGCGCTGCTGCGCGACACTGGTTTTCTCGGCCGCGCCGAAAGCTGGGTGGAAGCCGAGTTGTTGGACCATTGGGACGGCGAGCCGAACTGCCGCCCCTCTGAACTGGCAGTGGACACCGAAACCGGCCAGGCCCTGGAGCCGGTCCGACTGATCGCGCCGGTTCCCCCGGCCGAATACACTTCGTGGCGCGCGGAGATGGTCGCTGCGCACAAGCTCGACGCGAAGAAGCTGAAAAAACCGCAACAGCAGATTCTCGATACACTGCCCGGGCAATACATCGACGCCCTACGGCTGGAGACCGGCGATATGCAGCAGGCCGGCTGGAGTTGCCCGCCGGGCGCGCGCTTTATCACCTACCAGCGCCCCTACGGTTGCTTTACGCCACAGCCCCGGCAGCACCCGGCAAAAAGCCGTTCGCAGCCGCACATCACGACGGTCCGCCTCGCGCTGGCGGGCAAACCCTTGCCCCGCATCGAAGACGCCGTTCGCATCGGCGAATTGGTACGCGTGGCCGCCATGCACAAGGCCGGCAAGATGACCGGCACGAATAAAGATGTGCCAACCGTGCTTTCCGGCCACGACATGCCCAAAGACAATCGGCACGGCCACGCGTTCTATCTCCCGGAAGACGCCGATGGCGACGGCCATATCGATCACATCCTCATCCACGCCGACAACGGGTTGTCGGGCCCCGCGCTTCGCGCCCTCGACCGCCTCACACGCCTCTGGGAAAGCGGCGGCGCCGAGTGGCAGGTGTTGCTGGAACAATACGGCGCCGCAAAAGAGATCCAGGACTCGCGCTACCTCGGGTTAGCCAAAGAATGGATATCGGCAACCGCCTATCTCCATCCCTGGTTCCGCAAAAAGAACTTCACCATCGAAGACCAAATCCGCCGTGAATGCCGCGAGCGCGGCTTGCCCGAACCCCAAATCGAGCCGCTCCCGCATATCACGATCAACAGCAGACACCGCCGCCCCATCCACTTCCGCCGCTTCCGCAACAAGCGCGGCCTGACCCAACCGGATACCCAGGGCAGTTTCTGGAAGCTGACATTCAAGGAACCGGTTGCCGGGCCGCTGGCGCTGGGGTTTGGGTGTCACTACGGTCTTGGAATATTCCGCCCGGAGACTATTGACAGAAACTAGCTGAGATCGATAACGAACGATGTATGAGTAATTATGATCAGCCTTTCAAACTATCGCGACGATCCGCTTTATCCAAGAGTAGTCAAGGCCGTGGCCTCGATTCTTGAGCATGAGAAGGTGGTTGCGCCGGTTGAGGTGCTGGTACGCATGGAGTTGCTTGATCGGGACAAGCTTGTGGATTGGCGGCATGGCCGGGTGCCGTACCTGGAGAAGGTGGTGCGGCGCGGAATTTTTGTGCAATAGATGGCTTTTCCTGGCCGATTTTGGAGGTGCCGCCGTCAAGCGGGTTGGAGTCGGTTTGGCCGGCAGAGTAACGATATTGAACAGGCTTGGGCATTATGGGCTGAGTATAAGCGGCGCAAGCCAAAGTGAGCAGGTACGAACAATGGCATTGACAAGAGATTTCAGAGAAACGGTTCTGGCCCGGGTTCAAACGGACGGCCGGTTTCGTCGTGCACTTTTGATAGAAGCGATTGATGCGTTTTTGAGCGGCGATGTTGCCACGGGTAAAGCGGTTTTGCGCGACTACGTGAACGCGACGATCGGTTTCGAAGGTTTGGCGGAAAAGTTGGGAAAAGACAGTAAAAGCCTGCAACGGATGCTCGGTCCGAGAGGTAACCCGCGAGCGGAGAACATTTTTGCCGTGATCCGGGTTCTTCAGGACGAGGAGGATATTACATTGCATGTCAGGGCCGGTAAGTGCGAAGTAGCGTAGCCGTTTTCAGCAGCCCGGATGAATCTTGAGCGAAGAGAGCAATCGATGCCAAAATCCCGAAACAGACGCAAAGGTAAAAAGAATCGCAAGTCCGCCGCGCGCAAGCGCAACAGTTCGTCGCAGGTGGCGCCGCCGCCGTTTGCCGGAATGGAAAGCCTTCTTCATTCCATGGGGCCGGATGATGATTCGGCTTCCAGCCCCGAGGCGCAGGCGCAGGATCTGGTGTATTCGGCCTGGGAGATACCTGATCCGCGAGAGCGAGTCCGGAAGGCGAAACGAGCGCTGGAGATCTGGCCGGACTGTGCCGATGCGTGGGTTCAGTTGGCCAAAAACATGGCCGAATCGCTGGAAGAGGCGCATGAACTCTACACCGCCGGGGTAAAGGCGGGTGAGCGCGCGCTGGGCGAGCAAGCGTTCACTGACGATGTCGGCCATTTCTGGGGCATTCTCGAAACCCGGCCGTACATGCGCGCACGTATCGGTCTGGCGCGGACATTGAAGGCGATGGGCCAGATCGACGAGGCGGTCGGACATTTGCGCGACATGCTGTGCCTGAACCCGGACGACAACCAGGGCAATCGCTACGACTTGCTCCATCTGTTGGTAGAGCACGAACGCGACGATGAAGCAGCCGAATTGCTCAGCGAGTATGCCAGCGATGCCCTGGCGGAATGGGCCTACACCGGGGCGCTTCTGGCGTATCAGCAGCACGGCGCGTCGGTTCGCGCCGATGAACTGATGCAAGCCGCGCTCAAGCGCAATGCATTTGTTCCGGCCTATCTGCTAGGCGGGCGGCGGATACCGAAGCAGTTGCCGGCGACGATTGGTCTGGGTGACAACAATGAAGCAATCGCTTACGCGGCCGACTACAAGGCGATCTGGAGAAAGACCTCAGGGGCGCTTGATTGGCTCAAGTCACATCTGCCGCGAAGCGGCCGTTGATGCCCGATTACCTGCGGTGGAAACCGTGCGCAGCCTACAACAGCCCCATCACAATCCTGAGGCCGTTCTCTACGGCGGCAATTTCAGCATCGGAAAGCGTCGCCAGTGGCCCTTCGATGACCCGGTGTCTGTCAAGTGCGCGCGGCTGGTCGGTGACGATTTGCGAATCCTGCTTAAGCCGGTCGCGGGCCTTGACGGCGACACGGCAGCGTTTGAGTCCGTCAATTACTCGGGTTGTCATCGGAAGGACGACCACCATCGGCGTCGTGTCGGCGTCAAGCTCCGGTGCCTGAACAACGACCACCGGCCTGATCTTTCCAATTTCGCGTCCGCGCGGCGGATTCAGATTGGCAAGCCAGACTTCACCGCGCCGCATTATTCCCACCACTTTTCGTTAGGATCGATTCCGGCGGCGCGTTCCTCGGCCTCGATCATTTCGATGGAATTGTCCACTTCGTCGAAGTCTTGCTGTATCCGGCGCATTTCCTTAGCGTATTCCGGATCGGCATATGCCCGACGTATTTCCTCGGCGTATTCATTGATTGCGCGTTGCCGCTGTCGCTGTGACAGATACTCGCCCACGGCCTCGCGCACCACATCGGAGCGGTTGCGCTTGGTCAGACGGGCTTCTTCTTCCAGGCCGCGCTCGATTTCAGGCGGCAGGCGGACGCTGATATTGGCCATTGGTGATGCAAAACGTATTACGGAACGTAATTGGATTGTAGTACGTCTGCGTGGGAGGTGCAAGCGCCACGACCGATATGGCGGTCAATACGCAAATTTCGTTCGAAGCGGGGTAAACGACGATGACTGAACCCGTACCCGGCCCGCAAGGCCTTCAAAGCGAACTTCCACTTCCGTTTCCCGAGCTCTCCGGCGACCTGCCGCTGCTGCCGGTGCGCATGGTCAACGAATATGAGTACTGTCCGCGGCTGGCGTATTTGGAGTGGGTGCAGGGCGAGTGGGCCGATTCCGGCGATACGGTGCAGGGGCGCTGGGTGCATCGCAAAGTGGACAAGCCCGGCGGAAAGCTGGCTGAGCCGAAGGACGGAAATGACGGCAGCGACAAGGAAGATGCCGAAGAGCGGGAAGATCAATCCGGTGAAGATGAAGTGCCATTCAAGGCCCGCTCGATTACCTTGTCTTCCAACCGCCTGGGCATCATCGCCAAGATGGATCTCATAGAGGGCGAAGGCAATGTCGTCACCCCGGTGGACTACAAGCGCGGCAAGCGCCCGCACGTGGCCGCCGGCGCGTATCAGCCCGAGCGCATTCAGGTCTGCGCCCAGGGGCTGATTCTGGAAGACCACGGCTACCAGTGCGACGAAGGCGTCATCTACTTTGCCGAATCGAAAGAGCGCGTGCGCGTGGTGTTCGATGAAACCCTGCGCAACCAGACGCTCTCGGCCATCAACGGCTTGCGGCTGATCGCGGCCAGCGGGCGCATTCCGCCGCCGCTGCACGATAGCCCCAAGTGCCCGCGTTGCTCGCTGGTGGGAATATGCCTGCCGGATGAAGTCAATCTTCTGTCCGGGCGCGGTGCAGAGGCCGGACCGCGGCCGATGGCCACCGCCGAACTCAATGCCCGGCCGCTATACGTGCAGGCGCACCGGGCCAAGGTGGCCAAGAAGGGTGAAACCCTGCAAGTGACGGTGGAAGACAAACCGGCCGCCAGTGCGCGTTTGATCGATGTGTCTCAACTGGTGCTTCAAGGCAATGTCTACGTCACCACGCCCACGCTGCACGAACTGATGAAGCGCCAGATTCCGATCACCTGGTCGTCGTTCGGTGGCTGGTTCATGGGGCATTCGCACGGCGTGGGGCACAAGAACGTCGAATTGCGCACGGCCCAATATAAAGGCAGCTTCGACGAGCAGGTCTGTCTGAGCCTGGCGCGCGGACTGGTGCGGGCCAAGATCCTCAACTGCCGCACGCTGCTGCGCCGCAACTGGCGCGGTGAATCCGATTCAGGCCCGTGGTTGACCCGGCTTAAGCAGTTCGCCGAGAAAGCCACGCGCGCGCAAGATCTGAATACGTTGCTGGGCTATGAGGGCACCGCCGCGGCCGATTATTTCTCGAACTTCGGCAACATGATCAAGCAGCACGACGCGCGCGAATTCCAGTTCGACTTTCGCCACCGCAACCGCCGGCCGCCGGCCGACCCGGTCAACGCCATGCTGTCGTTCGCCTATGCCATGCTCACCCGGCAGTGGACCGTCACGCTGTCGGCAGTGGGCTTCGACCCGTTTCGTGGCTTCTATCACCAGCCGCGCTACGGCCGGCCATCGCTTGCACTGGACATGATGGAACCGTTCCGGCCGCTGATCGCCGATTCGGCCGTGCTTACCGCCATCAACAACGGCGAAGTACGCCCGACCGACCTCATCAGCGCCGCCGGCAGCGTCAATCTGTCGCCCTCCGGGCGCAAGCGTTTCATCGCCGCGTTCGAGCGGCGCCTGGCGCTAAAAGTCACCCATCCACTGTTCGGATACCGGATCAGCTACCAGCGCCTGCTGGAAGTGCAGGCACGTCTGCTGGGCCGGTTCCTACTGGGCGAACTGATTCAATATCCCAACTTCACCACGCGATAGGGGCTGCCGAATGGAACAAGAGCATTTGTACATCGTCGCCTACGACATCAGTGACGCCAAACGCTGGCGTCGGGTATTCAAGATCATGAACGGCTATGGGGAATGGCTGCAATTGAGCATTTTCCAGTGCCGGCTCAATCGCGCCCGGCATGCCGAGCTGGTCGCCATGCTCGATGAAATCATCCACCACAGCCAGGATCACCTGGTGCTCATCGATGTTGGCCGGGCGGAGAAAGTCGCGCCCAAAGTCATCAGCCTGGGCAAGAAATTCAAGGCTGTACAGCGCGGGCCTGTGATTGTATAGTTGATCAGCAGGTAGCCGCTGCACAGCAACGGTTGATTCGTTGCACGATTGCAGGGCGAATCGGCCTCGGTCACGCGAGCGCTCCGGTGCGCGCCAAACGCCGGGGACCGCTCGCAACGGATTTTATTCTTTCAAAATAAGGAGTTGTAGAACCGCCTGTCGGCGGAAACAGATCATGAAGCCGGATTGGACCATAACCGACGCACAGCGCTCGCAAACAGCCCCCGAAAGGTACATGCCCCGGGGCCTGTGGAGCGGGCAGTCTTTCCCCGCGTAATAGCGGGGCCTCATTGAAGCTGGATAATCGCGGCGACTCTGAGCATCATTTTTTCGTCTTTCCCCGCGTAATAGCGGGGCCTCATTGAAGCTTGCTGCAATATTTTCCAACGTACGTACACCTCCGGTCTTTCCCCGCGTAATAGCGGGGCCTCATTGAAGCAAGGCATACTGAATCAGCTCATCATTTGCCAACGGCCGAGTCTTTCCCCGCGTAATAGCGGGGCCTCATTGAAGCGTAGCTGATTGCCTGGACGGTGAGCGATGCGGGCAGGGTCTTTCCCCGCGTAATAGCGGGGCCTCATTGAAGCGTAGGACCTCCGTTGGGAGCAGTCCCTTCATATGCAGTCTTTCCCCGCGTAATAGCGGGGCCTCATTGAAGCTTGAAGTCCAGCCGCGCCAGTCTGAGCGATCTGAACAAGGTCTTTCCCCGCGTAATAGCGGGGCCTCATTGAAGCCTCTAAGCATATAGGAGAGATAGGACGGTACTGTTCGTCTTTCCCCGCGTAATAGCGGGGCCTCATTGAAGCAACTGACTCAATCTTGATAAACGGGATGTCAACATCGTCTTTCCCCGCGTAATAGCGGGGCCTCATTGAAGCAAAACGGTGCTGTTCGGCCCGAACCAGATTCCCGACGTCTTTCCCCGCGTAATAGCGGGGCCTCATTGAAGCATTTCCGTGGTGGTGCTTTCAAGCCTCCGCTTGGCGAGTCTTTCCCCGCGTAATAGCGGGGCCTCATTGAAGCCCGAGACTATAACAGGCGAATACAACTTCGAGACTGCGTGTCTTTCCCCGCGTAATAGCGGGGCCTCATTGAAGCGGACAAGGCGGGGACTGATGACGGCGGCGCGTGGAGTCTTTCCCCGCGTAATAGCGGGGCCTCATTGAAGCTACGAGACCAGCGAGGAAGAAACGCTGGAGCAGCAGGTCTTTCCCCGCGTAATAGCGGGGCCTCATTGAAGCAACAACTCGGTCAACGAGACCAAGCGCAATACGCAAGTCTTTCCCCGCGTAATAGCGGGGCCTCATTGAAGCTGCTGGTGCGGGCGCACGATCGGCCACTGCGCTGTCGTCTTTCCCCGCGTAATAGCGGGGCCTCATTGAAGCGTGTGGGGCTGGGCATGAACCGGCCGGCGCGCATGTGTCTTTCCCCGCGTAATAGCGGGGCCTCATTGAAGCAGCAGCTCGGTAACGGTGACCGCTGCGAACTGAACGGTCTTTCCCCGCGTAATAGCGGGGCCTCATTGAAGCCGTTCGCGGCCGCCGCCTGTTCTGCGCGGTCGATCGCGTCTTTCCCCGCGTAATAGCGGGGCCTCATTGAAGCGAGATACCCGGCTGATTCTTGTAGTCGAATTCTTCGTCTTTCCCCGCGTAATAGCGGGGCCTCATTGAAGCAGGCGTTGATGATGGCGTCGGTGTCCGCATCGGTGGGTCTTTCCCCGCGTAATAGCGGGGCCTCATTGAAGCCATGGACTCGTCGTCCGGCGATTGGAGCATCGGCATGTCTTTCCCCGCGTAATAGCGGGGCCTCATTGAAGCGTGTTTGTCGCTCATTCCCTGCTCCTTTCGTTATACGTCTTTCCCCGCGTAATAGCGGGGCCTCATTGAAGCGTCCAACAGTTCATGAGTAAAAAGCATCACCAGCGCGTCTTTCCCCGCGTAATAGCGGGGCCTCATTGAAGCAAGGATCAGGTAATCCTTGAATTTCGCCCGGTCCAGGTCTTTCCCCGCGTAATAGCGGGGCCTCATTGAAGCATTGATGCCGCTGAAAAAGGTTTCGGCCGCGAACACGTCTTTCCCCGCGTAATAGCGGGGCCTCATTGAAGCACGGGACCGTCCGACCCCGACCCGCCGTTCACGCCGGTCTTTCCCCGCGTAATAGCGGGGCCTCATTGAAGCACGCCGCGCCAGTCGCCAAATACAACTGAGTCGCCGGTCTTTCCCCGCGTAATAGCGGGGCCTCATTGAAGCTGGGCTTGCGCCAACAGCTTCTCCCTTCTGTTGGGGTCTTTCCCCGCGTAATAGCGGGGCCTCATTGAAGCGTGAGCCACAAGCTCGTGAATGTTCTTTTTGTCCCGTCTTTCCCCGCGTAATAGCGGGGCCTCATTGAAGCTAGATGAAATCAACGTGGGCTTCTATTGCGACGAAGGCGGTCTTTCCCCGCGTAATAGCGGGGCCTCATTGAAGCACCTAACCTATCGCCGCCAACCGCTTCGATCATCGGGTCTTTCCCCGCGTAATAGCGGGGCCTCATTGAAGTACGGCGCTGGAAGCCATCAACGGCGACGGCTGGACGGTCTTTCCCCGCGTAATAGCGGGGCCTCATTGAAGTCGAATGAACCAGCCCGCCCTATTCGCCAAGCCAGCCGTCTTTCCCCGCGTAATAGCGGGGCCTCATTGAAGTTGTCCGATGACCTGCCAGCCGCGCTCGGGCCTATCGGTCTTTCCCCGCGTAATAGCGGGGCCTCATTGAAGTCGAATACCGACAGGTCGGGCTTGTTCAGCAGGTCGTTGTGTCTTTCCCCGCGTAATAGCGGGGCCTCATTGAAGTGCGTTTTCATTTCTCGTTCCCCGCTTCCTCATGCTCTGTCTTTCCCCGCGTAATAGCGGGGCCTCATTGAAGCAGTTGCACGTTGCTCTCGGCCACCAGGTTGTCGAAGGTCTTTCCCCGCGTAAAACCGGAGCCTCATAAAACCGGCGTGCAGATTGCCTCAACCAGTTACGCTTGCCATGAAAGAGCGTCCCGATTGTCACTGGCGGTTGAAATAATCGCGGTGCCTTTGAAGCTTGCGGCACCGCCTTGGCTGATAACGACAGCATCACCATGAGGGATGCACCAAACGCGGGGACACTGTTGATTCAGCATGGCCGCACGAGACGGCCAACCTAGCGATTCTTCATGCACTGCAACCCCGTCTGGCAGCCAATCCAGATAGGGTTGCAACATGCCCGCGCGATCCAGGCCGTGACCGAAATGAATAGCACCTGCAGAAATGCCCAGGAATACGCTACCTAGTTGCCGTTGTGCTTCGAGCCAGTTGCGGATGACCGGTTGGTTCAGGTAGCGCCAGCCTTGGTCGACATCGCCACCAGCCAATATGATCACACTGGCCCGATCATGATTTGCCAGCCTATTTTCGGTCTTTGCCTGCAAGTGCCAACGTGGACTGGCCCCCAGGCGCATAAAAAAAGCCTCGGCGAGGTCAAAGTAGTCCGCCAGGTCCCCATTGGCAGCGCCTATGTAAATACCTGGCATGCCTGAGCAGTCACCCAATTTGGCAATGAAGCCATCGTCAAACAAAGGCGCACTGTCCGCCAGCAGGAACAGGCGCGCTATAACCGGGGCTGACCGGGTCATTGGTAATTCGCCCTTAGCCCGGCTTATTCACCATCCATCCTACTGCGACACCGTCAGGCCCCGCATCTGGGGCGTTTCGCTTGGTCGCGCATCCTCATCGTACAGGCGAGTACGTTTCCGGTGCGCTCGGTCGCGAAACACCCCATCTACGGCACCTGACAGCGTCTCGCTACGGACGGATGGTGAATAAGCCGGGCTTAGCGGTTGCGGGGTCAGCCGGTGCCATGGGTCGACTGGATTGCCGTTTCCGCCGGGCGTCAATTGCACGAGTCTTGCGTTGGTTTCCATGTCGGAAATATACGCATTCGATGCGTGTGTTTCAATTGGTGTGGTTTTGGTGCAGGCATCGCGAGATCCCGGATATTCGCTGCGCGAATTCCGGGAAGACGGGTGGAGGGGTTGGCGCGAATTCCGGGAAGACGGGTGGGGGCTGGGCGAATTCCGGGATGACGGGTGGGGCGGTGCGCATTCCGGGGAGACGGGGGTTGGGGTGCACGATTCCAGCAGGCGTTTCAGTGCTGCAGGGATTCGAGGACCAGCCGGATTTCGCCGTAGCTACAGCGGTCCCCGAGGTGTTCCTTGATCGGGCTCAGGCTTTCGCGGCCTTTTTCCTTCGCCGCTTGTTTGATTAGTGCAATTTTTTCCTTTGGGACGAGGTCGTTGATGTCCAGCTCGCCCAGGCCTACAAAGTGAGCCAGGTGGGTCTCGATCGTGTTGGTGACCAGCCCGCGGGTGTCGGCGATTTCCTGGATTCCTTTCCCCTGCAGGAACAGTTCATAACTGATTTGTTTGGTGCTCTTTTTGGTCTTTTTCACCGCGGGCTTGTCCGGCGGGTGTTGCGGGTCGATTGCATGGTCGCGGCAGTAGTCGCTGACGATGGTGGTGATTGGCCCGCCGTACTTTTCCACGGTGGCTTTGCCCACACCCTTGATCTGCTGCAGGGCATGGCGTGTATCCGGCAACCGGTCGGCAATCTGTATCAAGACCCGCTGGTGCAGGATGCGGTAATGTTCCACCTTCTCCTCCGCTGCCTGGCCGGCACGCCAGGCTTTGAGCGCCTGCAGGAGTTGGGGGTGCTGAACATCCGTACCGCCGGCGTCATCGGCTGTTTTGTTTGCCGGCGGCTGTGTGCGAAATTCGATTTCGGCGCGCGCCAGGGCATTCAGATAGCTGCCGGTGGTGAATCCGTCGCGGCAGCTTTGCAATGCGGCGCTTTTGATGGCGAGCTGACGGCGCAGGGCGGCGAGTGCTTTGTTGATTTGTTTGCCGATCTCTTTGTTGTCGGTTTCAAAACCGAAGCCGGTTGCCCACGGGATCAGTTCCGATTGCAGTTTTTCGGTGAAGTAGCGCGATGCCTTCTGTGCACGTTCCTGTTGATGGGGGTCGTCTTCCGGGACAATGTTGTGCTTGAATAATGATTGCAGTTGGCGTTTGAATTTATCGGCGACAGTAACGATCTCCGCGGTGACTTGCTTTTCGACGTTCTGCATGGGTTCGATGGCGGAAGATTCGATGAGGGTGCGGTTGTCCAGCACCAGCCTGGAAAGCTTCGTCAGGCTGGAAGCCAGCGGCCGAAAATCGAAACATTCCAGTAGCAGTTGTTGCTGGTAGATAATTCTGGCGCGGGTCAGTTGTTCCTGTGTCGGCGGGTTCCGGCTGGCGGAGTCGACAAACTGTGCCACCGAAGCGTCGGTTTTCACGACACCTGGCGATAGCGGCGAGCTGAGCACCATGCCTTCGAATGTTCTGCAACGACTCAGGGCGACATAGACCTGGCCATGGGAGAACGCGGCCTGCGCGTCGATGATGGCGCGTTCAAAGGTCAGCCCCTGGCTTTTGTGAATGGTGATGGACCAGGCCAGACGCAACGGGAACTGGGTGAATGTGCCGATCACTTCTTCGGTGATGTCTCGGGTTTTTTCATTCAGGGTGTATTTGATATTTTCCCAGGTCACGGGCTCGACCGGAATTTCCCGCTCATCGTCCGGGCACTGGACGATGACGCGTTCTCCGTCGAGGCGGACAATTTTGCCGATCTTGCCGTTGAAGTAGCGCTTTTCGGCGGATGTGTCATTGCGCACGAACATCACCTGTGCGCCCTTCTTCAAGACCAGCGTTTCCGAAGTGGGAAAGCTGTGTGCCGGGTAATCGCCTTCGATGCCTGCCGTAAAATTGAAGGGCTTTGAAGACAACGCCTGCAGTTGCCGTTCGTTGATCTGGTCGGCTTTGCGGTTGTGCGTGGTGAGCGTGATGTAGTCGTCGTCCCGGCCGGGTTGAAAATCCGGCTGGTAGCGCGCGTTGAGGGTCTGCAGTGTTGCCGGATCGAGTCGGCTGTCGCGCACCCGGTTCAGCAATTCGATGAAATCGGCATCGGACTGGCGGTAAATCTTCTTCAGTTCGATGCTGACCATGTCGGTCTGTTTCAGTGCATGGCTGCTGAAGAAATAACAGGAATCGTAATACGGCTTGAGCAGTTGCCATTCGTCGTCCTTGACCACCGGCGAGAGCTGGTGCAGGTCGCCGATCATCAATAACTGCACGCCGCCGAAGGGCCGTTCGCGGTGTTTGTAGCGGCGCAACACCGCATCGACGCAGTCCAGCAGGTCGGCGCGCACCATGCTGATTTCATCAATGACCAGAAGATCGAGGCCTTTGATGATATTGATTTTTTCCTTGCTGAAGCGCCGTTGCTGGATGTTGCTGCCCGGTACCTGGGGGCCGAACGGCAGTTGGAAAAACGAATGCAGCGTGACGCCACCTGCATTGATCGCCGCCACGCCGGTGGGCGCGGTGACGATCATTCGCTTCGGCGTGTCGCGTTTGAGGCTGTGTAAAAAGGTGGTCTTGCCGGTGCCGGCCTTGCCCGTGAGAAAAATATTATTCCGGGTGTGCCGGACGAAATCCCGCGCCAGTTGCAGTTCGGGGTTGTGGGAATCCGGTGTTGTGCGCGCCTGCATTACAATACCCTCGGCACAATCTTGAGCCCGCCGGTCACCGCGGTTGTTTTATCGGAGGCTGGATTTGTCATGGCCCCTCAGCCATTTATTCCTGTCCTGTGCGTGAAGATCTGCCAATGGAACTGAAAGTATAAGGGTAACCCGGTTATTGCATGGATTTCCGGATGCCGGAGCCCGGAGGTTCTTCAAGGCTGGCCTGCCTTGGCTCTGTTGCCCGCATTGCGAGGTCCCGGATATTCGCTGCGCGAATTCCGGGAAGACGGGTGGGGGTGGCGCGAATTCCGGGAAGACGGGTGGGAGTGGTGCGAATTCCGGGAAGATGGGCATTCAGGGCCCGGTGGGGTTTTGTGTTTCCAGCCAGTGCTCAAGCAATTCGGGTGCGCATTCGCGTAATGCGATGCGCCGTTCCGGGTCGCCCTGTTTTTTGTGCAGGGCGCGTGCGGTGTTGTAGGTTTGGCATGCTTTTGCAGTTTGACCGGACGACGCCTGACCCATCGGGTCGGGCGTTGGCAGGAATAGCGCCAGCCAGGCGGGGAACAGGGCGGTTTCAAGTTCGGGTTCCAGATCCCAGAATTGGTCGCGCCGGGCTTCGATGCCGGGGTCGCGACAGTCGCGCAGCCAGGTTTCGGCCGCGCGCGGGTCGTGCCAGCAGAGTTCGGCCAGCGCGCCGATGGCAAGCATTCGATCGCCCAGTGCGATGCCGGCGTCGGCCAGCCGGTGCAGCAGTATCGGTTGGCGTGCCAGATCCGGCACCGCCATGCACGCCTCGATTGCGCGCGCCCAGTTCCCGGCCTGGCGCGCCGGCCAGCCCGGATGCAGTTTCGGTTGGTCGGGATCGAATTTACGCGGGTCCATGGCGTCGGCCAGACGGTTCCAGTACGGCGCAAGCCAGGCATCCGCGCTGCGGTCCAGCAGCCGCCGGGCGGCGGGTACAAGCTGCTGCTCCAGAAATTCCAGGCCGGTGGCCGGTTCCAGTTCGCCATCCCCCGGCCAGTTCAGCGCGTCGACCAGGGTTTCGGCCGCGCTGAGGTCGTCGTGCCCGGCGCCTGCCTGGCTGAATTGGCCAAGCGCTTCCAGGGCCGACCCGACGTTATTGCTCCTGAGCGCCCGGATCAGCCGGTTGCGGGCCACGGTTTGCGGGTTGTCGATAAACAGGTCGAGTTGCGGACCGGTGTCGGGCCGGCGATATTCGGTCAGTAGCAGTTGTTGCAGCCAGGGCTTGCGCGAGGCGCGCAGCGGTTGCCCGTCGGCGGCTGTCGCCGGGCGAAGCTGGCGCTCCAGACCCAGTTTTTCGGCCCAGTCCGCGGCACTTTTGAGGGCTTCTATCCAGCGGTCGGGGTCGCCGAGCAGGATGTCCTCCAGCACAAGTGCAGGGTCGCTCTTCCAGTCGCGCAGCGACGCCTCCGGCAGCCGGCGCAACGCCACCAGCAGGTCGATCGGACGATATACGCCATGGCGCGCGAGCAGGGCGTCAATCTGGTGCGGGTCGTGAAGCCCGGCGTTGTTCATGGCTGGTCGTCAAGCGGGGCGAACAGTGCTTCCAGTGCCTGGGTATCCACCGTCGTGGTGTTGCCCCGGGCGAACAGGCCCTCAATCAGTTGCCGTTTGTTTTGCTGCAATTGCATCACGCGTTCCTCGACGCTGCCGGCGGTGATCAGCCGCCATGAAAATACCTGATCGGCCTGTCCGATGCGGTGCGCGCGACCGGTTGCCTGGTCTTCCACCGCCGGATTCCACCACGGGTCGTAGTGGATGACGGTGTCGGCGGCGGTCAGGTTGAGCCCGGCACCGCCGGCCTTGAGACTGATGAGAAACACCGGAATCTGGCCGGCCTGGAAACGACGCACCGGCCGTTCGCGGTCGCGCGTGCGCCCGGTGAGTTTGACGTACTCCAGCCCCATTTCGGTCAGCTCGGCCTCGATCAACGCGAGCATGGAGGTGAACTGCGAAAATACAAGTATGCGCCGGCCCTCGTCGACCGCCTCGGGCAGCATCTGGCGCAATAGTTCGAGCTTTGCCGAGCGGGCCTTGCCGGCCGGGTCCAGCCCTTTGACCAGGCGCGGGTCGCAGCAGATCTGGCGCAGCCTGAGCAGTGCGTCGAGAACCACGACCCGGCTTCGTTCCAGGCCGTGGCGCTCGATCGCCCGGCGTACTTTGTCGTGCATTGCAATTCGCACCGTTTCGTACAGCCGCCGTTGCTCGTGCTGCATTTCCACGTGCCGCTCGATCTCGGAGACCGGCGGCAGCTCGGGGGCGGCGTCGTGCTTTGTGCGTCGCAGCAGAAACGGCGCGACAACGCCGCGCAGCGCCTGCATGCGAAGCCCGTCATCGTGTTTTTCGATTGGCGCGCGGTAGCGCTGTTTGAAATCCCGGGCGCTGCCGAGCAGGCCCGGCAGCGCGAAATTGAACAGGCTCCAGAGTTCGCCCAGATGATTTTCCATCGGCGTGCCGGTCAGGCATATTCGCTGCCTTGCGTCGAGTGCGCGGGCGCGCCGGGCAACCCCGGAGGCGGGGTTTTTGATGGCCTGGGCCTCGTCCAGCACCACCATGTGCCAGGTGCGTGCAGCCAGCCGCGCGTGGTCGCGGTTGAGCAGCGCGTAGCTGGTAAGCGCAATGTCGTGATGATTGTTACGACAATCGAGGCGCGCGAATTCGCGCCTGCGTTTCGGGCCGTGCAGGGTCAGCACGCGCAATTCGGGCGCGAACCGGGCGGCCTCGGCGCGCCAGTTGAACAGCAGACTGGTGGGGGCCACGATCAGGCATGGCCTGTCCAGTCTGCCGGCGTGTTTTTCGGCGACGATGTGCGCCAGCACCTGCAGCGTTTTGCCCAGGCCCATGTCGTCGGCCAGTATGCCGCCGAAGCCGCCGCGCGCGAGCGTTTGCAGCCACGCCAGCCCGCGCCGCTGGTAGTCGCGCAGTTCGGCACGCAGGCCTTCGGGTTCGGCCATCGGCGGCAGCGCTGCCGGGTTGGCCAGCGCGCGAACGATTTCTATCATGTCCTCGGGGCCTGCCAGTTGCCAGTGCTGAAGCATTTCGCCAAGCCCGGCGAGGCGGGCGCGCGGAAGTACGGCATGGGTTAGCGGGCCTGCACTGCGATCGCGCTGTTCCACCAGTTCCACCAGTACCGTCAGCGTTGCGCGCAAGGTGGCGGCGGGCATGCGCGCGATGCGTGTGGGGTCGAGCCGCAGTAGCAGGCTGCCGGTGTCGTCATCGTGGTCAAGCAGGTGTTTGAGCCAGCCGGCCGGCACCGCGTCCAGCCAGGCCAGCAATTGGTCGAGTACCGGAAAGCGCCGGCCGCCGAGTTCGGCGCCCAGTTCCAGTTCGAATGTGCCGGCTTCGTTGGCGTCGAGCAGGCCGTACCAGCGTTCGGGCGCGACCAGGCGGTAGTCGAATTCCGGTTCGACCACGATCCGCCAGTTCTTCGCGCCCTGCACGCGCGCCCAGATTTCGCCGGCGCGATGGGGTTCGCGGGCAATCCAGTATTCGTGCGGGTCGTCGCATTTGTCGCCATCGTTACAATTGATGTTGAACATGTTGCTGGCCTCGACCAGGCCAAGGTCGACAAGTCGGTGCCTGGCGGCCGATTCGGCCGCCGGGTCGCGTTCGAGCCAGGCCACACGCTCATCGTCGAGCAGCACCATGTCGCGGCCGGCCCCGATTTCGGCCTCGCCGTAGCAAAAGCGCAGCCTGGCGCGTGCAAGCGCCAATTCCGGGTCATCGGCCGTCGCTGCGCGCTCCAGCCGCAGGACGGCGGTTGGCGTGAGGCGAGGCAGCCGCGTGATCGTCCGTGCTGCCGGACGCGGGATGTCGGCGGCGATCGCGCGCCGGGCCATTTGCTCGATCAGCGCATCGACCTTGCCCGGATCGACCGGACTTGCCGCGGCCAGCCAGTCGTGATCGGCCGGCTTCAGGCCCGAAACCCGAACCGGCCGGCACAGGCCGGTTTCGGTGTTCAGCAACCAGGGCGGCTGCAACGATAACGGCAGCAAGTCGCCGCGCTCCAGCGGAACGATTTCAAAGCGTTGCCTGCCATCGGCGAGCGCCTTCCAGCGTGCTCGACCGGGTGCAGCGCTGTCGCGAACCATGACGGGACCGTCGGCCGCGGCCAGCCGCACTGCGCCGCGATCGATCAGTGCGCCCACCAGATCGGAATCGTTGAACGCGAGCCGGGCCCGGTTCCCCGCGGTTGCCGGTTGGGGTCGTCCGGACAGATGTCGCAATGCGCGCAGGTCTTCCTGGGTGATGTAGGCGGGCTGTTCGTCGCGTCCGGCGCGGGCGAGTTCGTACCCCGAATATACGGTCTGGTCGCCTTGCGTGGTGATACGCCAGGCTTCGATATAAAGCGCATTTCCACGACAATTGCCGCGACAATTGTTTCGACAATCGACATCGAGCACGTAGACCAATCTCGACGCGCCCGGCGCCGCAGGTGGGTTTTGTATTTGGCCGGCAGGCGCCGGAGCGGATTCCGGACTGGCCAGCAACAGGGCCGCGACGTGTGCGCAATCGCGCCGTTCGGGGCACGAGCAGTCGCCTTCGAGGGTGTCCTCGCCAATGGAAATCCAGCAACGGCTGGTTTCACCGCCGTATTCGATGATTCGGCCGGTGACGATCAGTGTCGTTCCGTCGATGCGCTCGCATTGCCGCTCGACCCGTGCGCCGGCGGCCAACAGGGTGCGGGCCGCGGCGCGCGCGGACGCCGGCATCCGGCTGGCGGCGCCGGCCGGAATGGGCGGCTGCGGGTTCTTTGCTTGATTCACAACCAGGGTTTCGCGCGACGATCAGCAGGGCATGATAGCGCTGTGGCGGCCGGTGTCCGGATCTGATTCGCAAACCAGGCGATCGCATTACTGATTGAAGGGTGGCTTGTATGCCGGGGCCGGGTGACCGACAATGGCCGTTCAGGCACTACGAGAGCAAAACGCGATGAAGCAGATGATTCAGGTTCTTTCCGCGGCAGTTGTATTGGCCGCGGTCGGGGCGCCGGTTTCGGCGCAGACTTCGGCCGAGCAATGGCACGCATACATCGACCAGCAGGCCGAGTCGCGGTTCGACCGGGTGGTCGAGTGGCGGCGGCATTTCCATGCCAATCCGGAGCTTTCCAACCGCGAGTTCGAGACCGCTGAATATATCGCCGGGTTTCTGCGTGGGCTGGGCATGGAGGTGCAGACCGGGGTGGCGCATACCGGCGTGGTCGCGGTGCTCGAAGGCGGCAAGCCCGGGCCGGTGGTGGGGCTGCGTGCCGATATCGACGCGCTGCCGGTGCCGTCGCGCGCCGGGCTGGAGTTTTCGCCGGATGTGATTTCCGAGTACCTGGGCGAGGAAGTGCCTGTTTCGCACGCCTGTGGACACGACACGCATATCGCGATGTTGATGGGGGTGGCAGAGATGTTCGCCGCACGCCGCGACGAACTGCCGGGCACAATCAAGTTCATCTTCCAGCCGGCCGAGGAGGGTGCGCCGCCGGGCGAGGAAGGCGGCGGCGAGCTGATGGTTAAAGAGGGCGTGCTGGAGAATCCGGACGTGGACGTGATTTTCGGCCAGCACATCTGGTCGCTGGCGCCGGTCGGGCGGATCGGCTTCCGGTCCGGCGGCATCATGTCCGCGGCCGACCAGTTCACGAAAACCGTCAACGGCAAGCAGACCCACGGCTCCACGCCGTGGACCGGGGTGGATCCGGTTGCGGTGGCCGCGCAGATCGTCATCGGCCTGAACATGATCGTCAGCCGTCAGACCGAGCTGACCAAAGAGGCCGCGGTGATCTCGGTCGGGCGTGTTCGTGCCGGGGTGCGCAACAACATCATTCCCGAAACCGCCGAGCTGATCGGTACCATCCGCACGCTGGATACCGGCATGCAGGACAAGATCCACGCCGATATCCGGCGCACCGCCGAGCACATCGCCGCCAGCCAGGGTGCGACCGTGGATGTCGATATCCAGCGCGGCTACCCGGTGACCTATAACGATCCGGCTCTGACCGAGCAAATGGCGCCTACGCTGGAGCGGGTCGGTGGTGAGAACACCGTGCGTATAGACGCAATTACCGGTGCCGAGGATTTCTCGTTCTTCCAGAAGGAGATTCCGGGGTTGTACTTCTTCGTCGGCGGCATGCCGCCCGACCAGAATCCGTCGGAAGCCGCGCCGCACCATACGCCGGATTTCTACATCGACGAATCGGGCATGAAGACCGGCGTACGGGCGCTGGCAAACCTGACCATCGACTACATGTTGGCCGACTGACGGGACTCTTCGTAGCCCGGGTAAGCGCAGCGCACCCGGGAGGGCAGACGGATTCGAGCACCGATCCCGGGTGCACTCGCTTCGCTCGTTTACCCGGGCTACGCGGTTTGTAGTTGGTTCGGTTTTGTACCGGGGAGGGGAGGTGGAATCGAGCATTGATTCCTGCCTGGCGCAGGTCGGCGCGGCGTCGCCGACGCAGTTCTATCGGGCCGGATCATTTCCGTGTCGGCTGAAGTAGTAGATCACCGCGCCGACCGCCAGCACCAGCGCGGTGGCGGCGATGGATTGCAGGCTGATCTGGATCAGCAGGACGGCGCTGGCGGCGAAGGCGAAGATCGGGATCGCCCATCCGCCGGGCAGACGGAATCCCTGGAACTCGGTGGCATCGGTGCGCTTGCGCAGCCGCGGCATGGCGCCGATGCAGGCCATGTAGATCAGCACGCGCACCAGCGCGCTCATCGCCGCCAGCCAGACGAACGAGCCGAACACCGACAACAACAGCGTCAGCGCAGCAAAGAACAGGATCGAGTTGGCCGGGGTGTGATGCTGGCGGTGGACTTCGCCGAACCAGCGCGGAAAACTGCCGTCGCGCGCCAGGGCAAAGGTAAGCCGGGGTGCCGAGATCATGGTGCCAGCGACATTTCCGCCGACAGAGACGACCACGCCGATGGTTAGCAGAATCGCACCGGTCGGGCCCATCAGCACTTCGGCCACGTCGATCAACGCGCGCTCGGATTCGGCCAGCCCGGGCAGCGCCGCGACGCTGATGGCCTGGATGGCCACGTACAGGATGGTGACGGTGATCAATGCCGAGAACAGCGCCAGCGGCATCGCCCGGGCCGGGTTTTTCACCTCGCCGGCCGGCACCAGCGCCGATTCCCAGCCGACGAAGGCATAGATGATCAGCAAGGCCGCAGTGGTGAACTGCCCGGCAGAAGGCGGCGCGCTGCCCGCGATGCTGCTTGTCGCCGGCGCCAGCCAGGCCAGCCCGGCGACGATCAGTATCAACAGCGGTACGAGTTTGAGTAGCGTCAGCACGCCCAGCGACCGCACCGCCTGCTTGATGCCGGTGACGTTGATCCAGGCCAGGCCGGCGACGATCACCGTCAGCAGTGCCACGCGTATCCAGCCCGTTGCGGCTGCCGGCCAGAGGTAGGCAAGCGATTCGATCAGCAGGTTCAGGTTGGCCGCATACGCGGTCATGCGCGCGATGTAGAACGCCCAGCCGGTCTGAAATCCGGCGAAGCGGCCGAACGCGGTATCGATATACAGGATGGGTCCGCCGGTGCGGTCGAAGCGCGATGCGATTTCGGCGAAACACAGCATGATCGCGCCCAGCAGAACCGCGCAGGCGACGAACACCAGCGGGCTCCAGGCGCCGGCCAGCGCTGCGGCCCCGGCAGGCACGCCAAAAATGCCCGCGCCGATCATGCCGTTGAGCGCCAGCAGCGCAATGCCCAGCGCGCCCATCTGGCGGATCAGTCCTTCGTTTGCTGGTTCATGCAATTGGCTCATCGTCTTGCTTCCATGCGTGCGGGGCTGTTTCTGATCGCGTCACTATACCGGTCGGGCGGCGTTGATTCGCGTCAATCCGACCGCGTATCGCACAGGGCCATCGGATGAGCTACCGGCGGGTGTTCGGAGATCTGGGTTCGATGATTTGTAACCTGGGCTTGATCGGCGCGTAATTATTCCCGGGTAGCTTGATGACTACATTTGATAAAGAGGCAACCGCCATGTTGATAAAAATGCTGATGAACTGGTGCCTGCGCCAGGCCGCCTACCGGCGGGTGCTCGGCAGTCTCCGCGGTGCTGGCCGGCCGCGACCGCCGGCATCGCCGAAGGGCACGCCGACGTAACCGATCAGCGCGTTGTGTGCGCTGACCCAGTCGCGAATCGACGATCATCCCGGAATAATCCAGGATAATGGTAGCGGTCTGAGTCACACACCGGAGATCCTCATGAACGACCGCGTCAAGGAATTTACCGAGTACCGCCAGAAGATGAACGAGCGCATCCTGGCCACCGACAATCGCGTGATCAAGCGCATGTTCTCGCTGGATTCGCTCACCTACGCCGAAGGCGGGGCGTTGGACGTCAAACAGAAGGAACTGCTGGGGCTGGTCGCGTCGCTGGTGCTGCGCTGCGACGACTGCGTCAGCTATCACATCGGCAAGGCGGTGGAGGTCGGCGCCAGCCGTGACGAAATCGTCGAGACCATGAGCATCGGCCTGGTCGTCGGCGGCACCATCGTCATCCCGCACATGCGACGGGCGATGGAGTTTCTCGATGAAGTCGCGGGAGAGAGTGAATGAGCGGCGGTGCGCGCATGATCGGTCGAACCGCGGTGTGGACGGTGCTTGCAGCGACCCTGCTTGCCGGATCCGCGGGTGCGCAGGAGTTCTCCACCGGCCCCGCGATCGAGCACTTCGGTCCTGCCGTTGATGTGCCCGATGCAAGTTTCAATCTGGTAGGGGGCACGAAGTACCGGGTGCTGTTCGATGTTTCGGCCGGCAGCAAGGACAAGCACGAACTCAACCGCGGCCTGGAATCGGCCGCGCGCTTCATCAACATGCACGCGCGCGCCGGCATCGATCCAGAAGACCTGCAAATCGAAATCGTCACCCACGGCGGCACGACGTTCGACGTGCTATCCGATGCGGCCTACCGCGAGCGATTTGGTCGCGACAATCCGAACACCGCATTACTGGGGGCCCTGTCGGAAGCCGGTGTGGTCATCCGCCAGTGCGGCCAGAGCGCCACATTCAATGGCGTCGATGCTGACGAGCTCGCGCCCCCGGGCAGCATGGCGGTCTCGGCAATGACCGTCGTGGTGCGCCGCCAGAGCGAGGGTTGGGCGCTGCTGCCGTAAGGGTCCGCGACCTGAAGGCGCGCGCAATGGGCGTGGGCGCCCGGTTATCATGCCTCTGAGTTCACCCGACCCGGACCAATATTCATGGATCAAACCCTGGAGGCGCTGGACAAGCGCCATCTTTTTCATCCCGCCTCCAACCTGGACCAGGTGCGCGATGGCGATCCGCTGATCTGGACACGCGGCGAAGGCGTGTATGTGTTCGACCAGCACGGCCGCAAGTACCTGGAGGGCATGGCCGGGCTGTGGTGCACGGCGCTGGGGTATGGGGAAAAGGAGCTGGCGACAGCCGCGGCCGAACAGATGGAGAAGTTCTGCTACGGCCCGTTGTTTGCCGCCAGAGCCAACGAGCCGAGCATCCGTCTGTCCGAAAAGCTTTCCGAGTGGGTACCGATCGAGGGTGCGCGCTTCCTGTTCGGCTGCTCCGGCTCGGATGCCAACGACACCCAGATCAAGCTGGCGCGCTACTATTTCAATGCCATCGGCAAGCCGGAAAAAAAGAAGATCATTTCGCGCCAAAGCGGCTACCACGGCACCACGCTGGCCACCGCCGGGCTGACCGGGCTGGCGCCGTTTCACGCGCACTTCGATGTGCCCGGGCCGGAGGTGATTCACCTGACCGAGCCGCACCACTACCGCCAGGCGCACGAAGGTGAATCGGAACAAGACTTCGCGACCCGGCTGGCCGAGGAACTGGAAGCCGTCATCGCGCGCGAGGGCAGCGAGACCATTGCCGCGTTCATCGCCGAGCCGCTGATGGGTGCCGGCGGACTGATCCTGCCGCCGAAAAGCTACTTTGAACAGATCCAGCCCATCCTCAAGCGGCACGGCATCCTGTTCATCGACGACGAGGTGGTGACCGGCTTCGGTCGCACTGGCAACGATTTCGGTTGCCAGACCTATGGTATCGAGCCGGCCACCATGACCATGGCCAAGGCGCTGTCGTCGGCCTACCAGCCGATCTCGGCGGTGGCGATTCCGCCGTTCATGTACGAGGCCATCGAGCAGGCCTCGATCGAGGTCGGCATGTTCGCCCATGGCCTGACCTATTCCGGCCACCCGGTGGCCGCGGCGGTGGCGTTGCGGAATCTGGAACTGATGGAAGAGCGTGGGACCATGGCGCATGCCGCGCGCATGGGTGAATACCTGCAGGAAAAGCTCGCGCCGCTGGCCGATCATCCGCTGGTCGGCAACTATCGCGGCATTGGCCTGATCGCGGGTCTGGAGATCGTCAAGGACCCGGCGACAAAGACGCGCTTCGACCCGGCCGACAAGATCGCGTTCAAGGCCACCGCGGCGTGCCTGGAACAAGGCTTGGTCGTGCGTGCGCTGCCCGGCGACACCATCGCCATCTGCCCGCCATTGATTATTGACGAGGCAGGCATCGACGAACTGGTCGAAAAGCTCGCCGCGGGGCTGGATCGCACCGCCGAAGCCTTGTAACGCCCAGGATCCCGGCTGGAAACCGTCGCGGACGTCGCCGCGACCTACGCCGAATTTCCGTAAACGGCAGACATTTCCGGTCATCCCGGCCGGAATGAATTTTCCCGTCATCCCGGACGCGCGCCAGCGCGATCCGGGATCTCGATACGCTGCACGCAGCCGGATTCGAGCAACAATCCCCTACGCGGCTGCGATGGATTTTGACAGCGCGTCGGGTAACATCGGAAGCATGATTTTTCGAATTGGCTTGATCAAGCGACTTCTGACGGCGGCGCTGCTGGGCGGCGTCATCGTCTGGCCGGCTGTCGCCCAGGAACTGGCGCCGGTGGTGGTCGCGATGCCCGAGCAGACGGCGGGCACCCAGCGCGTGGAGCTGACCGGATCGTTTACCGCCCGGCGGGCAGCGCAAGTCTCGCCGCGGGTGTCGGGCCTGATTGCCCAAGTGGCGGTGGATGCCGGTGATGTGGTCGGGGCCGGCGATGTGCTGGTGGAACTCGATGATGAACTGGCGCGCCTGGCATTGGCGCAGGCCGAGGCGGCGGTGGAAGAGGCGCGCGCGGCGCGCGATGAGGCGGTGCGGCTGCGTGACGAAGGACAGCGCCTGGTACGCGACCGGTTCCTGCCCGAGACCGAAGTCCGGGCGCGCGAATCTTCCGTGCATGTGGCCGAAGCCGCCCTGAGGGTCGCCGAGGCCGAGCGCGATACGGTGGCCGAGCGGGTTGAACGCCACACCATCACCGCCCCGTTCGGCGGGGTGATTGCCAGCAAGCTCACCGAGGCCGGCGAATGGGTGGAAACTGCGACCGCGGTGGTCGAACTGGTGGCCGTCGATTCGCTTTGGCTGGACGTGCAGGCGCCGCAGCGTTTGTGGCCGATGCTGCGCGCCGGCGCCCGGGTGACGGTGCAGGTTGATGCACTGCCCGGACAGACGCTCCCGGCACGCATCCACGCGCGCGTGCCGGTGAGCGATCCCGGCGCCCGGACTTTTTTGCTGCGCCTGGCACTGGAGGCCGACGATGCCGACATCACGCCCGGCATGTCGGCGCGCGCGCGGCTGGAGATCGACGCCGGTGAGACGCTGCTGACGATTCCGCGCGACGCGGTCATCCGTTACCCCGACGGCACGACCACGGTATGGGTGGTCGACCGCGATGCCACTGCGGCAAGGGTGCGCCAGGTCGAGATCTCGGTGGCGCGTACCGAAGGCGACCGGGTTGCGGTCGCGACCGGGCTGGACGGCGACCGGCCGGTGGTTGAGCGCGGCAACGAAGTGCTCACCGAGAACCAGCCGGTGCGGGTGATTGAATGAGGCGGCGGTAGCGATGTTCGAGGGTGTTGTCCGACACGGCACTATCCTGGCCGTGGTCGTGCTGGTGATCTGCGTGCTGGGCGTGCTGGCGGCGCTGCGGATTCCGGTGCAGATGATCCCCGACCTGGAGGTGCGCGTGGTCAGCGTGGAGACGCGCTGGCCCGGGGCCACGCCGCAGGACGTGGAAAAGGAGATTCTGATCGAGCAGGAGGAATATCTCAGGGGTCTGCCCAACCTCGATCGCATGATCTCCACGGCCTCGTACGGTCAGGCCCGAATCGAGCTGGAGTTCCCGTTCGGCGTCGATATCAACGAGGCGCTTATTCGGGTCAATAATGCGCTCAGCCAGGTGCCGGACTATCCCGAGAATGTCGACGAGCCCAGCCTGGACGCCAGTTCGTTCTCGCAGAATTCGTTCATGTTCATGCGCGTCGAGCCGCTGGACGGCAATCCGTTTGAGTTGGATATGACGCTGATGCGCGATTTCATCGACGACAACGTGCGCACACGCATGGAGCGCGTGCCGGGCGTCTCAAGGGTGAACGTCGGCGGGGGCGCCGAGCGCCAGGTGCGGGTGCTGGTCGACCCGGCCGCGGCGGCCGAGCGCGGGCTGTCGCCTTCCGATATCCGAAGCGCAATCCGCGGCCGTAACCGCGATGCTTCCGGCGGCGACCTGGAAGCCGGCAAGCGACGTTATCTGCTGCGTACCATCGGGCGTTTCGAGTCCATCGGCGAGATGGAATCGCTGATCGTCGCGGTGCGCGGCGACAGCTTGGTGCGCCTGAGCGACATCGCCGAGGTGGAACTCTCGCACTACGAGCTGCGCGACCGTTCGTCGGTCAACGGCAAGCCGAACATCAGCGTTTCGGTAGACCGCGAGCCGGGTTCCAACGTGATCGAGATCAAGAAGGCCATGCTGCCGGCAATCGAGGAAATCAATCGCGAAGTGCTGATGCCGGTCGGCATGCAGCTCAAGTTGACCACCGACGATGTGCGCTACGTGCAGGCATCGGTGGCCAACGTCTGGCAGAACCTCGGGTTGGGCGCGTTGCTGGCCACGCTGGTAATGTTCGCGTTTCTGCGCTCCGGCCGGGCCACACTGGTCGGCGTTATCGGCGTGCCGATTTGCACCATCGCCGCGTTCCTGGGCCTGCTGGCGGCCGGGCGGACGATTAATGTCATCTCGCTGGCCGGGGTGGCGTTCGCCATCGGCATGACCCTGGACAACTCGATCGTGGTGCTGGAGGCGATCGAGCGCAAGCGGCGCGAGGGCATGGAAAAAATCGCCGCCTCGCTGGCCGGCGTACGCCAGGTGTGGCCGGCGGTGCTGGCCTCGACCATGACCACGGTGCTGGTGTTCGCGCCGATCTTCTTCATCCGGCAGGAAGCCGGGCAGTTGTATTCGGATGTCGCGGTGGCGATTTCGGCGTCGATTCTTGCCAGCATGCTGGTGGCCATCACGGTGGTGCCCAGCCTGGCGGCACGCCTGAAGTTCGGGGTATCGGGTGGCAAGGTCGCCTCCGGGGCCGCACTGCGCCAGCGCATGGTCGACGGGGTCGGCTGGCTGATCGAGACCGGCCGTCGCAGACTGGTTACCCTGGTCTCGGTATTCGGCGGGGTGGTGCTGATCCTGGCGCTGCTGACCCCGCCGGCTGAATACTTGCCCGAGGGCGAGGAGGCCAAGATCTTCGCGCAGATGATTGCCCCGCCCGGTTACAGCCTGGGCGAGATGACGCGCATTTCCGAACAGGTCAAGGAACACTTTCTACCCTATGTCGGTGACGATCCGGAACGCTTCGCGCGCGGCGAGTCCGAGGTGCCGGCGATGCGCTACATGATCATGTCGGTCAGCCCCGATAACCTGCGCATCATCGCCGAGACCGTCGACCCGGAGCAGATTGACGCACTGATGCGCATCGTGACCGAACACTACGAAACCTACCCGGGCATGCGTGGATTCTCCAACCGCGGCTCGATCATCTCCAGCAACGACGGCGGCACCCGCAGTGTCAACCTGGATATCACCGGCCCCGACCTGGCCGAGCTGTATCGGGTGGCCGAGACCGCCTTCCGCCGGTCGGAGGCGGCCTTCGACAACCCCCAGATCGGTTCGTCGCCCGGCTCGCTTACGCTGGACCAGCCGCTGATCGAGATCCGCCCGGACTGGGCGCGGGCGGCAGAACTGGGCTTTAGCGCCAGCGAACTGGGTTTCGCCGTTGCCGCACTGACCGACGGTGCTTTCGTCGACGAGTATTTCCGCGGCGACGACAAGATCGATATCTTCCTGTTTTCCAGTGCCGGCAGCGAGCGCGAGCTGGCCGGACTGGAGGACCTTCCGGTGTTCACGCCCTCGGGTGCGGTGGTGCCGCTTTCGGCGATCGCAGACGTGGTCGAGACCGTCGATACCGACAGCGTAAGAAGGCTCAATGCCCGGCGTACGGTGACGCTGAATGTGATTCCGCCGCGCTCGGTGGCGCTGGAAACCGCGGTCGAGCGCGTGCGCGAACAGGTGATCGAGAAGATGCGCGCCGAAGGTGAGTTGCCGCAATCGGTGTCCATCGATATTTCCGGCGCCAGCGACCAGTTGATGGAAACGCGCGCGGCGCTGGCCGACAACTACATCGTGGCGATTGTCCTGAGTTTCCTGGTCATGGTCGCGATCTTCAATCACTGGGGCTGGCCGCTGGTGATTCTGACCTCGGTTCCGCTGGGCATCGCTGGCGGCATTGCGGGCCTTGCAGCGCTAAATGGTGTAGGTGTACGCCAGCCGTTCGACATGATTACCATGCTGGGCTTCCTGATCCTGCTCGGGGTGGTGGTCAACAACCCGATCCTGATCGTCGACCGCACGCTTGCCAATCTGCGCGAAGGCACCGACGATGCCGTCGAGGCGGTGCGCGAGGCGGTCTCCACCCGCATCCGGCCGATCATGATGTCAATGATCACCACCCTGTTCGGCCTGGCGCCACTGGTGTTTATCCCTGGTGAAGGCACCGAGCTGTATCGCGGCGTCGGGGTGGTGGTGCTCACCGGCCTGTTGTTTGCCACGCTGGTCACGCTGACCTTCCTGCCGGCGCTGCTGGTGAGTGTGCTGCGTATCCGCGCGGCATGGCAACGCGCATAGCACGGCGGCTTCAATATCTCAATCGATCCAGTTCGTGGACGTTGACCAGTGAATGATTTTCGAGGCGATCCCGGAGTCCTTGAACATCAGCAGCACGTGAAAATTGAGCAACAGGGCTGGCGCGCGAAGCATGCAGTTTTGGTCAGTGAAACCACCTGCGAATGCGGCGGCGAATTCGTTCGCTGATTGTCTCTCCAAGAACGGCCCTGGATACCTTGGATAGGAGGTTTTTGATTTTCGGCGGTTGCTTTACGTATCGCAAATTGTATTCCTGCAGCCACCAGCCGTCGCCGAGCGGGTCAAACATCGGCTCGGCGGTCCTGCGAAAGAATGCCGTCTTGTCCACCACTTCTTCTAGCGTAAACATCCGGTCCAGGCGCAGGAATTCAAATAGATTACGGATCGTCGGAATCTGGATGTCGTCGATCACCAGAAGCGCTCCGGTATCGAGGCGTGGATAGAGATGGTAGTACTCGAGTTCAGGGAACGGATAGCCGTGCGGTCCATCGATGAATGCCAGTTGAATTGGCGCCTGATCCTGCCACTGCGGTAGCGTCTGCTGCGTCGGGCCCAAGACGAAATCCACTGCCTCGGCATTGAGCAGTGATGCCTCCGATACAAATTGGTAACCAACACTTGGTACGCCTTTTGCGTATTCGGGCAAGGTAAACACCGTATGTTTCGCGCTTATCCACGAAAGCAATAGTGTCGATTTGCCGCATCCAGTCTCGACCGAACGCCTGATCTTCATCTCACGGGTGGCTGAATGCAGCTTCCTGAGCACGGCGGGAGAAATAGTTCCGGATTCGTGAAAAGTCTGTGGAATATCAATTATCTGGTCGATAACGCGATCAGCCTTCATGGAACACCCTTAACAGATTGTGAGAACACTTTGAAAAACTGAAAATCAGAAACATATTTCTTCCCGGCATAGGCCTTTTGGACTGAACACAGGATACCGTCTCAGTATCCTGAAATGGATCCACCGCCAGCAAGCCGCGCCTTCCGGGTAGGATAAGGCTTGCTGGTGCGTGTCATACGCCGAAGGCTATCACCGCTGGCTGGCCGGCCTGATGATCGTGCTGCTGTTGGGTCTGACCGGACTGATCATGCGCTCGGCCAACATTGCCCTGGCCGCCAGCGAACCCGAACACGCGCGCGACACGCTTAAACCCAAGGTCTGACTGAATCAATGAAAAGACGCCGAATACTCCAATCCATGCTGGCCGCGCCAATGATCTGGCCGCTGACCGGGCTGCGGACTGTGGCCCGGGACGGGGCCGGTCGCCGCCGGATTGTCGTGACGGGCGCGGGTGCATTCGGCGGTTGGACCGCGCTGGCGTTGCAACAAGGCGGTGCCCAAGTGACGCTGATTGAAAGCAGGGCCGCCGGACATCCGCGCTCGAGTTCCGGCGGCGAGACGCGTGTGATCCGGCACATGTACTCCAACCCGCTTTACGTGCGCATGGCGGCGCGTTCACTTGAGATGTGGCGGCAAGCCGCGCGGGATTGGGGCCTGAAGGTGCTGCACAGTTCAGGTGTGCTGTTTCTGGGACAATCCAATGCACGCGAATTCTTTTCCAGCGCCACCGCGGCCATGGACGAGACCGGTATCGAATACCAGCGCCTGGACGGCGACCGGGTCGCCGAGCGCTGGCCGCAGATTCGGCTCGATGGCATCGAGCAGGCCGTGTTTGAACCGGAAGCCGGTTACCTGCTCGCGCGTCGCGCCTGCCACGCGGTCGTCGAGGCGTTCAAGCGCGCCGGTGGGAATTACATTCTCGCCGATGCCCGACCGGGCCGAATGCGCGCCGGACGACTGGAATCGCTGACGCTGACCGACGGTACTCCGCTCCAGGCCGACGATTTCGTGTTCGCCTGCGGGCCGTGGCTGCCGCGGCTTTTTTCCGACCTGCTCGGCGATGTGCTAACGGTCTCGCGTCAGGAGGTCTACTATTTCGGCACGCCGCCCGGGGACCGCGCGCATGGCGAGGCCGGGTTGCCGGTGTGGGCCGATTTCGGGCCGAAGCTGTGGTACGGCATTCCTGGCAGCGAACGGCGCGGCTTCAAAATCGCCGACGATACGCACGGCAAAGCGATCGATCTCGAACGTGCCGATCGCATACCTTCGGCCGAAGGAATCGAGGCCGCACGTGCCTATATCGCGGATCGTTTTCCCGGAATGGCCGATGCCCCGCTGGTCGATGCGCGGGTGTGCCAGTACACCAACACCGGTAACGGCGATTTCATCGTCGATAGGCACCCGGAAGCGGCCAATCTGTGGCTGCTGGGCGGCGGGTCTGGACACGGCTTCAAGCATGGTCCGGCGCTGGGCGAACTGGTTGCAGCGAGCGTGCTCGATGAGCGCGTGGTCGAACCGGCATTCACACTGGCCCGGCTCAGGAACCCATCATGACTGCCGGACCCCACTCCTGGCCAGACGGCTTGACCCTGCGTCACGACCTCCGGCCCGGCGACCTGGGCCGCGTGATTGCACTGCATGGCGAGGTCTACTCGCAATGGTCGGGTTTCGGCGTCGAATTCGAGGCTTTCGTCGCCCGGACCATCGCCGAGTACGGTCTCGAGAACGAATTCAACGGCCGAATCTGGCTGCTCGAACGCGGCGCTTGCGAAGATGAGCGTGAATTGGTGGGTTGCTGCGCGATCGCGTTCCGATCCGAAGGTCTGGCCCAACTGCGCTGGGTTCTTTTGCACCCTCAGTTGCGCGGCGGCGGCCTGGGGCGAGGCCTGGTCGAGACCGCCCTGGACTATTGCCGGGAATCGGGGGTCGAGCGGGTTTATCTGGAGACCACCGACGGTCTGGACGCGTCCAGCGCGCTATACCGCAAGTTTGGATTCCAGGAAGTCTCCAACGAGGTCGTTCCCATGTGGCGCGAACCCCGTCCGTTGATTCGGATGGAACGGCGATTGAAATAAAAAAACCTCGCCCATCAGCGATGGGCGAGGTTTTTCATGGGCGATCGGTGGATCGACTGCGATCAGAAATTGGCTCGCAGGTTGACCCCGACCGTGCGCGGCTGGTTGGTGCGGAAGCCGAGCCGGGCGCGGCCGCCGCGCTCGCGATCGAACGACAGCAGCGCGTTCTCGTCGAACACGTTATCGACGAACAGCGTGACCACGTAGCGCCCGAAATCGATACCGGTACTCAAGTAGGCGATTTCGTAGGCGGGCAGCTTCAGATCCAGCGAGGTCACCTCATTGCCGGTCATGCCGCCGAACGGCAGGCCGTGCGCAAAGTCGCCGGCACCGGGCACCTGGTCGCCGGGCTGCGTGAAGCGCGAGCCGATATGCTGAAACGAAGCGGTCACGAAACCCTCGGCAGGGTTGTTGCCGAAGTTGAGCGGGAAGGTGTAGGCGCCGCTGGCCGAGAACTGCGTCTCGGGAACGGTGGGCAGCCGATTGCCGTCCTCGATGCCGCCGATGACGTTGCCGTTACCGTCGCGTACCGTCGAATCGAATTCGGCCTCGATATAGCTTCCGGCCAGCGTGAGCAACAGGCGATCGGTCGGCTCCCAGGCCAGTTCCGACTCGAACCCGGTCGTCATTGCGCTGGGCACGTTGAACACGACACGTGAAGAACAGGAGCCGGCATCCAGCGTGACCTGAAGATCGTCGATTTCCGTATGGAACACCGCAGCATTGAACGTGACCGTTCGGGTCTGTGCCTTGACGCCCAGCTCGAAGTTCCAGAGCGTTTCGTCGTCGTAGTCCTGGAAGTCACCAAAGATCGCCTCGTCCTCCGGCGTACACAGCGGAATGTTCAGCGGGTCGTTGACGCCGCCGAGACGGAAGCCCTGTGAAACCTGGGCATTGACCGAAACCTCGTCGCTGATCTTGTAATCGGCCAGGAATCTCGGCGTGAAACCGCTGGACGAGGTTTCGTCGACCACCGCGGTGTCGCCGGCAGCAAACAGGCCACCGGTGGTGATGGTGCGCACTTCGTCGAAGTCGTAATAGCGCCCGCCCGCGGTCAGCGACAGCCGGTCGGTGGCATACCAGGTGGCCTCGCCGAACAACGCGAGCTGCTCAATGTTGTAGGGCAGGTCGGAGTTGAACGGTGAGTCCGGATCGAAACCGTTGGCTACGGCGGCGGCGGTTCCCTCGCCCAGCACCTGATCGGTGAACGCGTCGTATCCCGGTGTCGGCAGCCGCTGCGCGTAAACCCGATCGGTGTCGGAGTAGAACGCTCCGATCAGCCAGTCGAGTGGCCCCACGGTATTGGAGCTGAGTCGGATTTCCTGGGTGAACTGCTCGACGTCGGTGGTGTCGCGCAAATTCGACGGCAGCAACACCCCTTCGTCCGGAAAGCCGAGATCCACCGAGACGCTGCCGCTCAGGGCGCTGGCGTCGCGGCTGACCAGCACGTCACGGTCGGTGTAGCTGGTCACCGAGGTCAGGTCGAACAGGTCGAACCCGGCCGTGGCGGTCAGGTCCAGCAGCAGGAATTCATCCTCGAAGGCCTCGTCGAGCAGCAGGAACTGCTCGCGTTCGTCGAAGGTCACCGGCGGCCGCTCGGTGGTAAATGGATTGGCAAACAGGTTGAAAACTTCCTGGCGATTGAAGCCGTCGGTTTCGATTTCCTGATAGATGACCCGGGGCGTGATCGATATGTTGCCGGCGGGCTCGAAAGTCAGCGCCGCACGAACGCCGGATCGGCTGCCGTCGTTGACATCGTCGGTGACACCGCCGCCTTCGCGCAGTGCATCGATGAAGCCGCCGTACTCGGTGTGGTAGCCGACCAGGCGAAACGCGCCGGCGCCGTTGCCGAACGGCATGTTGATCATCCCCTTGAAGTGCCCCCCGGCGCCACCTTCGTCGATCGTATTGAGTTCGGCCTCAAAGGAAGATTCCCGCACGTTCGGGTCGGGCTGGTTGGTGATGTAGCGGATCGTGCCGCCGATGGAGCCGGAGCCGAACAGCGTGCCCTGCGGTCCGCGCAGGGTTTCCACGCGGCTCAGGTCGAACAGGTCCAGGTCCGGTGTGAACAGCGACAGCGAGATCACCGATTCATCCAGGTAGACGCCGACTTGCTCCTTAACCCCGGGTTGATCGCGTACGATCTGACCGGCCGAGACGCCGCGAATCGCGACTTGGCTCTGGCCCGGTCCCAGATTCTGGATGGTCAGCCCGGCAACGTTGCGCGAAATTTCCTCCAGCGATCCGGCGCCGGTGCGCTGGATGTCGGCCTGGCTCTGGGCGTTGATCGAGAACGGCACTTCCTGCAGCGTCTTTTCGCGTTTGGTCGCGGTCACGACGATCCGTTCGATGGAGCCCTCTGGCGGCTCCTGGGAATCCGTCGATGCGCCGGACCCGGTCTGGGAATCCTGGCTGGCGGCCTCGGCGCTATCGGCGTCGGCCGCGGTGGTCGTCTCGGCCGCCGTGCCGGTCGACGTGTCGGCAACGACTGCAGCGCTGCCGAGCATACCGACGACGAGGGTGAATACGAAGATCAAATAGCTGTTGGTATTATTGATTTGCATTGTTTTGCTCCCTGGTTTCGCTCGGAGTGTATAGCAGACAATTTCCAGAGTAAAGCAGGCAATTGCAGGAACCGCAGCCAGGCGCCGCGGGAACGACGCAGTTTGCAGCGCGGGGCTGCAAACTGCGTCGTGCAACGATTGCAGTTGCTTTAGAGCGTCACATTCACCCCGGCAAAGAAGAATCGCCCGCGCGGACCCGTCGGACGTGACAGGGCGCCGATGAAGGGCTCTTCTTCGAATGCGTTGTTGATGCCACCGTAGAATTCGAACTTGTCGGTGAAAAAGTACGACGCGGTGAAATCATGAACGACCGACGAGCCGGTATTGCGGATGTTGACGAAATCCGGGTCGTTCATGAGGTCGTTGTTCGTCACACCAGTTGCAAGCTGACTGGACTCGAAGCGACCGTTCCAGCCGACCCGGAAATTCCCTTTCCTCCAATCGGCGTTCAGGTTGACGATCCATTCGGGGCGACTAAGCTCGCCGAGCACATCGGTCACCTCATCCGGTGCGGTGATATCGCGGGTTTCGTCATTGGCCAGAAAACGGGTTCCCAGCGACGAGAAAATCCACTCGCCGTTCTCCCGGCCGCCCAGGAATTGCGGTACATCCATGCTGTATTCGACGCGCCAGTCGATTCCACTGGTTTCCACCGCTGCCAGGTTGATGAAGCCGGAGCGGAAGCCGGTAATGAAACCGTCGGTCGGGTCGCGGTCGACGGCTTCGCAGAACTGGTTGTTGAGCGTCGGTGCGTCGACGCAGTTCGAGGCAATCTCGAAACCACCCAGCGTGTCGATCAGGCCGTCGATCTCGATCTTGTAGTAGTCGATGGTGACGATCAGACCGTCGAGCAGCCCGCCGAAATCACCCCTGGGCCGATAAACGCCGCCGATGGTGTAGGTGTCTGCCTCTTCCGGATCGAGATTCGGGTTGCCGCCGCTACTGCCCGGAATACGAGCGGAGACGAAGTTCGTCGAGTTGAACGCGTTCGGATCGTCGCCAACCGGCCCGACCAGCGCGATGCAGTTGTCGCGGCGAAATTCTGAGCCGCCACTGACGAACTGCGGGTTGCACGGATCATCGTCCGCGCCGAGGAAGGCCGTGAAGGTGGGCGAAAACGCTTCGCCGATGTTCGGGATGCGCACCGCGCGCGAGACCGTGGAGCGGATCGTCAGTGACGGCACCATGGTCCATCTTGTACCCAGAGACCAGGTGTCGGTATTGCCGAAGGTTTCGTAGTCCGAAAAGCGGTAAGCGCCGTTGAACTCCAGATGCTCTATCAGCGGCAGGTCCGACAGAACCGGTATGCGCGCCTCGGTGAAGAACTCAGACACTTCGATCGTGCCGGACGACGCGTTGGTCGGGCCGCCGTTGGATCCGATGGTGCCAAAGGTCAGGCCCGCCGCGCTGAACGCCCCCGGCTGGAAGGAACTATCCTCTTCACGATATTCGTAACCTGCGGCAAAACCGATCGGACCGGCGGGCAGGCTGAACCACTGTTCGCTGTCACCCGATATCGTGAGCGTCAATACCTGCTGTTCGATGTCGTTGGTGGCAGTCTGCGGCTGGAATATGAAATCCGCGGCTTCCTGACTGATCGAATCGAAGCCGAAGATGTTCACGGGTACGCACTGACCATCGCCCGGTCGGAAGGTCGAAATCTGGAAATTGCCGTTCTGCGCCGGGAACGGCGAAGACGGCGGCACCACGGCATCCGGATCGATGTCCGAGCGGCACACGATCTCTCCGGTTTCCGGGTCGATCACTGCGTCGATGGCGGCGAAGTAACGGTCCTCGATGCGACTTCGGCTGGTGATGTCGGCGTCGGTGCGGCCGTAGACGTAGGCGACCTCGTAGTCGAAGCCTACACCCGGAATTTCACCATTTACGCCGAGCACGCCGCGAAACGTTTTGCGTTCGGCCAGCGGGTTCGAACGCGCCGTCGTGTCGAGCACGTCGCGCGAGACGACAATCACCGGATCCAGGCCTTCAGCCTGCAGCGTCTCGACCTGAGCGCGTAGTGCGGCGGGAATGAATGGATTGTCCAACTGGATCGGGATGTCGTCGTTGAAACCGTTGACCTGGTTGCTTTCCCGCGTCTCGCTGCGCACGAACTTGCCGTCGGCGAAGATGTTGATGTTTGGATGCAGTTCATAGTCGAACGCGGCCTGGAACAGGAAACGTTCGGTATCTGGAAGCAGGATTTCGTCATCGGGTTCGGCCGGCACGCCGTCGCCGCCGGAGCCATTGAAGCCGTCGATGAAGACATCGCCGGGGTTGTACGGTCGCAAGGCCCCGTTGGCGAAGATCTGGCAGGTCGGGATTGCCGCCGCACCAATGGTATTGCAACCCGGAACCCCGCCGCTGGTCACGGCTTCGAAGAAGGCGCTCGCGCCGCCGTCGCCGAGAGCGATGATCCCGCCGTGGCTGGAGATGGGCAGGCGCAGATCGCCTATGAAGGCGTTTGAGAAACGGGGATCCACGCCCAGGGCTTCCAGCGCCGGGCCATTCGGCACCAGAAACTGGCGCCCGGAGCCGGCGAAGTCGCGGTCGGCGGCGAAGATTGGTTCGGTCTGCTGGTATTCGCCGGCGAACACCATCGAACCGCGACCGTTGTCGAAATCGAGGCCGTTGGCCAGCGAGAAGAAGAACTCCTCCGCGTCGCCATCGTCGCTGATGCCGCCCTGGGTGCGAATTTCTGCGCCGTCAAAGCTCGCGCCATCGCGCATGATGAAGTTGACTACGCCGGTCACCGCGTCCGCCCCGTAGATCGACGATGCACCGCCGGTCAGTACTTCGACCCGCTGCAACAACGCCGTGGAGATGGTGTTCACGTCAACCGAGGCACTGCCCTCGATACCGGAGACGTGCCGACGACCGTCTTCGAGCACGAGCGTGCGCACCGAGCCGAGATTACGCAGGTTGAGCAGCGAGGCGCCCAGCGGGGTGCCGTTGAAGGCCGAAAACGACGCCGGCAGCGAGGCTTGAAGCTGCGGGCTTTCGCGCAGAAGCGCGGCGACGTCGATCTCGCCCGAAGTGCGGATATTTTCGCCACCCAGCGACACGACCGGGCTCGGCGCGTCCAGCGTGCTGTCACTTTCAATACGTGAACCGGTCACGATCATGCGTTCTACATCCGGGGCGAATTCCTCGGCCTCGGCCTCGGCCTCGGCCTCGGTTTCGGCTTCGGACGTGGCTTCTTCCTGTTGGTCGGAATCATCAGCGGTTTGCGCCTGGACGGCCGTAAGGCCTAATCCCATGGCGAGCAGCGCAGCGCTGATACAGGCGGTTAAGGGTTGTAAATGCAGACGGTTTCTCACCTCAATTCTCCCTGTCTAAAGAATTAACGAAACCTGAAAATAGTCGAAAGCGTCGCGGGATGCAACATATAAATGCGTACTCGGCCGTTGAGACGCCCGGTTTTCGCGCCCATCCGTACAAGCCCTGATTTCATCACGGTCGAAACCGCGGTGAAAATTCATTACCATGTCGGGATGGAAATAGAGCTTCATTTGTGTCAGGCTTCATGAGATGATCGCTCGGTCCGCTTGGGCCAATCTGTCGGGCAGGCCGCGTTTTTTACGCGGGTAATTCGATTAGAAGCCAGGTTGTTTGGCCGTACACGCAACATTCAAACAGAAGATCTATCGGCTATGAATAAATTAGGTAAGAATAATACATTGACTACGAAAGCAGACTGCATGCCGGCCATCCTGCTGGCCTCGTGGTTCATGGCGATCGGGTTCGCTGCCTCGGCGCACGGGCAGGAAGTCGAACCTGCGCTGGATGCGAGCCGACAGGCGGCCGAGGGTACGCGCGAGTCGCAGGAAGAAATCGACGAGATTGACGCTCGAATTCAGGAATTGTTAGGCAATTACCGGGCCAATCTCAGGCAGTTGGAGCAACTCAACCGATACAACGCTTCCCAGCGACGCCAGGCCGAGGCTCAGCGCAACGAAATCGAATCGCTGACCGAGGACATCAACAACATCGCCAGCCTGCAGCGTGCGGTTCAACCGCTCATGCAGGATATGGTCGATGCCCTGGATCGCCTGGTTCAGGCCGATATTCCGTTTCTGGTCGACGAGCGACGCTCGCGCGTGGAGCGCCTGACCAGGCTCATGGAGGATCCGTCAAGCTCGCCGGCGCAACGCTATCGGCTGCTTATCGAGGCCTATCAGATTGAATCCGAATATGGTCGTACTGTCGAGGCCTATCGAAGCGACATCGAAACGGCCGATCGCGTGTACGAGAATGTGGATGTTCTGCGTATCGGGCGCTTGGTGCTGATCTTCAAGACCGACGACGATGCCGTTCTGAAGCGTTACGACAACGACACCGGGACATGGCTGGATCTCGACAAATCGTTCATGGGGGATGTCAAGACGGCGATGCGCGTCGCGCGCGAGCAGATACCGCCGGAACTGCTTTATATCCCGGTCAGGGCACCCGAGACCGCGGATGAGGGCTGAAACAATGATTGACACCCGGAAAATGAATCTTACCCAGCGAACCCGAAGCGGGAGCGACACCATGCGCAATCGGTCAAATGGCGTTCAATCGATTCTGGCCGCACTGGCGCTTGGATTTTGTGGCTGCGTGATCGCCCAGGAGCAACCTCGAACGCTTGAGGAAGTCGTGCGTGCCATGCAGCAGGAGCGTCAAGCCGTTGCCGAGGCCAATCGCGAACGTGAAGAACGGTTTCGCCGCCAGGAGACCAACCGCGAGGAGGAGCTGCGGCGTATTCGCAACCAGGTCGACGAGGCTGAATCCGAGGCCAGTGAACTTGAGGATTTGCGCAATCGCCTTGATCGCGATCTGACGGAACTGCGTGACCAACTCGCCGAGCGGCAGGGCGAGTTCGGCGAACTGTTCGGCGTGGCCCGGGCAGCGGCGGCCGACCTTGACGAACAGCTCAGCAGTTCGCTGATCTCCACCCAGTACCCGAACCGCGGACACGAGCTTGCAGACATGGCCCAGTCGGATTCACTTCCGACCATCGAGCAGCTCGAAGGCCTGTGGTTCACATTGCTGCAGGAGATGACCGAACAGGGCAATGTGGCGCGCTTCCAGGCCGACGTGGTCGGCAACGACAATTCCTCGACTTCCGAGACCGTTGTGCGCATCGGCCCGTTTACCGCGTTTGGTGATCGGGGTTACCTGGTGCTTACCGGCGACACGCTACGCTACCTCGCGCGTCAACCCGGTGGGGGCGCGGTTGCAGCGGCGCGTCGCGTGATGAATCACACCGGCCCCGGCGTCGTACGCGGCATGATCGATCCCTCGCTGGGCAGTCTGCTGGGCCTGGTCACCCAGACGCCGACCTTGCGCGAGCGCATCGATCAGGGCGGCTGGATCGGCTATGCGATCATCGTCGTCGCGATACTCGGTATTCTGCTGGCGGTTTACCGCTGGCTGGTTCTGACGTTGACGTCCATGAAGGTCCGTCAGCAAATGGGCAAGCATGAGCCCAACGATTCGAATCCGCTTGGCCGTATCCAGGCGGCCTTTGATGAGCACAAGGGCGAGGACCGGGAAACGCTGCAACTGCACCTGGACGATGCGGTACTCAAGGAGTTGCCGCCGCTGGAGCGCGGCCTGAATCTGGTCAAGGTGCTGGCTGCAGTGGCACCGCTGATGGGCTTGCTCGGTACCGTGATCGGGATGATTGTGACGTTCCAGGCAATCACGTTGTTCGGCACCGGAGATCCCAAGCTGATGGCCGGCGGTATCTCGCAGGCCCTGATCACCACGGTGCTTGGTCTGATTGCCGCAGTGCCGCTGCTGATTCTGCATGCCTTCGCATCTTCAACCTCGCGCCGCCTCGGCCAGATCCTGGAAGAGCAGTCGACAAGCCTGGTCGCCGACGCCGAGAAGTCAAGCCGTTGATGCATGGACTCGAGGATAATCCACCGTGCTTGAATTGCTGAATCCGCTCAACGCCTGGGCCGCCATCCAGGGCTTCCTCGAAGCAGGCGGCCCGGTGGTGGTTGTGCTTTTGTGCAGCACCGCGCTGATGTGGATCCTGATCAGCGAGCGCCTTCTTTACGTGGTCTTTACCGGCCCCCAGACGCGCAACGCGCAAGTGGCGCGCTGGAAGGCGCTTGACAACCACACAAGCTGGGAGGCGCACATGTTTCGTGAGCGCCTGATCTCGGAAGTCAAGGTCGAAAACGAACGTTACGTCGGGGTCATCCGTGCGCTGATTCTCATTACGCCGCTGCTGGGCCTGCTGGGTACCGTCACGGGCATGATCGAGGTCTTTCAGGTCATTACCGACACCGGGTCGTCGAATGCCAGACTGATGGCTTCCGGCATATCAAAGGCCACGATTCCGACCATGACCGGGCTTGCGGTTTCGCTAACAGGCGTATTCGCAATGAGCTTTCTGGACCGCCGCAATGAAGCTGCCGTTGCCGATGTCTCGAACAGATTGCAACTTGATGTCGGCATGGGTTTCGGTGCCGGAAGGCGACTGCTCAGCGACGAAGCCGACGAAGCGGAAGTCAATATTACGCCGCTGCTGGATATCGTTTTTATCCTGCTGATTTTCTTCATCGTCACCTCGACCTTCCTCGACGAAGAGGGCATTGAAATTGCAACCCCGCAGGACAACGAACAGGAAGAGATAACGCGACCGCCGCCAACACTGGTGCTGAGCGTGCGCAGCGACGGTTTCGTCATGGTAGACAATATTCGCATGATCGATCCGCGCTCGGTAAAGCCGGTGGTCGAGGCGTTCAAGGCCGAGGAGCCGCGCGGTGTCGTGTTGTTGAATGCAGCCCCGGATGCCGAGATCGACGCAACCGTGATGGTGCTCGATCAGGCGCGCCAGGCCGGCGTCGACCCGGCGCTTGCGATCCAGGGACGATAGAGAACCGGAGCAGACATGGCCAGAAGCCGACGAGTCGCAAAAGCCGACGAGAGCGATGTCAATGTGACACCGCTGCTGGATATTGTTTTCATCATGTTGATATTTTTCATTGTTACCGCGACGTTCATCAAGGAACCCGGCGTGGATGTCACTCGCCCGGATGCGCAGACCGGCGAGGACCAGCGCCTGGTGTCAATCCTGGTCGCGATCGATTCCGACAACACGATCTGGATCAATCGCGAGGAAGTGTCGCTGGACAGCGTGCGCGCGACGCTGGAGCGTTTGCGGCGCGAGAATCCGCGCGGCAGCGCGGTCATTCAGGCCGATGGCCGCGCGCACAGCCAATACCTCGTCGAGGTCCTTGAACAGATTCGCGCTGCCGGTGTCGAAGACGTTGTCGCCGTGTCGACGATCAAATCATGAATAACCTCATCCGTCTCATCACCGGCCTGCCCGGCGCTGTTGTTGTAACGGCACTGATCTTTCTTGTTCTTGCGGCGGTGATCTCCAATCGGGAAAACGTCGAGCTCAGCGAAGACCGTTCCGTGCAGATCAACGTCACCCGGCAACTCCAGGATACGGCTGACCGGCGCACCGAAGACTTTCAGCGACCGGTTCTGGATCAGCCGCCACCACCGCCGCCGACGGTGACCGACCCGAGCTTTCGTCCTCAAATGAGCGTGCAGCTGGGTGCGCTTCCCGATCTTTCCAGCGTCGATATCGATATCGGAACGGGCTTCAATCCCGACCGGGATGCCCAGCCGCTGGTGCGCATCCCGCCCCAGTATCCTCAACGATGCATGGCCCGGGCCGACAAGCGTGAATCGGTATTGGTGGAATTCGACGTTACGCCCGAAGGCACCGTAGTCAACCCGCGGGTTCTCGATTCGACAAATTCCTGCCTCGAAAACGCCGCCACCCGTGCCGTCGAACGCTGGCGCTACAACCCCAAGATCGTCGATAACGTCGCGGCGCCCAGAGTCGGCGTTCGCACCACGATCGAGTTCCGCCTGGAGGGCTAATGGACAAGATGCAGTTCGCTTTCGGCCGACAGGCACTTTCGATTCTGACAGCCGTACTGCTGTTCCTGGCTGCCGGCGTGCTCGTCGCACAAGACGATACGGACGGGCAGGATCAGGATGGCGCGGTCGTCCCTACGCTGGACCCGCGCGTGGCCCAGGACCTGCTTTCGGCTTATGAACTTCTTGAGGACGAGGAGTACCAGCAGGCTTTACAGCAGTTGAACAGGCTGATGGAGCGGCGCGGAGACTCGATGAAGGATTTCGACAAGGCATCGGTGCTGCAGATTCGCGGCACCGCCCATGTCAACCTCGACGATATGGACAGTGCGCTGGAGGACTTTTCTGCAGCACTGCAGCTCGAGGCGCTGCCGGAAGACCAGCAGAATCGCCTCCGTTTCAATCTGGCGCAGATCTATTTCGTCAATGAGCACTACCAGGAATCCATTCAACTGTTCGAGGAATGGATGAAAGCTGATGTCAAGGTGACCGATTCCGCCTACTTCATGCTTGGGGCGGCGTATTACAATCTCGACGAATATCAAAAAACGCTGGAATCGATTCAGAAAGCCATTGAAGTGGCGCCTGAACCGCAGAAGCGGTACTACGATCTGGCCAATTCCGCGCACGCGGAATTGGGAAACGTAGCGGGTCGCATCCGCTTACTGGAGAAGATGGTCGAGTTATGGCCCGACAGTCTCAGCTACTGGCGCCAGCTTTCCTCGCTATATCTCGATCAAGGCGACCAGTTCAAATCCTTTGCCGCCCTGGAAACCGCTTATGTCAACGGTTTAATCGAAAGCGGCAGCGATATTATCATGCTGGCCCAGTACTACTCCACATTCGACAATCCCCACCGTGGCGCCCGGTTGATCGAGAAGGAAATGCAGGCCGGGCGCGTCGAGCGGACGGTCGAAAATCTTGAATTGCTGTCCCAGCTTTGGAGCCAGGCGCGCGAACACAGCAAGGCCATTCCGGTATTGCGCGAAGCCGCGCAAATGTCAGACGACGGGCTCCTTTCTTTCAGACTGGGTCAGGCGCTGCTGGCCAATGAGCAAAACGAGGATGCCGAGCGTGCCCTGGAATCAGCGCTGGAAAAAGGCGGTCTGGATGAATCGCGGCGGGCCGAAGCATGGATGCTCCTGGGCAACGCACGCTTCAATCAGGCCGAGCCCGGAGATCGCGGACAACGCGACGAAGCCGAGCAGGCGTTCGCCCAGGCCGAGCGGTTCAGCGCCACGCGTCAGCAAGCTTCTGATTGGCGCAAATACATCAATGCGATCAACCAGACCGAGCGGCGCCAGGCCGCCCTGGAAGAAGAGCAAAGCGCGGGTCTTGCGACCGCGGCCAGGCAGCGGCTGCTGACCGCCTGTCGCGCGCAGCAGTTGGCCGGCTCGGAGTTGTCGGAACAATGCGCGTCGCTGCTGGCCGAGGGCGAAGAGGGCGGTAACGGCCCAGGCCGGTGACCGCTGTCGGTCCGGCTCGGAATTCTCCCTTCTCGCGCGCCCGCCAACCCCGTCATTCCGGACGCGCGCCAGCGCGATCCGGAATCTCGAGATGCGCCGACGATATTCCCAGGACCATCGTCCGGATCAATACTCCAACCGGTCCAGTTCCTGGATATTGACCAGCATCTCGTGGATGGCGATCTCGACCTGTTGCCGATCGCGCGCCTCGGACAGCCTGCGGATGGAGTCGACAATGGCGATCCACCAGTTCATGTGCGAGGCGCTCAACTGGGCGGCCACGGCGACCAGGTCGCGGGTCAGCGAGACGGTCTCCTTGGCCTCGCGCTTGAGCGCGACCAGGCAGTCGAGGTCGGGGTGCTTGAGTTCCAGTTGCCCAAGCATGTAGTCGATGACCTTGGGGTTGGTTTCCAGGTCGGCCGACGAAAGCGGGTCGGCGTCGGGTTCCAGGAACGCAACATCGAGGTTGGACAACAGGCCGCGAAACGATCCGCGCAGGCTCAGCCATAGTTCGTGGCGGCGCGAGGCTTCCCGGGAGCGCTGGATCAGCGTCAGCAGCCCGACCAGCAGGAAACCCTCGATGCAGATCCCGATCAGTTCGGGTACCAGGTTATCGTGAAATGGTCCTTGCGACTCGAAGCTGACCAGGTACACCCAGAGGCCGCCGCCGACCAGCGCCAGCAGCACCATCAGCGCAATCAGGAACAATCGCGTCATGCTGGCAAGTCCCCGTCGTCACGCTCGGCGAAGGCCCGGATTACGCGCGCGATCCGCTCGGCTTCTTCCGGTTTCAGATCCAGCGGCAGGTTGGCCAGGTAGACCGTGTGGTCGTCGCGTATCGGCACCGGTACCACGTCGCTGGGGTTCTCGATGGCCTCCAGCGCGACCTGCTCGGCCGCCCGCTGCTCGGGCGTCATCCCGTCGCCGCGGGTGAACGCGCGCAATCTTTCGCGCCGCGCCCGTGTGAACGATTGCGGGTTGTCCAGCCAGTCCAGGTATTCGGCCAGCGCGGCGGCCAGCCGCTGGCCGTAGATCTGCAGCGTTTCCGGGCGAATGCTCGAACCTTCGAGCTTGTGAAACCGGCCCAGCAATTCGTCGACGTCGATCCGGCGGATATCGGTGCGCTCGTCGTCGGTGAACTCGCCGGCCAGCTGCTCCAGCGCCTTGCGCCTGGCCCTGGCGGTGGCCGGATTGATCAGCCCTTCCATGCCGGCCTGCTTGAGAAAGTTCAACAGCGCCTCGGCCGTGTATGATTCGTTTGAAGCCATTGCATGACCTTTTTTTCAGCTTGCGGCGGACCCGCCGCTTCAGCGGGTGGTTCCCGCCCCGAATGATCGGCGAGTATGAGCAAAACATCAAGTCAATCCCGATTCGAGCCCACGCGCCTGAAGTATGCCGATGAAACCCTCGACCGTGCGGCAATTGTGCGCGAGGACCCTGAACGGCTGCAACGCGCGCTCGAGCACTGCAGCGCATGCACGGTCGCGGTATGGCGCAATCAAAGCCTGGTCACCGGCCTGGAAACGGCACGCCCGGGTGCCGTGCGCCACGGCATTGAATTCCACCGGCACGCCTCGGAAGTGGTGTTTCTCGGCCTGGACAATGATGTCCCGCTGTTTGCGGCCGATTATTCTCACCTCGAAGAGCCCGCGGTCGCCCGCCTGCTGGGCGACAGATTTATCGATCTGCGTCGGGTCGGTCCGCTGCTGGAAGATGGCGAGGCCGCGCTGCTGGCCTATGCGCGCGGCATGCTGTACTGGCACCGAAATCATCGATTCTGCGGCCGCTGCGGTACCGCCACCGAGAGCCAGAAGGGCGGCCATCTGCGCGCTTGCACGAACCCCGACTGCCGTCGCTTGTCTTTCCCGCGCACCGACCCGGCCGTGATCGTGCTGGTCGAGCACCCGGGCGGCGACGGCGGCCCGCCGCGCTGCCTGCTGGGCCGCTCGCCGCACTTCCTGCCCGGCATGTACTCCACGCTGGCCGGGTTCGTCGAGCCTGGCGAAAGCCTGGAACAGACCGTGCGACGCGAAGTGATCGAGGAAAGCGGCGTGCGGGTCGGTGACGTGCGCTACCTTGCCTCGCAGCCGTGGCCTTTTCCGTCGTCGCTGATGATCGGCTTCCACGCCACCGCCGCCAGCACCGAAATCCGGCTGCACGACCAGGAGCTTGAGGATGCGCGCTGGTTCAGTGCGGACGAGTTGCTGGCGGTGAAGGCGCGGGGGGAGGATGAAACGTTCTGCCTGCCGCGGAAGGATTCGATTGCGAGGTTTCTGGTCGAGACCTGGTTGCAGGCGCTGAAGGGGAAAGCAGTACAGTACCGGCCGATATGAGAGCACATGATCCTCAGCGAGCGCAGACGACCAACACCGGCTCGGTTTGGGAAGTCTTCGCCACATTTCTCAAGCTCGGGCTGACATCGTTCGGTGGTCCGATCGCGCACCTGGGCTACTTTCGCCGCGAATTCGTTGAGCGCCGCGCCTGGATCGGCGAGAGCCAGTTCGCGCAACTGCTCGCGCTGTGCCAATTTCTTCCCGGCCCGGCGAGCAGCCAGCTCGGCTTCAGCATCGGCCTCCTGCGTGCCGGTTGGGCGGGCGCGTTCGCCGCGTTCATCGCATTCACCTTGCCGTCGACGTTGCTGCTGTTGGCATTCGCGACATATTTGCCTCATACCTCCGGAACGGTTGGAGACGCTGCCATCCACGGGCTCAAGCTCGTTGCGCTGGTGGTCGTAGCCCACGGCGTGCTCGGCATGGCTCGGCAGCTATGCCCTGATGTGTCCCGCGCTACGATTGCGACGCTCGCCGCGGTTTTCATCCTGTTGTCCGGCCAGGCGTGGATGCAGCTTCTCGCCGTTGCGCTTGGCGGGGCAGCGGGTCTTGTATTTTGCCGCGGCGCGCAATCGGTCCCTGGCGGCGGCTTGCATCTTCGCTACGGCCCGGCAATCGGCTGGACGCTATTGGCGGTGTTCTCCCTGTTGCTCGTCGGCTTGCCGCTTGCTGCACACGGACGCGATGGCCTCTTTGCGGTGAGCGAAGCGTTTTATCGGGCAGGCGCACTGGTCTTTGGGGGCGGTCATGTGGTATTGCCACTTCTCGAGGAGGCTGTCGTGACACCCGGCTGGATTTCCTCCGACGAATTCCTGGCAGGGTATGGTGCTGCACAGGCAGTCCCGGGACCGATGTTCACGTTCGCCGCCTACCTGGGTGCACGTCTTCCGGGCAGCGGCGGTGGCATGGTCGGTGCATCCATCGCGCTCGGCGCGATTTTTCTACCGGGGTTTCTCCTTGTCTCGGGTGTTCTTCCCTTATGGCGTGCCATAGCAGGTCGTCCAGTCTCAGCGCGCGTCATCGCAGGTGTAAACGCGGCCGTAGTCGGGCTACTGGCAGCAGCGCTTTACGATCCCGTTTGGACCAGCGCTGTGCGTGGGCCAGTCGATATCGTCATTGCGCTGGTTGGCTTTACCATTCTGACAGCCTGGCGCATGTCCCCGTTGTTGGTCGTGATTTGGTGCATCGTCGCCAGCGTCGCGGGTTCGATCTTGTATACCCCGCCGTAAATCCTGGACCTCTTCGCCCGGATTATTCATGACCCGGCCGTCGTGAGCGGGTTCTAAGACGCCTTGCGCCGTGCCTGATGCACCAAGAGAAACCCGCGCCGGGGGCGCGGGTTCGACGAAGACAAATGCAAGACCGGGGAGGGGGTCAGAACTGCGGGCAGTATTCGACCACCGCAGGCTTGTTGTCGAGGCGCTGCAAGTGGTTGCGCACGATTTCGTCAGCGATGTTTTGTCCGTCGGAACGCGCATCGGAATTGCTGAACTCGAAATGGTTGCCCTGGAGAATACGGGACTGGACCGCTTCGGCGCCGGCCTCGGACAGGGCGTTGTAACTGCGCGGTTCGTCCACATTGCCGGCGTTGAAGCTGAACGCAATGTTGTCGCGGCAGTAGAACGCAGAAATCACGCCCGGACCGGCGCCGGCGAACGACGACTGACCGGATGTCCATTCCGGAGAACCACCGACCTGACCGAAGCGTGACACCCAGTTCGGATCCCAAAACTGGTCGGTCAGCGGGTTGCCGTCTTCATTGGCGCGACGGATCGCGTGGAACGGGCGCCAGGTCAGGTGCAGGGCTTTCTCATTCCAGGTCACGATCACCGAATCAGCGGTTGCCATGCCGAGCAGGGCGAACAGGCGGGCGGTATCGGAAATCGATTGGGTGGTGCCTTCCTGCCGCGCAATTTCGAGGGCTGCCGGGAACCAGCCGCCGGTTTCGCGGATTGAGTTGCTTCCGTAGCGCCAGAATGCAGCTACTGCATCATTGTCCGGGTTGCCGTCGGGTGCGCCCATGATCAGCGAACGATACACCGCGACCGCGTATTCGTTGCTGTCCAACGCCGGCGGACCCTCAGCGGAAATGTATGCCGACGGGTCATTAATCCCAAACGGGACCATGTTGCGAAGACCGCCGTTCCAGTCGTTTGGAAAGCGGCCAACATCGTCGCTGCCTTCGAAGATTTCCGGACCGGAACCGTCATTGGCACGCAGTTCGAGTACTTGCTGACCTACGATTTGGCCCCAGTCCAGCCCCCTTTGAACGCGGCCATGGTTGTTGCTCGACAGCAGGATTTCCTGCTGCAAGGCATCGTCCAGCCGGCCCGCCTGGGCCGGGAACATGCCCGTCAGCACAGCATGCGCGGCGGCGGCCGCAGCAACTTCACGATCGGAATTGTTCCGTGCGCCGTCCGGCGGCACCAACGCGTGGTCGCGACGCGGGCCGGTGTTCGAGGCGCGGTCGATCCCGTTGACCGCGTCGTACATCGCCACGGTGCTCATTGCATACAAGCGTCCGGCGGGCCCGGCTCCGATGTTGCTAACCCGGACGGTCTCCAGGGTCTCTCCTACCCAGCGGGTGACTGCATTGTCTTCAGTGGCGAAAGCCGATAGCGGCATCGTGGCCATGAGGGCAGTCCCCACGGCAAATAAAAAAGTTTTTGAAAATTTGTTCCTGATCATGTTGTATCTCGGTGGATTATTGTGCGGGTTTGGCCTTTTCTGCCTGCTGTCGCGCCCGGTAGTCGCGCGGTGGCTGGATGCAGATTGGCCGACGAATCCTATGTCGTTGTGCGACACCTGTCAAGGTAAACATGCTTTTATGACAACAGGGTTAAGTTTTGACGGGGGCCATTTGTTCGGTTGAGAAAAACATCAACAACAAGGGCAGCGAACAACATGAATGGTCACAATTGAGAAGGGTCGATCAATTATGATTTCATCAACAACATGAGCAGTTGCAAGCAAGAATGCCCGATCAATATAGCTTGTGGGCGAACTTGACTCCAACGTTGCATAAAATTTCGGTCCATCACCGCTCCACTGCCCGGTAAGGCGGGCTTACCGGGAATCCGCCGCAGCTTCCGCCGGTTAGTTGTCATGCAACGACTCGCAGGGTGATTCTGGGCAATCACATCAGCGGACAGAAGTTTTCGTTCCTGATCACGACCGGCTGTCGGAGCCGAATCCGTCGGCGATACCTTGATTCGGCGCTTGATCGCGGCCTGGAGACCGCTCCTACAGGCGGCATGGCCGCCTGTCGATGTGTCATCCGTCGATCGGCTGGAACGACTGCATGTACGGGTTGGACCGGGTGCGCTCAATGTTGATGTAGTCGTATCCGGTCGCCTGGTGGCATGCGTTGCAGGCATTGACCAGTTCGCCGAACTTCGCGTCGATGGCACTCCAGTCGCTGTCTTCGGCATCCAGCGCCTGGTCGAAGCGTTCGAATGCTGGTGACAGCATGGTTTCGGCCAACTCGCCAACCGGCTTGCCGTGGTATTCCGGGATTTCGGTGGTTTCTTCGAGCGTCTCCTCGATTTCGTGGGCATAGAAATCGGCCAGTTTGCGATTCTGATGGTGAATGGAAAGGTCGAGTTTGTGCGAGAAATACTGCATGGCGCCCATGTTGCCGATCAGGTCGTGGTCGTCGCCGTCTCCAGAAGCTGCGACGCCTGTGCAAAGAGACACCGCGAGAAGTGTGAGCATCAGTCTTGCAAGCATGGGCTGTTTCCTGTTGAATGTGGTTCCAAGACTTGATCATACCGGGGTTGTCTGGCGCCGGCATTGACACGAAGTCGGAAAGATAAACCGTGGATCACGCTGCATCGAGCATCGGGGATGCGCTCCGAAAAACCTATACTCCGGTATCTCGCATCGCAAGTGGAGTACCGAGGAATGATCGCATCCCTGGGCAGCCTGTTCTCGCACCATCTGCGCCGCTGGATTCCAGAGCCGTTCGTGTTCGCGCTGGTGCTCACGCTACTGGTCGGATTGCTCGCGCTGGTGTTTACCGAATCGGGCGCCGGGGAAATCACCGGGCACTGGTACACGGGGTTCTGGATGCTGCTGGAGTTCGGCATGCAGATGGTGCTGATCCTGGCCACCGGGTTCGCGATTGCGCTGTCGCCGCCGGCCTCGCGGGCGATCGATGCGCTGTCGAAGTTCGCGCGTACTCCGGGCGCGGTTTATGTCGTGGTGCTGGTCGCCGGCGGCTTGTTCAACCTGGTCAGTTGGGGCTGGACAGTGCTGGCCGCGGTGCTGGGGCGCGAACTGGCCCGACGGGTCAAGGGCGTGGACTATGCCTACCTGGTTGCCTGCGTCTACATCTCGGGCCAGCCGTGGGTGGGCGGGCTGTCGAGTTCGATTCCGCTGCTGCTCAACACCGAGGGCAATTTCCTGATCGAGTCGGGCGTGCTCGAAACCACGGTTTCGACCTCGCAGACGCTGGGCAGCGGCCTGAACCTGGCCTATATCGCGATGTACTTCGCCAGCCTGCCGCTGCTGATGTGGTGGATGCGCCCGGACGCTCGCCAAGTGCGCACTCTGGACGAGCTGCGCGACCCGGACGAACAGGTCCAGAAGACCGTGGCCGAGGAGGCCCGGGCGCACACGCTGGACGGCACCAGCCTGTCCGATCGGCTCAACAATGGCATCTGGCTGCAACTGGCAGTCGGAATGGTGGCTGTGATCTATATCTCCCGGCATTTTGCAGCCAACGGCTTCGATATTGACCTGAATATCATGATTTTCCTGTTCATGGCGCTTGGACTGATTGCCCACCGCACGCCGATGCGCTACGGCCTTGCGATGAAGCGTGCCTGTGCCAATGTCTACGGCATCGTGTTCCAGTACCCGTTCTACGCAGGCATCATGGGCATCATGATGTTCTCCGGCCTGGGGGCGCAGATATCGCTGTGGCTGGCCGAGGGTGCGAGCATGCAGACCCTGCCGCTGATCGCGCAGTTCGCCGGAGCGGCGGTCAACTTCGCTATTCCTTCGGCCGGCGGCGAATGGGCCGTGATCGGCCCGTCGCTGACCGAAACCGCACTGAGCGTATCGGCTCACCTGCCGCCGGAACAGCAGCAGGCATACGTTGCCCGCATCGCCATGGCCGTAGCCTATGGCGAGACCTCGACCAACTTGTTGCAGCCGTTCTTTTTGTTGGCCGTGCTGCCGATCATGGGCGCCGGCGTGGTCATTCATGCGCGTGACGTGATGGGTTACCTGGTGATTCCTTTCATCGCGGTCTATGCGTTGACCGCGCTGCTGGTGGCGCTGGTTCCGGTCACCTGACGGCATGCGTGGGACGCGCTTCCCGGAACGTCAGAGTGTCCGGGGCACGGCATGACAACAATTCCGGCATCGACATGCCAACCCCGTCACGCAGATAATGCTGGAAATTCCTGCCGGCACTCTTTAGGATCAGGGTGCAGGCTTGGCACTTGCTCGTGTAGGGGACAACCAATACCCGTTGGCGATCACGTTGACCCGCTACATCGACGGCAAAAGTGGAACTAATAGTCCGAAATGTGGTTCCCCGACCCCGTTGTCCGCGAATGCCTTGTCTTGAGGCGGAACCGGCCGCTGGCACATTTGTGAATAAACGATTGGGCCAGGACCGTTTTCCATTCAATTCTTGTTTATGGAGGGCTTATGAAAACTCGAGGAATTGCACTCATGTGCTTCGGTTTCTGCCTGCTCGCACTGGGCAGCGCATCAACGGTACTGGCGCAAAGCGCGCCGTGCCTGATCCATGTGCACGGCAAGCAGACCGATACCGGCACATTCACCAACTGGAACAATGCCCGCGGGTACTGGGTCAACGGCTCGGACGACTTCGTGCGCACCGTTACCCGCGGTTTCCAGACTTCGCATTATGTAGTCGGGTACAACGGCACCCGCCCGTACTGGGACGCACAGGCAGCGGGCGAGGTCGCGGCTGAAATTGTCAATGCCACCAATGGCGGTGCCGACGGCGGTGGAAACCGTTGCGCGACCAGCTGGTCGAACGGCGGCACGTTCTGGATCGTCGCCCACAGCATGGGCGGCACGGTCATGGATTTCATTCTGGGCAACTCGCGCTCAAGCGACCCCAATTTCAATCTCAACGGCCAATACAGCACGGTGGCCGCGCGCACCAGTCTTGCCATTACCCTGGGCGGCGCGCATCGCGGGTCGCAGGGCGCGGATGCGGTCTGCGGTGATTCCGGCCTGTTCTGCAATTTCCTGGCTGCATTCATTCAGAGTTGCGACGACGCGACCTGGTGGCTGCGCAGCTCGGATGATGTCCAGGTGCGCACATTCTCCAACTCGCCGGCGCGCAATATCTTTCTGACCGGCGGCTTCGAGGCGATATTCGGGGCCAGTGCCTGCCTGTCCGGCGAGGATGACGGCGTGGTCCAGTACGCATCGATTTTTGCCTGCGGCGGGAGCGCCGGCGCGTCCTACGACAACGGCAATGTCTGCGGTAATTCATTCAAGCAGGAAAGCTCCGGGTTTTTCAATCTCGATGGCGCGCACGAAAACCACAGCGATGAACGCGATGACAGTGATTCCGACGAGCGCCGTCAGGTTCCCGACGGCATCTGGACCTGCAACGGTTCACCCTGTGCACCCAACACCCAGGTGACCGGCAGCATGACCACGGCAAGATTCATCAGCCTGTTGTACTGAACGCATACCGAGGATATTCATCATGAAAACAGCAAACTATCTGCTTACAGCGCTGCTGGCCGGCATGCTCGCATCCGGTGCCCAGGCGCAAGACAATTCGAACCCGGTTATTCAGGTCCAGCCCGATGGCGTGCCCGACCTGGCGCGACAGGCAGCGCGCGACTATCGCGACCGCGCACGATTTCCGCATTGGTCGGAGGCTGTGCCGCCGGGTCATGACGATCCGGTAAAGGTCAAACGGGCACCCACCGTGCAGAGGCTGCCACAGGGTGATGACTGGCAGCTTGCCACCTGGACCTCCGGCGTGGCCTACCAGGCCGGACAGGCCGTGACGCTGTTTGCGCGAATCGAAACGGTTGCCGACAGCGACGAGGACTATCCGGTTCTTGCGTTCGAACGGCGGAACCGCTTGACCTGGTCCCTGACCGCGACGGTTGCAGACCGCGAAGATGGCGAGCTGGCTACGGTCCGCTATCGCGATGACGGCGTTTCTCCCGACGAGCGGTCAGGCGACGGCGTATACACTGCCAGCTTCGTGTTACCGGCCGATGCCGCGCCGGAGCGTGGAACGGCAAAGGAACTCGGTGTGTTCATTACCGCCGAGAACGACGAAGGCGAGCAGTTGAAGACCGTGGGCGGGGTGTTGTTCAGCCATCCGGCGGCAGCGCTGACCGGCCGATTCGAGGATGCTGTCGAGGACGGCAATCTGGTCATCCGCGCCGAAGTCGATGTGCAGGCCGCCGGGCGCTTTCACCTATCCGGAACGGTCCAGAGCCCGCGTGGAATTCCGCTGGCGACCGGCCGCAATGCGTTCGAACTCCAGCCGGGCACGCAATGGGTCGATCTGACTTTCTACGGCTTGGCATTGAACGAGCGCGGTGCCGCCGGACCGTATGTGCTTGGTTCGGTCAGTCTGGCGACCGTCAATGGCATGCCGAATGCGTTGGGACCGGTGATTGAGAACGGGCACCGTACAAGGCCTTATTCGCTTGCGCAGTTCCACGACCGAAGCTTCGGTCGTGAAGATCTGGTCGAGGCCGCAAAGCGACTTGAGCGCAGTGCCGCCAATCGGGCCGACGGCGCACCATAAGCCGTTGCGGGGCGGCGGTTCTTCGGCGCAAGAACCGCCGCGCCGGGTATGCGCGTCATCGTAGTCCATGCGCTGACCGCGCTGCTGGCATTGTTTCAAGAATTCAAGAATTGCCGGTTTGAATCGGTCTTGATATGCGGGTATTATCAAGGCTGGCGTTGTAGCCGAGAGTTCGCAAATGAAAAACCGGTTTTCTGTCGCGGGCGTCGTCGTGGTTCTGGCGGCCGTGTTCTCGACCCCGCATGCTTCCGAAACCGAAGTTGTCTGTGCCACGCCGGACCAGGACGTACAATCGCTTTCAATCACCTATCCGCCGTACCCGTACTCGGCCATGCTGTTCTGCATCGAGGGTCATGCCAGGTACGAGTTCACGATCAATCCGGATGGCACGACTTCAAATATCAACGTGATTGAAAGCGAGCCCGAAGGCGCTTTTGATGCCGCCGGCGATGTGATCCGCTTCTGGACATTCGAGCCGCGCTGCCGCGATGGTGTGCCGGTCGAGCGCAAGGCGACTCGGAACATCGAGTTTCAGCTCGATCAGGTCGATTCGCGCAATTGTCCGCAAAATCTTCCGGAGGATTTGCTGGACGTGCAGATTGCGCTGTTTTCGCTCTATCAGCGCACCGACGCTGCAATCAGGAACCAGCAAGCGCCGCTCACGCCCATGGCCGTGCATTCCGCGCTCGAAGAGCCGTTCGCGAGCATCGAGCGGGCGCACCGGCGACATCTCAACGATCGCCTGGAATTGGAACAAGAGTGGCGCAAGTACCCGTTGTGGAACCTGAAGCGAATGATCGGTCCCTCGCATCTGGCTGGCGGACAGAGCTTTTCGATGGCGCGGGTAGCGCTCGACATATATGAATCCGGGCGTCATGAACTTTATCGGAAGTGGCCGGAGATCGTGATGGAGCTGAGGCGCGAGCTGGTCGAGGTTTCCGAAATGCCGGGCGTGACGCCGGAGGCCTACGACCTTTTGCTTGCCGGTGACCTTAGACAACCCGAGGGCGGGATCGGGCCGAATCATGAATTGATGGCGCTGGAGGCATCGGTGTTCAGTGCGCATCGCGAATTGCTGGACTGGCTGGAACTGCACGGCCACGAATGGGACGTTGAAGACAATCGGTTCCGGTTTGCCAGCGATGGCCTGGAACAAGCCTACGAGCGCCGAATCCAGGCCATTCGGGCGCTTTGGCAAACCTGGGATCGGGAGTTCAGCATGCCGCGCAGGATTTACTGGTCCGGCTTCTGATTGCATTAGTAAGCGCTGTCAGCCCCATTGCTGATGGAGTTCGGTCAGCACCTGTCGGGCACGGAAGGGGCAGTTGACGACCGCCATGCCGCAGCCGGTCATGCGCCCCAGGCGCTGATCGGCCGGAAACGCGATTCGCAGGTCCAGCCATTGCTCGCCGTCCAGCCCGAGTTCGCCCGGAAGCGTCTCGGGCGTGGTGGTGCGCCCTTCGATCACCGGGTACCAGATCGCATGGGTGCCGTGGCCGAATCGCTTCAGTGCGTTCTTCAGCGCCGAAGCCATGTCATCGAACTCGGTCTTGACCTCGAACGACGGGTCGATCAACGTCAGCCCGCGCCCGGACGGCGGCGGCAGGAATTTTTCCAGCGCCTGGTAGCCGTTGCCGGTATGAACGCGGACCTGGCGATCTTCATCGAAACGCTCGGCCAGTACTATCTGTTCCGCCGGGTGCAGTTCGCACAACACCAGGTCGTCCTGCGGCCGTATCAGTGCCCGCAGCAATAGCGGCGAACCGGGGTAGAAACGTAATTGGCCACCGGCGTTGCGGGCGCGCACCAGCTCCAGGTAATCGCTCATCGGGCCAGGACCGGGATGGCGATTCCAGAGCCGCGCGATGCCGCGCTCGAACTCGCGATTCTTTAGCGCGGCTTCGCCATGCAGGTCGTATAACGCCGGACCGGCATGGGTATCGATGAAGCGAATGCCCTTGTCCTTGTGTTGCATGGTACGTACCAGCGCCACCAACACCGTGTGCTTGAATACATCTGCCGGATTGCCGGCGTGGAAGCCGTGGCGGTAGCTGAGCATGGTCCGTGGCGTTCCCGTTGGTTTTATCGTTTCTATCGCCAAAGCATGAATGGTATCGCAAATCCGGAAATTAACCCGGCGTTTAGCCATTTCTCCCTTGACCCGTCCATCGTGATGCTGCTAAGTTCTAACGAGGAGGGGTTGGTCTGGCAAACGGTGGGATCGTGAAGAAGCACGTTAGAAGCATTCCTCAAGGCACGAGTCTGCGTTGGCAGCACGACGAGTGTCCCCGCCTGTGCGACCGGTTTCTCCGAGGCGTTTTTCGCGCACTCCGAAGCTGTTCGGCAAAGCGTTGTTCATATCTGTGGAAGGCGCCTCAAACCACTTCCCGGATCCCGATACGCAATTTCAACTTTCCTTCCCGCTTCTAGACAGGCAGGAAGTTCGCACGATCGTGCAACCGGATTGCGTGCCGGCCGGGAAAATTTCCAGAACATACATTGAGGAGAGACAGAAAATGAAAAGGCTATTCCTATCTTTGGTGCTTTTGAGCATCGCAATGGTCGCTGTTGCGCAAAACCCGGTGAATCCGGCCGGGTCGAAAGCCCCGGACAAGCCCCAGCAGATCCGCAGCCTTGACAATCCGAATCGGGTTCATGACGAGTTCATCGTCGTCATGGACTGGGACGAGCAGGTCTCGGCAAGTGATGTCGGAAGCATGGCGCGCTCGGTGGGCGGCGAAGTTCTGCACCGCTACGAACACGCCATCCAGGGCTTTTCGCTGCGCGTCCCCGAACAGGCTGTCAAGGGCCTGCTGAACAATCCGCGGGTGAAATATATCGAAGCCAACCAGACGGTTTCGATCAATCAGTCGGTGCAATCGCCGGCGACCTGGGGCCTGGATCGCGTCGATCAGCGCCAATTGCCACTGGACAATACCTATCAGTTCAACTTCGACGGTTCCGGCGTGGATGTGTATATCCTCGACACGGGGATTCGTTCCGACCATGTCGATTTTGGAGGCCGCGTTGTCCCGGCGTTTACCGCAATTAATGACGGCAACGGTACGAACGATTGCAACGGTCACGGTACCCATGTGGCCGGAACCGCGGGCGGCAGCACATATGGCGTCGCCAAGAACGTAACGCTGCACGCCGTGCGGGTGCTCGATTGCAACGGCTCCGGTTCGCTGGCCGGCGTGATCGACGGGATCGATTTCGTAACGGCCAACCACAGCGGGCTTTCGGTGGCCAACATGAGCCTGGGCGGTGGTGCTTCGACGTCACTGGACGACGCGGTCAACAATTCGGTCGCCTCGGGCGTGTTCTATGCTGTCGCCGCGGGCAACTCCTCCACCGATGCCTGCACGCAATCACCGGCACGTGCCGAACTGGCCTATTCGGTTGGTGCAACAACGTCCAGTGATGCGCGCGCGTCGTTCTCCAACACCGGCAGTTGCGTCGATATCTTTGCGCCGGGCCAGGGTATTACATCGGCCTGGCACACCAGCAGCACGGCCACCAACACGATCAGCGGTACCTCCATGGCATCCCCTCATGTCGCAGGTGCCGCGGCGCTCTATCTTGAGGAAAACCCGAGCTTTACGCCGTCTGACATTGGTGGACTGTTATCGTCCAACGCAACCTCGGGCGTGCTCAGCGGCATCGGTAGTGGTTCACCCAATCTGTTGCTGTTTACCTTGACCGATGGCGGCGGCGGCGGTGGCGGCGGCGGCGGTGGAGACCCCGTTTTCGAAACCGTGTACTTCGAAGACTTTGACGGCGGCGACGCACCGGGCTGGAACAAATCCAGCGCCGGAGGCGATCTGTGGCGCCTCGACAATGCCTGCATCACGGCGGCAACCGGTAGCCATACGATTGCATTCAACCAGTCGTCAAGCTGCACTTACAATACCGGCTCCCAGGTCACCGGCTGGGCGCGTTCACCGCAGATCAATCTCGGTGGCAACACCAGTGCCAGTCTGATTGTGTCGCACTTCTGGGAAGTCGAAAGCTTCAACGGCGCATTCGATATCATGCGTATTCAGGTCAGCACCAACGATGGTGGAAGCTGGACCACGGTTGAAGAGCGCGACGCACGTGATAGCAACCCGTCGTCTTACGTCGTCGATGAAATCGATGTCTCGTCGTTCATCAGCACAGCGTTCCGGGTTCGGTTCCAGTTCGACAGCGTCGATGGCGTGGCCAACGACTTCCTCGGCTGGCACGTCGACAGCGTAGAGGTCGTTGCCCAGTAATTCCAGTAGCACGGGATTGATTCCCGCAATGACCACAATCGGGGCCGGCGACTTGCCGGCCCCGTTTTTTTTGCAGGTAGGATCGGCATGACCCGAACAACGCGTCGCTGCAATTCCAGCTCTCCGATTGCTTCGGATCACAATTCCGTGGTATACGGGAACGGTCGTTTCGAACGAGGCTTGCCCACAGAATGGCCCGTAGACTCCCGATGATGGAGCTGCTGCGCAGGCGGCCGGAAAAGAAACCGCATCACGGTTGAACGGCTCCGGTGGTAACGGGTGTGGCTGGGTACACTGGGATCATGAATTCAGATGCCCGTTTTTCGCGTTGCAGAACGTTCCGCTACGCGCTCTGGCGTGAGTGGGATGCAGACAAGCCGAATGTGCTGATGATCGCCCTGAACCCTTCCACGGCCGATGCGACCAGGAACGACCCGACCATTCGCCGCTGTATCGGGTTCGCCCGTGACTGGGGTTTCGGCGGGCTGTGGGTGCTGAATCTGTTTGCCTATCGCGCCACCTACCCGGACGATCTGAAGGCCGCACCGGACCCGGTAGGTCCACGCAATGACTATTGGCTCCGGCGCACGGCCCGGCGCTGCGATGCCGTGGTTGCGGCATGGGGGAACCACGGTACATTCATGGACAGGTCGCGTCGCGTGCGCGAGATGCTCGGCGAACGGCTGACCATCCTGCGGCTCAACGCCGGCGGCGAACCGGCGCATCCGCTGTATTTGCCGAAGAGCATGACGCCGATCAAGTGGGTGCTGCATTCTTACTAATACATTCATAAATCCTGCCTCATTCAGCTTGTCTCTCGGCGATTGTCATGACAATCGTGGCAAGGCGTCGGCGCGAAGTCTGTAGCCGGGCCTACATCAAGCGCCGACAACGCAGTCCACGGGCGCCGAGAGGCAAGCCCGAAGGGAGCGCCGGACGCGCCCGCTCGCTGCGTTCCGCTGACTCGACGTAGAACAAACTATGCCTTCGCCAGCGCGCCTTGCGAGCGAACGCGTCCGAAGCTCTGAATGTGGCAGGATTTATGAATGTATTAGTAAATGCCGCCATTCCCGCTGGATTTGCGATGAGTTGCAGGTAAGATCGACTCAGTATCAAAGCAAAATACGGGAAAACAAAGTGTCAACCGAAACCATGGATGAAGGCTGTTCAACCGGGATGTCGTCGATAGCCGCTCGCACATTTCCCGCTGCGCGCCCGAATAGTGGGTGGTTGCCGGTTGCCTGGTCGATCGTATTGCTGCTCGCGGCCGGCGGCGCGCATTCGCTTCCCCCGCCGTTGCCCGAGGCACGCGCGAACAATCCCGTGGCCCGGACCGGTTCGGGACTCTGGTTCACCGGATTGGGGATCACCGGCAACAGGAGTTGGCGCGATCTGCGCGCAGATGGTTGGGTGTTTCGCCAAGGTGTGGACGAGGATTGGGTGGCGGTTCCCGCATTGCCAGCGTTCGAAGGCCTCGCCGGCCGTCTCGGCAGCCACGCGGTGGTCATCGATGAAAGGATTCACGTAATCGGCGGCTATACCGTGGCCGAGGATCACTCCGAGCGCTCCACGCCGGGGATCTATCGGCTGGAATTCGATCCGGACCCGGCGTGGAACCGGGTGGCGACCATGCCGGTGCCGGTGGACGACGCCGTGGCGCTGGTGCATGCCAATCGATTTCTGTATCTGGTTAGCGGCTGGAGCGATACCGGCAACGTCAACCTGGTGCAGGTCTGGGACAGCCGAGAAGATGTCTGGCGCCAGGCCGAGCCGTGGCCAGGCGCGCCGGTATTCGGCCACGCCGGCGGCCTGGTTGCCGATACGCTTGTGATCTGCGGCGGCGCGCGCATCGAGTACCCGGCCGATGGTCCCCGGCGGTTTCCCGAAAGCGACGAATGCTGGCAGGGGGCAATTCGAACCGATGACCGTTACCGGCTGGACTGGAAACCGCTGCCGCCGATGCCGGGCGGGGCCCGATACCGGGCCGCCGCGGCCGGCCTTGAACTCGACGGGGTGTCTCGGGTGGTATTCGTGGGCGGTGCGAACAGGCCCTACAACTATGACGGGCAGGGCTACGACGGTCTGCCGGCTGCACCGTTCGAGACGCCGGTCAGCTACAACCTTGATGACGGTCGCTGGCAATGCCACCAGCCGCTCTCCGAGGCCACCATGGACCACCGCGGATTGTTGCAAACCGGTGACGTTCTGGTCACCGTGGGCGGCATGAACCCGTCGCGCGAGCCCACCGCCGCAGTTCGCGCAATCGCCCTCTCGCCGCCGGTTTCCTGCCCTGAGAATCAATAATCTGCGCGAATCCGCAGTTCGCTTTTCCAAATGGCGCACACAGGTGCGTATTCAGGAGTCAGTAACAGCCAGTTCTGTGGCACCGGGGCTTGCAAAGCAGGGTGGCGGCCCAGACTTGTAACAGAACGATGGTTCCCGCGGAGAGGTGGGAATCCGTCATTCACCCCAAATTTACTGGAGAACCCCATGAAACTCGAAGTACTCAATAAGGATGATGCCCCGCAGGCAGCCCGCGACCTGCTCGAACAGGCCGAAAAAAACTACGGTTTCATCCCCAATATTCTCGGCGTGATGGCCAACTCGCCGGCGCTGCTGGAAGCCTACATGACAGTGTCGCAGATTTTCGAAAAAACCAGCTTCTCGGCTGCCGAAAAGCAGACCGTGCTATTGGCCGTGAGCACCGAGAATGGTTGCGACTACTGCACTTCGGCGCATACCGCGATCGCGAAGATGCAGGATGTCGACGAGGCGGTACTCAAGGCCATCGCCAATGGCGACGAACTGCCCGACGCGAAACTGGACGCGCTGTTCAGGTTCACCCGAACCATGGTCGAAAAGCGTGGTCATCCTTCCGACCAAGACCTGCAGGCGTTCTTCGACGCCGGATTCAGCGAAGCCCAGGTCCAGGACGTGATTGTGGGTATCGGCATGAAGACGCTGTCGAACTACAACAATCATATTGCCGAGACGCCGGTCGACGAGCAGTTCAAGGGTTGACCTGATTACGCACGGGTGTCCGCCAATTGTAAAAGCGAACCACAGATTACGCAGATTCGCACAGATTATTGAATTTGAATCCTTTTTTGGCCTGGACAGGGCGTTACTGCTGACTGTCTCGATCGGTTTCGAACCTTCGACTCGGAACTCACGGACTGCAAACGGAGGTTGAACCGTAGCCTGTTGCCCACGTCGTGTATCGCTGCAAGATAGGTCATTCCAGGTAAAACGACAATCTGCGTGAATCTGCGAAATCTGCGGTTCCCGGGTTTTCCTGTCCCGGCGTGGCCGAGTAGCTATGGAATCAGGTTTGTTTTAGACGCCTGCACGATCGGCGATCGCCGCCAGCCAGATGCCGCCGGCGATAAGCATCGCAGTCAGTACCATTGCCGAGCCGGCGTCCTTGGCCTTGCCGGCCAGGTCGTGCTGTTCGTGGCCGATGCGGTCGATGGCCGCTTCGATGGCGGAGTTGCCGAGCTCGGCGGCCAACACCAGCACCCAACTGGCGACCAGCACGGAAAATTCAAGCCAGGTCCGGGCAAGCGTTAAAGCGACCGGTACGACGACGATCAGTATTGCAACCTGAAAGCGGAATGCGGGTTCGTCGCGGAATACGCGGGCATAGCCCTTCAGCGAATTGCGGGTGGCGTAGACCAGTCGGGCGATTTCGTTGCGCGGGCCCTCGGGGTTCATGCCGCTACTCCGTATGTCTCCAACAGGGGGTCGAGCGCGGCTTCGCGGCCGCGAAACGCCAGCCATGAATCCTGCATCGGCCGACTGCCGCCCACGGACAGGATTTCGTTGCGCAGGCGCTCGCCGCTGGCGCGATCCAGCAGACCGTTGTCGCGGAACATGCCGAAGGCATCGCGTGCCAGCCGCTCGGCCCAAAGGTAACTGTAGTACCCGGCCGAGTAGCCACCGTCGAAAAGGTGGCCGAAGCTCGTCAGATAGCGATTGAACTCCGGCATCGGCATTATCGCGATGCGATCGTGGACTGAGCGCATTACGGCGACCGGATCGACTGCTTTCTGGCAATGCAGTTCCAGGTCGGTCAGTGCGAATTCGACCTGACGAAGCAGCGCCAGTGCGCCCAGGAGCTTGCGGTCGGCGTCCAGCGACTGTATCCATTCGCGCGGCAGCGGTGCCCCGGTCTGGTAGTGGTGCGCGAAGCGGTCCAGGAATTCAGCCTCCCAGACCCAGCCTTCCAGCAGTTGGCTGGGCAGTTCGACCGCGTCCCACTCCACACCGGAAATGCCGGCGACCGGCGGCCAGTCGACGCGCGTGAGCAGGTGATGCAGGCAGTGGCCGAATTCGTGGAACAGCGTGACCACGTCGTCGTGCGTCAGCAGGCTGGGAATCCCTTCGCCGGGTTGGGAGAAGTTGCAGGTCAGGAAGGCCACCGGCGCGCGCCGGTCGTCGCCGCCGATGGCCATGCGCTGGCGGCAGACGTCCATCCACGCCCCGCCCTGCTTGCCGGAGCGAGAGTACAGGTCGATGTACAGGCCGGCCACAGGCTCGCCACCGCCGGGATCCAGCCGGTAGAAGCGAACCGCCGGGTGCCAGCCGGATACCGAGTCGTCGCGTTCCAGCCGGATACCGAACAGCGCTTCGGCGAGCTCGAAAAGCCCGGCCAGTGTGGCCTCCAGCTCGAACCAGGGTTTGAGCTTTTCCTGGCTCAGCCCCAGTTGCCGTTCGCGCAGTTTCTCGGAATAGTAGGCGATGTCCCAGGGCGCCAGTGTTTGAGGGCCGCCGGTATCGCTGGCGAAGCGTTGCAGTTCGGCCAATTGCCGGCGGGCCTCGGGCCGGGCGCGCTCGGCAAGGCCTTCCAGGAAGTGCTCTATGGCTTCGGCATCAGGCGCCATCCGGCGCGAGAGCTTGAGTTCCGCGGCGTTTGCATAGCCCAGCAGCGCCGCCTGCTCCTGGCGCAGTGCGAGCATCTCGGCGACGATCGGCTCGTTGTCGTGCTTTCCCGCCTGGGGGCCCTGGCCGGAGGCGCGCGTGGCATGCGCGGTGTAGAACGCCTGGCGCAGTTGGCGGTCGTCGGCGTAGGTGACGATGGCCTGATAGCACGGAGAGGAAAGGTCGGCCCGCCAGCCGGACTGCCCGGCGTCGGTTGCCTTGGCCGCCAGCGTGACCAGTTCGGACGGCGGCAGCCCTGCAAGCTCGGCCTGGTCGTCGAAATCCATGGCCCAGCCCTCGGTGGCGTCCAGCACATGATTGCCGAAGGTGTTGCCCAGCTTCGACAACCGCAGGCTGATCTCGGCGAAACGCTGGCGCCCGGCCTCCGGCAGCTCGACGCCGGACTGACGAAAATCGATCAGTTCCTGTTCGACCATACGTCTGAAAGCGGCCGGCTGGCGGGCGAAGTCGTCCCGTTCGGCGACTGCCTGCCAGCATTCGAACAGCGCCCGGTTTTGGCCGCGCGCGGTATAGAAGGCGGTGATCCTGTCGAGACAGGCGCTGTATGCTTCGCGCCAGTCCGGTGTGTTGACCACGGCGTGCAGGTGCCCGACCGTAGACCAGGCCAGCGCAAGCGCATCGTCGGCACGCACTTCGCGCGCGATGGTTTCGACTGCGGCCGGCAGGTCACCGGCCTCGATCTCGTCGACCAGACGCTGATAATCGGCCAGCCGGGCCTCGATCGCCGGCAGTGCATGTTCGGGCTCGATCGCATCGAATGCGGGCAGTCCATCGGCAAGCAGGGGGTTTCGGGAATTGTTCATACAAGGTCGTCGAGCAGCTCGTCAATGGCGGCGACGGCGCGCTCCAGACGTTGGGCCTCGGGCAACAGCGTAAGGCGGAAATGTCGGGTATCGGCAATGTTGAAGCTGGTACCCGGCACGATCAGAATATGCGCATGTTCCAGCAACCGTTCGGCAAAGTCGTGGTCGTCAAACCCGGCATCCGCAGCGCGCCGGACCTGCGGGAACGCGTACATCGCGCCCACGGGCGCGATCAGTTCCAGGTGGCGCGAGCCGGCGACGGACTCGATGACCGCGCGCCGGGACTCATACAGCCGGCCCTCCGGGGCGGTCAGTTCGTGGATGGACTGATAGCCGCCCAGCGCGGTTTGAACAGCCCATTGCGTGGGCACGTTCGAAGATAGCCGGAGCGCGGCCAGCTTCTCCACGGCCAGCCGATAGTCTTCGGCCCGGTCCAGTTCGCCGGTGAAAACCATCCAGCCGACCCGCCAGCCGCATGCGCGGTACACCTTGGAAAGACCGCCGAAGGTGATGCATAAGGCATCTTCGACCAGCGTGGCCATGGGCACGAATTCGGCATTGTCGAAGGTGATGGCGTCGTAGATTTCGTCCGACATCAGCACCAGGTCGTGGCGCTCGGCAATTTCGGCCAGGCGTTTCAGCAGCGCCTTCGGGTAGACCGCGCCGGTGGGGTTGTTCGGGTTGATGACCACCAGCGCGCGCGTTTTCGGCGTGATCTGCGCTTCCAGCGCGTCCGGGTCGGGCAGAAAGCCGTTCTCGGCGCGGCACTGGTAATGGACCGCCCGGCCGCCGTTGAGCACCGTGGCTGCGGTCCACAACGGATAGTCCGGCGCCGGAATCAGCACTTCGTCGCCCGGTTCCAGCAGTGCGCGCAGGCTCAGGTCGACGAGCTCGGAAACGCCGTTGCCGATCATCACCTGGCCGAAACGGGTATCGACCAGCCCGCGTTCCTGGAAGCGGATGGCCACCGCCTCGCGCGCCGGAAAAATGCCGGTTTGCGGGCCGTAGGCGTCGCTGCCGGGCAGGTTGCGCACAACGGCCTGGCGCATGGTCTCGGGCGCGTGCAGGCCGAATGCGCCGGGGTTGCCGACATTCAGGTGCAGGATCTCGTGACCCTGGCGCTCGAGCTCATGGGCCCGCCGGGCCAGCGGCCCGCGGATCTCGTAGCGGACCTCGGCGACGCGGCTGGCCGGCTGAATGGTGTTTCTGGTCATGGCGTAAGGTCTGTTTTCCGGGCGGGTGCCCGATCATCGGTTCTGAAATCGCTCCACAGGTTTACACAAATTGGCCCGTATTGTTTGTTTTCCGCAAAATTCCGCCAATCCTGTAATCTGTGAATTGTTGCCGAACTCCGTCGCGTGGTTGAACATGACGCGGTGCGGCCCCATCCAGACACTTGGTACTGACGCTCTCGAATTGCAGGAAATCATTATGGCCCTAGTCCCCGAAATCCGCGATCGCATTCAGCAAATGGTCACCGGCAACAAGGTGATGCTGTTCATGAAAGGTACCCCCAAAATGCCGCAATGCGGCTTTTCGGCGCAGACCGCCGGTGCCCTGGACACGTTGCTGGAAGGCGACTACGCGTCGTTTAATGTGCTTGAGGACAACGATGTCCGCGAGGGTATCAAGGAATACGGCAACTGGCCGACCATTCCCCAGCTCTACGTCGACGGCGAGCTTGTCGGCGGCTGCGACATCATCATGGAGATGTTCAACGCCGGCGAGCTGCACGACCTGTTCGGCCTTCAAGCCCCGGACCGCACGCCGCCGGAAATCGAGATCACGCCGAAAGCGGCCGAAAAGATCGGCGAATTCCTGGCCGCCTATCCCGGTCAGCACCTGCATTTCAAGGTCGGCTCGGACTGGGATGCCCAGTTTCACCTGGGTCCGAAATCCGGCACCGAGATCGAGTCGACGGCCGGCGACCTGAGCGTGTTGATGGATCTGGCCTCGGCCCAGCGTGCGCGCGGCGCGAAAATCGACTGGGTGGAAACCGTACAGGGCGAGGGCCTGAAGCTGGATCTGCCCGGTGCGCCACCGCCGGTGCGGCAGATGACCCCGGACGAACTGCAGCAGCGGCTCAATGCCGCCGAGCGCATCATCGTCATCGATACCCGCAACGAACTGGACCGCGAGCGCCAGCCGCTGGAATTCGCCCGGCCGCTGGACGCCGGCCTGATGACGGAACTTCAGGATGTCGACCGCAACACCGCGCTGGTATTCGTCTGCAACAAGGGACTTTCCAGCCAGGAGGTGGCCGAGCACTATCGTAAGCAGGGGTTTGCCGAGGTCTACAACCTCGAAGGCGGCGTGGAGCAGTTGGTCGGCTGAATGATATCGGGATGCCTCCGATTGCGGTATCCTGAGCATTGAGCAACCGACAACGGGAGAGCAAGCGTGGCTTCGAAAAACATCAAGCAAGTGTTGTCCGACGCGCCCGTATTCAACGGCATGAGTGCCGAACACATCGAACGACTGGCCGCGCACGCCACGGAAAAGACAGTCGAAAACAATGTCTGCCTGTTTCGCGGCGGAGACCCGGTACGGCACTTCTATCTGCTGATCGACGGTGAGATTTCGATCGAGGTCCCGGCGCTGACCGGCCCCACGCTGCAGGTCCAGCGGCTCAAGTCGGTCCGCGTGCTAGGCTGGTCATGGCTGCTGCCGCCGTTTAAATGGAGCTTCAACGCCCGCGCCGAGACCGACTCGAAGGTGCTGGAATTCGATGGCGAGGCCGTGCTGAAGGAGTGCGAATCCGACCCGGAATTCGGCTACGAGGTCATCAAGCGTTTTTCCGGACTGATGGCCGAGAGGTTGGATGCGGCGCATAAGAAGATGATGGAGCAATGGTCCCCCGCAGGATTCGCCTGAGCGAACCTCCGCAAACCTACTGCGCGTGCGCCTGAGCGCGTCCGGCGGTGCTCGGAATCCTCATGTATTGGCATATACACTCCGGTTCCTCCGCTCCGGCGGCCACGCTCAGCCACCCGCTCGCTACGGTTTGCGAAGGTTCGCCTGAAAACTACTGCGCGCCGGCGGCCACCGTCAGCCACCCGCTCGCTACGTTTTCAGGCGAATCCTTTCCGTAGTTAAAAACATCACGTCTGCGGCGTTTAACTCGGTCGCGAAATCCTCAACGTCGCGCTGCCACGCCTGTGGCTCGCTCGGTCGTAAAACGCCGTGGTTTCGTAGGGTGTGTGAAGCGTAGCGAAACGCACCATCGAGGCTGGTTAATGCTTATAAAACCAGATTGCCCGTGGTAAAAAGCCCCAGGTGCGCTGCGCTTACTCGGGCTACGCGGTCTCCCGACCGCGACGGGATTCACAACGTGAATTCGGCGCTCACCGGCGCGTGGTCCGACGGGCGTTCGTTGCGGCGCGGTTCCAGGTCGATTTCGCTGGCGGTGCATTTTTCGGCCATGGCCTTCGAGGCCAGCACCAGGTCGATGCGCAGGCCCATCTTGCGCCGGAACGCCATCTGGCGGTAGTCGTACCAAGAGTAGACGCGTTCGGGCTGGTCGAACAGCCGGTAGCTGTCGGCAAGCCCGAGTTCGAGCATCTGCTTCAATGCATTGCGCTCCGGTGTCGAGCACAGGATTTTTTCGTGCCAGGCTTCCGGGTCGTGGACGTCGCGGTCCTCCGGGGCGATGTTGAAGTCGCCGATGACCACGAGCTTCTGGTGCGTTTCGGCTTCCGCGGCAATCCAGCGCGTGACCGCTTCCAGCCACTTGAGCTTCCATTCGTACTTTTCATCGCCGACGGCCTTGCCGTTGACCACGTACAGGTTGATCACGCGCACGCCGTTGAAGGTGCCGGCGATGACGCGCTTGTGCGGGTCGCCGAAGCCGGGAATTTCAGATTGAATATCCTCGCCCGGTTCGCGGCTGAGCAGCGCGACACCGTTGTAGGTGGCCTGGCCGGAAAACGCCGCATGATAACCGGCCGCCTGAACGGCTTCGACCGGAAAGTTCTCATCCTTGAGCTTGGTTTCCTGCAGTCCGATCACGTCGGGCTGGTTGGCGTTGATCCAGTCCATGACCTGATCGAGCCGCACCTTCAGCGAATTGACGTTCCAGGAAGTGATTTTCATTCCCAATCCTCACCGTAGTGAAACGTGATTTCTTCGTCCTTTGCGACATCGCGAATCGAATACAGGTCGTTGCCCCACCAGTCGGCGTTGGGTTTGCTGGCGTGATTGAGGAAGCGCATTTCGTTCTGGCCGTTGATGCCTTCCCACTTCTTGGTATCTTCGTTGTAGAGCCACAATACGTGCATGCCGTCCTTTTGCGTTGCAGGCCCTTCATAGGTGCCGATGTAAGTGTCGTTCGGGAGGGCTTTGCGCGCATACAGGCCCTTGCCGTGAATCGGCGATTCGGCCACGTAGACCAACGGGTTGTTGTCGTATTTCTTCATCTTTTCTGGTGACCGGTGCGGAAAACAGGTGTGGAAGAATAAACGGTTTGAGCTGCGCCTGGAGAAGGGATTCGGCCGGCATCGCTCGCTGAACGCCTC